>NZ_JAOWHE010000007.1:0-814 GCF_030332765.1 Citrobacter sp. Cpo071 | reverse complement strand
GTAAATCACGGAGGTGAGCTGTAACTGCTGCGCAGGGTCACGACGAACGGTGGCGCAGTCCTGCACCTGCATCAGGTCGCCAACGAGCTGGCCGACATTGCGCATATGCTCCAGACATTCGAGGTCACGGGCAGTAATGGTGGGGTGTCTCATGCGCGCACCTCCGCAACCGGCAGACGGCCAGCAAACGAGAGGACGTAATCGCGAACGAGAGAAAGGCGTGCGGCGTGCTCATCACCGGCAACGGTGCGAAGCATACAAATACGGGGGGTACGGTCTGCGCGACGAACAGCGGCAAACACAAAGACAAACTGCGGGTGTGATGGGGTGAGGGTCGTAGCCATAGCGGCAACCTCCATAGTTAGCTGATTACAGCTACCACCGAAGTTCTCACGCAATGGTGGTAGCCCAGACGGGGGTGAGAAACCGGCAACTATGGAAACCGGCCAGCCCGAAAGCTGCCCCGCCTGAGCCACCATTATTTTGACGGCGCAACAGACAAAGAACCGTTGCCCGATAAATGGGTGTGCAAAAGCATAGACACAAAAAAAGACGCATGGCGCGTCCGGTGTCGCCACAGTTAAACTCGGGTTCTCACGCCCGGCTGCCGATTTTGCGACAGCGGGAAAACTATACCTGGAAACGGCGAAAAGAAGCAAGCCAGAAAAAGGGGCTGTTTGCTGAACGATCATCATCATGAGTCATAGCCCCGGTTACGTTCGGCAATGCGATCTGCCATCCATGCGGTGATTTCAGACTGCGCCCACGCCACGTTTTTCCCACCGAGGGAGATTTGTTTCGGGAAAGCTTCCCG
>NZ_JAOWHE010000006.1:0-359 GCF_030332765.1 Citrobacter sp. Cpo071 | reverse complement strand
CAGATGAACACACTGCCCGTCACCCGCTACGGCCAGGATGTCGGGGTCCGCCTCGGTGCCGTCTGGCTGACGCACGACCCGGAATACCCCGACAACCTGCCGACATCCCCGCTGGTGCGCTATGACTATTCCCCGCGCGGGGAGCTGGCGGCGGTGTATGACCGGGGTGGAGTGCAGGTGCGCCGTTTTGACTATGCCGCCGACAACCCCGGCAGGATGGTGGCACACCAGTACGCCGGACGCCCGCAGACCACCTACCGCTACGATGCAGCGGGCCGGGTGGTGGAGCAGCATAATCCGGCAGGCTTAAGCTACCGCTATGAATACGGGAAAAACGCCGTCACCATCACCGACAGCCT
>NZ_JAOWHE010000005.1:0-240 GCF_030332765.1 Citrobacter sp. Cpo071 | reverse complement strand
GCGCCAGCGGCAGGCCCCGGTGGTCGCAGTGGTACAGATGCAGCGTCCTTTCCGGGACCGGCAACGGCTCCATCTGCGCCACCATCTGTTCCGGCGTCAGGCCGCACCCGGCCAGCCACTGCCGGTTCTCGTCGCTGATAACCCCGGTGCGCAGCTCACTTTCCAGGCGGTCAAGCATGTTCACCAGTACTGGTGGGAGCACCACGCCAGCGCCATCCTCGCTGCCTTCCTGCCGGAGTT
>NZ_JAOWHE010000088.1:43510-48447 GCF_030332765.1 Citrobacter sp. Cpo071 | reverse complement strand
GGCGGTATTGAAGTGACCGCCAGCCATAATCCGATGGATTACAACGGCATGAAGCTGGTGCGGGAAGGGGCACGGCCTATCAGCGGTGATACCGGTCTGCGCGACGTGCAGCGCCTGGCGGAAGCCAATGATTTCCCGACGGTTGATGAGACAAAACGTGGCCGCTACCAGCGCATTACTGCCCGTGATGCCTACATTGACCACCTGCTGGGTTACATCAATCCCGCCAAACTGAAACCGATGAAGCTGGTGCTCAATTCCGGCAACGGCGCGGCAGGTCCGGTGGTTGACGCCATTGAAGCCCGTTTTAAGGCGCTGGGTGTGCCGGTCGAGTTCATCAAAATTCACAACACGCCGGATGGCAACTTCCCCAACGGTATTCCCAATCCTCTGCTGCCGGAATGCCGGGCCGACACGCGCCATGCAGTGATTGAACACGGCGCGGATATGGGGATTGCATTCGACGGTGATTTTGACCGCTGCTTCCTGTTCGATGAAAAAGGTCAGTTCATTGAGGGCTACTACATTGTCGGCCTGCTGGCGGAAGCGTTTCTGGAGAAGAATCCGGGTGCAAAAATTATCCACGACCCACGCCTGTCCTGGAACACCGTGGATGTGGTGACGGCGGCAGGCGGTAAACCGGTGATGTCAAAAACCGGGCACGCGTTTATCAAAGAGCGGATGCGCCACGAAGATGCCATTTATGGTGGCGAAATGAGCGCGCACCACTATTTCCGCGATTTTGCCTATTGCGACAGCGGAATGATCCCGTGGCTGCTGGTGGCGGAGCTGCTGTGTCTGAAAGGGCAGTCGCTGGGCCAACTGGTCCGCGACCGGATGGTGGCCTACCCGGCGAGTGGTGAAATAAACAGTACGCTGGCAGAGCCGACGGCAGCGATTGCGCGCGTGGAGCAGCATTTTTCCCGTGAGGCGTTGTCGGTGGACAGAACGGACGGTATCAGCATGTCGTTTGTCGACTGGCGCTTCAATTTACGCTCTTCCAATACCGAACCGGTGGTGCGCCTGAACGTGGAATCGCGCAGAGATATTCCATTGATGGAAGAAAAAACGAAACTAATTCTGGATCTGCTCAGGAAGTAGATAAGTGTGCTGTAGGTGCACTGCTGAGTTACTGCTTAGAGAGAATTAGGCAATTGGTGTGACATAGATCAGCAAAAGCTATTCATTCATCCTATTACTGAGTTAACATCTGGAATACATTTAAGCCGCGCATACCTTGCGCGGTGACCACACCTGACAGGAGTATGTAATGTCCAAGCAACAGATCGGCGTCGTCGGTATGGCTGTGATGGGGCGCAACCTGGCGCTCAACATCGAAAGCCGTGGTTATACCGTCTCCATCTTCAACCGCTCTCGCGAGAAAACTGAAGAAGTTGTTGCCGAGAACCCGGGTAAGAAACTGGTTCCTTATTACACGGTGAAAGAGTTCGTCGAGTCTCTTGAAACCCCACGTCGTATCCTGTTAATGGTAAAAGCAGGGGCGGGAACTGATGCTGCTATCGATTCCCTGAAGCCGTATCTGGATAAAGGCGACATCATCATTGATGGTGGTAACACCTTCTTCCAGGACACTATCCGTCGTAACCGTGAACTGTCCGCAGAAGGTTTTAACTTCATCGGTACCGGTGTTTCCGGCGGTGAAGAGGGCGCCCTGAAAGGCCCATCTATCATGCCTGGTGGCCAGAAAGAAGCGTATGAACTGGTTGCGCCTATCCTGACCAAGATTGCCGCTGTTGCCGAAGATGGCGAGCCGTGCGTGACCTATATTGGCTCTGACGGCGCAGGTCATTACGTGAAGATGGTTCACAACGGTATCGAATATGGCGATATGCAGCTGATTGCAGAAGCCTATTCCCTGCTGAAAGGCGGCCTGAATCTGTCTAACGAAGAGCTGGCAACCACCTTCACCGAGTGGAATGAAGGCGAGCTGAGCAGCTACCTGATCGACATCACTAAAGACATCTTCACCAAAAAAGATGAAGACGGTAAGTACCTTGTTGACGTGATCCTGGACGAAGCGGCGAACAAAGGCACCGGTAAATGGACCAGCCAGAGCTCTCTGGATCTGGGCGAACCGCTGTCGCTGATAACCGAATCTGTATTCGCTCGCTATATCTCTTCTCTGAAAGACCAGCGCGTTGCGGCATCTAAATTGCTGTCTGGCCCACAGGCTAAACTGGCTGGCGATAAAGCCGAGTTCGTTGAGAAAATTCGTCGCGCACTGTACCTGGGTAAAATCGTCTCCTACGCGCAGGGCTTCTCTCAACTGCGTGCCGCGTCTGACGAATATAATTGGGATCTGAACTACGGTGAAATCGCGAAGATCTTCCGCGCGGGCTGCATCATTCGTGCGCAGTTCCTGCAGAAAATCACTGACGCTTATGCTGAAAATAAAGGTATCGCGAATCTGCTGTTGGCTCCGTACTTTAAAAATATCGCTGACGAATATCAGCAAGCGCTGCGTGATGTAGTGGCTTATGCTGTGCAGAACGGTATTCCGGTACCGACCTTCTCTGCAGCTGTAGCCTACTACGACAGCTACCGTTCTGCGGTACTGCCGGCTAACCTGATCCAGGCCCAGCGTGACTACTTCGGTGCGCACACGTATAAACGCACTGATAAAGAAGGTGTATTCCACACCGAGTGGTTGGACTGACACCTTTGTTATTTTAAGCCCAGGAGATTACTGGGCTTTTACGAAAGTCATATTACTTCGAATTAAGTTTATTTGTTATTTGTTTTTTATTCTAGATGACGAAAATTTATTGATTTTTAGCTATCAATGAATTTTTTAATTGCTTTTTATTTTAAATTTGTGAAGTGATTGTAATGCTAAATGTATCAAAAAATTATCAGGCATTACTTTTGGTATAAACAACGGTGGATGATTTATGAAAAGATTCGCAATTTTAGGTGCAGGAAGTTATGGTCGAGAAGTTATACCTATTCTTAGAGAACAAGTTAGGGTGAGTGGTCTAGCAGGAGAGGTTGTTTTTGTCGATGATAATCTGAGTGGAACCACTGTTAATGGTTTTTCAGTAGTGTCGACCGAAGATTTTATTAATTCCCCACATAAAGACAAATATTTTAACGTAGCTATTGCTGACGATAAAATAAGGAAAAAAGCGGCGGAGGTTATGTTGTGTAATGGTGTTGAGCCAATAACAATAAGGCATCCTAATACGGTTGTTTATGATACGGCTCAAATACATAATAGTGCAATTTTATCACCTTTTGTAACTGTTTCTGCTAATACAACTATCGGTGAGTTTTTCCATGCTAACATTTATTCTTATGTGGCTCATGACTGCATAATTGGTAATTATGTTACATTTGCACCCGGTGCTAAATGTAATGGAAATGTAATTATTGAAGACCATGTATACGTTGGTTCTGGTGCGGTTATAAAACAAGGCACGCCACGTTGTCCAGTTGTGATCGAAACAGGTGCAGTTATTGGCATGGGGGCGATTGTTACAAAGAGCGTTAAGTCTGGGATTACTGTCTGCGGTAACCCTGCTCGGGAGTTGATTAAGCTTGGTATGAAATAATGGAAATCAAGATTCTATGTCACTAAAAGCAATATCTGCGGGTATGTTTGCTAGCTAAAATCAGACCATAACTGATGCAGATATAAAATCGTATGCGTGTATTTTTGGTGGTCATAATCCTATACATGTCAGCGATACATATGCTCAGCAGTCAATATATAGAAAAAGAATTGTCCATGGAATGATATCCTCTAGTTTTTTTCAGTCATTTTTGGTACCTAGCTACCAGGATACGGATGTCTATATGTATCTCCGACATTAAATTTCAAATATCCTGTTTATATTGGAGGTACAGTCACAGTTACTGTTAAAAATATTGATTTTGACAAGACGGTCGTAGGATTTGAAACTATTTGTCGAGTGGACAGAAAGTAAATTATTACAGGAGTTGCTGAGGTTTATATATCTAAAGCTAACTAAGTGGGGTATTTAATTTTTTATGAACAAAGCACGCCTTTATACATTTACGTACTTTGCCATTGTCATAGTATCGGTTTGATGTGCCTTTTTCCGTAAGTGTCGAATTTATGATTTCGTGAAGGGGTTGCTTTAATAATATTCCATCGAAATTTAGCTGTGCAATTTTTTTACTAATTTATTTGAGATGGATGAAATGCTGTAAGTATATTTGGCATAATCTGTTTTTTGTAAGGTCAGTCTTTTATTTAGGTCCGCGCATATTGGCAATGTATCCAATGGTATATAGTGTTTAATACCTATTGGGCATGTTAACGCATAGTTACATGTGATTTTTAACTCTGAGGGTAAGAAATGAAAATCACCGTTTAAGGTACTGGATATTTGCTCTATCAAATCCACTTCTCACAGCGCAGCAGTATCAGGTTGTTGTATTGGATATTGTACCCTCACGAGTGAAGAAAATTAATGAGAGAATATCACCGATAGTAGATATCGAGATTCTGCTAACAAAGAATATTAATTTTGAAGCTACTCTTGATAAAGAGAAAGCATACCAAAATGCTGATTATGTCATCATCGCGGCACCGACTGATTACGATCCGAAAACTAACTACTTTAACACCTCGAGCGTCGAGTCAGTGATCCGCTATGTGGTCGAAATCAACCCAAATGCGGTGATGGTAATTAAATCAACGATTCCGGTTGGCTTTACTAACTCCATTAAAGAACAGTTGGGCATCGACAATATTTTCTTCTCGCCGGACTTCTTGCGTGAAGGTAGTGTTCTATACGACAACCTGCACCCGTCTCGTATCGTTATTGGTGAACGTTCCGAATGTGCCGAGCACTTTGCCGGGTTGCTGCAGGAAGGTGCGGTGAAGAAAGATATCCCGACCTTATTTACCGACTCGACTGAAGCCGAAGCCATCAAGTTGTTCGCTAACA
>NZ_JAOWHE010000088.1:41028-43430 GCF_030332765.1 Citrobacter sp. Cpo071 | reverse complement strand
CTGTTGGCGAATTATGCATCTGTGCCGAATAACATTATTGGCGCAATCGTTGATGCTAACCGTACGCGTAAGGACTTCATAGCAGACTCTATTCTTGCCCGTCAACCTAAAGTAGTTGGCGTAAAGGCAAAGTTCGTGCCCGTGATTATTTATGAACCCGTCGTGGAAGAGGACGAATTTTTCCACTCTCGGGTAGTGCGTGATCTTAATACGTTCAAAAATGAAGCAAATATCATTATTTCTAACTCCATGGTGTCAGAATTAGCTGATGTTGCCGATAAAGTATATACCTGTGATTCGTTTGGTAGTGATTAATCTCATCTTGACCCGTTTCTGACTTAAATCCGGAGAACGTGATGATGACTGAGTTCAAACGCATCCAACGTGATTATTCTCTATCCTTTAAAATAGCTGTTGTCGGGCAGGCTGAAAAAGGCGAGATGACCTACAAGCAGGCCCAGCAGCGATATGGCATTCAGGGGCGCTCCACCGTACTTGTCTGGCTGCGTAAATATGGCCGACTTGACTGGAGTTCCGGACATTCTGACCCGGTGAAGAGGAAATTGCCTGTGGCTCAGACAACTATCCCACTTACCCCGAGCAAAGAATCAGGAAACTTGAAGAACAGCTTGAGCTGGCAAACCAGAATGCTGAGTTTGTTGAGTCCGTTATCAACGTCCTGAAAAATGATTACGGGGCGAGTGTTGTAAAAATGCGGCCCGGTAAGTCCTCACGCAAAGTCAGGCGCCAAAAATAACAGTTACGTGTGCATGTCAGTTCCTGGGGCAGAGCAGACAGGCGCGGTACCAGTACAACACAAGATGTAATAAACGGTAGGTGCATCATGCTCAGTTTCTTGATTTTTTTGCCCGTACCCGGTGCCGTCAGCCGCGAATCGGTACGCGTAAACTGCACTATCTGCTGAACACCCAGGCCGGTAAAACACTGGCTATAGAGCGGGACCGCCTGTTTAACCTGCTGGGTGAATACCGGCTCCTGGTCCCCCGTTAAACGCGCATATCACAAAACCACTAACAGCCATCATCGCTTTTTCCGGCATCCTAATCTGCTGAAACCTGGCCCTGACCAGGTCCACCCTTGAGCCAGAGCAGGTCTGGGTCGCTGATATAACTTACCTTCCACTACGCAGCGGCACGGCCTATCTGAGTCTGGTCAACGATACCTGCTCCAGAAAAATCGTGGGTTACCATTTCGAAGAAAACCTGCAGACAGAAAAGGTGGTAAAAGCGTTCAGACAGGCGCTGAGGCGGAGAAAAACGACAGGTCCTCTGGTGCATCACTCTGACAGAGGACTGCAATACTGTTCGGTACTTTATCAGTCAGTTCATGAGTGAAACGGAATAACCTGTTCAATGACCGATGGTTACGACTGCTACCAGAATGCGCTGGCTGAGCGAATAAGCGGGATACTGAAAAATAAGTTTTTACTCTCGCGCCCGGTGGATCTTG
Organism: Citrobacter sp. Cpo071; assembly: GCF_030332765.1. Taxonomy (NCBI): domain Bacteria; kingdom Pseudomonadati; phylum Pseudomonadota; class Gammaproteobacteria; order Enterobacterales; family Enterobacteriaceae; genus Citrobacter; species Citrobacter sp. Cpo071. The sequence continues at coordinate 41,960 of NZ_JAOWHE010000088.1, read as the reverse complement.
CACAGGCCCGGATGATGGTAAAAGAGTCCGTGGCAATTTATAACCATGAAGGGCGGCATCTGGCCCTGAAATACAAACGCCCGATGATGTTCATAAGGCGCTTGACAGACAAAAACCTGTCAACCTATATCAGGACTAGTCATCGAATTCTATTGATTTAAGTTGATTGCTTAATCTTTTCTTAATATTCATGGCGTAATCTGATAAAGAAAATCTTAATTGTTTTAACCTTCGTTGACATGATATTCAAAAAAAAGTTAAAACATTATCCTCTTATCAAGATGTACGGCATCATGATTAAATATTAAGATAATACTGAGAGCATGAAATGAAAATCGCCATTTCTGGTACTGGGTATGTTGGTCTGTCAAATAGTCTTCTTATCGCCCAACAACATAAGGTCATTGCTCTGGACATTGTTCCCTCACGTGTCGAGATGCTAAATAATCGGATGTCTCCGATAGTTGATCAAGAAATTGAACAGTATCTGCAATCAAAAGATATAAAATTCGAAGCTACACTAGATAAATACTACGCTTATCAGAGTGCAGAGTTTGTCATTATTGCAACCCCAACAGACTACGATCCTAAAACTAATTACTTTGATACTAGCAGTGTCGAGTCAGTCATACAGGATGTTATTGAAATAAATCCAGATGCCTTAATGATAATAAAATCGACAGTTCCTGTCGGTTTTACTCAATCAATGCGTCAAAAATATAGAACAGATAATATCATCTTCTCCCCTGAATTCCTGCGTGAGGGTAAAGCTCTATACGACAACCTGCACCCGTCTCGTATCGTTATTGGTGAACGTTCTGAACGTGCCGAGCGCTTTGCCGGGTTGCTGCTGGAAGGTGCGGTGAAGAAAGATATCCCGACCTTATTTACCGACTCGACTGAAGCCGAAGCCATCAAGTTGTTCGCTAACA
>NZ_JAOWHE010000088.1:0-40962 GCF_030332765.1 Citrobacter sp. Cpo071 | reverse complement strand
CTGTTGGCGAATTATGCATCTGTGCCGAATAACATTATTGGCGCAATCGTTGATGCTAACCGTACGCGTAAGGACTTCATTGCAGACTCTATTCTTGCCCGTCAACCTAAAGTAGTTGGCGTATACCGTTTAATTATGAAAAGCGGTTCCGATAATTTCCGTGCATCATCCATTCAGGGCATCATGAAGCGCATTAAGGCAAAGGGCGTGCCTGTGATTATTTACGAACCCGTCGTGGAAGAGGACGAATTTTTCCACTCTCGGGTAGTGCGTGATCTTAATGTGTTCAAAAATGAAGCAGATATTATTATTTCTAACCGCATGGTGTCAGAATTAGCTGATGTTGCCGATAAAGTTTATACCCGCGATTTGTTTGGTAGTGATTAATCTCGTCTCCATAAAAAAGGCCTTAATATAAGGCCTTTTTTATTTTAATCAGGCCAGTAATCAAACTTTGTAGAAATCACGGTACCAGTCAACAAAGTTCTTCACCCCATCTTTTACCGTGGTTTCAGGTTTAAAACCAATTACCTCATACAGTGCTTTAGTGTCCGCGCTGGTTTCCAGCACATCACCTGGCGGTAGCGGTAGCATATTTTTCTTCGCTTCAATACTCAGTGCATCTTCCAGAGCCTGGATATAGTCCATTAGCTCAACCGGTTAACTATTGCCGATATTGTCGACGTGATAGGGCGCATGCTGGCCGTGGGCGTGCGCGTCTCTACGGTCCATTGCGTGTCTGCATCAGTACACTTTTTAAAACGTATCGTATTCCAGTAGTGTTTGAAATACCAATCAAAATCCCTGAAACAATTTGATTTTTTTATCATTAATCCTATGGCATTGCCGCAATTTATAGCTAAACTAATCCCAGTTTAAGTCTTTCCTTATCTAGGGTTTCTATGTCTGTAAGTGATAACAACATGTCCGGGCGCAGTCACGATCCGGAACAGATTGATCTGATTGATTTACTGGTACAGTTATGGCGTGGGAAGGTAACAATCGTTACCGCAATTGTTATTGCCATAGTGCTTGCTGTGGGCTATCTGGCAGTTGCTAAGGAGAAATGGACCTCAACAGCCATTATTACTCAACCGGATGTTGGTCAGATCGCCACATATAACAACGCCCTCAATGTTTTGTATGGTGCCAGTGCGCCCAAGGTTACTGAACTGCAGACAAACGTGGTTGGTCGTTTCAGTACCTCTTTCTCTGCATTGGCTGAAACGCTTGATAATCAGGAAGAACCGCAGAAACTGTTAATTGAACAGTCTGTGAAAGGTCAACCGCTGCCGTTAGCGGTTTCTTATGTGGGTAGCTCACCTGAAGACGCTCAGCGTCAGCTCGCCGAATACATTCAACAAACAGATGAAAAAGTTGCTAAAGAGCTGGAGCTTGACCTGGTTGATAATATCAAGTTGCAAACCACCACGTTGCAAGACTCTCTGAAAACTCAGGAAGTGGTCGCGCAGGAGCAAAAAGATCTACGAATTAAGCAAATTCAGGAAGCGCTGCGTTATGCAGAGCAGGCCGGGGTGACTAAGCCGCAAATTCAGCAGACGCAGGATGTGACGCAGGACAGTATGTTCCTGTTGGGTAGTGATGCCCTGAAGTCCATGATTGAGCACGAATCTACACGTCCTTTGATATTGTCTGATAACTACTTCCAGACCAAGCAAAAGCTGTTGGATATTGAAAGTCTTAAGCTTGAAGGGGCTGAGTTACACGCCTACCGCTATGTGATGAAACCAACGTTACCGATTCGTCGTGACAGCCCGAAAAAAGCGATTACCCTCGTGCTGGCGGTTCTGCTCGGTGGGATGATTGGTGCAGGCGTAGTGCTGGGGCGAAATGCTCTGCGCGGTTACAAAGCCAAAGCTGAGTAAGTTTGAACCTGACAACAAAAAACCGGGCTCAGCCCGGTTTTTTTACATCAGCAACTTACTGATGACGCTTACGTAAATTCTCAATCACCGTCGTCAGGTCGAGGTCCTGGTCTTGCAGCAGCACCAGCAGGTGATACATCAGATCAGAAGCTTCATTTGTCAGCTCAAAACGGTCGTTAACGGTCGCAGCCAGCGCGGTTTCTACGCCTTCTTCGCCCACTTTCTGTGCGATGCGTTTGGTGCCGCTGGCATACAGTTTCGCGGTGTAGGAGCTGGCTGGGTCAGCGGTTTTACGTTCGGCAAGCAATTGCTCAAGCTGATACAGGAACAGCCACTGGTGGCTTGCGTCACCAAAGCAGCTTGAGGTGCCTTTATGGCAGGTTGGGCCAATCGGGTTAACCAGCACCAGCAGGGTGTCGTTGTCGCAGTCAGGCGCAATGCTCACCACATTCAGGAAGTGACCGGAGGTCTCTCCTTTGGTCCACAGGCGCTGCTTGGTCCGTGAGAAAAAGGTCACTTTGCCGCTTTCGAGCGTTTTATCCAGCGCCTCCGGGTTCATATACCCCAGCATCAATACTTCACCGGAAACCGCATGCTGCACGATGACTGGCATCAGTCCGTCGGTTTTTTCCCAGTCCAGCTCGCGGCATTGTTGTTTCGTTAACATATCCTGATCTCCACGCCCTGTGTTGCCAGGTACGCTTTTAATTCGCCAATATTGATAATTTGCTTGTGAAAGACGGAGGCGGCAAGCGCGCCGTCAACGTCGGCATCCCGGAAAGCTTCGAGAAAGTGTTCCATGGTGCCCGCACCGCCGGAGGCAATCAGCGGGACGTGGCAAACATCACGCACTTTTTTCAGTTGCTCCAGGTCATAACCGTTACGTACGCCGTCCTGGTTCATCATGTTCAGGACGATTTCGCCCGCGCCTCGTTTTTGGACCTCCTGCACCCAGTCCAGTGTTTCCCAGTGCGTGACGCGGGTACGGCTTTCATCTCCGGTATACTGATTTACATGATATTTGCCGGTGTCGGCGTCATACCAGGTATCAATGCCCACCACGATGCACTGCACGCCGAAGCGGTCCGCCAGACGGGTGATAAGCTCCGGTTCGGCCAGCGCCGGGGAGTTGATGGAGATTTTGTCCGCCCCGAAGGAGAGAATGCGCGCCGCATCGTCGACGGATTTAATGCCGCCAGCTACGCAGAACGGAATATCGATCACTTCCGCCACGCGTGATACCCAGCTTTTATCCACTACGCGGCCATCGCTGGACGCGGTGATATCATAGAACACCAGTTCATCTGCGCCTTCATCGGCATAGCGTTTTGCCAGCGGGACGATGTCACCAATAATCTCGTGATTACGGAACTGGACGCCTTTTACCACCTGCCCGTCACGGACGTCCAGACAAGGAATTATGCGTTTTGCCAGCATTGAATGGCCTCCTCAACGGTGAACTTTCCTTCCAGCAGGGCGCGTCCGACGATCACGCCGCGAACTCCGGTCCCGCGCAGGGCCGCTACGTCCTCGATTCCGCCAATGCCGCCAGATGACTGAAATGCCACCTGCGGGTATTTGGCGCACACTTCTTCATACAGCGCGACGTTTGAGCCTGCCAGCGTACCGTCGCGGGAGATATCGGTGCACAGCACGTGCTTCAGGCCAACGGGTAAATAGGTCTCAACCAGTTCTTCCAGTGAAACCCCTGAATCTTCCTGCCAGCCACTGACCGCAACCTGTTTATTCCCGTGCTCGTCAATACGAACGTCCAGCGCCAGTACCAGCGCATCGGCACCAAAATGGGCAAACCAGCTCTTGACTATCTCGGGAGATTTTACCGCCGTCGAACCCACCACCACGCGCGCCACACCTGCGTCAAGAAGCGCCGCCACGTCTGCTTCCGTACGCACGCCGCCGCCAACCTGTACCGGAACATTGACGCCAGCGACCAGCGTTTTGATCAGCGGGATCTGGCGCTGCGCCGGGTCTTTTGCGCCGGTTAAATCTACCAGGTGCAGCACTTCAGCACCCTGGGCTGCATAATCCTGCAAACGGGGGAGAGGATCGTTGCCGTAATCACGTTGCTTAGCGTAATCGCCCTGATGAAGACGCACCACCGTGCCGTCGATTAAATCTAATGCCGGAATAATCATTACATCTCCAGAAAGTTTTTCAGCAACTGTGCCCCAGCCGCGCCCGAACGTTCCGGGTGAAACTGTACGCCAAAGAAATTGTCTTTTTGTACTGCCGCGGTAAACGGTTCGCCGTAATTGCACTGGGCGATGGTCCACGGGTTTACCGGCATAGCGTAGCTGTGTACAAAGTAGAAATAGGCGCCATCTCCAATGCCCTGGAACAGACGGTTCCCCGCCTGCGGATAGACGCGATTCCAGCCCATATGCGGCAGCGGCAGACCGAAATCGGTCATCTTCGGGACGTCTTGCTCAATAATGCCCAGCAGGGAGACACCGTTGCTCTCTTCGCTGCGACGGCCCAGCAGTTGCATACCTAAACAGATCCCCAGTACCGGTTGAGTACAGGCTTTAATCAGTTCAATCAGTTCGCGCTCGTGCAACTGGTCCATAGCCGCCTGCGCGGTGCCGACGCCCGGCAGAAACAGTTTATCGGCGCGCAGCACTACGTCCGGGTCACGGCTGACAACAGGATCGTATCCGTGGCGTGCGACGGCGGATTTTACCGAGTGCAGGTTGGCGCAACCGGTGTCCAGAATCACCACGTTCATTACAGCACTCCTTTTGAGGAGGGCAGCGTGTCGCCTTCTACACGAATCGCCTGACGCAGCGTACGGCCAAAGGCTTTAAACAGGCTCTCCACACGGTGGTGGTCATTTTTGCCTTTGGTTTTCAGGTGCAGGGTGACGCCCATAGTGTAAGAAAGTGAACGGAAGAAGTGTTCGATCATCTCCGTGCTCAGATCGCCAACGCGCTGGTAGGTAAACTCCGCGCGGTACTCCAGGTGTGGACGGCCGGAGATATCCAGCGCGCAACGTGCCAGACACTCATCCATCGGCAGCACAAAACCAAAACGGTTGATGCCGCGTTTATCGCCTAACGCCAGCTTTAAGGCTTCGCCCAGCGCCAGACCGGTATCTTCAACGGTGTGGTGATCGTCTATATACAGATCGCCCTTGACGGCAATCTCCATGCGAAAACCGCCGTGGGTGGCGATTTGATCCAGCATGTGGTCAAAGAAGCCAACGCCGGTATTGATTTTGCTGCGGCCTTCGCGGTCCAGCCAGACTTTGACGTCAATCTGCGTTTCTTTAGTATTACGCTCAACGTGTGCGTAGCGGTCACGTTTGGTCAACTGCTCGCCGATCATCGCCCAGTTCAGGGTATCGCGATGGTAACGCAATCCGCTAATGCCCATGTTTTCAGCGAGCTGAATATCGGTTACCCGATCGCCAATGACGTAGCTGTTCGCCATATCCATGGCCTGTTCAACCAGATACTGTTCAACCAGCTTCACTTTTGGCTTACGGCAATCGCACTCGTCTGCTGGCAGGTGCGGGCAGATCAATACCTCATCAAACGTCACGCCCTGAGAAGTGAAAATTTGCATCATCAGGTTATGCGGACCGTCAAAATCAGCCTGCGGGAAACTCTGGGTTCCGAGTCCATCCTGGTTAGTGATCATAACCAGCTTAAAACCTGCTTTTTGCAGTTTCAGCAAAACGGGAACAACTTCCGGCTCGAAGGCGAGTTTGTCAAAGCGATCGACCTGAAAGTCACTTGGCGGTTCGGAAATCAGGGTTCCATCACGGTCAATAAAAAGATACTTCTGGCTCATACTTGCTCCGCACGTAAGGCGTCAATGACGCGCTGGCTCTCTTCACGGGTTCCGACAGTAATTCGCAGGCAGCCGCTTAACGAAGGTTGTTTATTCTGATCTCGTAAGATAATGCCCTGATCCCACAAAGATTTAAATACGCTGCTGGAGGCGGTGAAGCGCGCCAGAACATAGTTGGTTTCAGAATCGAATACCTGCTCTACACAGCGAATTGTTTTCAGGTTATCTACCAGATACTGACGTTCTTGCAGGATCTGCTCTACGCGTTTACGCATGGCGGAAATCCCTTGCGGCGTCAGCGCCTGGGCGGCGATATCTGCCACCGGCGTAGAGAGTGGGTAAGGGGCAATCACTTTTAACAGCAGATTGATAACCTCTTCATTCGCCAGCGTAAATCCGCAGCGTAAACCGGCGAGCGCAAACGCTTTGGACAACGTGCGTAATATCACCAGATGCGGATACTCAGACAGCCAGCCTGCCAGCGTGGCCTGCGGGCAAAACTCAATATAGGCCTCATCAGCGACCACAATAGCTTTACCTTGCGTCATGTCGAGCAGTGAACGCAGATCCTGCGGGTTAATCAGCTGGCCGGTTGGGTTATTAGGGCTGCATACGTAGACTACCTTCACGCCATCAAGCTTGTCCGCGATGCCTTGCAAATCCAGTTGCCAGTCGTCGAGTGTTGGAACGGTGCGGCACTCAACGCCAATCGTTTCGGCGCTGACGCTGTACATGCCATAAGTCGGCGGGCAGTACAGAATCGCATCTTTACCGGGTTCGCAAAACGCGCGCACCAGCAGTTCGATCCCTTCATCTGCGCCGCGGCTGACCAGCACCTGCTCCGGTTTGACGCCAGCATACTGCGCGTAATTCTCAATCACCGCTTTCGGCTGACACTCCGGGTAGCGGTTCAGCGTTTGCTGAGTGAGCTGGAACTCAACGGCGGTGGGGTATTCATTCGCGTTGAGCCAGACATCGCCGTTACCGCCGAGACGACGGGCAGACTGATAGGGCGTTAATTCGCGAACATTCTTACGGGCTAAATCAGTGACGCTGAGAAAGTTGTCAGTGCTCATGCTTGCTCCTTCAGGGCGTTAACGCGCAGGGTGACGGCATTTTTGTGGGCAGTCAGTCGTTCAGCAGCGGCCAGTGTTTCAATGGTTGAGGCCAGGGCAGAGAAACCTTGTGGGGTTAATTCCTGTACGGTCATCCGTTTTTGGAAATCAGCCAGCCCAAGGCTTGAGCAGGTCGCGGTATAGCCGTAGGTCGGAAGAACGTGGTTGGTGCCAGAAGCATAGTCGCCTGCGGATTCCGGCGACCAGTCGCCGAGGAACACCGAACCGGCGCTGGTGATCTCATCAACCAGTTCACGCGCGTTGCGGGTCTGAATAATCAGGTGTTCCGGACCGTAGGCGTTAGATATTTCAACGCACTGCGCCAGATCTTTCGCCACGATTAAGCGGCTGGCGGAGAGTGCCTGACGTGCGGTCTCAGCGCGGGAAAGCTCAGCGAGCTGGCGTTCAACGGCTTTGGCAACGCCTTCGGCAAGCGTAGCGTCTGGCGTCAGGAGAATAACCTGCGAGTCGGGGCCGTGTTCTGCCTGAGAAAGCAGGTCAGAGGCAACAAAGTCCGGCGTCGCGCCGCTGTCGGCGATAACCAGCACTTCGGACGGGCCAGCAGGCATGTCGATGGCCGCGCCGTCAAGACGCTGGCTGACCTGGCGTTTGGCTTCGGTCACATATGCATTGCCCGGCCCGAAGATTTTATCGACCTTAGGAATAGATTCGGTGCCCAGCGCCAGCGCGGCAATAGCCTGCGCGCCGCCTACATTAAACACCTCTTTTACGCCACACAGCTGCGCGGCGTAGAGGATTTCATCGGCAATCGGCGGCGGTGAGCACAGTACCACTTTTTTGCAACCGGCGATGCGCGCCGGGGTCGCCAGCATTAATACGGTGGAAAACAGCGGTGCCGAACCTCCAGGAATATACATGCCCACGGAAGCGATAGGGCGGGTAACCTGCTGGCAGCGTACGCCCGGCTGGGTTTCGATATCCACCGGCGGTAGAATTTGCGCGCTGTGGAAAGTATCAATATTACGCACCGCCGCCTGCATGGCTTGTTTCAGTTCGTCGCTCAGGCGACTGCTGGCTTGCTGGATTTCTTCCTCGGTGACGCGCAGCGCGCCAACCTCGGTTTTATCAAACTTCGCGCTGTATTCACGCAGCGCCCGGTCGCCGTTATTTTTGACGTTCTCAAGGATCTCAGCCACTGTGCGGCTGATGCTTTCAGAGGCGGAAATTGCCGGGCGCATCAACAGTTCGCGCTGCTGCTCAGGGCTACAGCTATTCCAGTCAATCAGGGTATTGAAGCTCATGGTCGTTACTCCATCATCGGGTGTTGCCGGATGGCGGCGCTGCCTTATCCGGCCTACAAGACCCGTAATATCAATGATTGTGACAATTCTTGTAGGCCTGATAAGCGAAGCGCCATCAGGCATCAGATCACTCCATCATCTTCTCAATCGGCAACACCAGAATTGAGCTGGCACCGAGCGCTTTCAGTTTTTCCATTGTTTCCCAGAACAGGGTTTCGCTGCTGACCATGTGCATGGCAACACGCTGCTGGTCGCCCGCCAGAGGCAGAATGGTAGGGCGCTCAGCGCCGGGCAACAGGGCGATGACCTCGTCCAGACGCTCGCTCGGCGCGTGCATCATGATGTATTTGGATTCACGGGCCTGAATAACCCCCTGGATACGGGTTAGCAGTTTGTCGATCAGTTGTTGCTTGGCTTCGGCCATTTCGCCGTCGCGCTGAATCAGACAGGCTTTAGAGCGGTAGATCACTTCTACTTCGCGCAGACCGTTGGCTTCAAGCGTTGCGCCGGTGGATACCAGATCGCAAATCGCATCAGCCAGACCCGCACGGGGAGCGACTTCTACTGAGCCGTTTAACAGACAAGATTTAAACGAAACTCCTTTCTGATCGAGATAACGTTTGAGCAGGTGCGGGTAAGAGGTCGCGATACGTTTACCGTTCAGCGCTGCCGGGCCATCCCAGGCTTCATCAACCGGGGTAGCCAGCGAGAGACGGCAGCCGCCGAAGTCCAGACGGCGCAGAGTAAAATAGCGAGGGTCTTCACCCTGTGCCCGGCGGTTGAGCAGTTCCTCTTCCAGAACGTTTTCCCCGATGATGCCGAGGTCAACGACACCGTCCATCACCAGACCCGGGATATCGTCATCACGCACGCGCAGAATATCGATCGGCATGTTCTCCGCCATCGCAATCAGGCGCTGGGTGTGAAGATTAATTTTAATGCCGCAACGGGCCAGTAATTCGCGTGAATCATCGCTTAAGCGGCCTGATTTCTGCATAGCTATGCGTAAACGGGTGTTGTCTAACATTCTTTATTCCTCGTTATCCTGTCTGAATCAGTTTGGGTCACGCACAAAAAAAAGCCCCCGGAAGAAATCTTCCGGGGGCTTTCTCATACGCTCATGCACCGCTGGAAGATTTAAACGTCTCCCAGCACACATCGCCTGAAAGACTAGTCAGGATGATGGTGATGATGGTGTTTGAATTGAGCGCGTGTCATAAATTTTCTCGATGAATGTTTATTCATTTGATGTCTTTTAACCTAAACCACTTTAGCTACGGAAAGCAAGGGCTTTTTTTGATCATTAATTCATTTCATATTGATACTATGAATTGTCAGCCACCGTGGGCTGGCGTAGCCTTGCGTTATAGGCCAAAAGTCAGGAGAGAAGGCATGAAAAAGGTCGCAATTGTCGGGTTAGGTTGGTTAGGCATGCCGTTAGCCATGTCGCTGGCGGCGAGAGGCTGGCAGGTTACCGGCAGCAAAACCACATTGGATGGGGTGGAAGCGGCCCGCATGAGCGGTATCGAGAGTTATTCGCTGCGCCTGGAACCTGAACTGGTCTGTGAGGCTGACGATCTCGATGCACTGATGGACGCCGATGCGCTGGTTATTACGCTGCCTGCGCGTCGTAGCGGTCCTGGGGAAGCATTTTACTTGCAGGCAATGCAGGAGCTGGTCGACAGCGCGCTGGCGTATCGGATCCCACGAATTATTTTTACCAGTTCGACGTCAGTCTATGGTGACGTTCAAGGCACAGTGAAAGAGGGGACGCCGCGTAATCCGGTCACGGCGAGCGGTCGTGTCCTGAAAGAACTTGAAGACTGGTTGCACAATTTGCCAGGCACGTCGGTGGATATTTTGCGTCTGGCCGGGTTGGTCGGTCCGGGAAGACATCCTGGTCGCTTCTTCGCTGGCAAGACGGCACCTGACGGACATCATGGCGTCAATCTGGTGCATCTGGACGATGTGGTTTCTGCCATCACGTTACTGCTGCAAGCGCCTAAAGGGGGACACATCTATAATATATGTGCGCCTATGCATCCAGCGCGTAACGTGTTCTATCCGCAGATGGCCCGCCAGTTGGGGATGGAGCCGCCGGAATTTCGCGGCGGTACGGATAACGGTAAAGGTAAAGTCATTGATGGCAACCGTATTTGTAATGAGCTTGGGTTTGAGTACCAGTATCCTGACCCGCTGGTGATGCCGATGGAGTGACAATCCAGCAGAGTGCCGCTGTATACCGCCAGGGGGCGAGTATGAAACCACTGCTGGACGTTCTTATCATCCTCGATGCATTAGAAAAAGAGGGCAGTTTCGCGGCGGCGTCGGCAAAATTGTTTAAGACGCCGTCTGCGCTTAGCTACACCGTCCATAAGCTGGAAAGCGATCTTAATATTCAGCTACTCGATCGCAGCGGACACCGGGCTAAGTTCACCCGCACCGGGCAGATGCTGCTGGAAAAGGGGCGGGAGGTGCTGCACACCGTCCGCGAACTTGAAAAGCAGGCGATTAAACTTCACGAAGGCTGGGAGAATGAACTGGTTATTGGCGTAGATGATACGTTTCCCTTTTCACTGCTGGCCCCACTCATCGAATCTTTCTATCAACACCACAGCGTGACGCGCCTGAAGTTTATCAATGGCGTGCTGGGCGGCTCCTGGGATGCCCTCACTCAAGGCCGGGCGGATATTATCGTTGGTGCCATGCATGAACCTCCTGCAGCGAGCGAATTTGGCTTTGCACGGCTCGGGGTTTTGGAACAGGTGTTTGTGGTTGCGCCGCATCACCCGCTGGCGCAGGAACAGGAACCGTTAAATCGTCGTACCATTCGCCGTTTTCGCGCCATTGTAGTGGGCGATAATGCGCAGCATGCCAACGTCTCAGGCTCCCAGGTGCTTGACGATCAGGAAGCTATTACCGTTTTTGACTTCAAAACCAAGCTGGAACTGCAAATCAGCGGTCTGGGATGTGGTTATATTCCGCGCTACCTGGCGCAGCGATTTCTGGAGAGCGGCGCACTGATCGAGAAAAAAGTGGTCGCGCAAATTGTCTTTGAACCCGTGTGGATAGGCTGGAATGAACAGACCGCCGGGTTGGCCAGTGCCTGGTGGCGGGATGAAATTTTAGCAAATAGTGCTATTGCGGGGGTGTATGTTAAAACGGCTGCTGACAAATCAATCAGTTAAGAAAAAATATTCTTTTGTGGTCGCTTCAATCTCTTGTTATTTCTCCCCAATTTAGGGCAAAATACGCCGCTTGCAAAAAATGACATTAACCGACGTTTTAATACGCGTCGGTTATTTTTTTGCATCAAACCAATCATTCATAAAAGAGGCCGGGCTTCGTACCGGATAGATACTTACTTAAAAATCGACAGTTGTTGTCGCTGAGGATTAACAAAAAATGGGGCAATTTTTTGCTTACGCGACGGTTTTCGCCGTAATGGGGGATAACCATGTCGCATAACGCTACTCCAAACACCTCTCGCGTGGAATTACGTAAAACGCTTACGCTGGTTCCGGTTGTCATGATGGGCCTTGCCTATATGCAGCCGATGACGCTGTTCGATACATTCGGTATCGTATCAGGAATGACCGATGGTCACGTCCCGACAGCTTACGCCTTTGCACTGATCGCCATCCTCTTTACCGCACTGAGCTACGGTAAACTGGTGCGTCGCTATCCGTCTGCAGGCTCTGCCTACACTTACGCCCAGAAATCCATTAGCCCGACCGTTGGCTTTATGGTGGGTTGGTCATCACTGCTGGACTACCTGTTCGCTCCGATGATCAACATTCTGTTGGCAAAAATTTATTTTGAAGCCCTGGTGCCGTCGATACCGTCATGGATATTCGTGGTGGCGCTGGTGGCCTTTATGACCGCCTTCAACCTGCGCAGCCTTAAATCCGTTGCGAATTTCAACACCGTAATCGTGTTGTTGCAGGTGGTGCTGATTGCAGTGATCCTCGGCATGGTCGTTTATGGCGTGTTCGAAGGGGAAGGTGCCGGTACGCTGGCGAGCAGCCGTCCGTTCTGGTCAGGTGATGCACACGTGATCCCGATGATCACGGGCGCGACCATCCTGTGCTTCTCGTTCACCGGTTTTGACGGTATCAGCAACCTGTCAGAAGAAACCAAAGACGCTGAGCGTGTGATCCCGCGTGCGATTTTCCTGACCGCGCTGATTGGTGGCCTGATCTTTATCGTCTCCACCTATCTGTTGCAGCTGTACTTCCCGGATATCTCGCGCTTCAAGGATCCAGACGCTTCGCAGCCGGAAATCATGCTGTACGTCGCCGGTAAGTTCTTCCAGGTTGGCGCGCTGATTTTCTCTACCATTACCGTATTGGCATCCGGTATGGCGGCGCATGCTGGCGTAGCGCGTCTGATGTACGTGATGGGGCGTGACGGCGTGTTCCCGAAAAGTTTCTTCGGTTATGTACACCCGAAATGGCGTACTCCGTCTATGAACATCATTCTGGTTGGTGCGATTGCTCTGCTGGCAATCAACTTCGACCTGGTGATGGCGACGGCGCTGATTAACTTTGGTGCGCTGGTGGCGTTTACCTTCGTTAACCTGTCGGTGATCTCCCAGTTCTGGATCCGTGAGAAGCGTAACAAGACGCTGAAAGACCACTTCCAGTATCTGTTCCTGCCGATGTGCGGTGCGCTGACCGTTGGTGCGTTGTGGGTGAATCTGGAAGAGAGCTCAATGGTTCTGGGTCTGATATGGGCCGGTATCGGTCTGATTTACCTGGCTTGTGTGACCAAAAGCTTCCGCAATCCGGTGCCGCAGTACGACGAAGATGTCGCGTAATAACGGCATTTAACTAAAAAAAACGGAGACATGTTCTCCGTTTTTTTATACGTGGGATTTATACAATCTCTTCGGCATACTGCCAGAGTGATTTCAGCAGCATCAACTTTTCTTTGTTATCCGCATATTGCTGGCTCAATAGCTGCAGTTCATTGGCGTAATTTTGCAAAAACTCCGGTGTGAATACCTGGCGACGATGGTCCAGCCAGCGTTGCTGTTCTGCTTCGTCCAGCGTTCCGGGGAAGTTACGTGCACGGTAATTAAACAACAGTTGTTCAATGCGCTTATCGACAAAAGAGATATCCAGCGCCGGTAAATTGCGCGGTTCGGTTTCCAGAACGATTTTCATCGCCGCACGGTCAGCATCGCTGAAAAAGCCGTTATAAAGTTGGGCATCTACGTTATCTGATGGTGTAAAGGGTTCCGCATCGGCAAAGATCGCGACCACTTTGTCGCGTATCTGCGGATTTTCACGCAGAACTTTGAGATTATCCAGACAGTGCTGGCGGTTAATACCAAGACGGTCAGCATCTTCCGGACGCAGGGTATTCGCCTGTGCCAGTACCGGGCATTTGTTGATGTGCACCAGTTTAACCGGTACGGCCGGGTTATCACCCAGATCCGCTTTAGACGTGTAAAGCCGCTCGCGCAGGGCGTCACTGTCGAGTTCGAGCAGCGGCGAAATATCACCGGCTAAGTCGACCATAATAACCGCGTTACGATTCTCCGGATGCCACGCCAACGGCGCTACCCAACTGGTGTTTCCGCGCCATGCGCCGAACATACCAGAGACATGGACCAGCGGCTTCATTTGCGGGACATCAATCAGCGCGGCCAGCTTGTGCTTATTACGATGGGTGTAGAGATAATCAAAAAGTCGCGGCTGGCGCGACTTCACTAATTGCGCCATTGCGATCGTGGCGTATACGTCCGCCATCGCATCGTGAGCATTGGTATGCTCAATACCGTTGGCTTTGGTCAAATGTTCCAGGCGGAAGCTGGGTAAGCCGTCGTCGTTTTCCGGCCAGTTAATGCCTTCAGGGCGCAGGGCATAGCAGGCGCGCATCACATCCAGCAGATCCCAGCGCGAATTATCGTTCTGCCAGCTCCAGGCATAGGGATCGTAGAAATTGCGATACAGGATGTTGCGCGTCACCTCATCATCGAAGCGCACGTTGTTATAGCCCAGGATACAGGTTTTCGGCACGGTGAACAGGGCGTGGATGCGTGCAGCAAAAGCGGCTTCATTTTCTCCCTTTTCACGTGCTTCCTGCGGTGTGATACCCGTAATCAACACCGCCTCAGGCTGCGGCAGATAATCGTCCGCGGGTTTGCAATAAAAGACTTCTGGTTCACCGATGATGTTGAAATCATTATCTGTGCGTATAGCCGCAAATTGCGCGGGTCTGTCCAGCGCCGGATGGGTACCAAAGGTCTCGTAATCGTGGAAGAGAAAACCAGGTTGCTGCTTGCCGTCATTCATTGTTCAGTTATGTCCGGGATCAATTTAGCGCTGGTTCAAGAATACCAAAAAATAGCGAGATAATCAGCTATGGCATTATCGAAGCTGGATTGTGTACGCAATAAAATTGAGATAAACAGGACATTAATGGAATTAATTAATAAATTCCGCACTGTTAAAATAAATTACGGAAATAAAACATCTTGAAGTTGCGGGGTTGTAAATAATCTAACTGATAACCATTATTGTTATTTCCTTTTTATTTACTGTGTTCTGGAAACTTTAAAAATCTTTTATAAACAATGGTTTTTTATTTATGTCAATTCGCTGTCATGCATTGTAATGAAATGTGACTGATGTAAAAAATAAATAATCTAAACGCCATATAATTATTGGATATATCTAATAACAGGAGGTTATATGAGCATTAGTCGGCGTAATTTTTTGCGAGGAGTGGGTATAGGCTGTTCAGCCTGTGCGATAGGCAGTTTCCCGCCTGGGGCACTGGCGCGAAATTCTCCAGAGAGTATCAAAGGGAAAACATCCCTGACGCCAAGTTTGTGCGAGATGTGTTCTTTTCGCTGCCCAATTCAGGCTCAGGTGATTAATAATAAAACGGTTTTTATTCAGGGAAACCCTAATGCGCCACAACAGGGGACACGTGTCTGCGCTCGCGGCGGCAGCGGCGTTAGCCTGGTCAACGACCCTCATCGCATTGTTAAACCCATGAAACGTACAGGACCTCGCGGGAGCGGTGACTGGCAGGTTATTAGCTGGGAACAGGCGTATAAAGAAATCGCCGAAAAAATGACGGCAATAAAAACGCAATATGGTCCCCAGGGAGTCGTCTTCTCGTCTAAATCTGGCTCGCTGTCTGGTCATTTATTTCACCTCGCGACCGCTTTCGGGTCACCGAATACCTTTACTCATGCATCAACGTGTCCTGCCGGTAAAGCCATTGCCGCTAAAGTTATGATGGGTGGCGATTTAGCCATGGATATCGCCAATACCCGTTATATGGTCTCTTTTGGCCATAACCTCTATGAAGGGATCGAGGTTGCTGATACGCATGAGCTGATGACCGCGCAGGAGAAGGGGGCGAAGATGGTCAGCTTCGATCCCCGTCTGTCCGTATTCTCCAGCAAGGCGGATGAATGGCATGCGCTCAAGCCGGGCGGCGATTTACCGGTGCTGATGGCCATGTGTCACGTCATGATCAATGAAAATCTGTATGACGCGGACTTTGTGGCGCGCTACACCACGGGGTTTGAGCAACTGGCAGAAGCGGTACAAGAGACCACGCCGGAATGGGCGCAGCAGCTCGCGGATGTGCCTGCTGATGTCATTGTTCGGGTCACCCGCGAAATGGCCGCCTGCGCGCCTCATGCTATCGTCAGTCCGGGCCATCGCGCGACGTTTTCGCAAGAAGAAATTGATATGCGGCGCATGATTTTTACCCTCAATGTGCTGCTTGGCAATATTGAGCGTGAAGGCGGTTTGTATCAGAAAAAAGCGGCGGCAACTTACAATAAGCTGGCTGGAGAGAAGGTCGCTCCGGTGCTGGCAAAACCCGATGTCAAATTACCCAAGCCAACGGCGCAGCGTATCGATCTGGTAGCCCCGCAGTTTAAGTACATCGCGGCGGGCGGTGGTGTGGTGCAAAGCATCATTGATGCTGTGTTAAATCAGACGCCTTATCCGGTGAAGGGATGGATTATGTCCCGACACAACCCTTTCCAAACCGTAACCTGTCGACCAGATCTGGTCAAAACCGTTGAACAGCTCGACCTTGTGGTCAGTTGTGATGTCTACCTAAGCGAAAGCGCGGCGTATGCCGACTACCTTTTGCCTGAATGTACTTACCTTGAGCGCGATGAAGAAGTTTCAGACATGTCGGGTCTGAATCCAGCCTATGCCCTGCGTCAGCAGGTAGTAGAACCTATTGGTGATGCGCGTCCGAGCTGGCAAATCTGGAAAGAGCTGGCCGTGCAGTTAGGCCTTGGCCAATTCTACCCATGGCAGGATATGCAAACGCGTCAGTTATACCAGCTTAATGGCGATCATGCGCTATCTGCTGAATTGCGTCAGAAAGGGTATCGGGAGTGGGGTGTTCCGTTGCTGCTGCGTGAACCTGAAGCGGTGCGTCAGTTTGTGGAACGCTATCCGGGCGCGGTGGCGGTTGACAGCGACGGTACCTATGGCGAGCAACTGCGCTTTAAATCTCCGTCAGGAAAAATCGAACTCTATTCCGAAGAGCTGGAAACGCTCCTGCCTGGATACGGTATTCCGCGCGCGCGCAATTTTGCGCTTAAAGGCGACAGTGAACTCTATTTTATCCAGGGAAAAGTGGCGGTTCATACCAACGGTGCGACGCAATACGTGCCACTGCTTAGCGAGTTGATGTGGGATAACGCGGTGTGGATCCACCCGCAAACGGCCCGTGAAAAAGGCATCAAAAGCGGTGATGACATCTGGCTGGAAAATGCGACCGGCAAGGAAAAAGGCAAAGCGCTGGTCACCGCCGGAATTCGGCCCGATACGCTGTTTGTTTATATGGGATTTGGCGCCAAGGCGGGAGCCAAAACCGCAGCGACAACGCACGGTATCCATTGCGGTAATTTGCTTCCGCATGTTACCAGTCCGGTTTCCGGTACGGTGGTCCACACCGCTGGCGTTACGCTTCGTCGGGCATGAGAAAGGAGAACATCATGAATCAATCTACGAACCCTTATGTCATGCTGCATGACGAGAAACGCTGTATCGGCTGTCAGGCATGTACGGTTGCCTGCAAAGTTCTGAATGATGTGCCAGAGGGATTTAGCCGTCTACAGGTGCTGATCCGTTCACCCGAACATGAACCCGAGGTGCTGTCCCACTTCCAGTTTGTTCGCGTTTCCTGTCAGCATTGTGAAGATGCGCCGTGTGTCAGCGTTTGTCCGACCGGTGCATCATTTCGCGACGAAAATGGCATTGTGCAAGTGGATAAGTCTCGCTGTATTGGCTGTGACTACTGCGTTGCCGCTTGTCCGTTCCATGTCCGTTATCTCAATCCGCAAACGGGAATTGCCGACAAATGTAACTTCTGCGCAGATACCCGACTCGAGAGCGGTCAATCGCCCGCCTGCGTTTCCGTTTGTCCGACGGATGCGCTGAAATTTGGTCGTCGTGACGACCCGGAAATTCAGCACTGGATAAATCAAAAAGAGGTTTATCGCCAGCAGGATACGCGTAGCGGTCCGGTGAGTGTTTATCGGCGTAAAGAGATCCATCAGGAGGGTAAAGCATGAATTCTATCTGGGGAGCAGAGCTTAACTATGCGCCGGACTACTGGCCGCTGTGGCTCATTTATGCAGGCGTTGTTATTGTGCTGATGATTGCGGGCCTGGTTATGCACGCGCTGTTACGTCGGATGCTGGCACCCAAAACAGCAACCGGAGAAGAACATCGGGATTACCTTTATTCTCTGGCAGTCCGCCGCTGGCACTGGGGTAATGCGCTGCTTTTTATCCTGCTTTTGCTGAGTGGCCTGTTTGGTCACTTCTCTGTCGGACCGGTGGCATTGATGGTGCAGGTACATACCTGGTGCGGTTTCGCCTTGTTGGCCTTCTGGGTTGGTTTTGTGCTAATCAACGCAACCAGCGGCAACGGTTGTCATTACCGGGTGAAGTTTAACGGGTTGATATCACGCTGCTTGTTGCAAACGCGCTTTTATCTGTATGGCATCATGAAGGGTGAACCACACCCGTTTGCCGCAACGGCAGAGAGTAAATTTAACCCGCTACAACAGCTGGCTTATCTGGCCATCATGTATGCGCTGGTTCCGCTGCTAATCATCACCGGGTTGTTATGCCTCTACCCGCAGGTGATAGGGGCAGGGCCTGTGATGCTGGTGCTGCATATGGTGTTGGCGATTGTCGGCTTACTGTTCATCTGTGCGCATATTTACCTGTGCACGCTGGGTGACACGCCGGGGCAAATTTTCCGCAGCATGATAGATGGCTATCATCGTCATCGCAGCCATCACGCAGAGACAGCACCGCGCAAAGGGTAATGCCCGCCGCGGTTGATATCTGAAAACCTTTCCTTACAGCAAGAAAATGTGCCTTATGTCACATTTTCTTGCAATTTATCCATGTTTGTTCGCCAGAACTTCCGTAAAAAGAACGGCTATTTCTCCATTTCCTGAGGACATGCTGTTGAAACGCCGTTTGTTTATTGCCGCTTCACTATTTGCGATGAGTTTTTCGCCCGCGTACGCGACCGACGTCGCCAGTTTCGCTCCACAGCCTCCGGCAATTAATGCCGGTGCGTGGGTATTAATGGATTACACCACGGGCCAAATCCTGACAGCCGGAAATGAACACCAGCAGCGCAACCCTGCCAGCCTGACCAAGCTGATGACCGGCTATGTTGTTGATCGCGCAATCGACAGCAAGCGTATTAGTCCAACAGATATTGTCACCGTAGGGCGCGATGCCTGGGCGAAAGATAATCCGGTATTCGTCGGTTCATCCTTAATGTTCCTGAAAGAAGGTGATCGCGTTTCTGTGCGCGACCTGAGTCGCGGGCTAATTGTTGATTCCGGTAATGATGCCTGCGTGGCGCTGGCGGATTACATCGCCGGAGGGCAGCCGCAGTTTGTCGCGATGATGAACAGCTATGTGCAAAAGCTGAACCTGCGGGACACGCATTTTGAAACGGTACATGGTCTGGATGCGCCAGGTCAGCATAGCTCAGCTTACGATCTGGCCGTGCTGTCGAGAGCTATCATCCATGGAGAGCCGGATTTCTACCATATGTACAGTGAAAAAAGCCTTACCTGGAACGGAATCACGCAGCAAAACCGTAACGGTTTGTTGTGGGATAAAACTATGAACGTCGATGGTCTGAAGACAGGACATACCTCCGGCGCTGGATTCAACCTGATTGCTTCTGCCGTTGATGGGCAGCGCCGCCTGATTGCAGTTGTGATGGGGGCGGAGAGTGCGAAAGGGCGTGAAGACCAGGCGCGAAAACTGCTGCAATGGGGACAACAGAACTTCGATACCGTGCAGGTATTACGTAGCGGTAAGCAGGTTGGTATTGAACGGATCTGGTACGGCGATAAAGAAAAAATTAGCCTTGGCACAGAGCAGGATTTCTGGATGGCCCTGCCTAAAGCCGAAGTCGCTAATATCAAGGCAAAATATGTTCTTGATAAGAAAGAACTGGTTGCCCCCATTGCTGCCCATCAACGTGTGGGGGAAATTGAACTCTACGATCGGGATAAACTGGTGGCGCACTGGCCTCTGGTTACGCTGGAGTCTGTCAACGAAGGCGGCGTCTTCTCGCGTTTGAGCGATTATTTCCACCACAAGGCGTAGTTTTTCCTGATGTGCCTGACTGGCAAGAGTGCGAATCTGCTCACATAATAATCACTGATTCCTTGTGGCCGTCATACCTATAAATTACACTGTATATAAATACAGTGTAATAACGGAGGTTATATGGAGTACGAGATAAAGCAGGTTGAGAAACGCATAATTGCCGGTTTCCATATGGTTGGACCGTGGGAACAAACGGTAAAGCAGGGTTTCGAGCAGTTAATGATGTGGGTCGACGGTAAGCAGATCGTACCGCTGGAATGGATAGCTGTTTATTACGACAATCCTGACGTTGTTCCGGCGGAAAAACTTCGTTGTGATACCGTGGTGTCTGTGCCTGAAGGTTTTGAGATCCCAGAAAACAGCGAAGGGGTGATCCAGACCGAACTGGCGGGGGGCGACTATGCTATCGCCGTTGCGCGCGTTGAAAATCATGACTTCGCGACGCCGTGGTATCAGTTCTTTGAGCGCCTGCTGCAGGATTCGACGTATGCGATAGCCGCTAAACCTTGCTTTGAAGTTTATATGAACAATGGCATGGAGGACGGCTACTGGGACATTGAAATGTACGTGCCGGTACAGTCGAAGTAACTGTTTTTGGTGTAAATCAGGATGAATGTCCTGGTCATCAGGGTGATGTTTTCACTCAAAAAACAGGTACAATTCTGTTCTTTGCAATTCCCTGACGGAGTGCATGAGTGCGTGCAGATAAGTCACTGAGTCCTTTTGAAATTCGTTTGTATCGTCACTATCGTGTGGTGCATGGTGTTCGCATTGCGCTGGCGTTTCTTTTTACTTTTCTGTTGGTTCGCCTGTTGAACATTCCTGAAGGTACATGGCCTCTGATTACGCTGGTGGTAATCATGGGGCCAATTTCTTTTTGGGGGAACGTTGTCCCCAGAGCGTTTGAGCGTATTGGCGGGACAATTCTGGGTTCGGTACTTGGGCTGGTGGCCCTGCGTCTGGAACTCTTTTCACTTCCGCTAATGCTGATATGGTGCGCGGTAGCGATGTTTCTCTGCGGCTGGCTGGCACTGGGTAAAAAGCCGTATCAGGCGTTGCTGATTGGTATAACGCTTGCGGTCGTTGTGGGCGCCCCCGCTGGTGATATGAACACAGCGTTATGGCGCGGCGGCGATGTTATTCTGGGTTCATTACTGGCAATGCTGTTTACCGGTATCTGGCCGCAGCGGGCATTTATACACTGGCGAATTCAGCTGGCGCATTGCGTAACGGGGTACAATCGGGTGTATCAGGCTGCGCTATCTCCCAACCTGCTGGAGCAACCGCGACTGGAGAAGCATTTACAACAGCTTTTAAGTGATGTTGTCAAAATGCGTGGGCTCATCGTTCCTGCCAGCAAAGAAACCCGCATTCAAAAATCCATCTTTGAAGCTATTCAGACGGTTAATCGTAACCTGGTCTGCATGCTTGAGCTGCAAATCAATGCGCTCTGGGCCAGCCGTACCAGCCACTTTGTTATGTTGAATGCGCATACTTTGCGTGAAACACAGCTCAGGACACAACAGGCGCTACTGACGATAACCCATGCATTGTATGAAGGTAATCCACAACCGGTGCTTGCCAATACGGAAAAACTCAATGACACCGTGGTGGAGTTACGTCAGCTTATTGCTGAGCATAAGGGCGATAATGTCGCTGAAACGCCCATTCACGGCTACGTTTGGCTAAATATGGAAATGGCGCGACAGCTGGAGTTGCTCTCTCATTTGATCTGTCGCGCGCTGCGCAAATAAAGAGCAGATGAGGGGATTGGTTCTACTGCTGCTTCGATTCAGCAACGAATAGAGGTATGATACTGAAAAAGGCTAAAACCATTGGTAACTGCAATGGCTTTACCCTCGATAATTCAGGTTTCAACCATGCATGGTCGATGCAGATGCAACTTGAAGTATGGCGGGCATGAAAGTAATGTTGACCCACTTTAGCCGTTGTTTTAACGAATCCGAATCTCACATTATCAGGGGTGTAAAAATGGAAACTACCAAGCCTTCTTTCCAGGATGTGCTGGAATTTGTTCGTCTGTTCCGTCGTAAAAACAAACTGCAACGTGAAATCCAGGACGTTGAGAAAAAGATCCGTGACAACCAGAAACGTGTTCTGCTGCTGGACAACCTGAGCGACTACATCAAGCCTGGAATGAGCGTGGAAGCGATTCAGGGCATTATCGCCAGCATGAAAAGCGATTATGAAGATCGTGTTGATGATTACATCATCAAAAACGCTGAGATCTCTAAAGAGCGCCGCGACATCTCTAAAAAGCTGAAAGCGATGGGCGAAGTGAAAAACGGCGAAGCGAAAGCCGAGTAACGATTTTATGCTTGTCCGGGTCGCTGCTTAGCGGCGGCCCTTATTGCAGTTCGACCCCGCCAGTTACCATCCGCAACAAATGCTGTTCCGGCCAGTGTACCGTCAATTTTTTCTGCGTCAGCATCCATTTAATGTAGTCCACATCATGACGCTTTCTGTCGAGCATCAGACCGACTACGCTGCCACTGTGCGCAACGTTGACACCGTATAAATCACATTCTTCTACCAGCGCTAAAAGTGAATCAAAATTTGGTTTAGGTAACAGCAACTGGCTGGCGATCGCGCTCAGCGTGGCGGCTTCACCCATCCGATAAGGATTTTGACTGATACAGGCTTCCTGTACCTTTTCCCATGCGCGTTTCAGCGCTGGAGCGCCTGCCAGTAACCCTGACTGACGTGGAGTACGGTGATAATCAGCAGTAAGCAAGGTTTCCGGGCTTTCGAGAACCAGCAGATCGAGTTGAGGCTGGGCTTCACAGGCAATTTGCGTGGAGGCGTCGTTATGATCGAACAGCGTAAGCTGGCGGAAAACGGTGCTGTCGGTAGGTTCCAGCGAAACGCAAAGCTGCGCCAGAGTAGATTCGTCTAGCTGATGCCCCAGATACTGCGCTGTGGCGATTGCCGTGGCGGCGATATCCGCTGTGCTGCTGGCCATCCCTTTAGCGACAGGAATGGTTGACTGGACATCAATTCGAATATCCTGACTCATTTGTGCCGGGTATTGCCAGTGCAGCAATAACCTCTCAACCATCGCCCGCGAAAGTGGACGTTCATCTGTCAGCGGTGAACCTGAAGTGACCTCAACGGTGCTATACCATTCAACCGGGCAGGAGACCAATTTCTCACTGCCCAGAATCCAGCCCTGGATAAGTTCTCCGCACGATGCGGGACATTGCGCAACAGCCACGTCTTCACCTATGTGATCAGCAATCCTCGGCGCATAGTGTCATGGCGATCGCGCTATTACCATGATTTGCCGCAATTTGCGGTGCGGCAGTATTATGCAGGAATGCCCAATGTCACAGTTTCAGATAT
This sequence comes from Citrobacter sp. Cpo071, assembly GCF_030332765.1. Taxonomy (NCBI): domain Bacteria; kingdom Pseudomonadati; phylum Pseudomonadota; class Gammaproteobacteria; order Enterobacterales; family Enterobacteriaceae; genus Citrobacter; species Citrobacter sp. Cpo071. Next base: position 17,876 of record NZ_JAOWHE010000088.1, on the reverse strand, counting down.
CGCTAAACGCATAACGTCTTGCGCAATCATCAGCTCTTCATTGGTATTAATCACCGCCACTTTGACCATCGCATTTTCCGTCTGAATGAAGGTAGCATTACGCTGATTTTTTTCCTCATCAACGGCCAGCCCCAGGAAATTCAGGTTACGACAAATCGCAGCGCGCGCCCGTGCGGAGTTTTCGCCAATACCACCGGTAAACACCAGGGCATCCAGACCGCCCATCTGCATAATATAGCTACCAATGGTGGCTCGAATGCGCTCAGCAAAAAGCGTCAACGCCAGCGCAGCCTGGTGATTGCCCGTATCTGCGGCATGTTCAACGTCGCGGTAGTCAGGGGAGATGCCAGAAACACCGAGCAATCCGGACTCATTGTTGAGCAATTGGTTGAGCTGCTGCGGTGTTTTGCCTTCTCGCAGGGCAATCCACGGTAAAATGGACGGATCGATATCGCCACTTCGCGTGCCCATCATCACGCCAGACTGCGGCGTAAAGCCCATTGACGTATTCACCGATTGTCCGCCTTTGATGGCGCAGATGCTGCTGCCGTTGCCCAGATGACAACAAACAACGCGCAGGGCGCTGAGTGGTACACCCAGTTTTTCAGCAAGCTGTGAGCTAACGTATTTGTGGCTGGTACCATGAAAACCATAGCGACGAATACCCAACTCTGCATAGTAACGCCAGGGCAGGGGATAGATGAAAGAAGGCTCATCAAGCGTTTGATGAAAGGCGGTGTCGAACACCGCAACGGCTGGTGTTTTGGGCAATAGCTGGCGGAATACCGCGATCCCCAACGCATTTACCGGGTTATGCAGAGGGGCCAGTTCCGCGAGTCGCTCGATTTCTGCCAGCGTTTCATCAGTTACCAGCGCGGAATCTTTAAAAGATTCTCCGCCGTGCGCGACGCGATGACCCACGCCGTCGATCTCTTCCAGACTGTTGATAATGTGGTGGTTGAGCAGTTTTTCCAGGAGCAACGTTACGGCTTCACGGTGATCGGCTACGGGCAAAGTCTCCTGCCATTTCTGCGCTGGCGTTTTTAGGGTGACCTGCGCATCAGACAAACCGATACGTTCAATCAACCCCTGACAGATCATTTCACCCTGCGGCATCGCCAGTAGTTGAAATTTAAGCGAGGAACTACCTGCATTAATGGCCATTATTTTGTGAGACATGAAGGTTCCTTTGCATTCAGAAAAATGAACATCTCATCGACCCCAGTATTCTCCAGCGCGCTGGTGACAAATACTTTTTGCGCACCAGCCTGAACTAACCAACTCTCCACAAGAGAAATACGCTGCGGATTGGCTAAATCGGCTTTGGTAACGAGGCCAATAACGGGTCGGTTCATTGGTCCGGTAAAACCGGGAGAAAATGGTGACCACGGCGCGTCAGCATTGAGTACCAGCGCAATAATGTCTGCTTCACAGGCGCTGGCCAGCAGCGCGCTGTACAGGCAGCGGTTCTCAAGATATTCACCCGGTGTGTCTATTGTCGTAGGAGACCAGACTATGGCCTGGGTCTTCTGATAGTGAAGCGCCTCTCCCCGCATGCACTGCGTGAGCGACGTTTTACCGCACTGGCTGGGGCCAATTAGCATGATACGTTTCATGAGATTACGTCCGGGTGATGGGACACGCGGTAAAACGCATCATTTCGCCGAGCGTTCGGGTTACCTGTTTCAGCGCGTACTCAACGGCGGAAACATCACCCGTCAGTACCACCGCGCCGGTAAACCGGTCGAGAAAACCAATCTCTACCGCCCCGGATTTCGTGGCGATATCACAGGCGATGATTGAGGCTTCGCTGGGGGTAATGGTCAGAATACCGATTGCGGAAACCGCATCTGGTAATCCCAGCTTCTTGAACAAATCTTTACCTGGATTAGCAATAAGATGCGCCAGCGTGACCTGTTTGCCTGGTACATATTCCTGAATCATTCGATCCGTGGTGGGTTGTCTTTCCATTATCCCTCCACCATTTGTCGCCACATGCTTTCATGCGGGCGAGGTATGACCGAGCGGTAAACCAGCAGGCCTTTTTCACCCGCACTTTCACTGGCAACCGTCACTGCGTTATTCACATCGGATACATCGCCAGCAACGACCATGTAGCACTTGCCGCCAATACCAAATGCCATATGGACACGTACCAGCGTGACGTTGGAGGCTTTAACCGCCCGGTCGGCGGCGCAGATGCAGGCAGCAACGCTCCATGTTTCGACAATACCAACAGCCTGACGCTTATCCACGCTGTTTAGGCCGCTGATTGCGGGGAGTACGCTGGCATGAATGTTGGGGAGTACCAGACTGTCAACGAGCATATCGCCAGCAAGAGATGTTCCAGTGGCAATCGCCTGTTGTACGGCACCTACGTCACCACCGAGCATGAGTAGAAATTTTCCCGGGCAGATGGTCTTGCTGACCAGTAAATTCACATTCGCGCTTTTTAACATGGCATCACCCGCTTCCATTCCTTTGGCAATGCTGGTGAGTTCTAAAATCCCTATAGCCTGAGACATGATTAACCTCTAATTACCGTGATAGATTGCTCAGTGATTTCGCTGACAATACCGTCAATGCTGGCGTGAACAGGCGCGCCTAATGCACCGGACGGCACATCGGCAACGCATTGACCGCGAACAACGCGTTCGCCTTGTTCTACACATGGGATGGCGCTGGCACCAATATGCTGGCGTAACAACAGCGTCGTTTTATCTGTGGAATAATCAGTCTCAGCCAGTGGCGCATCGTGATACCAGTCGCTAAGACCCAGTTTGGTAATAAGGCGCTTAACCGGGATCAACCGGTACTTCGCCATTTCATCCTCAGGATTTAGCGGCCCTTCATAACGATGGTTGAGCGCCCGCAGCTCGCGTTTGAGCATGCGGTTGATGCGCATCGGTGAAATCCCAACCGGGCAGGCTACGCTTTCACACACGTTGCATTCTGAACAGGTCAGGGCCGTGAGCAGCAACTGCGGTGTGGCCGCCTGCTGATAATTAACCGCACGAACCAACAGGTGCGGGGATAATTCATGGCCGATCAAATGCCTTGGGCACAAATCCGTACACAAACGGCACTGCTCGCAAACGGTTTTTGCTACAGAAAGCACGGTGCGTTCATCCTGCATCCGCCGCTGAATTAACGCATGAGACTTAGGCAAAACCAGCAGGCCCCCGGTGGTCTTGCTTACGGGGGTATCCAGTGAAGTAATCAGGCCGCCCATCATCGGACCACCGTTAATAAAACCGGGATCGTCAACGGTTGCACCACCGGCCAGCGCCAGAACGTCACGTAAAGACATTCCGATAGGGACAGTAAGTGTGATGGGACTGGCGACTGCGCCGTTAACAGTCAGGGTACGACGCGTCACGGGGTACTGCTGCTCAACTGCTCTCGCGATGTTGAGCACGGTCTGGACGTTATTGACCACTACACCGACGCTGACTGGCAGCGCGGCAGGCGGAACTCTCCGACCTGTTGCCATCCAGATGGTCAGAACCTCGTCACCAGCCGGGTAGACATCAGGCAAAATATGTAAGCGGATTCCGGCAGGTAGAAGGGGCGTTAATGCATTGATAGCCTTTTGGTATTTCTCTTTGAGCGCAATAATCCCGGCACTGGCTCCGGTCGCCGTCATGGCATATTGAACGCCGCGGATAAGTCGCTCAGCCTGGACGGCCATCAACTGCTGGTCAACTTTCAGCATTGGCTCACATTCAGCCGCATTGACCAGAAATGTATCGACCTGCGCCTGTAATTTTACGTGAGCAGGAAAGCCTGCGCCTCCGGCTCCGACAACACCCGCTGCGCGAACGCGTTCGCGAATGGTCTGCGCATCATAAAGCGTGGACTCTGCCGTCATGGCTGTCTTCATAATAATTCCTCAAGCAGTTCCTGCATGGCACTGGCATCGGCAACACGAGGATTGGTTTGCAGCGTGACGTCAGCCAGCGCGGCCTGAACTATCAATGGGATACGTTGTGACCAGGCTTGCTTTCCGTCTTTAAGCGCGTCAACAAAAGAAGGCAACGCACACTGTTTTTTGAGTAGCTCGATATGATGAATGAGCGCATTCAATGCCGCTGTATCGTTCGCGTTATCCGGGCATAGGTGGCAGGCTTTAGCAAAACGGGCATAGCGCTTCGCAGCTCGCGGATCGCGGGCATTAAAATGAATGACATGGGTCAGCAGCAGCGCATTGGCAAGTCCATGCGGCAGATGAAACTGACCACCCAATTGATGGGCAATCGCATGATTGATCCCCAGTCCAGCCTGACTAAATGCCATTCCCGCGAGCGTTGATGCATTGTGCATTTTCCCCCTGGTTGCCAGACAGTCGCCTTTGCTGACGGCGACAGGCAGGTACTGGAAGACGATTTGAGCGGCTTTTTCAGCCAGTGCGTCTGTGAAGTCGCTGGCCTTCGTGGACACGTAAGCCTCCAGCGCATGCGTTAACACGTCCATGCCGGTATTCGCGGTGATGGCAGGTGGTACGCTGACGACCAACGTTGGATCAAGGATGGCCATGTCCGGGTAAAGCGCATTATTGAATAATGGATATTTAATGCCTTTATCCGGATCGCTAATCACGCAGGCACTGGTTACCTCGGAGCCTGTGCCGCTGGTGGTGGGAATTGCGACACAGGTTTCAATTTCAATACCGAACTGTCGGCTAAACCAGACGATGGCTTTTGCGGCGTCCAGTGCTGAGCCGCCACCAAAACCCATCACGACGTCCGGTCGCAGGGACTGCATTTGTGCAATCCCTTGTACTACCGTACCGATGGTGGGATCGGGGGTGATATCGCTGAAAATACTGATGCGGTTATCCGCTGGCAGAGCGTTGCGCAGCTTTTCAATCAGGGGAGAACGTGCGAGAAAACCATCGCAGATAATCCAGATATGCTTATTCGTGAAACGCTTGAGCACATCCAGACTTCCCTGGCCGCTGTACAATCGAGTTTGCAGTGAAAAGCTATTCATAACGGCCCCATTAGCGAATAGAAAAACCGTTTGTCAGCACGCAACGACGAGAGCGTGCGAAAGTGCGCGCAGATGTTGTTCCTTCACCGGTTGGCGTCGCAATAGTGAAGGTTGTAAAACCTTCACCACCAACGCCGATCCCGGCGTAAGAGGGGCCATTTTTCACAAAGATGGAGGTCTGAAGCGTGCGCGCGGCAAGGTTCAAACGTGACACATTTTGCGAATGCATAATGGCGGTGTGATGCAATCCCTCTTCAACTTTCAGGGCCAACGTTAATGCACTGTCAAAATCGCTCACCGTTACGACGGGGAGCATTGGCATCAATTGCTCGCTGGTAACCCACGGGTCGTCAGCCTTGACGATGCCTGTCAGTAGTCGAGGTGCTTTTGCCGGAACCGGTATTCCTGCTGCTTCCAGTAAGGTTGCCGGGCTTTTACCCACCAGTTTTTTATTGGCTATGCCTTCTGGTAGACAGACAGCACGCAGTTTGTCTACCTCTACGCTATTGAGAAGCATCGCACCAAAAGACTGCATCTGTTGAACCAGTCGTTCGGCAACGGCATCAACAACAATCAGGCTCTTCTCAGCAATGCAGGGGAGGTTGTAATCAAAGGATGCGCCATTGATGATATCTTCCGCCGCCTTAACCAGGTCGGCCGTTTCATCAACAATGCAGGGTGGATTTCCTGCGCCTGCGCCGATGACTTTTTTCCCGCTTTTCATGCCCATAGCAACAATGCCAGGGCCACCGGTAATCGCCAGAACTGCGATTTTAGGGTGCGCCATCATCTGCTGGGTAGCCTCAAAAGTGGGTTCTGTGACCGTGACGACAAGATTACGAATTCCGCAGCAACGGAAAGTAATATCTTCAATCATGGCAATCAGCTTGAGTGAAACCTTTTTAGCACCCGGATGCGGACTGAAGTAAACGCTATTCCCTGCCGCTAGCATGCTGATGCTGTTGTTAATAATGGTCTCTGTCGGGTTTGTACTGGGGGCGACAGAACCAATCACGCCAAACGGTGAATACTCGAATAACACCATGCCGCCGTCACCGGTTAACGCCGTGGTGGTGAGATCTTCGATACCCGGAGTGTTGTCCAGCGCGGCTTTATTTTTAAGGAACTTATCCTCTTTGTTACCCATCCCCGTTTCGGCAGCGCTCTCAGCAGCCAGTGAAGCAAGATGAGGCGTCAGTTCTTCGCGTAGGGCGTTTATGATGGCGCTGCGGGTTTTCAATGGACATTGCTGGTAACGCAGAAAAGCCTGATGCGCTGCATCGATAGCTTCGCCAACGGACGGAAAAATACCGTTACCCTGAACTTCTGCTTTTGCCGGGGCGAGTTGCTCACTCAAAATGTTACGAATAAGGGTTTCAAGTTCTGAAGTATTCATTGATGTGTTCTCACGTTAATCGCCGCAATGGCCGTTTCTGCAATGTCCATATCCTGTTCAACGCTTCCTCCGCTGATGCCAAGACCCCCGAGGAGTAAACCCTCACGCCATAATGCGTACCCGCCACCGAAGGTGACGACTTTTCCCTGCATATGGCTTTCCAGACCGTAAAGCGCGGCGCCGGGTTGCACTGCCGATGTCAGCTCATGCGTGGCGGTTTTCATCGCCACGGCAGTCCAGGCTTTTTTGGGTGCCAGTTCGCTACTCACGAGTAATGCGTCAGGCATGCGCCAGACCACCGTTTGGGTCCCGTTCGCATCAACAATGCTAATGACGACCGGAACCTGAAGTTCTTCTGCTCTCGTCACCGCAGCGCGAGTGAGTTGGTGGAGCTCCTGAAAAGACAGAGACATAGTCGGCTCCTTTATGGCTGGTGCTTGAACGGCAGCGAGATAGCGCTCAGCCACTTTCTGAATGATGTCGTTTTGATGGGCGTCATGATCTTCTGCTCGTGCAATTGCATATAAGCAGTCGGACAGGCGATTGATATAACGCATCAGCACGTGTCTGACGGATATCTCGGTGGAGAGTTCGACCAGTCGTCTCTCTGCACGGCGTGCCAGCGTACGGGCAAAGTGCAGTCGGCTGGCGGCTTCGCTGCGGCCAGGTAGAATAAAGCTGCGCAGGGGCGGTACTCTTCCCATTGCGGTATCGATGGCCGCTTCCAGTGCCGCAATTTCTTCTGAGCTGATGTAGCGCTGCTCTGGCGTTGGTTCTTCGCTTTCGCTTGCCAGTTCGGCGCTGAACCAAAAAAGCTGCAGCTGGATATTCTCAAGTAACTGCCGGTGCTGCGGGTTTTTCGCTGCACAAATGCACAGACTTAGCGCCGCATTCAGTTCGTCCAGCGTACCGTAGGCTTCCACGCGTGGATGCGTTTTGCTCACGCGCTGTCCGGTAAAGAGGGCTGTTGTTCCGGCATCACCAGTGCGGGTATAAATCGCCATAATTCCTCCTAACGAGAAAGCGTGTCGACAATGCCGACGATAGCCAGATCGATGGCCTCGTTAGGGCCAGAAAAAACGTGTCTGGCGCTGGATCCGCTGCTGAGTAATACCAGTTCGCCGGTCCCTGCGCCGACAGAATCAACAGCGACTTCATCTCCACTCACAGGGGATGCAGGAAGCTCTCCGTCAGCACTTACCCGACGTACCAGCAACAGTTTTTTTCCCACCAGTGATGGGGATTTTTGCGTGGAAACCACAACGCCTGTAACCCGGGCCAGATGCATAGCTCACTCCTGCTTAATTAGTTGGACATTTCGCAGACTGACTGCTTCCTGAGCCAGAGCCGTCACAACACACCGACGGCGCAACACCAGTACGCCATCCCTTAATTGGGCGACGTCGGCATAGCTGAGAAGCTTCTCAGGATGCAAAAAGATGGTTCGTCCCCGTTCGTCATCGAACTCCAGCGGCAGACGTGCGAGTTTTTTCACGGGGATTGCGGGTAACAATCGGTGTTGTAGTGAAATTTTCACGCGGACTCCGCATGCCAGCGCGTCGTGAATCTTTCCCACCGACATGTTGGCTGGGCAGCCTTCGGCAATTTGCTCCAGTAATGGCAGATCCACTTGCTGGAGATGGAGCGACGAGTACTGGCAGCATACTGTCCGTGAATCGATTTCCCGTAACTGCGCGACGCTAAGAGTGAGCGTGCTTTCCGCGCGTTTTTTTAATCGGGAAACAACCTCCTCGATAATGCGTTGCAGCAGTTCGTTGTTCATCGTGAGGTCACCAGTGTGGCGAATGCCTGGGGATTATCAGCGCCTGCGGCATTGGCTTCGTCTGTATCGATATGCATTTCGAGGCGCATATCCGGCGAAACGCGTACGGCGACGTTATCGAAAATCAGTCGACGTTCATCGCCATTAATGGCGACCGAGACTTTATCACCATGGGAAACCCGCAGAATCAGAGCATCAAGCGGCGACATATGGATATGCCGTTGGGCGACGATCACCCCGGATGCTAAGTCCAGTTCAGCAAATGGGCTGACGAGACGAACACCGGGTGTGCCCTGAATATTGCCCGACATCCGCAGCGGAGCAGCAATTCCCAACGTGCGGGCGTCGGTACGAGAAATTTCGACCTGGCTGGTACTGCGCAGCGGGCCGAGTAAACGCACATTTTTTAACTGACCTTTTGGCCCCACCAGCGTGACAGTCTGCTCTGCTGCATATTGTCCCGGCTGCAGCAGCCCTTTTTTCTCACTAATGGGGTGATTGGGAAACAAGCGACCGTAATCTTCAGCGCACAGATGAATATGACGATTAGAGATCCCCAGCGGAATCGGGCGCTCGCGCATTTCATCCAGAACCTTAGCGACAGTGGTCTCCAGTTGCTGTTTATCCATTACGCTTCACCTCGTTTGCCAGAGTGAAGACAAAGCGTGCGCGGCTCGCCTTTTTGACGAGGGCAGGCAGGATCAAGACACAAATTGCAGCTAATCAACTCTGCATCTTGCGGTGCTTCGGGTACATCATGGTCTACAAATATCTCTTCATGCGCTACGGCTGGTATGGGTTCGGGCGTTGGCTCAGGCTCCAGGACAACGCTATGCGACAGGATCCCATCCCCGGGTCTGGAAATGACTTTGTGAGCCACCAGTCCATCTCGCTGGTCAGCGAAACTGACACCGGTGGAAATGGCCGCCTGGACGGAGGCCACATCCCCGATTATCTTGATCACCGTCCAGCCTGAGCCGTTGGTTTTTTCGAGGCCCACCAGCGTGATGGAGGCGGCTTTCGCCATGACGTCCGCGCAACTGATGGCTAATGCCAGACCACTAACTTCAAGTAATCCCAGTGATTGCTTCACGCTGTGCTCCTTGGTTGCAACGACTTATGCGGATTTAGGTAAAATGGCTTCAACGTCGCTGTGCGGACGCGGGATAACGTGGCAGGATTTCACCTCACCAACGGCGCTTGCGGCTGCGCTTCCAGCATCTACGGCTGCTTTCACCGCGCCGACATCACCGCGAACCATAACGGTGATAAGGCCAGAGCCGATTTTTTCGTAACCAACCAGCTGCACGTTTGCGGATTTCACCATGGCATCAGCGGCTTCAATAGCGCCGACAAGCCCTTTTGTTTCAACCAGTCCCAGTGCGTTATTCATACTGCTTTTCTCCTGTGGGTTATGAGTGGCATTCCCGGAACGGAATGCCTTTAACCAGCCGCGCAGCGTTGTTACCAATGCTGCGGCGATCGTGGCTATTTTGTTGATACGTCAGCGTAAAAAGTGGTGCTGATGTGGGTAAGTTTTTGTAGTGCACGACCAGTTTTTCGCGGCTACAGCCAATACCGACCAGCAATGGAGACTGGCAGGCGGCCAACCATGCGTTGTGGATAACGTCAGTTGAGCTACTCTCCTGAATCACAAAGGGGATCCCTTCTTCTTCAATACCCAGCAGTACGTCATTCCAGACGTCAGCACAGTCAGCACTGGTGAAGATAACGATGGCTGGGGTGGTGAGATTACTTTCCATGAGCGAATGCCTTATGCCAGGAGAGAATCAGTCCTGTCGCAACCGCATTGCGCGGACCTTCGGTACCACGAATGTTGCCGCGCCCGGCAACCAGTCGATAATGCGCCAGAGCATCGGTGACCAGCTGTGGAACTTCAAAATCCAGAGATGAGCCGCCAACCAGCACCACAAAGGGAATATCCCGAATGTTCCCGGTCGGACTGACCTGACGTAGCGCTCTGAGCGCGTTGGTAACGAAAACGCGTTCTTTCGCACTGCGGCGGATGGCCCGTACTTTCTCCAGTGCCAGTTCGCCTGGCAGTGGCACCAGTTCATCGGGTTTTACTACACACACGCGGGCAAAAACCGTTGGTGGGAGAGGCGTAGGGAAGAACTGAACGCTGCCGTCTTCGTGGCGAAGGTGGAACAAGCTCTCAACTTTCGCCAACGGATACTTTTTAATCTCTTCAGCGAGATAACGGTCATCCAGGCCCAGTTCACGGGCAATGATCATCGTGACCATATCGCCTGCGCCTGCCAGGTGCGTGGCAATAATTTCGCCCTTAGGATTGATGATAGAAGCGTCGGTTGAACCCGCGCCGAGATCCAGAATAGCCAGTGGTCGTGTTGTGCCCGGAGTTGTTAAGGCTCCCAGAATGGCAGCTTCGGCTTCGGCCCCGCCAACCTGGACATCAATGTTGAGCTTTTGCGTGATCTCATGGGCAATCATCGCCATTTGCAGGCGGTCTGATTTCACCATAGAGGCTATGCCGACAGCCTGTTCCAGCGAGAACTCACCGGCAAGTCCACCCGTCACGCTGACGGGAACCGAGGTATCGACCGCCAGCAGATCCTGAATAAAAATTTCATGACTGGGTTTGTTGGTTAATTCAGCCATCGTCTGGCGCACATGCTCCAGCATGCCGCCAATATTGGTGCCAGCTTCTCCGGTCACGTTATCCAGTTTTGGGCATTCACCAACCGCTTTCATAATCGCTTCGGCGCCCGCGGCAACGTCGACCCGTACGGTACGACCCTGAGACTGTAGCTCCAGATTTCCGGCAGGAATCGCTCGCGCTTTCACATCACCTGACGGCGTTTTCACCACCACGGCTGAACGGTTGCCGATCAGCGCCCGTGCCATCGGAACAATGTTTTTAGTCTCATCGGCATTGAGGCCAAAGACAGTTGCAATGCCGTAGGGGTTAGAAAGGGTTTCAATGACCTTTCCTGGTACAGCGACCTCAATGGCAGCCAGCATCCCCAACGGGATGCGGTCGATATGAAGGACTTCATCGACGATGGGCAGGGGGTGAGTCAGACGATTGCTGACCAACACGCCATCGTCCTGCTGCAAAATAACGCCAGTTAACTGGTATCCAGCTCGGACGGAGGCATTAATCATCGTAGCGACATCGGCGAAATCAAATGCCGATGACACCACCAGAATATAGGGCGTATCCGCCGGGCGACTGAGAAGGTCTTCCGGCGTAATAGTGACGCCCACGCCTAACCCGACGCCGCCCGGTGTTTTAGGGTTATGGCCGATCATGGTGGATTCAGTGATGATGGTTTCGGTTATTGTTTCCATCGCCACGTCGCCAATGACCGGGGTGGCTTCGTTAATACGGATGAGCGAAATATCGCTGACATTGATACCGGCGTTTTTTGCCGCCAACGTAAGGGCCTCCTGAATGCCAAACACATTACGTAATGTGCCCTTAATTCCGGTGGTTTCTGCCAGCGAGCTGCCGGTGATGCTCAGCACGCCAGACTCATCCAGAGTAGCCAGAGCGACTTCCGTTGATGAGTTGCCTATGTCAATGCCAGCTATATATCGCATGATCCTGTCCCTGAGTTAGTCGTCGCCTTTGAGTTTTTTACGCTCAACGTACAGCGCTGCCGCTTCACGAACGAAAGCTGCACAGATTTTTGCCTGATAACGATTTTCGAGATCGTCGGCGATAGCCATCAGCTCATCTTTTGTTGAGCGGTACGGGCGCAGCGCGTTGTAGATCTCAAGAATGCGATCGTCAGGAACAGCGGTTAGCTCGGCTGCGCGCTCGAAGTTCATCGCCAGCCTGTCACGTCCGGCATCTTTGGCGATTTCCGCCTGCAGGCGCAGTGTTTCAGGGGTGATGCGCATGTCCTGCGCGGTCACTTTGTTGCTCAGAACATTTTCAAGCGTGAAGTCGTCCAGCGTTTTGTTGGTCGCAGTTTTTACCCACTCAGGATGTTTATTCGCGAGAGGGTAATCCGTGACTTTCGCGGTATGTGCTGATGAACTCGCCGCGGGCGGAGTCGCAGACTCGCCTTGCAGGCTGTTCATCCGGCTCAACACATCCCGAACCATCGATTCAATTGCGTCGGTATTCATGGAGGTATCCTTTATCAAAGCGCCACGCGCAGTTCCTGCGGGTTTTTGCCTGTCACAACGTATTTGGTCTCTTTAATGTGCAGAATGGCTGATTTCGCCTGGTACTTAGGACGGGCCATCTGGTCATTCAGAGTAGGGACCGGTTGCGGAGATTCACGCTTGGCATAACGCGCGGCGTTTTTACCGATCTGACGATAGGTTTCTAGCGTCAGAAGCGGTGCCTGAGGGAACAGCTCCAGGTTTGAAAGCGGCGGTAACCCCTGCTGGTGGATAACCGTGGTACCTTTTGACTGGATGCCGATAGAGATCCCGGAACCGCTCAGACGGTTCCCCTCAACGGCGACAAACGCCACATCGGAGGATTTAAAGCAGCGGATAACGCGCGCTTTAATGCCTTCTTCTTCAATACCGGCAATCACTTCGCGCAAGATATTCTTATGCGGGATACCTACGATATTGACGGTTTGCGAGAGCCCGAACGCCGGCCCTACGGCAATAATTACTTCGTCCTGTTGCTGGCCTTGTTTGGCTTCACCAATCTCGGTCAGAAAGCTGTCTCCCTGTGTCGCCGCAGCCTGAGGTGCGCTTGCCGCTGTAGATGCGCGGAAAGAGACGGGTTTGTCGCTGGTCTGCATTTCAGACAACACATCTTCAATTATCTGGCGCAGTAGTTTTTCATTAATTTCCATTTTTCACCCCTTAGCCAAGCTCGTTGGGATCAAGTGCGCCAGGGATGTTTTTGATTTCTTCCCAGCGTTCGCCCTGCAGGCGATAACCTGTTGCCGGACCGGCGTAGTCGTTAACATCATTGACAGCGGATAGCACCTGTCCGTCGCCAACGATAATGGCGGAGGTATGCAGATAATCCCCGGTTAACTTGGCTTTCTGGATGTTGAGCATGTCCTGAGCGACATCGGTAAATCCGCCCTGAGCAAGGGCTTTCACCACTTCCAGACCGTTACGGTTTTTATTGATGATCTCTTGTGCAAACTTGATGTCTTCAACGATGTTACGTTCCGGCATATCTTTCGAACCGTGGGCGTAGGTCGCAGCTTCCACTTCTTCATCAGTGATTGGTGGTAATCCCATCCCGGCAAAGACGGCCTGCAGCGCACGTGCCGCTTTGTTACGAATGGCGATAACATCTTCTTCGCGAACCGGGCGCAGACCACCGTCTACTTTCAGGTCACGCTGGAGAACGTTGTAGTCGTCAAAATCTTCAGCATCCTCGTTCGAACCCGCAAACATGTTGTCGTAGTTCGGCACCGCGGAATAACCAGAAGAAATGAAGTCAGTACCCGGCAGGAACTGCATCAGCAGACGCGCAGTACGACGCATATCCGAGTGGGTAAAGGTTTGGTCGTTGCTGGAGGCGCATTCCAGATCCAGAGAGGAACAGATCAGGTTTTCAGCCAACACTGCACGAATGCCTGACGGCACGGCGGAAGGGACACCGATGCAGCTTACTGAACCGTTTTGCAGGCCCTGTACACCCGCAGCTTTGGTGATGTAAATGCAGCGGGCTTCCAGATAAAGCATTGATTTGCCTTCGGCGTAACCCATTTGAACTTCTGAGCCAGAGCCGGAGGTAAAGCGCATTTTCAGACCACGGGAAGCATAGGACGAGGCGAGGAAGCCTTTCGACCATGGCGTGTCATCGCCGTCGGTAAAGACGGGTTCAGTACCATAGACGGAGATGGTTTCCGCGTAGCAGGTGTGGCCTAGCATGCCGAGTTTAAGTTCGGTAGCTTCTTCCAGCGAGCACTGGGTTAATACGCCCGGGCGTCCAACCTGTGAGCCGACTAACAGCGCAATGGCGTTAAATGGCGCATAACGTGCAACGGCAACGGTTGTTTCCTGTTCGTCAAACCCGCGCCATGCGCCTTCAGCGGCATCAGCGGCAATCTGCACCGGGTTATCTTTGACGTTAGTGACGTGCGCTTGTTGAGAGGGTGTACGACGAGCACGCATTTTCTGCATCGCCATCATCATCTCAACGACGTTCATATGGGACACCACTTCGACAATTTTTGCCGGCGTCATTGCGGTGGTCAGCGGCACAATGTCTTTGCGCTTCACGTTAGGGTCGCAAAGCATATTGGCCAGTTTGACCGAGTCCATCGCCATGACCTCTTCAGCGCGCGCCAGGTTAATGCCATAGCGGGCAATGAAATGGTCGATTAAGTCAAATTCACTGGCGGATTTACCGTCCAGTTCAGTGACTGTACCGTTGACGATTTTAATCGACGGTTTGGGGTCGTTCGGGCTTTCCATCGCAATGAAGCCTTCTTCGATCCACTCCTTAACGAAACCATCCTGATTCACAGGGCGCTTCGCCAGTGCTTCAAATCTTTTCGATCTCATGAATCAGCCTCACTGATATCAGATGTAGGACGGACGATCGTTTTTCGGCTCTGAGCCGAGGGTCCCGAGTACGGTTTTACCGATTTCACGGGCGGAGATAACGGCCTGACGAACAGCGCCAGAGTCACCCGAAATAACCAGAATGGCTTCGTTACTGAAGCTGGTGCCATGGGCAGGGGAGCTGTAGGCCACAACTTCCACGTTGGCGGATTTCAGGGCCGTATCGGCCATCAGGACACCAACGGATGCTGGCGCGCCGACGATAACGCCACAGGCACGGCCAATCGGTGCGCCAAAGGCTTTTTCCAGCGCGTAGCTGGCGCGTGCGGTGTACTGCATTTCGATGTGACCGGCTTCGTTGGCATAAACATCGCCAAAGGTGCGGTCCAGTTCTTTCAGTGCGACTTCAATGCCGCGTTTCACGTCGGAAACATCGTTGCCGCCAAGAATAATCAGCGAACCATGACCTGCGCCGCCTTTGGTATCACGTGGTAACTCAATACTGACGACTTCAGTATTGGTGGCTTTTACCGCTTCATCGGCGGCCATGATGTGCGGACCTGCGCCAGTACGGGCGCCAAGGATGCCAATGGAGCGATACCGTTTTTCAAGTTTCATTGCGTCCAGTAGGGCGCTGTCTACGTTGGCGATTACCAGACCGACGGTGTCGCCAATCGCGGTACCGACAAACTCCGTTAAACTGCAGCTTTTCTCTGCCATAGCCGTTTCTCGTGTTGGAGGATTATTTTCAGGGATAGCCTGCTGTTCCGGCGTTGCCACGCGAGCAATCACCTGCGCCATGATCTGTTCAACCAGCTCATTGCTGCTCATTAGCTAATTCCCTTCGGTAAGATTTTTTCTACATCGGTATGCGGGCGTGGGATGACGTGTACGGCTTTCACTTCTCCCACATTACGGGCTGCGGCGGCACCTGCATCTGTTGCTGCTTTAACTGCGCCGACATCGCCACGGACAATGACTGTTACCAGTCCCGAACCAATTTTTTCGTAGCCGACCAGCATTACATTGGCTGACTTCACCATTGCATCTGCGGCCTCTATGGCTGCAGTTAAGCCTTTGGTTTCTACCATTCCTAACGCTTCTTGTTGCATAAAGACCTCGCCTGGGTTGTCCCGATTTTCATGACTATAAAAAGAAGCGAGGAAAAAGAATGGCTGAGTTGAAAGTAAGAGTGAAAAAATAGTGGGGTTATGGTGAGATAAAATTGCCATGTGTCATCATAACAATTTGTTTTTGTTGGTTATTTTTAGTTTGGGTAATGTGACTATTTGGTTATGTTAATTCCATATTTACACTTTTCCGAGTGACAGTTTAAATATCATTTGCTATGCGAGAAAAATGAAATTGTGATGATCGTTTGAAAATGGAATTATGCTGTTCGCAATATTTTATTATTTTGAAAATGTACTTTTAATAGGGTAAATCCTCGTTTTATCGCCTGCTTTAATAAAGGTGATAGCAAGAATTTGCTATCACAACACGATTTTTAAGGGCATGTCGCTTGCAGATTGCCAACAATTTGCCGATACAGATTTTTATAGTACCTAAATTCCACGTGTGTTTTTTATTAGCTTCAAAAATCACTATTTCACGAAGAATTTAGACTGCTTCTCACACATTGTAACATTATTTACAACCACCTTTCAATCATTTTTGATAAATCATTGATTTCATCTTTGCTGCAATGATACTTAATAAACTCTGCAAGTTATCCACAGAGCAACACTCAATTTTATTGATGATATTCTTATTATACCAGACATTTTTCATACACTCCCTTGTACGGATAGTTTTCCGACAACTTCATGATTACATATCTTGCGGTTTTGATTATTTTTGCTGCAAGAAATACATACTTCAAACGAAAGGTCTTTATTTGCTGTCTGTATTCTGAAGAGTCCAAGGAATCAAACTTGAACAACAAAAATAGGTTATATGAAAGCATCATCATTTGAAACACGGCTTCATTCGCCCAAAATGACTTTAGCAAGAGATGACCCACCGCCATGTCGTATTTGGCTTCTTTGATATAGTTTTCAGCATTACCACGCTTTTCATAGTATATAACTACTTTTTCAGAAAGCAAGGTAGTATTTGTTACAAAGAAAAAGTAGTCGTATTCGGAACCTTCTAAAAGTGATAATTGTGCTCTTTCTTTTTCTGGTTTCAGTACGCGAGATACGACAAATCTTCTGTCTTTTTCCCATTTAACTAATTTTGTATACAGTTCTGTAGTTTCTCTACCTTCTTCTCCTTTAACGAATACAATTGATGAATTCGTTGCTTGTGAGGTGAGTGTAGAATAACTTTTGGCTTTAATTAAATATTTGCATCCAAGAGATTCTATCGTTTCGATAATTTTTTCATCAAAGTAGCCACTATCCATTCGAAATAAAATTTCTAAATCGTCTGATTTGATGTTAGCAACAATTTCTTTGATCATTTCCGCAGCACCGTTTGCAGTGTAAGTATTGCCACTTCTTACAAATCCGGTAACATATGCTTTTAATTCGTCGCAAAATGCAAATTGGATATTGTAGCATCGGTTTCCCAGTTTCTTAGGATTATATCCTTTTGACGCACCTTCTTGATGACCTTCTACGTTAATTACACTACTATCAATATCAATCGTAATGGATGTCAATTTACTTTTAGTGAGCAGTTTTTTAAAGACTTTAAAATTAATGTCTCTAAACATTTGGGTTGTCTTGAAGTTGAAGTTTCCTAGAAACCGTGACACTGTTTCAGGTTCTTTTACGGAAATATCAAACTCGTTGACGAGGGGATCATTTTGAAGTAGCTTTAGACGTTCTAACTTATCAATGCCAATGAAGTGACCGCAGAGCATGGTCTTTATATGATTCATCTTGATTTTATTTGTTGAGTCATTATCAAATACGAGGTCATTTTCAATAAAATCAAAAATCCCATTGCTTTTTGCATTCTCAAGGAGCAGAAAAAGACCTGCATTTGATGTTAGATTCTTAGCTTTGAAATCAATTTTATTAATCATAATTAGAACCCCTTTTTACTACTTTTCTTACTATTATTTTACCATATATCGAGTCATAAAAGCTGATAATTTAACATATTTTTGAGCACTTTTCTTTCACCCAATGGGTGAAAGCTGAATTTCGAAGGAATGCATATTTATCAAGGCTTTGATTATGCTTTTTGAAGTACTGACGTAGAATCTAGGTA
>NZ_JAOWHE010000087.1:43475-447516 GCF_030332765.1 Citrobacter sp. Cpo071 | reverse complement strand
CATCCTGGCCGTAGCGGGTGACGGGCAGTGTGTTCATCTGCTTCAGCACCAGCCGGAAGCGACGGCCTGCGCCATCGGTCACCCCGGTGATATGGCCGCTGAACGGCCCGGTGACATCACGGTGATATGAGAGTCTGCGCCCGAAACTGTCCACCAGCCCGGTCAGCACCCGGTACGGCGGCAGCGGGGCGGGGAGTATCTCATCCGGCTCCGGTACCCGTTCAGACCAGCCGATAATCCACCATGGCCCCTGCGGACTGTTTGTGGCCAGGTACTGATGCGGACTCAGGCGGGTGTCTTCCGGCAGCGCCTGCCAGAGACGGTGCAGGGGATGACTCTCGTGCAGTTTCGCCACGCCACCACGGGCGAGCCAGAAGCGTTCGCTGCGGCTGAAGGCCACTTCCCCGGGGAACAGGTGCTCAAAGTGAACGCTGCGCCCGCCGTTGTCGTTGAGGATAAGTTCCTCATCACGTATCTGTAAGCGGATATCGAAAGGTGCTTTCCAGCCGGGACCGAAGATGCCGGCCGGTGCCGGGGTTTGGGTCCGGTAACTGCTGTAGGCGCGGGTGAGAACAAACGGCAGCGGGCCGGGCAGGGCGAAATCGGTCTCGCCGGGCAGGACCTTGGCGCCGAGGAGCGGGTTGACCGGGGAGCCGGAGGTGACGCCGCCGGGACAGACCGAGCAGGCGACGCCGGTGGGGGCACCAATCATCACGCCCATGGCACCCTGGACAATCGGGCCGCCGAATTTTGTCATGTCACCCGTCCGGGCCGCCGGTTTGCCACCGCTCATTGCCAAATCCTTTTGTAAAACATCAGGATTTGTAACTTACGCCTGTCTGGCGACATGAAGTAGCAGGATAAACAGGATATGAATAAAATTAGGAAAACGTTTAGATCAAGATACACTAATGAAACCTTTCACCCCCTTTCCCCTTCCCTCCGCTCCTGTGTTGCTTTAATGTAAAAATCAATTGCCCCTTCCGGAGAGTCGAAATGGAACTTCGCCAGCTACGCTATTTTGTGCGCATTGTAGAAACCGGCAACATGGGTAGCGCGGCACTCGATCTCAATATCGGGGTTTCGGCACTCAGCCAGCAAATGTCGCGTCTGGAAAACGAACTCGCTATTCGCCTGCTGCAGCGCACCTCGCGAGGCGTGACGCCCACCAGCGCCGGGCTGGCTTTTTACTCCCAGGCGCAACTGGCGCTTCGTCACGCAGACGACGCGATCCTCGCCGCACGCGAGTCCCGGCTTTCCGGGCACGTCAGCGTCGGTATGGCTCCCAGTACCGCTTCCGTTCTCGGAATGCCGTTTATCAACGCCATGCGGGAAAGCTACAGTGATGTCCGTCTGCATGTGGTGGAAAGCCTCTCTGGCAATCTGGAGCGGATGATTAATACCCGCCAGATTGATCTGGCTGTCGTGTTTCAGAAAGAAAAGATCCTGCGCTGGAGCGCCATACCGATTCTCGAAGAGCGGCTGTTTTTGATTGGGACTCATGCCTTACTGGCTGATATTGCCGATGACAATATTGCTCCAGCCCAGCTGGCAAGTATCCCATTGATAATGCCAAGCCCGGGCCACGGTCTGCGCGGCCGGCTGGAAGCGATTTGTCAGGAACACGCGCTGAACATTGAGATCGCCACGGAAATTGATGGTCTGGCGCTACTCATGCGCGCCGTGCGCAGTGGCATTGGTGCCACTCTCCAGCCCGGCGCGGCAATTTCCCATCTAGATAAAGAGACGCTAAGAGTGATCGGCGTTCACAATCCAATACTTAGCCGCCCCAACTTTCTGGTGAGTCTCTCAGACGATGAACTCACCCCGGCAGGCCTCGCGGCCCGCGTGGTGCTGACGAAAGTGATGCATCAACTGGTGGAAGCAGGAAGCTGGCCTGGCGCCATCCTTTACAATAACTAAAGTACCGTTTAGCACCACGTCATAGCGCCCGCACAAGCTGTGCGTATACATTTCAATTACAAATTTAACAAATGGTTAAATGGTAATGGAGTATACGATGGTTGATGTTCTGGTGATTGGTGGTGGCAATGCCGCGTTATGCGCTGCCTTGTCCGCCCGGGAGCAAGGAGCTTCGGTACTTCTGCTCGAAGCGGCTCCCCGGGAATGGCGAGGGGGAAACTCCCAACACACGCGTAATCTGCGCTGTATGCATGATGCGCCGCAGGATGTGCTGGTGGAAAGCTATCCGGAAGAGGAGTTCTGGCAGGATCTGCGCCGCGTCACGGAAGGAAATACCAACGAAGCCCTGGCGCGTCTGGTGATCCGTACCTCTTCCCAATGCCGCGACTGGATGCGCCAGCACGGCGTTAACTTTCAGCCTCCTCTCTCTGGCGCTTTGCACGTGGCGCGGACCAACGCCTTTTTTATGGGGGGCGGAAAAGCCCTGGTGAATGCCTATTACCGCAGTGCCGAAAAGTTGGGCGTGCAAATCCGCTATGACACTCCCGTTCAGGCGCTTGAACTGCACAACGGCGAGTTCGTGGCGGCGCTGTCAGGCAACGAGCGTATCACAGCTAAATCCTGCGTGCTTGCCGCTGGCGGATTCGAATCTAACCGGGAGTGGCTGCGAGAAGCCTGGGGAGAGAACGAGCGCGGCGAGTGGCCAGCGGATAACTTCCTGATTCGCGGCACGCGTTTTAATCAGGGCGTACTGCTTAAATTTATGATGGATGCTGGCGCAGACATTATCGGCGAGCCCTCCCAGTCACACTGTGTGGCAATTGATGCCAGAGCGCCATTATATGACGGCGGGATTTGCACACGCGTGGACTGCGTTTCGCTCGGTATTGTGGTGAACCGGGATGCTGAGCGTTTTTATGATGAAGGTGAAGATTTCTGGCCCAAACGCTACGCCATCTGGGGACGTCTGGTCGCTCAACAGCCAGGACAGATTGGCTACTCCATCATCGACAGTAAAGCTATCGGACACTTCATGCCTCCGGTCTTTCCTGGCACGCAGGCCGATACGCTGGCTGAACTGGCCTTTCAGTTAGGACTGGATGCCGAACGCTTTACCCACACCGTGACAGAGTACAACAACGCCTGCCAGCCAGGTCAGTTCGACCATACCGTTCTGGATAACTGCGCCACTAAAGATTTGCTACCCGCGAAAACGCATTGGGCGCGACCGCTGGATCAACCGCCTTACTACGGCTACGCCCTTCGGCCAGGAATCACCTTCACTTATCTTGGGTTAAAAGTGAACGAACGCGCCGCTGTGCATTTTGCAGGGCTTCCAAGCCGTAACCTGTTCGTCGCCGGAGAGATGATGGCGGGCAACGTGCTGGGCAAGGGTTACACCGCAGGCGTGGGGATGTCGATCGGCACGACCTTTGGCCGCATTGCCGGAAAAGAAGCCGCGCTGGCCGCACGTAAGGAGACACGTCATGAAGCAGCTTGAGAAACTGATCATCGAAGCGCAAATTATCACCGAACCGGAAGCAGAAGTTGAACGCGTGATGCAGGTGTGTAACGCCTGCCGCTATTGCGAAGGCTTTTGCGCCGTGTTCCCGGCCATGGCTCAGCGTCTGGAATTCGGTAAAGCGGATATCAATTATCTGGCAAACTTGTGCCATAACTGCGGCGCTTGCCTGCACGCGTGTCAGTATGCCCCGCCTCATGAATTTGCCATAAACGTGCCGAAGGCGATGGCGGAAGTCCGGCTCGAAACCTATCAGCATTACGCGCAGCCCGCCGCTTTTGGAGCGCTATATCGTCGCGCAGGCGTAACCGTGACGCTGGCGCTGGTATTCGGTCTGATCCTGTTTTTACTCCTCGCTATAGGCTTGAAAGGTTCACTATTCCATCCTCCGCTGGCCGGGGATTTCTATCAAATTTTCCCGCATAACCTGCTGGCCTGGATGTTTGGTTCGGTCTTTGTTCTGGCGATCGGTTTGCTGATGGCAGGCGTTATCCGCTTCTGGCGCGAGATTTCTCCGGACATGCCGCGTTCCGCCGAGATTGCTGAAGCCTCGCACAATGCGCTGACTCTGAAGTATCTCGATGGAGGCCATGGCAAAGGTTGTAACGAAGCGGATGATGCTTTCACCCTGATGCGTCGCCGTTTCCACCACCTTACCTTCTATGGTTTTATGCTCTGCTTTGCCGCCACCGTGGTGGCAACGGGCTATCACTACTTTGCAGGCATAGAAGCACCCTACCCGTTCTTCAGCGTTCCGGTCATGCTGGGCACGTTGGGTGGTATTGGCCTGGTTGTCGGCCCGGCTGGCTTGCTATGGCTTAATCTCAGGCGCTCACCGCTACACGGCGACGCCCGGCAAAAACCGATGGATCGCGGTTTTATTTTGCTGCTGCTGCTGACCAGTCTGACCGGTCTGGCGCTGCTGGCGGGAAGAGATACCTCATGGATGGCTATTTTACTGGCCATTCATCTCGGTGTGGTCATGGCGCTTTTTCTGACCATTCCTTACGGAAAATTTGCCCACGGATTTTACCGCTGCGCAGCCTTACTCAAGTGGGCGATTGAGAAACGGCGCGGCAAACAGGCGGGAGTCTCAGGCGACTAACCCGCAAACTCTTACCTCTATAAATATTATGATAAGACAGTGGAGCAAACCCAATGACACAACAACCATCGCGCACCGGAACTTTCGGCGCAATACTGCGGGTAACCAGCGGTAATTTTCTCGAACAGTTCGACTTTTTTCTGTTCGGGTTTTACGCCACCTATATCGCAAAGACTTTCTTCCCCGCGGAGAGTGAGTTTGCCGGGCTCATGTTGACCTTTGCGGTTTTCGGTTCGGGTTTTTTAATGCGGCCCGTTGGCGCAATCGTGCTGGGTGCTTATATCGACAGAATTGGTCGCCGCAAAGGACTGATGGTGACGCTGGCGATCATGGGCTGCGGGACCCTGTTGATTGCCCTGGTTCCCGGTTATCAAAGTATTGGCCTGCTGGCTCCTGTGCTGGTATTAGTCGGTCGATTATTGCAGGGCTTCTCTGCGGGCGTAGAGTTGGGCGGCGTTTCGGTTTATCTTTCTGAAATCGCCACGCCTGGCAATAAAGGTTTCTACACCAGCTGGCAGTCTGCCAGCCAACAGGTTGCCATTGTGGTGGCAGCGCTGATTGGCTACGGCCTGAATGCCACGCTGGGGCACGATGAAATCTCTGAATGGGGCTGGCGCATTCCGTTCTTTATTGGTTGTATGATTATTCCGTTGATCTTCGTCCTGCGCCGCTCGCTTCAGGAAACGGACGCATTTTTACAACGTACACACCGTCCCGACACCAGGGAAATTTTCACCACTATCATCAAAAACTGGCGTCTGATCTCAGCGGGTACACTGCTGGTGGCGATGACCACAACGACGTTTTACTTTATTACCGTCTATACCCCGACCTATGGCAGGGCTGTACTCCACCTGAGCGCGCGCGATAGCCTGGTCGTCACCATGCTGGTCGGTATTTCTAACTTTATCTGGCTGCCGATTGGCGGAGCGATTTCTGACCGAATTGGTCGCCGCCCGGTGTTGATGGGGATTACCGTACTCGCACTGCTCACCACCTGGCCGGTCATGCACTGGCTCACCGCCGCGCCAGATTTTATGCGCATGACGTTGGTTCTGCTTTGGTTCTCGTTCTTTTTTGGTATGTACAATGGGGCAATGGTCGCGGCACTCACCGAGGTGATGCCTGTCTATGTCCGTACGGTGGGTTTTTCACTGGCCTTCAGTCTGGCTACGGCGATTTTTGGCGGTCTGACACCCGTCATATCCACGGCGCTGGTCCAGCTAACCGGAGATAAAAGCTCGCCGGGATGGTGGCTGATGTGCGCGGCACTTTGCGGACTCGCCGCCACGGCAATGTTGTTTGTCCGCCTGAGTCGTCATTATCAACCGGCCGAACAGAAACTCTGACATGCAAACGGGCGGAGAATTCTCCGCCCGTTGTATTTTCATTTTTCGATTTACTGTGCAGTATTCTTACTGCGTATTTCCTGCCAGACCTTGTCACAATCAGCATTGACGGACTGACCGTTACCCGTGTGCGTGGCCTGGATACACTGCTGATAATCCAGCACGCGTACGCTTTCTTCATTGGCAAACTGTTGGTGCTGTTTTTCTTTCTTCAGCACATTCAACACGCTTTGGCAGGCTTCAATTTTCTCCGGCGATCCCTGCGCGGTATTAATACACGCACTGTAGGCTTCTTTCAGACGGCTGTCCTCTTTCGGCGCAGGAGATTGCGCACACGCCACCAGCCCTGATGCCATAACGGCGATGAGTATCAGTTTTTTCATAGCACTTTCCTCAACGATGCGGCAGGCACCCGGCCTGCCGCTGTTGGCATTAGAAGATGGTGAACGGAGCAATAACGATGAACTTCACGTCGCGCTCATCCTGGAACATGTTGCCGTAGCCACCGCCCCAGCTCGGAATGTCTGAATGGTTGTCGTACTGAGTGAAGTGCAGCTTAAACATGGTGCCCTTCGCACGACCTTCCTGCAGGGTGTAGACCGCATCCAGGCTGTAAGAAGATTCTTCGATAGTCCGGTTTTTGTCGTAGTACGCATCCGGGTTGAGCTGCCAGGTTGATGGCTTAGCATCCCATGCGTAAACGTAGGACGCGCCTACCGCCCAGCCCGGCAGATTCCAGTTCTTCAGGTCATACATTGCGCCGAAGAAGACTGCCTTTTCACCGTTGGCGTTGAAGTCAGAACGGTTATCCCACCAGACATCCAGACGACCGTTTGAAGAGGCGTAGGTTGGGGTCATACGCTGCAGGAAGTAACCCTGCTGGCCGTCCGCTTTAACCCAGGTCCCTTCCAGACGAAGGTCAACGACTTCTGCCACTTTGTAGCCAAAGGTCAACGCCTGCAACCAGGCAGTGCCATCATAAATATCGTTCACGGTACGATCATCAACCTTGTCACGTGCACCGTAGAACTGGTAGCTGGTGGTAAATGGGTTACCGCCTAAATCGAATTTGTAGCTGGCTTTTGCGAAGTACTGATCGACATAACCTTCAGACTGACCAAATGCCGCTTCCAGCAACAGGTTATTTTTGAAGTCATATTTCGCGCCAATTGAGTGCAGGTAATCAACACTGGTCTTTTTATCAGCCTGATAGAATTTATCGACTTCGGTGTGCCACGGTGCTTTATATTCGTTAGCCCACATATAGGAGAAGCTCAGTGCGCCAGCATCACCGTAATCGAAGTTGGCACCGGCTTCAGCTCCCTGATAGGTACCTGGCATAAAGCTCCAGTGCGGTGCCAGCAGAGTCTGCCCGGTTGGTTGAATGTAACCGGCGCGCGCCCAGGTTGGGCCGTATTTAAATTTGGCTGCTGCTTTATAAAGGCTAATCCCGCTCTTATCGCCGGAGTAATCCTCGTCATAGCCTTTATTTTTGGAAGAGAATGCAATTTCGTTTGGATGGCCGCTTTCGCTACTTTCGTTCATTTCAATAGCGGTAAATGCCGCGATATCAATACCAAACATATCGGCCGCGTAACCGGACTGGAAGTCGAGGTTAGCGTTCCAGGTGGAGTGAGAAAGGTTGGTTTTATATTTGTCGTGATCGGTCACATCTTTACGGTCACGCTCACGCTGCCAGTAATAGATGCCGCCGGTTAAGGTTGAGTCATCAATAAATCCTTCGGCGTGTACCTGCGGAGCGACAACAAAACCCGACATTGCTGTAATACCGGCGATAGCCAGCGCCAGCGTACTACGTTTGCCACTAAACGTACGCATATGTTAATCCTCTTTGACGTATAAAATGCTGCCGACAAAAGCGGACAGCGAAAAAACAAAAAATAAAAAAGTAGCGCTAAGAAAACCTCAGTGACTACAATGAATAGACTATTTTTCGCGACGCGAATTATCAATCTCTTTCTGTAACGAGTATGTAATAGTATGAGCAACCGCACATATTTGATTGCTTTCTGTTACATTTTCATCGGAAGATAAAAAAGCGTTGAAGAAATGAAAAAATCGCTTGTTTTCCATGGAGATGAAATCGGTTTCAGCCCATTTCATATTGAGGTAAGTTATTTAAACGTAAAAACATTCGCCCAGTCCATTATTACGGACATGTAATTAATTCGCTCCGCAAACGGAGCCTGGAACACAGTTTTTTTGCGAAAAAAAACGCCGCATGAAGCGGCGTTTAGAGAGGATGTGTTGCGGCTTATTCGCCCACTTTAGCCCACGTGTCACGTAGACCAACGGTACGGTTAAACACCAGCTTGTCAGCCGTTGCATAACGACTGTCCAGGCAGAAGTAACCTTCACGCTCAAACTGGAACGCTTTACCTGCAACCGCTGCCTTCAGCGACGGCTCACCGTAACCCTGCTTAATGACCAGCGATTCCGGGTTAATAACGGACAGGAAGTCTTCCGCCGCGCCTGGATTTGGCACGCTAAACAGACGATCGTACAAGCGGATTTCAATCGGCAGCGCATGGGACGCGCTCACCCAGTGAATAACGCCTTTGACTTTACGACCATCGGCCGGGTCTTTGCTCAGGGTGTCGGCATCGTAGGTGCAGAAAATGGTGGTGATATTCCCTTCCGCATCTTTCTCAACACGTTCGGCTTTGATCACATAAGCATTACGCAGACGTACTTCTTTGCCCATCACCAGACGCTTGTACTGCTTGTTCGCTTCTTCACGGAAGTCTGCGCGATCGATCCAAATTTCACCGCTAAATGGCACTTCGCGGCTGCCCATTTCCGGTTTGTTCGGATGGTTAGGCATGGTGACCAATTCGCTTTCGCCCTGCGGATAGTTTTCGATAACCAGTTTAACCGGATCGATAACCGCCATCGCGCGCGGGGCGTTTTCGTTCAGATCTTCGCGGATACAGGATTCCAGAGAAGCGATCTCAATGGTGTTGTCTTGTTTGGTCACGCCAATGCGTTTGCAGAACTCACGGATCGCGGCAGCGGTGTAACCGCGACGACGCAGGCCAGAAATCGTCGGCATACGCGGATCGTCCCAGCCTTCAACGTGCTTGTCGGTCACCAGCAGGTTCAGCTTGCGCTTGGACATCACGGTATATTCCAGATTCAGGCGCGAGAATTCGTACTGACGCGGATGAACCGGAATGGTGATGTTGTCCAGCACCCAGTCGTACAGACGACGGTTATCCTGGAACTCCAGCGTACACAGGGAATGCGTAATGCCTTCCAGCGCATCGCTGATGCAGTGGGTAAAATCGTACATCGGGTAGATGCACCACTTGTTGCCGGTCTGGTGGTGTTCGGCGAACTTAATGCGGTACAGCACCGGATCGCGCATCACGATAAACGGCGACGCCATATCGATTTTCGCGCGCAGGCAGGCTTTACCTTCTTCAAAGCCACCGGTACGCATTTTTTCGAACAGCGCCAGGTTCTCTTCGACGCTACGATCGCGGTACGGGCTATTTTTGCCAGGCTGAGTCAGCGTGCCGCGGTATTCGCGGATTTCGTCCGCTGACAGTTCGTCAACGTACGCCAGGCCTTTATTAATAAGCTCTACCGCATAGGCGTGAAGCTGATCGAAGTAATCCGAAGAGTAGCGAATGTCGCCAGTCCAGTGGAAACCTAACCATTCAACGTCGTTTTTAATCGACTCAACGTACTCGATATCTTCTTTAACCGGGTTCGTATCATCAAAACGCAGGTTGCACTGGCCCTGGTAATCTTGCGCAATGCCAAAGTTCAGACAAATGGATTTCGCGTGGCCAATGTGCAGATAGCCATTTGGCTCCGGCGGAAAACGGGTATGGATAGTGGTGTGCTTACCACTGGCCAGATCTTCATCGATGATCTGACGAATAAAGTTACTCGGGCGGGCTTCAGCCTCACTCATCGTGGATTCCTCAAAGCGTAAACAACGTATAACGGAGTATGATCTTATAAGCGACGTCAGGAGACAACTATTAGTTGCACAAAAAAGGTGTTTCAACAGGATATATGAGGGCATTTGCTGCAAAAAAAAGCGGCGGAGGAATATCCCCCGCCGCTTAAGGCACTTAACTCACTTTACTCAGGAGCAGTTATTTACCTTTAATCTCATACAGTGGTGTTTGACCGGCAACCACATGACCTTCGGCTTTAATAACCAAGGCGCCGAAATCATCGCTGTTGCTGCACACAACCGGGCTTATCATGGAACGTGCGTTAGCGTTCAGGAACTCCAGATCCATTTCCAGAATCGGTTGGCCTGCAGTAACTTCCGCACCTTCTTCAACCAGACGCTTAAAGCCTTTGCCTTCCAGCGCGACGGTATCGATGCCCATATGGACCACGATTTCCGCGCCTTTAACAGTTTCCAGGCAGAACGCATGGTTAGTGTTGAAGATTTTCACGATGGTGCCCGCAGCCGGAGCAACCACGATTTTATCCGTTGGTTTCACTGCAACGCCGTCGCCTACTGCTTTGCTGGCGAAGGCTTCATCAGGAACCTGCTCCAGCGCAACTACGTCACCAGTAATCGGAGAAACCAGCGCTTCAACGGTGACTGCATTCGCTACAGCCTGCGGTTTTGCTACTGGGGCCGCTGCTGCTGGCGCACTTTCACCAGATGCTGCTGCCACCGGACCACGCGCGACAACTTTCTTCATTTCGTCGCCGATGGATTCGGCTTTCGCACCCACGATGACCTGGATAGTTTGCTTGTTCAGCTTAACTACCCCAGATGCGCCTAAACGCTTACACATCGCATCGTTTACGCGACCGGAGTCGGCAACGGTCAGACGCAGACGAGTGATACAGGCATCAATCGCTTTCAGGTTATCAGTACCGCCAACCGCTGCAATGTAGTTGGTTGCCAGTTGAGCCAAACCTTCTTCAGTGTTGCTGTTGGCTTCTTCAGTAACGATATCGTCTTCTTTATCTTCGCGGCCCGGCGTTTTCAGGTTAAACATACGAATAACCGCGCTGAACAGCACAAAGTAGATAACGAAGAACACCAGCCCCATCACCACCAGCATCCAGACGTTCTGGCTTGCTGCCGGCAGGTTGTACATCAACACGTAGTCGATAGCACCTGCGGAGAAGGAGAAGCCTGCGTGGATCCCCAGCAGTGTTGCAACGAACAGGCTGATACCCGTTAACAGTGCGTGCAGGAGGTACAGCAGTGGAGCCAGGAACATAAACAGGAATTCCAGCGGCTCGGTAACACCGGTCAGGAACGCGGTGATCGCAACGGACAGCAGCATACCGCCAACCATCGGACGACGTGCTTTCGGAGCCGCGAAGTACATCGCCAGCGCCGCACCCGGCAGACCAAACATCATGATTGGGAAGAAGCCAGACATGAACATACCCGCAGTGCCGTCACCCGCGTAGAAGCGGTTGATGTCACCGTGGAATACGGTACCTGCAGCGTTAGTAAATTCGCCAATCTGGAACCAGGCGATGGTGTTCAGCACCTGATGCAGACCGGTTGGGATCAGCAGACGGTTGATGAAACCAAAGATACCGGAACCCAGCGCACCAGCGCCCACGATCCACTCACCACCCGCATGGATGGCGTTCTGTACCGGCGGCCATACGTAACCGAAGATAGCAGCCAGCACCAGACAGAAGAAGCCAGTGGCGATCGGCACAAAGCGTTTGCCGCCAAAGAAGCTCAGGAAGTCAGGCAGTTTGATACCAGACCAGCGGTTATACACGGCACCGCCGACCAGACCGGTGATGATACCAGCCAGCACGCCCATATTGATTGCAGGGTTAATGGTAACCATTGCTTTGGTCAATATGAAATAACCGACCGCACCTGCCAGCGCTGCTGCACCTGCGCTGTCTTTTGACCAGCTGGAAGCAACACCGATCGCAAAAATTAACGCGAGGTTATCAAAGATGGCCCCACCCGCTTGCGCGATGAAGGGTACGTTAAGTAAATCTGGTTGGCCGAATCGCAGCAGCAGTGCCGCGACTGGCAGCACAGCGATGGGGAGCTGTAACGCCCTACCCAGCCGCTGGAAAA
Organism: Citrobacter sp. Cpo071; assembly: GCF_030332765.1. Lineage (NCBI taxonomy): Bacteria > Pseudomonadati > Pseudomonadota > Gammaproteobacteria > Enterobacterales > Enterobacteriaceae > Citrobacter > Citrobacter sp. Cpo071. Next base: position 435,553 of record NZ_JAOWHE010000087.1, on the reverse strand, counting down.
AACCTAAAATATTCATTTTATTCCCCCTACGAGACCCCGATTAGGCTTCTTTGAAGCCATATTTTTATTGTGCGACCATTCCTGACAGCAAGATTCTGGAACAACGATATTAACCATTCATCTACATTCAGAGTGTGTGAAAAATTAATTCGTATCGCAAATTAAACGCGTGTTTTTTGTGATTCCAGTCACCAAATATCGTTATTAACCCTCCCTTTCACTGGCTAACTACGAAAACTTATTTTATCATTCAAAAAATCGAAACGGATTGATCCTTACCGATGCAAAACCAGGTTACGCTTATTACTGCACAGAGACTCAATCCGCCAACTGCTTACTTTTACTTTTGAGGTGAAGAATGAGACTGATCCCCCTGAATACCGCTGAACAAGTCGGCAAATGGGCTGCTCGCCATATCGTTAACCGTATTAACGCGTTCAAACCAACGGCAGATCGTCCGTTCGTTCTGGGCCTGCCGACTGGCGGTACTCCGCTGACAGCTTATAAAGCATTGGTTGAAATGCACAAAGCGGGCCAGGTGAGCTTCAAGCATGTTGTTACGTTCAACATGGACGAATATGTTGGCCTGCCGAAAGAGCATCCGGAAAGCTACCACAGCTTTATGCACCGCAATTTCTTTGATCACGTTGATATTCCAGCAGAAAACATCAACCTCCTCAATGGTAACGCGCCGGATATTGATGCAGAATGCCGTCAGTATGAAGAAAAAATCCGTTCTTACGGTAAAATCCACCTGTTTATGGGCGGTGTAGGCAACGATGGTCACATCGCGTTCAACGAGCCAGCTTCCTCTTTGGCTTCCCGTACCCGCATCAAAACGCTGACTCACGACACACGTGTTGCTAACTCACGCTTCTTTGACGGCGACGTAAGCCAGGTGCCTAAATATGCGCTGACCGTTGGCGTGGGCACCCTGCTGGATGCTGAAGAAGTGATGATCCTGGTTCTGGGCCACCAGAAAGCACAGGCGCTGCAAGCCGCCGTTGAAGGCAACGTTAACCACATGTGGACCATCAGCTGCCTGCAGTTGCATCCAAAAGCCGTTGTGGTCTGCGATGAGCCTTCCACCATGGAACTGAAAGTGAAGACGCTGAAATACTTCAACGAGTTAGAAGCGGAAAATATTAAAGGTCTGTAATTGATGTCTCCGCCCTGTCGATAAGTTGCAGGGCGGCATTTTTTTGAAATCGGGGGTCGGAATGTATGCTTTAACCCAGGGCCGGATCTTTACCGGTCACGAAATTCTTGATGACCATGCGATTGTTGTCGCCAATGGCCTGATCGACAGCGTTTGCCCACTGGCTGAATTACCGTCAGGGATTGAACAGCGCTCACTGAATGGGGCCATTGTTTCCCCCGGTTTTATTGATGTACAGCTGAACGGCTGCGGCGGTGTGCAGTTTAACGATACGGCAGAAGCCGTAACCGTTGAAACGCTGGAAATCATGCAGAAAGCCAATGAAAAATCTGGCTGCACCAACTATTTGCCAACGCTTATCACCACCAGCGATGACCTGATGAAACAAGGTGTTCGCGTGATGCGTGAATACCTGGCGAAACACCCGAATCAGGCATTAGGACTTCATCTTGAAGGCCCGTGGCTGAACCTGGTGAAAAAAGGCACCCATAATCCGGGATTTGTCCGTCAGCCGGACGCTGCACTGGTTGATTTCCTGTGCGATAATGCGGATGTGATCACCAAAGTCACACTGGCACCAGAAATGGTCCCGGTAGAGGTCATCACCAAATTGGTGAATGCGGGTATCGTGGTTTCTGCGGGTCATTCCAATGCAACGGTAAAAGAAGCAAAAATCGGATTCCGTGCAGGTATTACCTTTGCAACGCATCTGTTCAACGCGATGCCGTACATTACCGGCCGCGAACCCGGTCTGGCGGGCGCTATCTTGGATGAAGCCGATATCTACTGCGGTATCATCGCCGATGGCCTGCACGTTGACTACGTTAACATTCGTAATGCTAAGCGCCTGAAAGGCGACAAGCTGTGCTTGGTTACTGACGCGACCGCGCCAGCAGGTGCAAACATTGAACAGTTCATTTTCGCTGGTAAAACAATATACTACCGCAATGGACTGTGTGTTGATGAGAACGGTACGTTGAGCGGTTCATCATTAACCATGATTGAAGGCGTACGCAATCTGGTCGAACATGCGAATATCGCTCTCGACGAAGTCTTACGCATGGCAACGCTCTACCCTGCTCGCGCCATTGGCGTCGACAAACAACTCGGCAGCATCGCGCCAGGCAAAGTAGCCAACCTGACTGCGTTCACGCACGACTTTAAAATCATCAAGACCATCGTTAATGGCAACGAGGTCGTTACTGAGTAAGAGAAAGAATGACACCAGGCGGACAAGCTCAAATAGGTAATGTTGATCTCGTAAAACAGCTTAACAGCGCGGCGGTTTATCGCCTGATTGACCAACACGGGCCAATCTCGCGAATTCAAATTGCCGAGCAAAGCCAGCTTGCCCCCGCCAGCGTAACCAAAATTACGCGTCAGTTGATCGAACGCGGGCTGATCAAAGAAGTCGATCAGCAGGCCTCCACCGGGGGCCGCCGCGCTATCTCTATCGTCACAGAAACTCGCAATTTCCACGCCATTGGCGTACGACTGGGTCGCCACGACACAACGCTCACGCTCTATGATATGAGCAGTAAAGTTGTCGCCGAAGAGCATTACCCCCTCCCGGAGCGCACCCAGGAAACGCTGGAATATGCGCTGCTCAACACCATTGCCATCTTTATTGAGAGCTGCCAGCGGAAAATCCGTGAGCTGATCGCAATTTCTGTCATCCTGCCAGGCCTTGTCGATCCTGAAAGCGGCGTCATCCGCTATATGCCACACATTCAGGTCGAAAACTGGGGACTGGTCGAAGCGCTCGAAAAACGCTTCAAAGTCACCTGCTTTGTTGGTCATGATATTCGCAGCCTGGCGCTGGCTGAGCACTATTTCGGGGCAAGCCAAGATTGCGAAGACTCCATTTTGGTGCGAGTGCACCGCGGAACCGGCGCGGGTATCATCTCCAACGGCCGAATTTTCATCGGTCGCAATGGCAACGTCGGCGAGATTGGTCATATTCAGGTAGAGCCGCTGGGTGAGCGCTGTCACTGCGGTAATTTCGGCTGCCTGGAAACCATTGCCGCCAATGCTTCTATTGAACATCGCGTGCAGAACTTACTGAAGCAGGGTTATCCAAGTCGACTCACGCTGGATGATTGCAGCATCAAAGCCATCTGTAAGGCCGCGAATAAAGGCGATAATCTGGCAGCAGAAGTTATTGAGCACGTTGGTCGCCATCTGGGTAAAACTATCGCCATTGCCATCAACCTGTTTAACCCGCAAAAAATCGTCATTGCGGGCGAAATTACCGAGGCGGATAAGGTGCTGCTGCCTGCAATAGAAAGCTGTATCAACACGCAGGCGTTGAAGGCGTTTCGCCATAATTTACCGGTGGTTCGGTCCACGCTGGATCACCGCTCCGCCATTGGCGCCTTTGCGCTGGTGAAGCGCGCAATGCTCAACGGGACATTGCTGCAACGTTTGCTGGAAAGCTAATACACGTCATCCTTCGAGCTGCCTCTGCGTTAGCTGCATCTGCTCACCCCGGTCACTTACTTCAGTAAGCTCCAGGGGTTCGCAGACTTGCCGCCTTGATGCAACTCGAATGATGTAGTGTATTTTGTGTATAGTAATGCCTTCTTTTTTTAATGTCGGATTGTCCATGGCCATTAAGAATGTAATTTGTGATATCGACGGCGTGCTGATGCACGACAATGTTGCTGTACCGGGTGCGGCAGAATTTCTGACTGGGATCCTGGAAAAAGGCCTGCCGTTAGTCCTGCTGACTAACTACCCTTCGCAGACCGGGCAAGATCTGGCAAACCGCTTCGCCACCGCGGGTGTGAATGTCCCTGATAGCGTCTTTTATACTTCCGCGATGGCTACCGCTGATTTTCTTCGTCGCCAGGAAGGAAAAAAGGCCTACGTGGTGGGTGAAGGCGCGTTAATACACGAACTGTATAAAGCTGGATTTACCATTACCGACGTGAACCCCGATTTTGTGATTGTTGGCGAGACACGTTCCTATAACTGGGACATGATGCATAAAGCGGCGTATTTTGTCGCCAACGGCGCTCGTTTTATCGCCACTAACCCGGATACCCACGGTCGCGGCTTTTATCCCGCCTGTGGAGCACTCTGTGCCGGTATTGAGAAGATCTCAGGCCGTAAACCGTTTTATGTCGGCAAACCCAGCCCGTGGATTATTCGCGCGGCGCTCAACAAAATGCAGGCGCACTCGGAAGAAACCGTTATCGTTGGTGACAACCTGCGTACCGATATTCTGGCAGGTTTTCAGGCGGGTCTGGAAACTATCCTGGTACTGTCTGGCGTTTCCAAGCTTGATGATATTGACAACATGCCGTTCAGACCAAGCTGGATTTACCCGTCCGTTGCTGAAATAGACGTCATTTAATCTCTTTAGCCGGATAACAACATCTGCAAGTTATCCGGTCTGAAAAATACATCCATTCAATAAAATCACCATTTCACTGCTGATTCATCAATAATAGCGCTCATTACATATTCTTTTTTCATCAATCCACAATGACCATTGCGTTTTTTATTTTCTGACCCGTAATTCGCTTGCGCCCTCTCCAGCTTTGCGGCATTTTCTTTATCAAGCAAACTTAAAAAGCATCACGCAACAGGTTAACGGAGAAGGTTATGTGTTCTATTTTTGGCGTATTCGATATTAAAACTGACGCAGTTGAACTGCGTAAAAAAGCCCTGGAACTGTCTCGTCTGATGCGCCACCGCGGCCCGGACTGGTCAGGTATTTACGCCTGTGATAACGCCATTCTGGCGCACGAACGTCTGTCCATCGTCGACGTCAATGCCGGTGCTCAGCCGCTGTACAACGTGAAGAAGACACATATCCTGGCGGTTAACGGTGAAATTTATAACCACCAGACGCTGCGTGCTGAATACGGCGATCGCTACCAGTTCCAGACCGGTTCCGACTGCGAAGTTATCCTCGCGCTGTATCAGGAAAAAGGACCCGCGTTCCTCGATGACCTGCAAGGCATGTTTGCTTTTGCCCTGTACGACAGCGAGCAGGACGCCTACCTGATCGGTCGCGATCATATCGGGATCATCCCGCTGTATATGGGTTACGACGAGCACGGTAACTTCTACGTTGCGTCTGAGATGAAAGCGCTGGTTCCCGTCTGCCGCACAATCAAAGAATTCCCGGCCGGTAGCTATTTGTGGAGTAAAGACGGTGAAATTCGTCAGTACTACCAGCGCGACTGGTTTGAATACGATGCCGTCAAAGACAACGTTACCGATAAAAACGAGCTGCGCCAGGCGCTGGAAGATGCGGTGAAAAGTCACCTGATGTCAGATGTTCCTTATGGAGTTCTGTTGTCCGGTGGTCTGGATTCATCCGTAATTTCCGCGATAACTAAAAAATACGCGGCACGCCGTGTTGAAGATCAGGAACGTAGCGAAGCCTGGTGGCCACAGCTGCACTCCTTCGCCGTCGGCCTGGAAGGCGCTCCGGATCTGAAAGCTGCGCAAGAGGTGGCGAACCATCTGGGGACCGTGCACCATGAGATCCACTTCACCGTGCAGGAAGGTCTGGATGCGATCCGCGACGTGATTTACCACATCGAAACTTACGATGTCACGACGATTCGCGCCTCGACGCCAATGTACTTAATGTCGCGTAAAATTAAAGCGATGGGCATTAAAATGGTGTTGTCGGGTGAAGGTTCGGACGAAGTGTTTGGCGGCTATCTCTATTTCCACAAAGCGCCAGATGCAAAAGAACTGCACGAAGAAACCGTGCGCAAGCTGCAAGCGCTGCATATGTTCGACTGCGCCCGTGCCAACAAAGCCATGTCGGCCTGGGGTGTAGAAGCTCGCGTGCCCTTCCTGGATAAGAAATTCCTTGATGTGGCGATGCGCATCAACCCGCAGGACAAAATGTGCGGCAACGGCAAAATGGAAAAACACGTTCTGCGCGAATGTTTTGAGTCCTACCTGCCGGCAAGCGTCGCATGGCGTCAGAAAGAGCAGTTCTCTGACGGTGTCGGCTACAGCTGGATTGACACCCTGAAAGAGGTGGCTGCAGAACAAGTTTCTGACCAACAACTGGAAACCGCCAGCTTCCGTTTCCCGTACAACACGCCATCGTCAAAAGAAGCGTATTTGTACCGTGAGATTTTCGAAGAGTTGTTCCCGGTAGCAAGCGCTGCCGAATGCGTGCCTGGCGGGCCGTCGGTTGCCTGTTCTTCTGCCAAGGCGATCGAATGGGATGAGGCGTTTAAAACCATGAACGATCCGTCTGGCCGTGCCGTTGGCGTACACCAGTCCGCTTATAAATAAGTTAATCCTTAGATAAGAGCCCTGCGGGGCTCTTTTTTTATGTTTGTTTTCTGTGCAAAAAAACAATTAATAACTAATAATTGCCGAATATTGCGTCATGCTGTTCGCAACCTAACCAAACAGTCACATTCCAGCTATTTTCAATGAAAAAGGGGTTGACGCCTCAAGGCTCAATACGCATAATGCGCCCCGCAACGCCGATAAGGTTACGCGAAAAAAAGATGGCTACGTAGCTCAGCTGGTTAGAGCACATCACTCATAATGATGGGGTCACAGGTTCGAATCCCGTCGTAGCCACCATCTTTTTTGCGGGAGTGGCGAAATTGGTAGACGCACCAGATTTAGGTTCTGGCGCCGCAAGGTGTGCGAGTTCAAGTCTCGCCTCCCGCACCATTCACCCGTAAGCGTTGCACGGATGGGGTATCGCCAAGCGGTAAGGCACCGGTTTTTGATACCGGCATTCCCTGGTTCGAATCCAGGTACCCCAGCCATTTTTTCTTCGATATAGCGGTTCACCGCAACGGTCATTGGGGTATCGCCAAGCGGTAAGGCACCGGTTTTTGATACCGGCATTCCCTGGTTCGAATCCAGGTACCCCAGCCATCGAAGAAAATGTTAGTATTTGGCTACGTAGCTCAGCTGGTTAGAGCACATCACTCATAATGATGGGGTCACAGGTTCGAATCCCGTCGTAGCCACCATATTAAGGACGTATCGACTCGTTCGGTAAATCCAAAAAATTGTTGGGGTATCGCCAAGCGGTAAGGCTCTGGTTTCTGATACCAGCATTCCGAGGTTCGAATCCTCGTACCCCAGCCAATTTCAAAAAGTCGTCCACTCTGTGGGTGCACCCGTTGGGGTATCGCCAAGCGGTAAGGCTCTGGTTTCTGATACCAGCATTCCGAGGTTCGAATCCTCGTACCCCAGCCATATTAAAAAGCTCGCTTCGGCGAGCTTTTTGCTTTTCTAACGTTGGGTGATGGCAAGCCTTACCCGGCCTACATGACTTGTAGGCCTGATAAACGTAGCGCCATCAGGCACCACTCGAGCTACAACCCTAACGCATACTTCAGTGCCTGACGTTTCAGTACGCCAGCGCGCTCTGCGGCCATGAGCCCGAGATTACGCATGATGCGCAGCGGCTGCAGGTTATTGCTGAATCCGGCATAGAACAGATCCATACCGCTTTGCATGATGAAATTGTCAGTCATACGGCGATTCTGATAGCGCTTGAGCACCGGCTGACTGGCCCAGGATTCACCGTAGCTGCGCGCGTTCACCAGCACATCAATCAACGCATCGACATCACGAAAGCCCAGATTAACGCCCTGCCCCGCCAGCGGATGAATGGTATGCGCGGCATCACCTACCAGCGCCAGCCCCGGTTGCACATATTGCAGCGCATGACGACGCGTAAGCGGGAACGCCCCCGCAGCCACTGGCATCACCTTACCGAGTCGCGATGGAAAATGTTTAGCAATCTCCGTCTGCAATTGCGGCATATTCAGCGCTTGCAATTGGCGGATGCGAGCCGGTGAGTCGTACCACACCAACGAGGCCCAGTTATCAAACAGCGGTAAAAACGCGCGCGGGCCGTCAGGCGTAAATTGCTGCCAGGTGCTGTCTCCCGGTGAATTTTCGCATTGCACGGTTATCAACATACAGGACTGCGCGTACTGCCAGGCATGGATACCAATCCCGGCCATTTTTCGCACCTGAGAGTTGGCACCATCGGCGCCGATGACCAGCTTCGCGCTGATGGTTTCGCCGCCTGCCAGCTCAAGCTCATGTCGATCGTTATGTTGATGCAAAGAAATCAGGGACGCCGGTACGCGCAGCGTGACTTTAGGGTGGGCTTCCAGCGCCTGCCAGAGCGCCTGTTGCAGGACCGTGTTTTCCACCATATAGCCCAACAGAGGCAGCTTAAGCTCGGCGGCATCAAACATCACATAGGCATTTTCCCACTCCCACGTTTCCAGTCGACGATAAGGATGGCTGCGCATCCCCTGCACCGAATCCCAGACGCCCAGCCCTTTTAGCAACGACACCGATGCGGAACTAATGGCAGAAATTCTGACATCAGGCTGTCCGTCAGCCACAAACGGCGCGGGAACGGCATGCTCAATGACCGTTACCGTAAATCCATGCTGCGCCAGTCCAAGCGCCAGCGCGCCGCCGACCATCCCCCCGCCGACAATGGCAATTTCCGTTGGTTGATTTGTCATGGTCAATTATCCAGTTACATGTATTGTGTAAGTTTACAGGATTTTTTACCCCTTGAGGCTGACATCCGTCATACTGGTCACAACCGCGCCAAAGCAGTACACTATGCGCCCTGCATTTCAGCCACAATTTCGCAAGAGCAAGTCGATGACCAAAAAACTCCATATTAAAACCTGGGGCTGTCAGATGAACGAATACGATTCATCGAAGATGGCCGATCTGCTGGATGCCACTCATGGGTATCAACTGACTGACGTGGCGGAAGAAGCGGATGTGCTGCTGCTGAATACCTGCTCAATCCGTGAGAAGGCTCAGGAAAAAGTGTTCCATCAACTGGGCCGCTGGAAACTGTTAAAAGAGAAAAACCCCAAGCTCATCATTGGGGTCGGTGGCTGTGTTGCGTCTCAGGAAGGCGATCATATTCGCCAGCGCGCGCATTACGTCGATATTATTTTTGGGCCGCAAACTCTGCACCGCCTGCCGGAAATGATCAACAAAGTGCGTGGAAGCACGACCCGTAGCCCGGTGGTTGATATCAGTTTCCCGGAGATCGAAAAGTTCGACCGACTGCCGGAACCGCGTGCTGAAGGTCCAAGCGCGTTTGTGTCCATCATGGAAGGTTGTAATAAATATTGTACTTACTGCGTGGTGCCCTACACCCGCGGTGAGGAAGTCAGCCGTCCGGCGGATGATATTCTGTTTGAAATCGCCCAGCTTGCAGCCCAAGGCGTGCGTGAAGTGAACCTGCTGGGGCAAAACGTGAACGCCTGGCGTGGTGAGAACTACGACGGCACGATCGGGTCTTTTGCCGATCTGTTACGTCTGGTCGCAGCGATCGACGGTATTGATCGTATCCGCTTCACCACCAGCCATCCGATTGAATTCACCGATGATATCGTTGAAGTTTATCGCGATACGCCAGAGTTGGTGAGCTTCCTGCATCTGCCGGTACAGAGCGGTTCAGACCGCGTACTGAACCTGATGGGGCGTACCCATACCGCGCTGGAATACAAAGCGATCATCCGCAAACTGCGCGCTGCGCGTCCGGATATCCAGATTAGCTCCGACTTCATCGTTGGCTTCCCGGGTGAAACCACGCAGGATTTCGAGCAGACCATGAAGCTGATTGCTGACGTCAATTTTGACATGAGCTACAGCTTTATTTTCTCTGCGCGTCCTGGCACCCCTGCCGCCGATATGGTTGACGACGTACCGGAAGAAGAGAAGAAACAGCGTCTGTACATTCTACAGGAGCGTATCAACCAGCAAGCTATGGCCTGGAGCCGCCGTATGGTCGGCACGACCCAGCGCATTCTGGTTGAAGGCACATCACGTAAGAGCATAATGGAACTGTCAGGCCGTACCGAAAATAACCGTGTGGTGAACTTTGAAGGCACCCCGGATATGGTCGGTAAGTTCGTGGACGTAGAAATTACCGATGTCTGGACTAACTCCCTGCGCGGTAAAGTGGTGCGTACCGAGGACGAAATGGGTCTGCGTATCGCAGAATCCCCTGAATCGGTCATTGCGCGTACCCGCAAAGAAAACGATCTGGGCGTCGGTATTTATCAGCCTTAATCCTGCTGAAAAACGTAAAAAAGGCCCGATACCGCTACACTTATCGGGCCTACAATCCTGGGCTCGCTGTCCCGGCGGGTCTTGTAATCTGCCCTATCATCCCCATATTTGCTGCAATGCTTGCGCCTTTCCCCCATGGCGTGAATAATTTCCTTAGATGCCGGTAAATGTTCAGCGTCCGGCGAGACATGCATAAGAGGAACAGTTTGAACATAGACACTCGCGAAATCACCCTTGAACCCGCAGACAACGCCCGCCTGTTGAGCCTTTGCGGCCCATTTGATGACAACATCAAACAGCTGGAACGTCGCCTCGGCATCGAAATTAACCGCCGTGATAACCACTTTAAACTGACCGGTCGTCCAATTTGCGTCACCGCTGCGGCAGATATTTTACGTAGCCTGTACGTCGATACCGCCCCAATGCGCGGTCAGACGCAGGACATCGAGCCTGAACAAATTCATCTGGCGATCAAAGAAGCGCGAGTGCTTGAGCAAAGCGCAGACAGCGTGCCTGAATTTGGCAAAGCGGTGAACATCAAAACCAAGCGTGGAGTAATTAAGCCGCGCACGCCGAACCAGGCACAGTACATTGCGAATATCCTCGACCACGACATCACATTTGGCGTTGGCCCTGCGGGTACGGGTAAAACGTATCTCGCGGTTGCCGCTGCGGTTGATGCGCTTGAGCGTCAGGAGATCCGTCGCATTCTGCTGACCCGTCCGGCAGTGGAAGCGGGCGAAAAACTGGGATTCCTGCCAGGAGATCTCAGCCAGAAAGTCGATCCGTATTTACGACCGCTGTATGACGCGCTTTTCGAAATGCTCGGCTTTGAAAAGGTTGAAAAGCTGATTGAGCGTAACGTCATTGAAGTTGCGCCACTGGCCTATATGCGCGGTCGTACGTTGAACGATGCGTTCATCATTCTTGATGAAAGCCAGAACACCACCATCGAACAGATGAAAATGTTCCTGACCCGTATCGGCTTTAACTCCAAAGCGGTCATCACTGGCGATATCACCCAGATTGACCTGCCGCGTAGCACCAAATCCGGTCTGCGTCATGCCATTGAAGTGTTGGCTGAAGTCGACGAAATTAGTTTTAATTTCTTCCATAGCGAAGACGTGGTGCGCCACCCGGTGGTTGCCCGTATCGTCACGGCGTATGAAGCCTGGGAAGAAGCAGAACAGAAACGCAAAGCCGAGCAGGCTGCAGAACGCAAGCGCGAAGCTCAGGAGCAGGAACAAAAATGAGTCAGGTTATCCTCGATTTACAGCTGGCATGTGAAGACGAATCCGGTCTGCCAACAGAAAGTCAGTTTCAGGGCTGGCTGGATGCGGTGATCCCGCAGTTTCAGGAAGAGTCTGAAGTGACGATTCGTCTGGTCGATGACGCGGAAAGCCACGACCTGAACCTGACCTATCGCGGGAAAGATAAATCCACCAACGTGCTCTCTTTCCCGTTTGAGGCTCCGCCGGGCATTGAGATGCCGCTGCTGGGCGATTTGATCATCTGCCGTCAGGTGGTTGAGAAAGAAGCGCAGGAGCAAGGCAAACCGCTTGAGGCCCACTGGGCGCACATGGTGGTGCACGGTAGCCTGCATTTACTCGGCTACGACCATATTGAAGACGATGAAGCGGAAGAGATGGAATCCCTCGAAACAGAGATTATGCTTGCTCTGGGCTATGAGGATCCGTACATTGCCGAGAAAGAGTAAGCATTTCGACATCTTGTAGGCCTGATAAGGCCTACAAGGTTTGAAGTACAATGAAGAGATATGCCGTCAACAGCTGAGTAAACGCATGACGCGCTTTGTATTAACTAACATGAGAACCCATACGACGCCATGAGCGACGACAATTCACACAGTAGTGACACCTTAAACAGCAAAAAGGGATTTTTTTCCCTGTTACTGAGCCAACTTTTCCACGGTGAACCGAAAAACCGCGACGAACTGTTGGAGCTGATCCGTGATTCCGGGCAAAACGACCTTATCGATGAAGATACGCGCGATATGCTCGAAGGGGTAATGGATATTGCGGACCAACGCGTTCGCGACATCATGATCCCTCGCTCCCAGATGATTACCCTGAAACGCAACCAAACTCTGGACGAATGCCTCGATGTCATTATCGAGTCTGCCCACTCGCGTTTCCCGGTAATTAGCGAAGACAAGGATCACATTGAAGGGATTCTGATGGCCAAAGATCTGCTGCCATTTATGCGTAGCGATGCCGAAGCCTTCAGCATGGAGAAAGTGTTACGCCAGGCGGTTGTCGTCCCTGAAAGCAAGCGGGTTGACCGCATGCTGAAAGAGTTCCGCTCCCAGCGTTATCATATGGCTATCGTCATCGACGAGTTTGGCGGTGTCTCAGGTCTGGTGACTATTGAGGACATCCTTGAACTGATTGTCGGTGAAATTGAAGATGAGTACGACGAAGAAGACGATATTGATTTCCGTCAGCTCAGTCGCCACACCTGGACTATTCGCGCGCTGGCGCCAATTGAAGACTTCAACGAAGCTTTCGGCACGCATTTCAGCGATGAAGAAGTGGATACCATTGGCGGGTTGGTCATGCAGGCCTTCGGTCATCTGCCCGCGCGTGGAGAGACCATCGACATTGATGGTTACCAGTTCAAAGTGGCAATGGCCGACAGCCGTCGTATTATTCAGGTTCATGTCAGAATTCCGGACGACTCACCCCAGCCCAAACTGGACGAATAAACCCGAAACTGGATCTAAGACTACATGGCATTTGCCCCTTTAATTGAACGCCAGCGCATTCGCCTGCTGCTGGCGTTATTATTCGGTGCCTGCGGGACACTGGCTTTCTCACCGTATGACATCTGGCCCGCTGCGATTGTTTCGCTGATGGGTCTGCAGGCTCTCACCTTCAACCGCCGTCCGCTCCAGTCTGCCGCTATCGGCTACTTCTGGGGACTGGGACTGTTTGGCTCAGGCATCAACTGGGTTTACGTCAGTATCGCGCAGTTTGGCGGTATGCCGGGCCCCGTTAACGTCTTCCTCGTGGTTCTGCTTGCTGCTTACCTTTCCCTCTACACTGGCCTGTTTGCCGGCGTTTTGGCGCGTCTGTGGCCGAAAACTACCTGGATACGTGTAGCGATTGCCGCGCCGGTAGTCTGGCAAATCACTGAATTTCTACGCGGCTGGGTACTGACCGGTTTTCCGTGGCTGCAGTTCGGCTACAGCCAGATCGACGGTCCGTTAAAAGGGCTGGCGCCGGTAATGGGCGTTGAGGCGATAAACTTCCTGCTGATGATGGTTAGCGGCCTGCTGGCACTTGCACTGGTAACGCGTAACTGGAAGCTGCTGGCTGCCGCCGTGGTGCTTTTCGCTCTGCCCTTCCCGCTACGTTATATTCAGTGGTACACGCTGGAGCCGGAAAAAACCACCCAGGTCTCGATGGTGCAGGGTGACATCCCGCAGTCGCTCAAATGGGATGAAGGCCAGTTACTCAACACCCTGAAGATTTATCTCGACGCCACCCAGCCTGAGATGGGCAAATCACAGCTCATCATCTGGCCAGAATCCGCTATTCCGGACCTGGAAATTAACCAGCAGCGTTTTCTGAGCATGATGGATGACCTGCTGAAATCGAAAAACAGCACGCTGATTACCGGTATTGTAGACGCGCGTCTGAACAAGCAGAATCGTTACGACACCTACAACACCATCATCACACTGGGTAAAGACAGCCCATACAGCTACGACTCCAGCAACCGCTATAACAAAAACCATCTGGTACCGTTTGGCGAGTTTGTCCCGCTGGAATCTATCCTGCGCCCGCTAGCGCCATTCTTTGACCTGCCAATGTCTTCGTTCAGCCGCGGTCCTTATGTACAGCCACAGTTGCATGCACACGGCTTTAAGCTGACCGCTGCCATCTGCTACGAAATCATTCTTGGCGAACAGGTACGGGATAACTTCCGCCCGGATACGGACTACCTGCTGACTATCTCCAACGATGCATGGTTTGGTAAATCTATTGGCCCGTGGCAGCACTTCCAGATGGCGCGTATGCGTTCCCTGGAGCTGGCGCGACCTCTGCTGCGTAGCACCAACAACGGTATTACGGCGGTGATTGGTCCACAGGGCGAAGTTCAGGCGATGATCCCGCAGTTTACCCGTCAGGTGCTGACCACCAGCGTGACGCCAACGACGGGCTTAACCCCTTATGCCCGTACCGGAAACTGGCCGCTCTGGCTGCTAACCGCGCTGTTTGGCTTTGGCGCAGTGGTAATGAGTCTGCGTCAACGTCGTAAGTAAAACAGTGCCCCATCAAATGCAGGCCGGATAAGGCGGTACGCCGCCATCCGGCAGTTGTGCAGCATCGTGCCTGATGGCGCTACGCTTATCAGGCCTACTCCCCCCTCCAAAAGACCATTCTGGCACGTCTATTGCTTTGTTCTACAAGGCAAACGCTGTTTTGGCTGAATGTGCAACCTGGTCGCACCAAAGTTGAGCGCCGGTAGCACCTGAAAAGTGCAACAAGATATTTTTGCCCCCAAATGGTGCGGCGCACTTCGCAAAAATAAACAATAACACAGCAAATTCTTTACATTCATCCAAACTAAATGTTAACAAACACATACAAGACTGCACGTTTTAGTAGCAAACAATAACAACATCACAATGGGTATCAATGCGTCCCTGGCGCAGACGATAAAGGAGTTGGATATGCAATTACGTAAGCTCGCCACTGCCATGCTGGTCATGGGAATGTCCGCCGGTCTGGCGCACGCAGAAGACGCAGCACCAGCGGCAGGCAGCACGCTGGATAAGATCGCCAAAAATGGCGTGATCGTTGTCGGCCACCGTGAATCATCAGTACCGTTTTCTTACTACGATAATCAGCAAAAAGTGGTCGGTTATTCACAGGATTACTCCAACGCGATCGTTGAAGCCGTGAAGAAAAAGCTGAACAAGCCAGATCTGCAGGTGAAACTGATCCCGATTACTTCACAAAACCGTATCCCGCTGCTGCAAAACGGCACCTTCGATTTTGAATGTGGATCCACCACCAACAACGTCGAGCGCCAAAAACAAGCCGCTTTCTCTGACACCATTTTCGTTGTCGGCACCCGTCTGCTGGCGAAAAAAGGCGGCGACGTTAAAGATTTCGCCGATCTGAAAGGTAAAGCCGTAGTCGTGACTTCAGGTACCACCTCCGAAGTTCTGCTGCACAAGCTGAATGAAGAACAAAAAATGGATATGCGCATCATCAGCGCGAAAGACCACGGTGACTCTTTCCGTACTCTGGAAAGCGGTCGCGCCGTTGCCTTTATGATGGATGACGCCCTGCTGGCTGGTGAGCGCGCGAAAGCGAAGAAACCAGACAACTGGGAGATCGTCGGCAAGCCACAGTCTCAGGAAGCCTACGGCTGTATGTTGCGCAAAGATGATCCTGAGTTCAAAAAGCTGATGGACGACACTATCGCCAAGGCGCAAACCTCAGGCGAAGCTGAGAAATGGTTTGATAAGTGGTTTAAAAATCCAATTCCGCCGAAGAACCTGAACATGAATTTCGAACTGTCAGACGAGATGAAAGCTCTGTTCAAAGAACCAAATGATAAAGCGCTTAACTAACTAAAATAAATGGGAGGCTTCCCCTCCCTCTCGATTGTTACTCGGCACGGACAGACTATAAGCCTGATGGTCGTTCCCCATCAGGCCTGAAAACCGCAAAACGCCGAATAACAATCTTCGAGGGTAGCGCTGCTACCCTTTTTTTTCTGGAGTAGATTTATGTCTATAGACTGGAACTGGGGTATTTTTTTACAACAAGCCCCGTTCGGCAACACCACCTATCTCGGCTGGCTCTGGAGTGGTTTCCAGGTCACTGTCGCGTTATCCATCACCGCCTGGATTATCGCTTTCCTCATAGGCTCTTTATTCGGCATCTTACGTACCGTTCCAAATCGTTTCCTTTCTGGGATCGGCACGCTGTACGTTGAGCTATTTCGTAACGTTCCGCTCATCGTCCAGTTTTTTACCTGGTATCTGGTTATTCCGGAACTGCTGCCGGAAAACATTGGGATGTGGTTCAAGGCTGAGTTGGATCCCAACATCCAGTTCTTCCTCTCATCAATGCTTTGTCTGGGGCTGTTTACCGCCGCGCGCGTCTGCGAACAGGTTCGCGCCGCAATTCAGTCTCTGCCTCGTGGGCAGAAAAACGCCGCACTAGCGATGGGGCTGACGCTACCGCAGGCCTACCGCTATGTGCTGCTGCCAAACGCTTACCGCGTGATTGTTCCGCCAATGACCTCAGAGATGATGAACCTGGTGAAGAACTCCGCGATCGCCTCCACCATCGGCCTGGTCGATATGGCGGCACAGGCCGGCAAACTGCTGGATTACTCCGCCCACGCATGGGAATCATTTACCGCCATCACTCTGGCCTACGTCCTGATTAACGCCGTCATCATGCTGGTGATGAATCTTGTTGAACGTAAAATCCGCCTGCCTGGCAATTTGGGAGGCAAATAATGTACGAATTTGACTGGAGTTCTATCATCCCTTCCCTGCCGTATCTGCTGGATGGGTTAATCATCACGCTGAAAATCACCGTTACGGCGGTAGTCATTGGTATTGTCTGGGGAACCATCCTTGCAGTAATGCGTCTGTCCAGCTTCGCGCCGATTGCCTGGTTTGCGAAAGGCTACGTCAACGTATTTCGTTCTATTCCGCTGGTCATGGTGCTGCTGTGGTTCTACCTGATTGTGCCCGGCTTCCTGCAAAACGTACTGGGTCTGTCGCCAAAAACCGATATTCGCCTGATCTCAGCAATGGTCGCGTTTTCGATGTTTGAAGCCGCGTACTATTCCGAGATTATCCGTGCCGGTATCCAGAGTATTTCTCGTGGGCAATCCAGCGCCGCGCTGGCTCTGGGGATGACCCACTGGCAGTCGATGAAGCTCATTATTCTGCCGCAGGCATTCCGCGCGATGGTACCGCTGCTGCTAACCCAGGGCATCGTACTCTTCCAGGATACCTCGCTGGTCTACGTATTAAGTCTGGCAGACTTCTTCCGTACCGCCTCTACCATTGGCGAGCGTGACGGCACACAGGTTGAAATGATCCTGTTTGCTGGCGCCGTTTATTTTGTATTCAGTCTGAGCGCATCGTTGTTGGTCAGCTATTTGAAGAAAAGGACAGTTTAATGATTACCCTGAAAAATGTTTCTAAATGGTATGGTCACTTTCAGGTGCTGACCGACTGCTCCACGGAAGTGAAAAAAGGGGAAGTGGTTGTGGTCTGCGGCCCGTCAGGTTCAGGTAAATCAACGCTTATCAAAACGGTGAACGGGCTGGAGCCGGTACAACAAGGCGTCATCACCGTTGATGGTACCGTGGTGAATGATAAAAAAACCGATCTGGCCAAACTGCGCTCTCGCGTTGGTATGGTGTTCCAGCACTTTGAACTGTTCCCTCACCTGTCGATCATTGAGAACCTGACTCTGGCGCAGGTAAAAGTGCTCAAGCGCGATAAAAAACCGGCCCGTGACAAAGCGCAAAAGTTACTGGAACGCGTTGGTCTGTCAGCACATGCGGAGAAGTTTCCAGCTCAGCTCTCAGGGGGCCAGCAACAGCGTGTCGCTATCGCCCGGGCGCTGTGCATGGATCCTATCGCCATGCTGTTTGACGAACCGACGTCGGCGCTTGATCCTGAAATGATCAACGAAGTACTGGATGTTATGGTTGAACTGGCCAATGAAGGGATGACCATGATGGTGGTAACCCACGAAATGGGCTTTGCGCGTAAAGTGGCGAACCGGGTGATCTTCATGGATGAAGGGAAAATTGTTGAAGACTCACCGAAAGAAGAGTTTTTCGCTAATCCGAAATCGGACCGTGCCAAAGACTTCCTCGCGAAAATACTGCACTAATCTTGCTGGCGCGCACCTCCATGTGCGCGCCACCTCACGCTTTATCCCTTCGCCTCTCGAAACACATACAGCCCAGCGTTAACCTTGTCACAAAGTCCCACTTACAAGGAGCAACAATGGCACTTCCTATCCTGTTTGATTGCGATCCGGGTCATGACGACGCTATCGCAATTGTGCTCGCCCTCGCCTCACCAGAACTGGATGTGAAAGCGATAACCTCATCAGCCGGTAACCAGACACCAGACAAAACGCTGCGTAACGTGTTGCGCATGTTAACGTTGCTCAACCGTACGGATATACCAGTAGCTGGTGGCGCAGTGAAACCACTAATGCGCGATCTGATTATCGCCGATAACGTTCACGGCGAGAGTGGGCTGGATGGCCCGGCGCTGCCGGAACCCGCTTTTGCGCCACAAGACTGTACCGCCGTGGAACTGATGGCGAAAACCCTGCGTGAAAGCCCGGAACTGATGACCATTGTCTCCACCGGGCCGCAAACTAACGTCGCATTGCTCCTGAATAGCCATCCTGAGCTGCACGCCAAAATCGCCCGTATCGTAATTATGGGTGGTGCGATGGGCCTCGGAAACTGGACGCCCGCCGCCGAGTTCAATATTTTCGTGGATCCTGAAGCCGCTGAAATCGTATTCCAGTCTGGCATTCCAGTGGTGATGGCTGGTCTGGACGTCACGCATAAAGCGCAAATACATCGCGAAGATACCGGACGGTTCCGCGCTATCGGCAATCCCATTTCGACGATCGTGGCAGAACTACTCGACTTCTTCTTTGAATATCACAAAGATGAAAAATGGGGATTCATCGGCGCACCGCTGCATGATCCATGCACCATTGCCTGGCTGCTGAAACCTGAACTGTTTACCACCGTTGAACGCTGGGTCGGCGTGGAAACTCAGGGTAAATATACCCAGGGAATGACCGTGGTGGATTACTACTTCCTGAGCGGCAATAAGCCAAACGCCACCGTAATGGTAGACGTGGATCGCGAAGGGTTTGTCGATTTGCTGGCAGAACGGCTGAAGTTTTACGCCTAATACACGCCGGATGGCGCTAACGCTTATCCGGCCTACAAAATCGTGCAATTTGTAGACCGGATAAGACGCTTTGCGTCGCCATCCGGCAATAAGCGATCACGGCTCAAACGGTCGCCGCTGAAACTGATCGTGTCCGCATTTCGGACACAGCGGCAGCACATCCGGGGTGTAAACCGCTAAATGGAAGTGGCACTTCTCGCAGACCAGATTACCTAATCCGACCACCTCACCGCTGTGATAAACCCCGTGATGACTGAGGTCCTGGAACACCTCGCGCCATTCGAGCTGGGTTTTATCTGTAATATCGGCCAGTTCCTGCCAGATACTCTCCTTGATAACCCGCATAAAGACGCTGTCTGTCTCCTCATCGAGACTTTCTTCATAGCTCAGAGCAAACTCTTCCAGGTCACGTCTGACGGCCCGGGTGAGCTCTTCTACCTCGGTTCGCGTTAACTCCCCGGTCTGCATAACTCGTTGACGCGCCTGCTCCACCAACGCATCAATATCGCGTTCGCCATTACGCAGACGTTCGCTCAGTGAAGCCACCAGTTCACGGTAATATTGAGCAACCTTGTTCATCGCTTCGCCTCCTGGGTCGTTAACTGTCTATAATAATAGACGTTATTTACGCTACGCTTTGCAAGACTGTCCACAGAGTGTGTAAATTCGTGCAAGAATTATCCTTGCGGGAATTCAACGCTGAATGCGCGAAAGGCTGTTTTGGCGCGGGCGTTTGGGCTATGCTATGCGGATCTGAAACACCACATCTAGAGCTACGTTTGTAGCTGTATTGAAAACAGGACCACTGGCTGCCATGCAAGAGCAATACCGCCCGGAAGAGATAGAATCCAAAGTACAGCTTCACTGGGATGAGAAGCGCACATTTGAAGTTACCGAAGACGAGAGCAAAGAGAAGTATTACTGCCTGTCTATGCTTCCCTATCCTTCTGGTCGACTACACATGGGCCACGTACGTAACTACACCATCGGTGACGTGATCGCCCGCTACCAGCGCATGCTGGGCAAAAACGTACTGCAGCCAATTGGCTGGGATGCGTTCGGTCTGCCTGCAGAAGGCGCTGCGGTTAAAAACAATACCGCACCAGCACCGTGGACGTACGACAACATCGCATACATGAAAAACCAGCTCAAAATGCTGGGTTTCGGTTACGACTGGAGCCGTGAGCTGGCGACCTGCACCCCGGAATACTACCGTTGGGAACAGAAATTCTTCACCGAGCTGTACAAAAAAGGCCTGGTGTACAAGAAAACGTCTGCGGTCAACTGGTGCCCGAACGACCAGACCGTACTGGCGAACGAACAGGTTATCGACGGCTGCTGCTGGCGTTGCGATACCAAAGTCGAGCGTAAAGAGATCCCACAGTGGTTCATCAAAATTACCGCTTACGCTGACGAACTGCTGCGTGACCTGGATAACCTGGATCACTGGCCTGACACCGTGAAAACGATGCAGCGCAACTGGATTGGCCGTTCTGAAGGCGTGGAAATCACCTTCGATGTGAACGGTTACGACAACACGCTGACCGTTTACACCACCCGCCCGGACACCTTTATGGGTGCGACCTATCTGGCCGTTGCCGCAGGTCACCCGCTGGCGCAGAAAGCTGCTGCAAATAACCCAGAACTGGCCGCCTTCATTGACGAATGCCGCAATACCAAGGTTGCTGAAGCCGAAATGGCAACCATGGAGAAGAAAGGCGTCGACACGGGCTTTAAAGCCGTTCACCCGCTGACTGGCGAAGAAATCCCCGTTTGGGCAGCAAACTTCGTCCTGATGGAATACGGTACGGGCGCAGTCATGGCCGTTCCGGGCCACGATCAGCGCGATTACGAGTTTGCGACAAAATATGGCCTGACCATCAAACCAGTAATTCTGACCGCTGAAGGCGCAGAGCCGGATCTGTCCGAACAAGCTCTGACCGAAAAAGGCGTGCTGTTTAACTCCGGCGAGTTTGACGGCCTCGACTTCGAAGCTGCCTTCAACGCCATTGCTGACAAGCTGGTAGCCAAAGGCGTGGGTGAGCGTAAAGTGAACTACCGTCTGCGTGACTGGGGTGTTTCCCGTCAGCGTTACTGGGGTGCGCCAATTCCGATGGTGACGTTGGAAGACGGTACCGTTCTGCCGACGCCAGAAGATCAGCTGCCGGTTATTCTGCCGGAAGACGTGGTCATGGACGGCATCACCAGCCCAATCAAAGCCGATCCGGAGTGGGCAAAAACCACCGTTAACGGCATGCCTGCGCTGCGCGAAACCGACACCTTCGATACCTTTATGGAATCCTCCTGGTACTACGCGCGCTACACCTGCCCGCAGTACAACGAAGGGATGCTGGATCCAGAAGCTGCAAACTACTGGCTGCCAGTTGATATCTACATTGGTGGTATTGAACACGCCATCATGCACCTGCTCTACTTCCGCTTCTTCCACAAGCTGATGCGCGATGCGGGCATGGTCAACTCTGACGAACCGGCCAAACAGCTGCTGTGCCAGGGTATGGTGTTGGCTGATGCGTTCTATTACGTTGGTGCAAACGGCGAGCGTAACTGGGTTTCTCCGGTTGATGCCATCGTTGAGCGCGACGAAAAAGGTCGTATCGTCAAAGCTCAGGACGCAGAAGGCCATGAACTGGTCTATACCGGCATGAGCAAAATGTCCAAGTCGAAAAATAACGGTATCGACCCGCAGGTCATGGTTGAACGTTACGGCGCTGACACGGTACGTCTGTTCATGATGTTCGCTTCTCCGGCTGATATGACGCTGGAATGGCAGGAATCCGGCGTTGAAGGGGCGAACCGCTTCCTGAAACGTGTATGGAAGCTGGTTTACGAACATACTTCCAAAGGCGATGTTGCTGCCCTGAACGTTGATGCGTTGAGCGAAGACCAAAAAGCGCTGCGTCGCGACGTACATAAAACCATTGCTAAAGTTACCGATGATATCGGTCGTCGTCAGACCTTTAACACCGCAATTGCGGCGATTATGGAGCTGATGAACAAGCTGGCGAAAGCACCGCAGGAAGACGAACAAGACAGAGCCCTGATGCAGGAAGCGTTACTGGCCGTCGTTCGCATGCTGAATCCGTTCACCCCACACGTTTGCTTCACGATGTGGGAAGCACTGAAAGGCGAAGGCGATATCGACAACGCACCGTGGCCGGTGGCGGACGAAGCCGCAATGGTTGAAGACTCGACGCTGGTTGTTGTTCAGGTGAACGGTAAGGTCCGTGGCAAAATTACCGTTCCGGTAAATGCGACAGAAGAACAGGTTCGTGAACGTGCTGGCCAGGAGCACCTGGTGGCAAAATATCTTGATGGCGTTACCGTACGTAAAGTGATTTATGTACCAGGTAAACTCCTCAATCTGGTCGTTGGCTAAGCGCGGGAGGAAGCGTGCGACTTCTGACAACATTGTTGTTATCTCTGGCGGTGCTTGTCACCGCCGGGTGTGGCTGGCATCTGCGTAATACTACGCAGGTTCCACCCTCAATGAAAACCATGATCCTGAACTCTGGTGATCCGAACGGCCCATTAAGCCGCGCGGTTCGTAATCAGCTGCGCCTGAACGGCGTTACGCTGCTTGAAGACGGTACAATGCGTAAAGATGTGACGTCCTTACGTCTTGGCGCAGTCAGCATTTCGCAGGATACGGCGTCGGTATTCCAGAACGGTCAAACGGCTGAATACCAGATGGTGATGTCCGTAAGTGCTACTGTGCTGATTCCAGGTCATGATATTTATCCAATCAGCGCCAAAGTTTATCGTTCGTTCTTTGACAACCCACAGGCTGCACTGGCGAAGGATAACGAGCAAGAGATGATCATCAAAGAGATGTATGACAAAGCGGCTGAACAGTTAATTCGTAAGCTGCCAAGCGTACATCTGGCCGATACTCTGTCATCCAATGCTGATGATGCTAAGCCAGCGGCGACAAAAGCCGCAGAGCCTGCGTCATCTCCGGCGCGTGTTTCCACCACGCTGGGTAACTGATGCTCAAGTTGTACCCTGAACAACTCCGCGCACAGCTCAATGAAGGGCTGCGCGCGGCGTATTTGCTCTTAGGTAACGATCCTCTCTTGTTGCAGGAAAGCCAGGACGCTATCCGTCAGGCTGCCGCCACACAAGGGTTCGAAGAACACCACGCTTTCACCCTGGACAATAGCACCGACTGGGGAGAGATTTTTTCACTCTGCCAGGCAATGAGCCTGTTTGCCAGCCGTCAAACCCTACTTTTGCAGTTGCCTGAAAATGGCCCCAATGCCGCCATTAACGAACAGCTCGCTTCACTCGTCACACTGCTACATGACGACCTGCTGCTGATCGTTCGCGGCAACAAACTGACTAAAGCGCAGGAAAACGCCGCATGGTATACCGGACTTGCCAATAATGCGGTACAGGTAAGCTGCCAGACGCCGGAGCAAGCACAGCTTCCTCGTTGGGTCGCCGCCAGAGCGAAGCTTAACAATCTACAACTGGATGACGCAGCCAATCAGCTGTTGTGCTATTGCTATGAAGGTAATCTGTTAGCGCTGGCGCAAGCGCTGGAACGGCTAGCATTGCTTTGGCCTGATGGCAAACTAACGCTGCCTCGCGTGGAGAAAGCCGTTAACGATGCCGCGCACTTTACCCCGTTCCATTGGGTGGATGCGCTGCTGATGGGCAAAAGCAAACGCGCGCTGCACATTCTGCAACAGTTACGCCTGGAAGGCAGTGAGCCAGTTATTTTGTTGCGTACGATACAGCGCGAATTACTGCTGTTGGTCAACTTAAAACGGCAGTCAGCCCATACGCCTTTGCGCACGTTGTTTGATAAACACCGGGTGTGGCAAAATCGCCGGGGTATGATGGGAGACGCGCTAAACCGGCTGAATCCTGCGCAGTTGCGTCAGGCTGTAACGCTGTTAACGCGTACTGAAATTACGCTTAAACAAGACTATGGTCAGTCAGTGTGGGCGGAACTTGAGGGGCTTTCCCTGTTGCTCTGCCATAAATCGCTGGCCGATGTTTTTATTGATGGTTGATATGAAATCATTGCAGGCTCTGTTCGGTGGCACCTTTGATCCGGTGCATTATGGTCATCTTAAACCGGTTGAAATTCTGGCGAATCTGATTGGCCTTTCCCGGGTCATTATCATGCCCAATAACGTGCCGCCGCATCGTGCGCAACCCGAAGCGTCCGGCGAACAACGTCAACGCATGGTTGAACTGGCCATTGCCGATAAGCCGCTGTTCTCCCTTGATGAACGCGAACTGAAACGCGATACCGCCTCCTACACCGCGCAAACGCTCAAAGAGTGGCGCGAGGAGCAAGGACCGGACGTGCCATTAGCGTTTATTATTGGCCAGGACTCACTGCTTACCTTTCCGTCCTGGCATGACTACGACACGATTCTGGGTAACACCCACCTCATTGTCTGCCGACGTCCGGGCTATCCGCTCGAAATGGCGCAGGAAAAGCACCAGCAGTGGCTGGAGGATCATCTGACCCATTCGCCAGATGACCTGCACAACTTGCCTTGCGGGAAAATTTATCTGGCTGAAACGCCGTGGTTTAACATCTCCGCCACGCTCATCCGTGAGCGTCTGGAAAAAGGCGAGCCGTGCGACGACCTGATGCCAGCTGCAGTGCTTGACTATATCAATCAGCAGGGGTTGTACCGCTAAGCACCTTGCGTAGAGCCGCTAACAGGCGGTTATTCTCTTCCTGGCTGCGAACGGCTACCCGATAATAGCGCGCATCCAGCCCCGGATAATTAGCACAACTGCGAATCAAAACATGTTGTTCCAGCATTGCGCGTTGCAGATCAAAATCCGCCCGCTCGCAGCGCAATAAGCGATAATTTGCCCTGCCAGGATACACCGTCAGGCCGGGCAGTTCTTTCAACTGCCGATCAAACCTCGCGCCCTCTTGCTCCAGCCACTTCCATGTTGCCTGCTGATATGCGCTGTCGTGTAAAATAATCTCGCCTGCCAGTGCAGCAAATGCGTTAATTGACCACGGCATTTGTCGACGGCGCATCTGTGCCACAGCCTGTTCATTACTGTTGACCAGATACCCTAACCGCAGCCCCGGTATCGCATAGAACTTGGTTAGCGAGCGCAGCACCCAAATATGCGGGTTATCCCGAAGCAGCGGAATAAACCCCTGCTCCCCGGCAATAAAATCGATAAACGCTTCATCAAGGATCAGATTGATCCCAAGCAACTCACAACGCGCGGCTATTTCGCGCAGCAGGCGGTTATCGGGCAGCAAGCCAGTGGGATTGTTGGGCGTACAGAGAAACAGGCAGTCCAGCTCTGAGGTTAACGCATCGAGGATTACATCGGTAAGCTGCCAGCCATCGTCTTCGCGCAGCGCAAACTCATGGATCGTACAGTCTCCCCATTGCAGCGCCCGACGATATTCAGCAAACCCGGGCGTCACGATCATCGCATGACGTGGTTTAAGTCCTTGCACCAAAGTGAAAATCGACTCAGTCTCGCCGTTTCCGGCAAGTATCCATGAGGCAGGAATCTGATGATGCTCCGCCAGCGCCGCATGCAATTTAGCGTAATCAACATCCGGGTAACGCTCCGCGCAGTCCAGGTTGTCGACGATCGCGCGTTTTAAACTTGCCGGCATACCCAGCGGATTAATATTCGCGCTAAAATCCAACAATTGTTCAGGCGAGATGCCCAACAGTTCGGCGGCTTCTCGGGTATTGCCACCATGCGCGCTCTTCAATAAAGACATCGTGCCGCTCCACGCAAAAAAAGGTATTTTAGTGAAAAATCTCTGCGCAATCAGGGCAAACATCATGTTTTGTGCGAATAACCTCAAGAGGAAAAAATGAGACTCTGGTTAGTACGTCATGGAGAAACTGAAGCCAATGTTGCTGGTTTATACAGCGGCCACGCCCCCACACCGCTAACGGAACGGGGTATCGCTCAGGCGCAAACACTGGGTACGCTGTTACGCCATGTGCCTGTCGACAACGTTCTGTGCAGCGAGTTGGAACGTGCCCGCCATACAACGCAGTTGATCTTAGGCGATCGTGAGGTCCCTGTGCGCAACATGCCTGAGCTCAATGAGATGTTTTTTGGTGACTGGGAAATGCGCCATCATCGCGATCTGGCGCGAGAAGACGCCGAAAACTACGCCGTGTGGTGTAACGACTGGCAGAATGCGACGCCAACCAATGGTGAAGGCTTTCAGGCGTTTTCCCAGCGCGTGGAACGCTTTATTGCTCAGCTCGCTGATTACAAAACGTGCCAAAACCTGCTGGTGGTGAGCCATCAGGGTGTTCTGAGCGTGTTGATCGCCCGTCTGCTGTCCATGCCGGCTGCAGCAATGTGGCATTTTCGCGTCGAACAAGGTTGCTGGAGCGCAATTGATTTTTGCGACAATTTTGCGGTTCTGAAAGTGCTCAACAGCCGGGCTGTATGGCACGACGGGGAGTGAACGCACTGTTTTTTCTGCCGAAGGGCTTCTCTCCCATTGACACCCCATGACAGGCTGTTATTCTCCGCAACCTGACTTTTCCCGCCCTTCAGAGCTTTGCAGAAATTGTTTTACAAAAATGGCGATGCATTCTGCGGCGTGGGGTGGGATGATAGCGCACTTCAAAAGCGCTTTCGGAGACATTTGTCCCGATATCGCCTCTGGTTCAGGTATACTAACAGACGTTTTTAACTCTTTTCACCCAGGGGGAACACTTGCAGGGTAAAGCACTTCAGGATTTTGTAATCGACAAAATTGATGACCTGAAAGGTCAAGACATCATCGCCTTAGACGTTCAGGGCAAATCCAGCATCACTGATTGCATGATTATCTGCACCGGCACGTCCAGCCGCCATGTAATGTCTATCGCAGACCACGTTGTTCAGGAGTCCCGCACTGCTGGTCTGCTGCCGCTCGGCGTAGAAGGCGAGAACGTTGCAGACTGGATCGTCGTTGACCTCGGTGATGTGATTGTCCACGTGATGCAGGAAGAAAGCCGTCGCCTGTATGAACTGGAAAAACTCTGGAGTTAATGCGTGAAGCTGCAACTTGTCGCTGTGGGTACGAAAATGCCTGACTGGGTGCAAACCGGGTTTACGGAGTATCTCCGTCGGTTTCCGAAAGATATGCCCTTTGAGCTGATCGAAATCCCGGCAGGAAAACGCGGCAAGAACGCGGATATTAAACGCATTCTCGACAAAGAGGGTGAGCAGATGCTGGCTGCCGCAGGCAAAAACCGCATCGTCACCCTTGATATCCCTGGTAAACCCTGGGACACGCCGCAGCTGGCGACTGAACTGGAACGCTGGAAACTGGACGGTCGTGACGTCAGTCTGTTGATTGGCGGGCCGGAAGGTCTCTCTCCTGCCTGTAAAGCGGCAGCGGAACAAAGCTGGTCACTCTCTGCGTTAACCCTTCCTCACCCTCTTGTTCGGGTTCTGGTCGCGGAGAGTCTGTACAGGGCGTGGAGCATCACCACCAACCATCCTTATCACCGTGAGTGATCATTGATTCTTGAGTAGATTAAGCAGCGGATGAAACTACAGAATTCTTTTCGCGACTATTCGGCTGAGTCCGCGCTGTTTGTGCGCCGGGCGCTGGTCGCTTTTTTGGGGATTTTGCTGCTCACCGGCGTGCTGATCGCCAACCTTTATAATCTGCAAATCGTTCGCTTTACTGATTATCAGACCCGCTCGAACGAAAACCGCATCAAACTGGTGCCTATCGCCCCCAGTCGCGGCATCATTTATGACCGTAACGGAATTCCGCTCGCCCTTAACCGCACCATTTATCAGATAGAAATGATGCCGGAAAAGGTCGACAACGTTCAGGATACCCTCGACGCGCTGCGTAACGTCGTAGACCTGACGGACGACGACATTGCCGCCTTTAAAAAAGAGCGCGCCCGTTCACACCGCTTCACCTCCATTCCGGTAAAAACTAACCTCAGTGAAGTGCAGGTGGCACGGTTCGCCGTTAATCAATATCGCTTTCCCGGCGTCGAAGTTAAAGGCTATAAACGCCGCTATTACCCCTACGGCTCTGCGCTGACCCACGTCATTGGCTACGTATCGAAGATCAACGATAAAGACGTGGACCGCCTGGACAAAGACGGCAAGCTGGCCAACTACGCGGCGACGCACGACATCGGTAAATTGGGTATTGAACGCTATTATGAAGACGTACTTCACGGCCAGACGGGTTATGAAGAAGTTGAAGTGAACAACCGTGGCCGCGTCATTCGCCAACTGAAAGAAGTGGCGCCGCAGGCCGGGCACGATATCTATCTCACCCTTGACCTGAAACTCCAGCAGTACATCGAAACGCTGCTGGCGGGCAGTCGTGCCGCGGTGGTAGTCACCGACCCGCGTACCGGTGGCGTTCTCGCACTGGTGTCCATGCCGAGCTACGACCCGAACCTGTTTGTCGATGGTATCTCGAGTAAAGATTACTCCGGGTTGCTCAATGACCCGAATACCCCGTTGGTTAACCGCGCGACTCAGGGTGTCTACCCTCCTGCTTCGACGGTTAAACCTTACGTCGCGGTTTCTGCATTAAGTGCAGGCGTCATCACCCGCAATACTGGTCTGTTCGATCCGGGCTGGTGGCAGTTACCCGGCTCTGAGAAACGCTACCGCGACTGGAAAAAGTGGGGACACGGTCATCTGAACATTACCCGTTCTCTGGAAGAGTCCGCGGATACGTTTTTCTATCAAATCGCCTATGATATGGGGATAGACCGCCTTTCAGAATGGATGAGCAAGTTTGGCTACGGCCAATATACGGGTATCGATCTTGCCGAAGAGCGCGCCGGAAACATGCCAACCCGCGAGTGGAAGCAAAAACGGTTTAAAAAGCCATGGTACCAGGGTGATACCATTCCGGTCGGCATCGGTCAGGGTTACTGGACGGCAACCCCTATCCAGATGAGTAAAGCGCTGATGATCCTTATCAACGACGGTTTGGTAAAAGTCCCGCATCTGCTGATGAGTACGGCAGAAAACGGCAAGCAAGTGCCGTGGATACAGCCACACGAACCACCCGTTGGTGACATTCATTCCGGTTATTGGGAAATCGCAAAAGACGGCATGTACGGTGTAGCCAACCGTCCTAACGGTACTGCACACAAATATTTCGCTGGCGCACCTTACAAAATTGCGGCGAAATCCGGTACTGCACAGGTCTTTGGCCTGAAAGCCAATGAAACCTATAACGCACATAAGATCGCCGAGCGCTTACGTGACCACAAGCTGATGACGGCCTTCGCACCCTATGATAAGCCCCAGGTTGCTGTCGCCATAATCCTTGAAAACGGTGGCGCGGGCCCGGCTGTGGGTACCATTATGCGCCAGATCCTTGACCACATTATGTTGGGCGACAATAACACCAATCTGCCTGCAGAAAACCCCGCGGTTGCAGCAGCGGAGGACCAATAATCGTGACGGATAATCCGAACAAAAAAACATTCTGGGACAAAATCCACATCGATCCCACGATGTTGCTTATTTTGCTGGCGCTGCTGGTTTACAGCTCGCTGGTCATCTGGAGCGCCAGCGGCCAGGATATTGGCATGATGGAGCGCAAGGTCGGTCAGATCGCAATGGGCCTGGTCATCATGGTGGTGATGGCGCAAATCCCGCCCCGAGTTTATGAAGGCTGGGCTCCCTATCTCTACATCTTTTGCATCATTTTGTTGGTGGCGGTAGATGCCTTCGGCGCAATCTCCAAAGGTGCGCAGCGCTGGCTGGATTTGGGGATTGTGCGTTTTCAGCCCTCCGAAATCGCCAAGATTGCCGTGCCGCTGATGGTCGCGCGCTTCATCAACCGTGATGTTTGCCCGCCATCGCTAAAAAATACCGCCATTGCGTTGGTGCTGATATTTATGCCCACCCTGCTGGTGGCCGCCCAGCCAGACCTCGGGACTTCAATTCTGGTCGCCCTTTCCGGCCTGTTTGTTCTGTTCCTTTCTGGTTTGAGCTGGCGTTTAATCGGTGTTGCGGTGGTCCTGGTTGCGGCGTTTATCCCAATACTGTGGTTCTTCCTGATGCATGATTATCAACGTCAGCGCGTCATGATGTTACTCGATCCGGAAACCGATCCGCTGGGTGCGGGTTATCACATCATTCAGTCTAAAATTGCTATTGGCTCCGGCGGTCTACGTGGTAAAGGCTGGCTACACGGTACGCAGTCGCAGCTTGAGTTTTTACCCGAACGTCATACAGATTTTATCTTCGCGGTATTAGCGGAAGAACTGGGTCTGGTAGGGATCTTAATTCTGCTAGCGCTGTACATTTTGCTGATTATGCGCGGATTATGGATCGCTGCCCACGCGCAAACCACCTTTGGTCGCGTCATGGCGGGTGGTTTAATGTTGATATTATTCGTTTATGTCTTCGTAAATATTGGTATGGTGAGCGGTATTCTGCCCGTGGTTGGCGTTCCTCTCCCACTGGTTAGTTACGGGGGCTCGGCACTTATCGTGCTGATGGCTGGGTTCGGGATTGTTATGTCGATCCATACCCATAGAAAAATGTTGTCGAAAAGCGTGTAAGGGGTACGCAATGCGTAAGCAGTGGCTTGGTATCTGCATCGCAGCAGGAATGCTCGCGGCGTGTTCGAGTGATGATGGTCAGCAACAGGGTGCTGTCGCGCCGCAGCCTGCGGTGTGTAATGGTCCGATTGTTGAAATCAGCGGGGCCGATCCGCGCTTTGAACCCCTGAACCCGACGGCGAATCAGGACTATCAGCGTGATGGTAAGAGCTACAAAATCGTCCAGGACCCTTCCCGCTTTAGCCAGGCAGGGCTTGCCGCTATCTATGATGCGGAACCCGGAAGCAACTTAACCGCATCTGGTGAAGCGTTCGACCCGATGCAGTTAACCGCAGCGCATCCGACGCTGCCAGTCCCAAGCTATGCCAGAATAACTAACCTGGCTAATGGCAGGATGATTGTCGTGCGCATTAACGATCGCGGCCCTTATGGCAACGATCGCGTGATTTCACTTTCACGTGCAGCAGCCGACCGTCTGAATACCTCCAACAATACCAAAGTACGTATCGACCCGATCATCGTCGCCCAGGATGGTTCCTTGTCCGGGCCGGGAATGGCTTGTACCACGGTAGCGAAACAAACCTATGCCCTGCCCGCGCGTCCTGATTTAAGCGGCGGTGGCAATATGGGCAGCATGCCTGCGCCATCGGATGCGGGTCAGCCGCAAGGCGATATTCGTCCGATCAGCAATTCCACGTTGAAAAGCGATGATACAACCGGTGCGCCAGTGAACAGCAGTGGATTCCTCGGTGCGCCGACCACACTCGCTGCAGGCGTGCTGGAAGGTAGCGAGCCGACTCCGGCTCCGCAACCGACCACCACCGCACCGGTAACGCCAACCGCGCCAGCAGCAACACCAGCCGCCGTCGCTGCACCTGCGCCAGCGGCAGTAGCCAACGGACGCTACGTGGTTCAGGTTGGCGCAGTCAGCGAGCAGTCGCGTGCGCAGCAGTATCAAAAACGTTTAAGCCAGCAATTTGGCGTCCCAGGTCGGGTGGTACAAAACGGCGCAGTCTGGCGTATCCAGATGGGGCCGTTCGCCAGCAAAGCTGAAGCCTCCACATTGCAGCAGCGTCTTCAAGCCGAGGCGCAATTACAGTCCTTCATCACCGGCGTGTAATAACGTAAATCAGGTATCTGAACTGTCAGTTTCTGTAAATGACATTAACAAAGTCACGCGGAAAGTCAGATGCCTGCCCGTTTTGCATTTGCTATAGTAGGGCACTTTTTTTAATTTCATCACGGACGTCGTAGTTCAGACCATGAAGACCACTTTTTCCGCTCGTTTCGTGCAGCGTATGGCGCTCACCGCGGCTCTCTGCGCAGCTTCTCTCTCTGCTGCCCATGCCGATGACCTGAATATTAAAACCATGATCCCGGGTGTTCCGCAGATCGATGCGGAGTCATATATCCTGATTGATTACAATTCAGGCAAAGTTCTGGCAGAACAGAACGCTGACACTCGCCGCGACCCCGCCAGTCTGACCAAAATGATGACCAGCTACGTCATCGGCCAGGCGATGAAAGCCGGGAAATTCAAAGAAACCGATCTGGTCACCGTCGGCAATGACGCCTGGGCTACAGGTAACCCGGTCTTTAAAGGTTCATCGTTGATGTTCCTGAAGCCAGGAATGCAGGTTCCTGTTTCTCAGCTTATCCGTGGTATCAACCTGCAATCCGGGAATGACGCGTGCGTGGCAATGGCGGACTTCGCCGCCGGTAGCCAGGATGCTTTCGTCGGTCTGATGAACAGCTATGTGAACGCGCTGGGCCTGAAAAACACCCACTTCCAGACCGTTCATGGTCTCGATGCTGACGGTCAATACAGCTCGGCTCGCGACATGGCGATGATTGGTCAGGCGCTGATTCGCGACGTGCCTAACGAATACTCTATCTATAAAGAAAAAGAGTTCACCTTTAACGGCATCCGTCAGTTAAACCGTAACGGCCTGCTGTGGGATAACAGCCTGAATGTCGACGGTATCAAAACCGGTCATACCGACAAGGCTGGCTATAACCTCGTTGCATCCGCAACCGAAGGTCAGATGCGTCTGATCTCCGCCGTCATGGGTGGCCGCACCTATAAAGGTCGTGAAACCGAAAGTAAAAAATTGCTGACCTGGGGCTTCCGTTTCTTTGAAACCGTGAACCCACTGAAAGTCGGTAAAGAGTTTGCTTCAGAGCCCGCCTGGTTTGGTAATACCGATCGTGCATCGTTAGGCGTAGATAAAGATGTCTACCTGACTATTCCGCGCGGCCGCATGAAAGATCTGAAAGCAAGCTATGTGCTGAACACCACAGAACTGCACGCACCGCTGCAGAAAAACCAGGTTGTCGGCACCATCAACTTCCAGCTGGATGGCAAAACCATTGAGCAGCGCCCGCTGGTAGTCCTGCAGGAAATCCCTGAAGGCAACTTCTTTGGGAAAATCATTGATTACATTAAATTAATGTTCCATCACTGGTTTGGCTAAAAATTGAACACTTGAAAGTGTGATTTACGTCCCCATATACTAGGTATCCAGATAACTCCCACGCGCTGTGGGAGTTATTATTTATTGATGTAACGCCGGAGCTGACATGAAAACCAAACTTAACGAACTGCTTGAATTCCCTACTCCATTTACTTACAAAGTAATGGGGCAGGCGTTGCCTGAGCTGGTTGATCAGGTGGTTGAAGTGGTACAGCGCCATGCGCCAGGTGATTACTCTCCGACGGTAAAACCGAGCAGCAAAGGCAACTACCACTCGGTCTCAATCACTATTACTGCTACACACATTGAGCAGGTTGAAACGCTGTACGAAGAATTAGGCAATATCGATATCGTACGCATGGTACTGTAAAAACCTGTTGGTTACCCGCTGCATCCCCGCTCGGGTAACCCCTCCCTCCTGTGATATACTTTTCCCCCTCTTTTATATTCTCTACTCTATGTGAGTATCTACGGAGATGCCGTTTTGTATCAGGATAAAATTCTTGTCCGCCAGCTCGGTCTTCAACCTTACGAGCCAGTTTCTCTGGCCATGCACGAATTCACCGATACCCGCGATGAAAACAGTTATGACGAAATCTGGCTGGTAGAGCATTATCCTGTTTTTACCCAGGGTCAGGCAGGTAAAGCAGAGCACGTACTGATGCCAGGAGATATTCCGGTGATCCAGAGCGATCGTGGCGGTCAGGTGACTTATCACGGGCCGGGCCAGCAGGTCATGTATGTGCTGTTGAACCTGAAGCGTCGTAAACTTGGCGTTCGCGAACTGGTTACGCTGCTGGAGCAAACCGTTGTGAATACCCTTGCGGAAATCGGTATTGACGCCCACCCGCGAGCCGATGCGCCTGGCGTATACGTTGGAGAGAAGAAAATCTGCTCTTTGGGGTTACGTATTCGTAAAGGTTGTTCATTTCACGGCTTAGCGCTCAATGTGGATATGGACTTGTCGCCTTTCCTGCGTATCAATCCTTGTGGTTATGCCGGAATGGAAATGGCGAAGGTATCGCAGTGGGATAGCACCGCCACGACCGAGAGCGTTCGCCCCCGGCTGCTGGCCAACATTCTGGCGCTGTTGGGTAACCCACCGCACGAGTACATTGCGGACTGAAAATACGCGCATACTTTGCCACGGCATATGTTGTGGCAAATGGCACAAAACAACAACTATTTTACATTTTGCCAGCCTGTCAGGCTGCTTTCTGGCCCGTTTCAATGATATACTGCGTATCACTAATTCAAAAATAGTTGATAAATGCAACATTCCCTTGAATTGAAACGCTTTCCTTCGTAATTCGCAACTGGAACACGCAAGCTATGAGTAAACCCATTGTGATGGAACGCGGTGTTAAATACCGCGATGCCGATAAGATGGCTCTTATCCCGGTAAAAAATGTGGCAACAGAGCGTGAAGCCCTGCTGCGTAAACCGGAATGGATGAAAATAAAACTGCCAGCGGACTCCACTCGCATCCAGGGCATCAAAGCGGCAATGCGCAAAAATGGCCTGCACTCTGTCTGCGAAGAAGCTTCCTGCCCTAACCTGGCTGAATGTTTCAATCACGGAACTGCAACCTTTATGATCCTCGGCGCAATCTGTACCCGCCGTTGCCCATTCTGTGACGTTGCCCATGGCCGTCCGGTTGCTCCTGATGCTAACGAGCCGTTAAAACTTGCTCAGACGATTGCTGACATGGCGCTGCGCTATGTCGTCATTACCTCCGTTGACCGCGACGATCTGCGTGACGGCGGCGCTCAGCACTTTGCTGACTGCATCACCGCTATTCGTGAGAAAAGCCCGTCGATTAAAATCGAAACGCTGGTGCCTGACTTCCGTGGTCGTATGGATCGTGCGCTGGATATCCTCACGGCCACCCCGCCGGATGTGTTTAACCACAACCTCGAAAACGTACCACGTATTTATCGCAATGTTCGTCCAGGTGCTGACTACAACTGGTCACTGAAGCTTCTGGAACGTTTCAAGGAAGCGCACCCGGAGATTCCGACCAAATCAGGTCTGATGGTCGGTCTGGGCGAAACCAATGCGGAAATCATTGAGGTCATGCGTGACCTGCGCAGTCATGGTGTAACCATGTTGACGCTGGGGCAGTATTTACAGCCAAGCCGCCATCACCTGCCGGTTCAACGCTATGTGAGCCCGGATGAGTTCGATGAGATGAAAGCCGAAGCTATGGCAATGGGCTTTACCCATGCAGCCTGCGGTCCATTCGTTCGCTCTTCATACCATGCTGACATGCAGGCCAAAGGGCTGGAAGTGAAGTAATCGTGTAATACTCACTTACATATCAGCAATAAAAAAACCGGCAAATTGCCGGTTTTTTTTCATGCAGAGTATGCAGTAAGAGCATCATGCTCCTGACATTACTCTTTATGAGAAAGCTTCTCAGCCTGAACGCTACCATCAGCATCTTTCTTAGCATCGGCATTATCGTCGTTCATTGCTTTCTTGAAGCCCTTGATTGCCGTTCCCAGGTCTCCACCCAGTGTACGTAACTTCTTGGTACCAAACAGCAGAACAACCAGTGCGGCAACCACCAGCAGTTTGGTAATACTAATCTCACCCATAGATACCTTCTTGACTTAAACCAGGCTGCATAAAGCGCCATATTAACCTGAGAATATTAACGGCCTTTCGACGCGCGCACACAATAGCAATCTGTAACAAGGTGAATCAAGCCTTGTTTAAAAAAACGTCATAATAATTGCGGTGGCGCAAAGCGTCGGTTACTTAACACCGGGAGTTGTGCCCTAACCTGCCTCACCCGCTCGGCGGAAACCTCGGCCATAATTAGCGTGGGCGTTTCTGCCGCAGCAGCAATGGTCACACCAAAGGGGTCGATGACCCTGCTTTGGCCGATATTCTTGTTACCGCACTCTCCCGCCGCAATCAAGTAACACGTCGCATCTAACGCTCTTGCCGCCAAAAGCGTAGCCCAGTGATGTTCTTTAAGCGATCCCCGAACCCAGGCTGCGGGTAAGACAAGAATTTCCGCTCCCTGCAATGCGTGCGCCAGCGCCAACTCAGGAAAGCGCAGATCATAACAGGTCATTAACCCTACTTTTAACCCGTCTACGTCCAGCAGCGGCGCTATGGCGTCCCCTGCATCCACATTTCGTGACTCCTGAATCGAAAAGGCATCATAGAGATGTAATTTAGCGTAATGGGCCACGACCTGACCTGCCCGTAGCGCCACCAGCATGTTAAACGCCCGGCCTGGCACAGAAGGAACATGAATCGTCAGGATTGTCGTCATCTCGTTTTGCGCGCTTTCTCGCAGTAAGCGCGTCAAAAATCCGCCCTCCAGCAGTTGAGCTGATTTCACTGACAGGTCTGGGTCCAGATCGTCACGGGCCAGAAGCGCCTCCGGTAATACCAGCAGCGACGCCCCCTCTCCTGCAGCCTGAGACATCAAAAAGACGCAGGTTTCTGCATTTTTTTCCCATGAAGGTCCCACGGCAAATTGCCCTGCTGCAACGAACATATTCCCTCCAGAAAACGTTGTTAGGCTCGCCAACCACGATTATTCAGCGTTACACTCATCCTATATACAATCAAATAGCAGGATTATGCAGTGTTACAACTCCTTTTAGCGGTTTTTATCGGTGGTGGTACAGGTAGTGTAGCAAGATGGATGTTGAGCATGAGGTTTAACCCGCTACATCAGGCCATCCCATTCGGTACGCTGGCTGCAAACTTACTTGGCGCATTTATCATTGGTATGGGTCTGGCGTGGTTTAATCGCATGACTAACATTGATCCAATGTGGAAGGTACTGATTACCACTGGCTTTTGCGGGGGACTAACAACGTTTTCCACTTTCTCAGCTGAGGTGGTGTTTTTGCTACAGGAAGGACGCTTTGGTTGGGCTATGGTGAATGTACTGGTTAATCTGTTGGGATCATTTGCGATGACCGCCCTGGCATTCTGGCTGGTTTCGGCCTCTCCCGCGCACTGAAGCGAAAAAAAACCCGCAATTAAGCGGGTTTTGAATGCTTGCTGTCGTATGCTTACAGAGCGATTACGTTTGCAGCAGAAGGGCCTTTGGCACCGTTAGTGATTTCGAACTCTACACGCTGACCTTCAGCCAGAGTTTTAAAACCATTGGTCTGGATTGCAGAGAAGTGTACGAACACGTCTTTGCTGCCATCTTCCGGAGTAATGAAACCGAATCCTTTGGACTCATTAAACCACTTAACGTTACCTTTAATCTTAGACATCAAAATTACCTTTACATGAAAAATAGACACAAATGCTGTGTCGGGTATCAGTACAACAATTGTGGTGGACTTTGTCCAGTCGAACTTTATCAAAAAGTGATAAATGTCGCGTTATTTTTCAGTTAAAGTTAATATGACACTGTTTTAAAAGACTTTTTAATAATCCACCTGACAATACAGGTAGTCCATCAAAACTGGAAACGCATCCATGCAAAGTAGACGTTACCGTTGTTGTACGTTCCCGGAATGTAGGTCATCTGGAACGTTGCCGGACCATACCCTATCGATGCCAGCGGTAACAGCACGGGAACCGGAATGTAGTTCCAGTTATCGCGCGCGGTAAAACCAGCGGTAAAACCGAGACCTGTATGAAAATTTTCATCTGCCAGCGGTCGCCAGGTTTTTTCCCAGCCATAACCACCAATGGGTTCCCATTTATTGTAGGAATCCTTAAAGGCCATTATATAAAGCCCGTGCCAGTTACCTTTATCATCCCAACGGGATTGACCAAAGCCCGCCCCCCATGGGCGTTCATTGTAGCGATCCGTTTTTTCTTTATCATAAGCAAAACGAGCATGCCAGGTAATAGCCGGCACGTACAGATCATAATGTTCTGGCTGCTGCCAGGTTTCACTGACATTGTCTTTAAAAGTAGCGAACCAACCTTTATCTTCAGCAGCGCCCTGGGGAATGAAAGCTAACTGAATAAAAAGAAATGAAAAAATGAGAAAATATCGTTTAGCGACAATCACAACTTAATTACCATCCTGGGATTTATTATTAATTGTAGCAAACCCAACCTTAATGTTAGCTTAACAAAAATGCGCAGCTAAAAAATCAGAATAATCCTCAGCCTATAATTTTTAAGATAATTATCCATGAGTTTATTGAGCCATCTAATAGGAACTATTTTCTCTTTATTGCCAATAAATTGTTCTTTCCTGCGAAAAAAGTTAAATAGCATCACAATAAATTAACAATTGATATTCATCATCGCCACAAAACACACACATCAGCGCTGCGCTTCACAGTTTCTTATTGTGAGATTCTTTTTTTAACCACGATGCTGAAAAAACGGCTTAACCATCGCTTGAATCCGTATTTTTATTGATTTTAATCAGCAAGAGTTATCGGTTTATTAGGCACATTCTGTCACCACTTTTTACTTTTTTTAGTTTTTTTACTTTCTGGGCAGCAATGCGACAGGGGAAACGATGTTGACATTTATTGAACTCCTTATTGGAGTTGTGGTTATTGTGGGTGTAGCGCGCTACATCATTAAAGGTTATTCCGCGACAGGCGTACTGTTTGTTGGCGGTCTGGTTTTGCTGATTATCAGTGCGCTGATGGGGCATAAAGTTTTGCCGTCCAGCGCGGCATCGACGGGCTATACGGCAACAGACATTGTTGAATATATTAAAATTTTGCTGATGAGCCGTGGTGGCGATCTCGGCATGATGATCATGATGCTGTGTGGTTTTGCCGCTTATATGACCCACATTGGCGCGAACGATATGGTCGTTAAGCTGGCCTCCAAGCCTCTGCAATACATCAACTCTCCTTACCTGCTAATGATTGCCGCCTATTTTGTCGCCTGCCTGATGTCACTGGCGGTTTCGTCAGCAACCGGTCTGGGCGTATTGCTGATGGCAACACTGTTCCCGGTCATGGTTAACGTTGGGATCAGCCGTGGTGCCGCAGCGGCCATTTGTGCCTCCCCTGCTGCAATTATTCTTTCACCAACATCCGGTGATGTGGTGCTGGCGGCAAAAGCTGCGGAAATGCCGCTGATCGATTTCGCCTTTAAAACCACGCTGCCAATTTCCATTGCCGCCATCATTGCTATGGCGATTGCCCACTTTTTCTGGCAGCGTTTTCTGGATAAAAAAGAGAACATTTCTCATGAAATGTTAGATGTGGCTGAAATCACCACGACTGCTCCGTCATTTTACGCCATTCTGCCGTTTACCCCGATTGTTGGCGTCCTGATTTTTGATGGTAAATGGGGTCCACAGCTGCATATCATTACGATTCTGGTTCTGTGCATGCTCATCGCGGCTATTCTGGAGTTCGTACGTGGGTTCAACACCCAAAAGGTTTTCTCTGGTCTGGAAGTCGCTTACCGTGGCATGGCGGATGCCTTTGCTAACGTGGTGATGTTGTTAGTCGCTGCGGGTGTTTTTGCCCAGGGCCTGAGCACAATCGGCTTTATTCAGAGTCTGATTTCTATCGCTACCTCGTTTGGTTCGGCGAGCATTATTCTGATGATGGTGCTGGTGATCCTGACTATGCTGGCGGCAATGACTACGGGTTCCGGTAACGCCCCGTTCTATGCCTTCGTTGAGATGATCCCTAAGCTGGCGCATTCCTCCGGCATTAACCCAGCTTACCTTGTTATCCCGATGCTGCAGGCGTCAAACCTTGGACGCACAATCTCCCCGGTCTCCGGCGTGGTGGTTGCTGTTGCTGGTATGGCGAAGATTTCTCCGTTCGAAGTGGTGAAACGTACCTCGGTTCCGGTTCTGGTTGGGTTGTTGGTTGTGATTATCGCAACTGAAGTGATGGTACCAGGTTCTTCTTCAGCCGTCGTTGGCGGCTGATACTCAGAGAAATGTAGGCCGGATGAGGCATTCACGCCGCATCCGGCATTTCGACTGCAACGTTGCCGGATGTCGATGCTAAAGCATCTTATCCGGCCTACGTCAGAAATCAGCATTTAGCCGCCGTGATAGATACGCTGCGGCCTACCCACCTTACCGTGAATAATCTCCGCAATAATCAAATGACGGCTGGCACAGTACTCCAGGTAGCGTCTGGAAGTCGTTCGGCTGATGGTGAGCGCTTGGGCGATCGTTTCTGCTGTATGGTGTACCGTCGGATCGGCAAATAATTTCAACACTGCATTCAGTGTTAACGCATCAATCCCAGTCGGTAAATCCCCTTTCGGCTCGCCCCGCGCGTAGGCATTAAACATCTCATCAATCTGCTTTTGACTGGCGCTATCATTACCGGCCAACATGCGTCGACGCTGTTGATAACGCGTCAGGGTCTGCCCCAGCCGCTCGTAGGCAATGGGTTTGACCAGGTAATCAAACGCGCCGCTGCGCACAGCTTCGGAGACTGTTTCCATGTCGCTGGCCGCCGTGGTAAACACCACACCGCCCGGATAACGTGCCTGGGTTAGCTCATGCAATAACGTAATTCCCTTGCCGTCCGGCAAGTAGTTATCGAGCAGAATCAAACCGGGCTTAAAACGCTCAATCATCATCCTCGCCTGCGCAAGATTACCCGCCAGCCAAATCTGGCTGAAGCCGGGTATATGGCGGATATATTCAGCATGCATTTCCGCCAGTAGCGTTTCATCCTCAACGATCAATAGCGTTAATG
Source organism: Citrobacter sp. Cpo071 (assembly GCF_030332765.1). Taxonomy (NCBI): domain Bacteria; kingdom Pseudomonadati; phylum Pseudomonadota; class Gammaproteobacteria; order Enterobacterales; family Enterobacteriaceae; genus Citrobacter; species Citrobacter sp. Cpo071. Next base: position 394,697 of record NZ_JAOWHE010000087.1, on the reverse strand, counting down.
GTTCCGTCATTGTTTTTTTTCACTTTCGGAAGAAATAAAGAAAATAAGGTGCCGCAGGGGGAGTTATCTTCAAGCGTAATCACCCCGTCACAGCGCCTCACATAACTTGCAATAAGATACAAACCGATGCCATGTTCACCTGGTTCATCGGTACGGGTGCTCACACCCTGTTCAAAGATTTTTTCACGCAATGCTTCCGGCACACCGCATCCCTGATCGGCAACTTCGATGATCACGTCATCCCCTTCATCGCTTAAATAGAGTTCGACGACCTTGTTGCCTTGCTGGGTGCGCAAGCTCGCTTCAAATGCATTATCAAGCAGATTGCCAACAATTGCTGCAAACTCTGTGCTATCCAGCCCCTCGGGGAGTTGATGCAGTTGGCTTCCTGGAACAATAGCCATGGTGAGACCCAGTTCCCGCGCGCGCTGCACCTTGCCAAACAACAGACCGGCTACCTGACGATCGGCAAACGCGCCGCGCAGGCTGTCAATCAGTTGCTGTTGCGCCTGGGATTCTCCCTGCACCATGGCCAGAACCTTGTCATACTCTTTCATTTGCAGCAGACCATTGATAGTCGACATCCAGTTCAGATGCTCATGACGCAGCGTTCTCAGGCTCTCTACATACTGTTTGATCTGCGTTAACTGCGCATTAAGAGTAGCAATTTCATCTTTACTACGAAAACTGATGATTGCCCCAAGCAGTTCGTCACCGGAGCGAATCGCCTCACGGTTGGCGATAACGCTCAGTCCATTAAAGTTGACCATCGCGTCCTGTCGTTTTTCCGCAATCTGTTGGGTGAAAAAGTCCGCTGGCTGAACCACCTCACTCACCGGTTTTCCAAGCCACTTTCTCCCAGGTGAAGACAGCCCCAGCATTTTCCTCGCACTGCGATTTATTGCGGTGATATATCCATCAGGATCCACGGCAATCAATCCTTCATATACCGAGCTAAACAACGCTTCCTGCTGACGTACCACCCGCGCAATTTGTTTCGGTTCCATACCCAACATCTGCCGACGAATATGGGCAGCGAAAAACCAGGAGAGCAGCATAAGTACCAGCAACAGCAGGATAAACACGCCGGCCATCGGAAGTAAAAAGTCCGATCGCCAGCTATCGATTTTGCTGATCAGATAACCAATTGAGACCACGCCAATGATTTTGCCATCGTCATCAAAGATGGGCGTTTTAGCGCGCATTGCCATCCCAATGGAGCCTTTACCGGTAATAAAGTAGCTCTCGCCTTTTTCCAGCGCACCGGGTTTGGTGAACTGCATCGGATAGCCAATCTTTTCCGGGTTCGGATGATATAGACGAATGGAGTTGGTATCCCCGATAACCACATAGTCGAAGTCAGTTCCGCTCTGCAGTTTGTCGGCAATCGTCGCCAACCGCTTGTAATCACGATGCTTAACCGCCGTGATGATACTGTCGTTAGAGGCGATGATTTTGGCCTGATTCATTGCCATATCGCGGACATGCGTTGCCAGATAATCTTCAAAGCTGGCGGTGAAGTATTGTGCCAGGGCGGCGATGATAAAAACAGAAACGACCAGAATGAGCAGAAAGATACGTAAAGGAAACGCCAGACTGCGGAAAATAGGAAACCGTGTTTTATTTTTCTGTTCTGCCATCACATTTTTCCTCACCGACGTTAACTAAAACTAATTTCTCATTGTAGTTGTAATTAAAATGTTCTATTTACACGTTATGGTATAAAACAAGATCGTTGCAGATTCCCCACCTTAAATCAATTAAACAAATTAAAACCACACCTTATTTTAGGGTTAAATTAATTAAAAAACTTAAAACCATAAAACACATTAAAACCTTCTAACTTATTGTGAAATAAATCAAAAATTACCTCCAAAATACCCCTTACGATGTATGCAGCAGGGAAAAAAAGAAATACTCCGTAATAAAAAACCATTCCCTTCAATTGCAAACAAAACGTTATCAGGTTGCTAAACAGAGCAACAAAAACAGAAACCCAGTAACAAATATAGCATCGGGGCTCTATTCACTATGTTCGGTAATAATATATTCACGCAAGTTAAACGCTCAGAAAATAAAAAAATGGCGGCTATCGCGCAATTTCTGAAAGAGAATGATTTGAGCGTAGATACGACCGTCGAAGTATTTATCACCGTCACCCGTGACGACCGTCTGATTGCCTGCGGTGGTATCGCTGGGAATATTATTAAGTGTGTCGCAATCTGTGAATCTGTCCGCGGCGAGGGTTTAGCGCTGACGCTGGCGACCGAGTTAATCAACCTTGCCTATGAACGTCATTGTACGCACCTCTTCATCTATACCAAAACCGAGTACGAATCGCTGTTTAAACAGTGCGGTTTTTCTACGCTCACCAGCGTTCCCGGCATTATGGTATTGATGGAAAACAGCACCACACGTCTGAAACGCTACGCCGAATCACTGGCAAAACAGCGTCATGATGGGAAAAAAATTGGCTGTATCGTCATGAACGCCAATCCCTTCACCAACGGACACCGTTTTCTGATCCAACAGGCGGCCGCGCAATGTGACTGGCTGCATCTGTTTTTGGTGAAAGAAGATACCTCACGTTTTCCGTATGAAGACCGCCTGGATCTGGTGCTTAAAGGAACAAAAGACATTCCACGTTTAACCGTGCATCGCGGTTCGGAGTACATCATTTCCCGCGCCACGTTCCCGTGTTACTTCATCAAAGAGCAGAGCGTTATTAACCACTGCTACACCGAAATAGACCTGAAAATCTTCCGCCAGTATCTGGCTCCGGCTCTCGGCGTCACGCACCGCTTCGTCGGTACTGAGCCGTATTGCACCGTCACCTCCCAGTATAACAACGACATGCGTTACTGGCTGGAGACCCCAACGCTTCCCGCCCCACCGATTGAACTGGTGGAAATTGAGCGGCTGTGTTTCCAGGAGATGCCGATTTCCGCCTCCTGGGTGCGCAAGCTGCTGGTTAAAAAAGATCTCACGGCTATCGCATCCCTGGTCCCTGACGCCACGCTGCAGTATCTGCAAAGCATGGTTGAACGAGCCTCATCGGGTGCGGCAGTCCGCCAAAATACCCCCGCATTAGCAACAGGTGAAAAATGAAAATAAACCAGGCAGCCGTCGCAGGCACACTCGAGTCCGGTGATGTGATGATTCGCATCGCCCCACTCGATTCGCAGGATATTGACCTGCAGGTTAACAGTAGCGTCGAAAAGCAGTTCGGTGATGCCATCCGGGCCACCATTCTGGACGTTCTGTCCCGCTACAACGTACGCGGCGTGCAATTGAATGTTGATGATAAAGGCGCACTGGACTGCATTTTACGTGCGCGACTGGAAGCACTACTGGCCCGCGCTGGCGGTATTCCGGCACTGCCATGGGAGGATTGCCAGTGATTTCCGAATCTTTGCAACAACGTAAAACTCGTACTCGCCGCAGCATGTTGTTCGTACCGGGCGCCAATGCCGCCATGGTCAGCAACTCGTTCATCTACCCGGCAGATGCACTGATGTTCGACCTGGAAGACTCCGTCGCGTTGCGTGAAAAAGATACCGCTCGCCGCATGGTGTACCACGCGCTGCAGCACCCGCTGTATCACGATGTTGAAACCATCGTGCGTGTAAACGCCCTCGACTCCGAATGGGGTATCAACGACCTTGAAGCCGTGGTACGTGGCGGTGCTGACATTGTACGTTTACCGAAGACCGATACCGCGCAGGATGTCATCGACATCGAAAGCGAAATTCTGCGTATCGAAAACGCCTGTGGCCGTGAGCCAGGCAGCACCGGTCTGTTAGCCGCCATCGAATCGCCGTTAGGCATTACCCGCGCGGTAGAAATTGCCCATGCTTCCGAACGTCTGATCGGTATTGCCCTGGGTGCGGAAGACTATGTACGTAACCTGCGCACTGAGCGCTCACCGGAAGGTACTGAACTGCTGTTTGCCCGCTGCTCTATTTTGCAGGCTGCACGTTCTGCCGGTATTCAGGCATTCGACACCGTGTATTCCGATGCCAACAACGAAGCGGGTTTCCTGCACGAAGCCGCACATATCAAGCAACTGGGTTTTGACGGCAAATCGCTCATCAACCCGCGCCAGATCGAACTCCTGCACAACCTGTACGCCCCAACGCGCAAAGAGCTGGCTCACGCCCGTCTGGTTGTGGAAGCCGCTGAAGCCGCTGCTCGCGAAGGTCGTGGCGTAGTTTCCCTGAACGGCAAAATGGTCGACAGCCCGGTTATCGAGCGCGCCCTTCTGGTTATCTCCCGTGCAGAACTTTCCGGCATTCGCGAAGAATAAGGCAAAAAAATGACGCAGAAAATCGAACAGTCTCAACGCCAGGATCGCGTGGCGACCTGGAGCCGTCATGCAGAAAGTGAGCTTTCCGCTTATCAGAGCACCGCAAAAGTAGAATTGCAGGCGCAAAAACCGCGCGACAAAAAGCTGTGCGCTAACCTGGAAGACGCCATTCGTCGTTCTGGTTTACAGGATGGTATGACCATCTCTTTCCATCACGCTTTTCGCGGTGGCGATCTGACGATTAACCTGGTGATGGACGCCATCGCCAATATGGGCTTTAAAAATCTGACGCTGGCCTCCAGCTCTCTGAGCGACTGCCATGCTCCACTGGTTGAGCACATCCGTCAGGGCGTGGTTAGCCGCATTTATACCTCCGGTCTGCGTGGCCCGCTGGCGGAAGAAATCTCACGTGGCCTGCTAGCCGAACCGGTACAAATTCACTCCCACGGTGGCCGTGTGCACCTGGTGCAAAGTGGCGAGCTCAGCATTGATGTGGCGTTCCTCGGCGTGCCGTCCTGCGACCAGTTTGGCAACGCCAACGGTTATACCGGTAAAGCGTGCTGCGGCTCACTGGGCTATGCCCGCGTAGACGCCGAAAATGCGAAACAGGTTGTCCTGCTGACTGAACAGCTGCTGACCTATCCGCATAACCCGGCCAGCATTACGCAGGATCAGGTAGATCTGATCGTGCAGATCGATCAGGTCGGCGATGCGGACAAAATTGGTGCCGATGCGACCCGCATGACCACCAACCCGCGTGAACTGTTAATCGCCCGTAGCGCGGCTGAGGTCATTGCTAATTCCGGCTACTTCAACGAAGGCTTCTCACTGCAGACAGGAACCGGCGGCGCTTCTCTGGCCGTTACGCGTTTCCTGGAAGACAAAATGCGCAGCCGCGATATCCGTGCCGACTTCGCGCTGGGCGGCATTACCGCTACCATCGTTGACCTGCACGAAAAAGGCCTGATTCGCAAACTGCTGGACGTTCAGAGTTTTGACCGTAACGCCGCGGAATCGCTGGCCCGCAATCCAAACCACATTGAGATCAGTGCCAACCAGTATGCCAACTGGGGCTCAAAAGGCGCATCCGTCGATCGTCTGGACGTCGTGGTGCTCAGCGCGCTGGAAGTTGATACCAGCTTCAACGTTAACGTACTGACCGGTTCTGACGGCGTACTGCGCGGCGCATCCGGCGGTCACTGCGATACCGCGGTTGCCGCTGCGCTGTCTATCATCGTCGCGCCGCTGGTTCGCGGACGCATCCCGACCCTGGTTGATAACGTGCTGACCTGCGTAACTCCAGGCTCCAGCGTTGACATTCTGGTCACTGACCACGGTATCGCCGTCAACCCTGCACGTCCGGAACTGGCAGAACGTCTGAAAGAAGCCGGTATGAAAGTGGTGTCCATTGAATGGCTGCGCGAACGTGCACAGCAGCTCACCGGTCAGCCACGCGCTATCGAATTCACTGACCGCGTGATTGCTGTTGTGCGTTACCGCGATGGTTCAGTGATTGACGTTGTGCATCAGGTGAAGGAATAAACCATGCACCTGCTCCCTGAATACGCCACCCGACACGAGGTTTCCATTCCCGAGCTGCTAGCCAGCCGCGATGAGAGACAGGCAAGGCAACAGGAGTGGCTGACACGCCACTCTGCACCGCTGGTCTCGTTTACCGTCGTCGCACCAGGACCGATTAAAGACAGCGAATTAACTCGTCGCATCTTTAATCATGGCGTAACCGCCTTGCTCGCGTTGGCGAAACAATCCACCTGGATTGTCAGGGAGCAAACAGCGCTGGTTTCTGCCAGCGGTCCAGAAGGTCTTTTGTCTATTGAGGCTCCGGCCCACGACCTCAAGCTCGCCACGATTGAACTTGAGCATTCACACCCGCTGGGACGGCTATGGGACATCGATGTCCTGACCCCTGAAGGGGAAATTCTGTCCCGGCGTCATTTCGCACTCCCTGCCCGCCGCTGTCTGCTGTGCGAGCAAAGTGCTGCCGACTGTGCGCGGGGTAAAACCCACGCGCTTTCCGACTTACTCACTCAGATGGAGGCACTGCTGCATGATGCCGATTCCCGCAACATCAACCAATAACGCAGTCCTTCCTCTGGATCTGCCTGATGCTTACGCAACGCTTGCGTGGCGCGCCATGTTGACTGAAGTCAACCTGTCGCCCAAACCCGGTCTGGTAGATCGTATTAACAACGGCGCGCATAAAGATATGGCGTTGGAAGATTTTCATCGCAGCGCTGAAGCGATTCAGTCATGGCTGCCACGTTTTATTGAGTATGGGGCGTTTAGCGCACAGCTGTCGCCTGAAGATGTATTGAAAGGACTGCGCCCGCTGGGCATGGCCTGCGAAGCCGATATGTTCCGCGCCACCGCCGGGGTGAACACCCATAAAGGGAGCATCTTTTCACTGGGACTGCTGTGCGCCGCCATTGGCCGCCTGCACCAGCTCCAACTCACTGTTACCGCTGAAACCATTTGCTCTACGGCAGCAACATTTTGCCGTGGCCTGACCGAGCGCGAACTGCGCCAGAACAATCAACAACTCACGGCTGGCCAACGTCTTTATCAGCAATTGGGATTAACCGGCGCACGGGGCGAAGCCGAAGCGGGATATCCGCTTGTCATCCAGCATGCCCTGCCGCACTACCGCGCACTGCTGACTCAGGGCCGCGACCCTGAACTGGCGTTACTCGACACATTATTGCTGCTGATGTCTATCAACGGCGACACCAACGTGGCTTCACGTGGCGGCGCAGAAGGTCTGCGTTGGCTACAGCAGCAGGCCACCGCCCTGATGCAGCAAGGGGGGATTCGTACCCCTGCCGATCTCGAATATCTACACCAGTTCGACCAACAGTGCATTGAACGCAACCTCAGTCCCGGAGGCTGCGCCGATCTGCTGATCGTCACCTGGTTCTTAGCTCAGATTTCACAAGTTCATCATTATCACAATTAAAGATCCTTTCCGGAGAATCACACACATGTCTTTAGCAAAAGATAAAATATGGAAGTTATTGGCCCCCCTGGTCGTCATGGGTGTCATGTTTCTAATCCCCGTCCCTGATGGAATGCCTCCACAGGCCTGGCACTACTTTGCCGTGTTTGTGGCGATGATCGTCGGTATGATCCTGGAGCCAATTCCGGCAACAGCGATCAGCTTTATCGCCGTAACGATCTGCGTTATCGGCAGCAACTATCTGCTGTTTGATGCTTCAGAACTGGCCGACCCGGCGTTTAAAGCGGGTAAGCAAGCGCTGAAATGGGGCCTGGCGGGCTTCTCCAGCACCACCGTGTGGTTGGTGTTTGGTGCGTTTATCTTCGCACTGGGTTATGAAGTCACCGGTCTGGGTCGTCGTATCGCGCTGTTCCTGGTGAAATTCATGGGTAAACGTACCCTGACGCTGGGCTATGCGATTGTTATCATCGACATTCTGCTGGCACCGTTTACTCCATCTAACACTGCGCGTACCGGTGGCACCGTATTCCCGGTTATCAAAAACCTGCCGCCGCTGTTTAAATCATTCCCGAACGATCCTTCCGCGCGCCGTATCGGTGGATATTTGATGTGGATGATGGTCATCAGTACCAGCCTGAGTTCCTCGATGTTCGTGACCGGCGCTGCGCCTAACGTGCTGGGTCTGGAATTCGTCAACAAAATTGCCGGTATTCAAATCAGCTGGTTGCAGTGGTTCCTCAGCTTCCTGCCGGTCGGTATTATTTTGCTGATCGTTGCTCCGTGGCTGTCCTATGTTCTGTACAAACCAGAAGTTACTCACAGTGCTGAAGTTGCCGCTTGGGCCGGTGATGAACTGAAAGGTATGGGTAAACTGACCCGTAAAGAGATAACGCTGATCGGTCTGGTATTGCTCAGTCTGGGTCTGTGGGTCTTCGGTGGTAAACTAATTGATGCAACCGCAGTGGGCCTGCTGGCTGTTTCCCTGATGCTGGCGCTGCACGTTGTACCGTGGAAAGACATTACCCGTTATAACAGCGCATGGAACACTCTGGTTAACCTCGCCACGCTGGTCGTTATGGCGAATGGTTTAACCCGTTCAGGCTTCATCGACTGGTTCGCCAACACCATGAGCACGCATCTGGAAGGCTTCTCGCCTAACGCGACCGTGATCGTACTGGTGCTGGTGTTCTATTTTGCTCACTACCTGTTTGCCAGCCTTTCTGCACACACGGCCACCATGCTGCCGGTTATTTTGGCTGTAGGTAAAGGCATCCCGGGCGTGCCGATGGAACACCTGTGTATCCTGCTGGTACTGTCCATCGGTATCATGGGCTGTCTGACTCCGTATGCAACGGGCCCTGGCGTTATCATCTACGGCTGTGGTTATGTGAAGTCCAAAGACTACTGGCGTCTGGGTGCTATCTTCGGCGTTATCTACATCTCCATGCTTCTGCTGGTCGGCTGGCCGATTCTGGCTATGTGGAGCTAATCATCCTGGTTCACGCCTGATGAAAATGATGCCAGTCAGCTAAACCTGACTGGCATTTTTTATGATTAAATAGATGATATTCAGAATTTATATAAGTATCCGAAATCATCATGACATCAACATGGCGTTATTCTTCGTTGCTGGCGGCACTCCTGCTGCCAGTTTCTGCGGCTCAGGCCGATGAACTTCAGGCAAAACAGTACGCTGATTTTGACAGCTACGTGCTGGCCCTCTCCTGGCAAACCGGATTTTGTCAGAGCCAACATGAGCGTAATCGTCAGGAGCCTGACGAATGTCGTCTGCAAAAAGAGAGCGCAGACAAAGCGGATTTTCTGACCGTTCACGGTTTATGGCCCAGCCTGCCTAAATCCATTGCCGCCCGTGGAGTAGACAATCGCCGTTGGATGCGTTTTGGCTGCGCGACTCGCCCTATTCCCAACCTGCCTGAAGCGCGCGCCAGCCGTAAATGCGCGGCCCCCGAAACCGGGCTGTCGCTGGAAAGCGCGGCAAAACTCAGCGCCGTAATGCCTGGTGCTGGTGGAAGATCATGTCTGGAACGTTACGAGTATGCCAAACATGGCGCGTGTTTCGGCTTTGACCCCGACGCGTACTTTGGCACGATGGTACGGCTGAATAATGAGGTTAAAAACAGCGAAGCGGGCAAATTCCTGGCGGAAAACTACGGCAAAACCGTCAGCCGTAGCGCATTTGACGCCGCCGTAGCCAAAAGCTGGGGCAAAGAGAACGTCAAAGCCGTGAAGCTAAGCTGCCACGGTAGTCCGGCGTATCTCACGGAGATCCAGTTGTCCCTGAAAGCTGACAACATCAACCAGACGTTATCTGCCCAGTCATTCCTACCGCAACCGCATCCGGGTAGCTGCGGTAAACAGTTTATTATCGACAAAGTGGGATACTGAAACTCGTGACCGACGCTGCAAGCTGGCGTCGGTCCGTAAACTTAGCGTTTTGCACGGGCGTCCGGGCGAACTAAATCAAAACGATGTGTTTCACTGATCGAATAATACGCCGTTGGCCCACCTGCACGCAGTACCGGTTTCGCTTTCGCCGTCTGATAGATGCCGTCTTCCAGGAGCGTTTCATCTATGTGAATGCCTACCACTTCCCCCAACACCAGCCAGGTATCAACCGGTGAGCCATCAGCGGTAGTCAGTTGCAGGCTTTGCGATAAGCGACACTCAAAATTGACCGGGCTTTGCGCCACGCGCGGCACGTTGACTATCCGGCTATCTGCCTTGCTAAGCCCGGCGGCAAAAAACTCGTCCTCACCGTGCGGCAAGCTGGCTGACGTTTCGTTCATCGCAGTGGCCAGCTCAAGAGTCGTCAGGTTCCAGACAAATTCACCGGTTTCGATAATATTCTGCACGCTGTCTTTCCAGCCGCTGCTGGCGAAACCGATAATCGGCGGATGATAGTTAAAACAGTTAAAGAAACTGTATGGTGCCAGATTGTGCCGACCGTTGCTGTCACGCGACGCAATCCAGCCAATCGGGCGCGGTCCAATGATGGCATTTAGCGGATCATGCGGTAAGCCGTGTCCCTGTGACGGTTGATAGAAATACATAGCGTTCCCTGTTGAAGTTAACGTCAGCGCAGCACAAATTATGCTTCGCTCATCCCCCTGGAAAAAGAAGATCAGCGTAGAACAATCTGCCAACGATTACGACTGAATAAAGTTGAGCAGGTCACCGTTGATCTGTTGCTTATGGGTGGTGCAGATGCCATGCGAGCCGCCGACATATACCTTCAACTGCGAGTCCGGCAGTATTTCCGCCGCGACTTTTCCGCAGGTGTCAAACGGAACAATCTGATCGTCATCACCGTGGATCACCAGCGTCGGGATGGTCATCTTTTTGAGGTCTTCACGCAGATCTGTTTCCGAAAACGCGTGTATACAGTCGTACAACGCTTTGATGGACCCTTGTAAGCCCTGTTCAACAAAACTTTCCCTGACGGCTTTCGACTCTTTTGCGCCAGGACGATTGTAGCCATAGAATGCAGCGGTCAGCTCATAGAAAAAGGCGGCGCGATCGTTCACAACCCCCTCACGGATGCCATCGAATACCTCTTTCGGCACGCCATTTGGGTTAAAGTCAGTCTTGATCATGATGGGCGTCACCGCGCCAATTAACACCGCTTTTGCCACCCGCTGCGTCCCATGCCGGCCAATATAACGAGCCACTTCCCCACCGCCGGTAGAGTGCCCAACATGTACGGCATCTTTAAGATTGAGATGCGCGGTAAGTTCAGCCAGGTCGTCAGCATACTGATCCATATGATGTCCATCCCAGGGTTGGGCCGAACGCCCATGTCCGCGCCTGTCATGGGCGATCACACGAAATCCTTTCGATCCAAGGAACAGCATCTGATCTTCAAACGCGTCTGCCGTCAGCGGCCAACCGTGACTAAACACAATAGGTTGTCCACTTCCCCAGTCTTTAAAATGCAAATAGCTGCCGTCTTTCAAGGTAAGTTTGTCGTACTGGCTCATGAGATCTCCTGTCGCGGAACACTGAGTTGTTTGACGCGCCCGCAGCGAGCGCTTAAAAAGCATAATGCAAATTGGAGAACGATCACGTTTTTCGGCTAAAATCACACCATATGCGACAATGTTGATGATTTACCTGAATGTGAACTAAATCACTTCAAACATGGGGTAAGTCTCAGTATCATCATAAAAGCTAAACCCTTGCCGCCTGACGGTGAGGGTTTTCTTTTGGGATTATTTACCTGCGCACCCGCAGTATCGACGACATGGAGTAATAAATGTCCAGACCAACTATCATCATTAACGACCTCGATGCGGAACGCATTGACCGCCTGTTGGAGCAACCTGCGTTTGCTGGTTTACCGATTGCCGACGCCCTTAACGCCGAGCTGGATCGTGCCCAAATGTGTTCTCCAGAAACCATGCCGCACGACGTCGTGACCATGAACAGCCGCGTGAAATTCCGCAATCTGAGTGATGGCGAAGTCCGTGTGCGTACCCTGGTGTATCCGGCTACTATGACTGACAGCAACACACAGCTTTCGGTAATGGCACCTGTCGGCGCTGCACTTCTGGGGCTGCGCGTTGGTGATACCATTCACTGGGAATTGCCAGGCGGGACCTCAACGCACCTCGAAGTTATCGAGCTTGAGTACCAGCCTGAAGCTGCAGGCGACTACCTGCGCTAACTCTGTCTTATCAAAGCCACTCGCTTTATCTTACAGGGGATGCATCCGCATCCTCTTTCCGGTTAGATCTCCCTGCTCCTCGCTTTCTTTCCTGTTCGCAAAACATAAATCTGTGTCGTGACTGACAGAATCATTTTTAATACTATGCTGTTATGTGTTCATGTAATGACAAGGAGAATGTTTATGTACAACACAATCATAATGCCAGTTGATGTATTCGAAATGGAACTGAGCGACAAGGCTATTCGCCATGCAGAATTTCTGGCCCAGGATAAAGGGGTTATCCATCTACTGCATGTGCTGCCAGGCTCAGCGAGCTTAAGCCTGCACCGCTTTGCAGCCGATGTCCGTCGTTTTGAAGAGCATCTGCAACACGAAGCGGAAACCCGTCTGCAAACGATGGTTGGTCACTTCAGCATCGATCCTTCCCGTATTAAACAACACGTCCGCTTTGGCAGCGTCCGTGACGTGGTCAACGAGTTGGGTGAAGAGTTGAATGCGGATGTCGTTGTCATTGGGTCGCGTAACCCATCAATCAGCACCCATCTGCTCGGCTCAAACGCTTCCAGCGTTGTTCGACACGCGACTTTGCCAGTGCTGGTTGTTCGTTAACAGCCACTGATTTGCTAAAGAAAACCCCTGCCAGGTTAACGCCTGACAGGGGTTTTTGTTACCTCACGATTAATACAAATGGCCGATATTCACGATGGAGCTGATCGTATCGCCAAAAAACGTCAGACGGCTCAGGAATACGCCAACAAACAGCAGGGCGAAAAGCGCTTTTGCGCGACGCTCGCCCTGACGGCTAAGCACAAAGGCCACCGCCAGACACACCAGACTCGCCAGATAAAGTGGCGACGTCAGCCAGGCATGCGCCGTCATCTGCATGATGGTGCCACCGCTTAGCCAGATAATGGGTGCGGTGATCATGACTGCCATACACACGGCAATCCCCTGGCGCAATGCAGCAACGGCAGGTGCGAGGTTAAGCAGTGGAATCGCAGCACACCCCATCACCCACACCGTGATGAAGAACAACAGCATTGTCAGACCGTTGGCGATCGCCACCATTGCCGGGGCGGCATAGGTCATCCCCTGTACCGCCACCAGCGCGATACCGAGAACAGAGGCCAGAACAGCTGGTGCTTTGTGCCCTTTTGCCAAAAACGTCACTCCGACAGCTGCACCGTATAAAGTGGCGCCCAGAATCTCTCGGCTCAGCCAGGCGTGCTGCAGGTTGATCAAGGCATCGTAGGCGCGATCCGGATGCGCAAGGTGTAATATCGCCGCCACGGACGCCGCCGCCAGAACCAGTCCACTTACCAGCCAGTACAGGCGCTTGCTCTCCAGTTTTCCTTGCAGCACACGCAGCGTCAGAATGAGCGTGATCCCAACCGACATTTGGCTTAATACGGTAAAAATGACCAGAGGAAGTTCATACTTTTCCATTACTTGGCCTCCGGCTGCTTTGGTTGACGCGCAAGGATAAAACGCGTGCCAGGATTAAGCTGCGGCATACGCGGGAATCCCGGCGGATACTGCACCGCATTATCAGGTATAGGATCGGCATCCAGATCGATAAGCGTCAGCGCACCTACCGGACAGGCATTCACGCACGCCGGCTGCATGCCAACATCAAGACGCTCATAGCACATGCTGCATTTTTCCGCTTTTTTCGTCTCTTCATTAAAGCGCGGCGCACCGTATGGACAGTTGCGAATACAGTTTTTGCATCCGATACAACGTTCCGGGTTATGCACTACAACGCCATCCTCACGTTTGGTGTACGCCTCTACCGGACAAGCTGCCAGGCAGGCCGGATTTTCGCAGTGGTTACAGGCCAGCGAGTAGAACGCTCGCTCTTCATGCGGATAAATTTCTTTATCCAGCGGGTAGACGTAGCGCCAGAAACGTTCTGGCTCCAGCTGGTTAAAACTCTTACACGCCATCGCACAGCCACGGCAGCCGATACACTTATCGCTATTAACTAAAAACGCGCGCCTCATGCCGCTGCTCCTTTATCGATCAAAATGATGTCCGCAAACTGACTATGGATGGCCGCACCTGGCGCACCAGTTTTCATCAAGCCCATATCGGCCGGAGTATCCGCCACAACGTTTTGAACGTTGTATTTCCGTTTCGGGAACCACGCCTCGTACATCACCAGGAAATCCTCCGGAACGTTAGCGGTTACCTTCGCACGTAACTCCACCTCACCTGCGGTGTTAAACACTTTCACCAGGTCATTTTCAGCGATGCCTCTTTTCCCGGCGGAAACCGGGTGCATATAAACAAACGGTTCAGGATAGAAGACCTGCATCCAGTCAAGGTTGATGAATTGGGAATGGATACCGAACTGGACATGCGGCGTAAACAGGTGGAATGGCAACGTGCTTTTTGCCTCCGGTTTGTATTCCGGCAGCGCCGTATGACCATTTTTCTCACACAGCTCAGATTTGAACTCAAACTTTCCAGAGGGCGTTTTAAACTTACGGTCATACCAGGCCGCAGAACTTGGCAGAATGGCTTTTTTCGGCCCTTCCAGTAAATCATCCCAGGAGGAGATACCAAACATTTTGGCCATTCCGTCATTGAACTCCTGGTCCAGCCAGCGCTTATGATCGAACTCCTGCGGGAATGTGCAAGAACCCGGCTCCAGCTTGTTGATTGTGCGGGAAAGTAAAACGGCGATTTCCAGATCGCATTTTGCCTCATACATTGGCTTAATTGCAGGCTGGTTGATTGAGAGCCAGTAGTGCCAATATGAGGCGTCTACGTTCCACTCTTCAAAGGCTGTGGTGACAGGCAAAACGATATCGGCATGCTGGACGGTCTCGTTAAAGAATTGGTCGGCGCACACCACCATTTCCAGTTTTTCGAATGCTTTTTCCATCTTGCTGCGATCAAAATCCTGAGCAAACGGGTTCTTACAGGCAACCCAAAGCATTCGGACAGGCGGCTCATTGGCTTCCAGAATTCCCTTTGCGGTCTGGTTGATATTCAACGAGCGATCGGAATACTGTGCGACTTCCCCCGCAGAACCAAACTCGCTGGTTGTGCCCGCCGCCCCCGGCATCCCAATGGAGCCTACCGGTGGCTTCTGCAACATGGCATTGTAGTTAAAGCCCCAGGTATGCAAATGACCGTAGCGAGCGCCACCGCCCTCAATGCCAATATTGCCGGTCATTGCCACAAAGGCATCGATCGCCCGTACGTTAGCGCCGCCGTTGACATGGCGCTGCATGCCGTAGCCAATCCACACAGTAGCAGGGTTAACCGCGGTAAATTCTTCCGCCAACTGGCGAATAACATCCGCCGACAGCCCGCAAATCTCAGATGCCCACTCTACGGTAACGTTATTACGCAAATACTCTTCAAATTCAGCATAGCCATGGGAATAGTTGTTAACGAAATCCTGATCAACCAATCCTTTGTCCACCAGGTGGCGTGCCATGCCCAGCGCCAGAGCGCCATCTGATCCTGGGCGAACGCGTAAATAGAGATCGGCTTTCGCAGCGGTTTGGGTTAACAGTGGATCGATAACGACCACTTTTGCGCCTTTTTCCCGCGCCTGATAGATGTACTTCATGGTGTGCATAGAGCACCAGGCCGGGTTAGCGCCCCAGATAATAATGTATTTGGCTTTCACCATATCTTCCGGGTCGTTACACCACATGTCGCCCATGTCGTAGTTTTGCGCGTCGATACCGGCTGGCCAGCAAGGTGTTCCGGCAAAACGGGTGGTGTAACCCAGTGAAGACATCATCCCTTCAACGGCATAGTTCAATACACCAAATTTGCCTGAGTACTTGGTCAGCGCCAGACCCAACATTGAACCATCTTTCTTTTTAATCTCCAGCATCTTGGTCGCAATGCGCTGCATTGCTTCATCCCAGGAGATACGACGCCAGTTATCGCTGCCGCGAACATCCTGAACCATCGGATATTTAATGCGGTCCGGGCTGTATACCCTACGTGGATAGCTCAATCCCTTCACACACGGAGTTCCATGCGTAAACATTGATTCAGGCGCGCCTTCCACAAAGGTGATGACGTCATCCTTCACCCAGGTTTTCAGGCTACAAGTGTCATAGCAGTTACGTGGACAGGCGTTACGATAGATTTTGTAGGTTTTGGGATTAAACGGAATTGGCGGTTGCGCCAATGCACAGCGTGAAGTCAGCAATCCCCCTGGCAGGGCAGCCACCGTTCCAAGGGCAATCAACCCTTTCAAAAATGAACGTCTGTTCAGAACTCCCGGTTCATTACTCATATTGATACTCTCGTGTTTAATTCATCAAGCCAAAAAGACAACCTTTCCGCGACGTTTTTCAACGTAACGGTTTGTGCATTTATATGTATTTTTTCTATATACGCGGGCATCCACATCGCTATATACTCAATTACATATCGAGTCATAACGATCTGGTATTCTGCTGATATCCTGGCATTAGCCGATAATAAAACTGCTAATTCCAATACGCAGGAAATATGATCATCCGGGATATTATTTACATGGTTTATAGATAGACCTATATTTGCCATGAATTCCCGAATTCTTAAGGTTGATTTACCCATTACGAGGGCATCTTCTTCAAGGTATACCGAAGCGAACGGCGGGGCTTTTAGCGTCTGCGGCCCAACAAATAGTGCATTGAAGTCGTACTCCGCCTCCAGCCACTCCTGCTCTGTTAGCGTTGAGGCATTTGTATCTAAAGCTGAATAAGCCGCTTTCAGCGTGTAACTATCGTGAGAGATAAAAAAATCACGTAACAATAACCCTGTCGATTCAAAGATCGTCAGGGTTTCATATATTTCACCCATGAATTAACCAACCATTTATTCACACAACAAATAAAAAAATAATGCAGGTTAATATAATAAAGATAACGCCCTCTCTTTCTTTGATGAAAATAATGATCAGGCTAATTAAGTGAATGTTTTAAACGGTTTATTGTTTCAAGAATTGACAATTTAAGTGTATGGAAATAAAAAACCGCCAGCGGATGACTGGCGGTTTTGGCATTGCAGGTGAGTCTTACTTTTTTATGCTACTGTCGTGCGAATCAGATAATCAAACGAACTCAACGAGGCCTTCGCGCCTTCACCGGTCGCGATGATAATCTGCTTATACGGTACGGTGGTGCAGTCACCGGCAGCGAAAACGCCTTTCACGCTGGTTTCGCACTTGGCATCGATGATGATTTCACCCATACGGTTACGTTCAACGGCGCCTTCCAGCCAGTTGGTGTTCGGCAGCAGACCAATCTGAACAAAGATACCTGCCAGTTCCACATTGTGAACATCGCCGCTCACACGGTCACGATACTCCAGGCCAGTAACTTTGCTGCCATCGCCTTTCACTTCTGTCGTTTGCGCATTCAGAATGATGTCGACGTTTTTCAGACTGCGAAGCTTATTTTGCAGCACCTGGTCGGCCTTCATTTCAGGGGCAAACTCCAGCAACGTCACATGTTCAACAATACCTGCCAGGTCGATAGCCGCTTCAACGCCGGAGTTACCGCCGCCAATCACCGCAACACGCTTGCCTTTAAACAGCGGGCCATCACAGTGCGGGCAGTAGGTTACGCCTTTGGTGCGATACTGATCTTCACCCGGAACGTTCATGTTGCGCCATTTCGCGCCGGTGGCGATGATAATGCTACGTGCTTTCAGCACCGCGCCGGAGGCCGTTTCAATCTGATGCAAACCGCCTTCCTGCGCTGCTGGAATGAGTTTGCTCGCGCTCTGGCTGTCAATCACATCGACATCATAATCATCAACGTGTGCTTTCAGCGCGCCTGCCAGTTTCTGACCTTCAGTTTTCGGTACTGAGATATAGTTTTCAATATCAACAGTATCAAGGACCTGACCGCCAAAACGTTCGCCCATCAGACCGGTGCGAATGCCTTTACGTGCAGAGTACACCGCTGCCGCCGCACCTGCAGGACCAGAACCGACAATCAATACGTCATAAGCATCGCGCTTATTCAGCTCTTCAGCCGCACGTTTTTCTGCGCCAGTATCCACTTTCGCCACGATCTCAGTCAGCGTCATACGCCCCTGACCGAACTCTTTGCCGTTCATAAATACCGCCGGAACGCCCATCACGTTACGATCGGTGATTTCGTTCTGGAAAGTACCGCCGTCAATCGCCGTATGTTTGATACGTGGGTTCAGCACCGCCATCAGGTTCAGCGCCTGCACCACGTCCGGGCAGTTATGGCAGGAAAGTGAATAATAGGTTTCAAATTCAAAATCACCGTCGAGATCGCGGATCTGCTCCAGCAACGTCTGCGCCTCTTTTGACGGATGACCACCGGTCCACAACAGCGCCAGCACCAGAGAGGTAAACTCATGACCCAGCGGAGAACCGGCAAAACGCGGTCCCTGGTGAGAACCGGGATTGGTAATCAGGAACGATGGCTTACGCACCGCCAGAGTATTGTCTTCTTTGAAGGTGACTTTTTCTGACAGTTCAGCAATTTCAGTCAGCAGTTCCTTGATTTCTGCCGATTTAGCGCTGTCATCCAGCGTCGCAATCAGCTCAACAGGTTTGGTCAGTTTCTCAAGGTAAGCCCTGAGCTGGGTTTTCATATTTGTGTCGAGCATTCTTCTTCCCTCTCTGAAAACATCATCATGCAAGCCGATTTTGCGGGACTGCATTAATGCAACTTGCGTCATGGTGCTGGAATGAAACAGGCGCAAATTTGCGCCTGTGGAATGCCGGATGCACTAGGTTTATCCGGCCTACAAACTATGCGACTTAGATTTTACCAACCAGGTCCAGAGATGGCGCTAAGGTTGCTTCACCTTCTTTCCATTTTGCCGGGCAAACTTCACCTGGGTGGGAAGCGACGTACTGTGCTGCTTTGATTTTACGCAGCAGGTCAGACGCATCACGGCCGATACCTTCAGCGGTAACTTCGATTGCCTGGATGATACCCTGCGGGTCAACAACGAAGGTTGCGCGGTCAGCCAGACCTTCATCTTCACGCATGTTGTCGAAGTTACGGGTCAGGGCGCCAGTCGGGTCGCCGATCATCGCGTATTTGATTTTCGCGATGGTTTCAGAGCTGCTGTGCCATGCTTTGTGGGTGAAGTGGGTGTCGGTAGACACGGAATACACATCTACGCCCAGTTTCTGCAGTTCTTCATAGTGGTCTGCAACGTCACCCAGCTCGGTCGGGCATACGAAAGTAAAGTCAGCCGGGTAGAAGAAGAAGACGCTCCAGCGACCTTCGGTATCTTTCTCGGTTACTTCGATGAACTCACCGTTTTTGAACGCCTGGTTTTTGAAAGGTTTAATTTTGGTATTAATCAAAGACATCTGTACTTCCTCCGTGTTTTCGTTGAGAGATAAGTTAACGAAAATCTCTTCGCAGGGCTAATGCGTTTCCTTTATCAAATCAATAAGCGTTAACTAACAACCCACTCAAACTCATGTTGTGAACCTAAAGATAAAAGTAAAAAAGGCCCCCTTTGCAGGGAGCCTCATTACCCGAGCTACCCGCAGGTAACGTCAGTGCCAGCAGAGCTGGCTATGTGTTGCGCTCTACATTACCTTAACAAAGGTCGTAACAGCGATGGGGATTACATCACCCAACTAAAGAAAGGGCAATCGACAGACCGTCGATCTTACCTATGGCTGTGATAGGTTTTGCAATTAAGCCCACTTTCCTGCTGATTTTATAAGGAAAATCAATGTTTAAACGCACCTTACTCTTAACTCTTCTCCCCGCTATCGTGCACGCAGAGGAGCTCCCTGCCCCTGTTAAAGCCATTGAGAAACAGGGGATTACGATCCTGAAGCCCTTCGACGCACCGGGTGGAATGAAAGGCTATCTGGGAAAATACCAGGACATGGGGGTCACTATCTATGTCACGCCTGACGGTAAACATGCCATCTCCGGCTACATGTATAATGAAAAAGGCGAAAACCTCAGTAATGCGCTCATAGAAAAAGAGATCTATGCCCCTGCCGGACGTGAGATGTGGCAGCGAATGGAAAAAGCGTCGTGGATTCTGGACGGGAAAAAAGAAGCCCCGGTCATCGTTTACGTGTTTGCCGATCCCTTCTGTCCTTATTGCAAACAGTTCTGGCAGCAGGCGCGCCCATGGGTAGATTCCGGTAAAGTTCAGCTGCGTACGCTGCTGGTTGGCGTGATCAAGCCCGAAAGCCCGGCAACTGCTGCTGCGATCCTGGCATCCAAAGATCCGGCCAAAACCTGGCATGACTATGAAGCATCCGGCGGGAAAATGAAGCTGGAAATCCCCACGTCTGTCCATCCAGAACAGATGAAAGTACTGAATATCAACCAAAAACTCATGGATGATTTAGGTGCTAATGTGACGCCCGCGATCTACTACATGAGCAAAGACGATACGTTACAACAGGAAGTGGGATTACCCGATAAAGATAAATTAAATATTATTATGGGAAATAAATAAAGGTAACAGAATGAGTGATTGTTATGGTTCTCATTTCAATCACTCTTTTAAATATATTTTTATCGTAACCATCAAGCAATCTGTGTTATTTTAGTTTAAGTTAATTATTCATTAAGCCATAAACATAAATTCTAAGAATGATTAGAATTTAAATTATTCAACAATTGAATTATCCTATACATTACCATCACAGGAAGGTATGCATGGCTAACCTCTATGACCTCAAAAAATTCGATCTTAACCTGTTGGTAATTTTTGAATGTATTTATCAACATTTGAGCATCAGTAAAGCTGCGGCAACACTGTATATCACCCCTTCAGCCGTCAGCCAGTCATTACAGCGACTGCGTACACAGTTTAACGACCCCTTGTTTATTCGCTCAGGCAAAGGCATTACGCCTACGGTCACAGGGGTAAACCTTCATCTTCACCTTGAAAAAAATCTCAATAATCTGGAACAAACCATCAATATCATGCACGGTTCCAGCCTGAAAAATAAATTCGTCATCTACAGCCCACAAATTACAACCAACCTGAATGTGACATCTTTAATTAATAGCCTCAGAGAAAATTCAGATATTGAAATTGAGCATCATGATATATTAATGTCAGCAGAAACGGCCGAAAACATCCTTGCCTATCGTAAAGCCGATCTGGTGATTACAACAACGCCAGTTCACAATCGTTCTATTGTATGTACTCATTTCAAGACTATTGACTGTGTTTTAGTGTGCAGTGGCAACCATCCAAGAATAAATGAGACGAGCACGCTCGAACAAATCCAACAAGAGCAATTTACATATTTTTCCTCTGAAGATCAGGGCATTAAAGATTATCGCTCCCGTGCCAGCGAATCGATGGCATTCCATAAAGTAGGTTTTAGTAGCGACTCCTTACTCTCGATTGCTAACGTTATCGCCAGTACGGATATTATTGGTGTGATCCCCAGACAAATTTATGAAATTTATCAGCCAGCATTGAAATTTAAAGAAATTAAAACCAATTTTGAATTACCAAAAGTAAAATTATTTATAATGTATAACCGGGCATCCTTGAATAACAAAGCCTTCGCAGAATACATAAGCAAACTATCCTTGGATAGTTAAGGATAACATGATTAAAAGCACATTATAATTCATATAAAATATACAATAACAAAATAGCATGCAGATAATGAATATATTTAAATATTGCATGCTGCAAGAAAAAGCTTATCCTATTACGGACATTTATTATGGCTGCAAATAATAAAAATTCGATATGGATTTGATATGTCTGTTTATAAAATACCGTTGGATAAAAATGTTCTGCAAGCAGCACAGGAACGCATTACCTGGACGCTTGAAACTCTACCGCGTGTCTGCGTTTCTTTCTCTGGGGGTAAAGATTCGGGGTTAATGTTACATCTGACCGCCGCCATTGCCCGCCAGTTACAGAAAAAAATAAACGTCTTATTTATCGACTGGGAGGCTCAGTTTTCCTGCACTATCGACTATGTCCAGGCGCTACGCGAGAATTATTCCGATGTCATCGAAGAATTTTATTGGGTTGCATTGCCGCTGACGACACAAAATTCACTGTCACAATTTCAGCCTGAATGGCAATGCTGGGAACCAGGTACTCAATGGGTGCGCCAACCGCCCGCAGATGCCATTACCGATCCCGAGTTTTTCTCTTTCTACCAACCCGGTATGACTTTCGAGCAATTTGTTCGTGAGTTCGCTGAATGGTTTTCGCAGAAACGACCAGCCGCCATGATGGTCGGGATCCGCGCTGATGAGTCATATAATCGTTTTGTCGCCATTGCGAACTCGAAAAAACAGCGTTTTGCCGATGACAAACCCTGGACCACCAGCGCCCCCGGCGGGCATACCTGGTATATTTATCCGATTTATGACTGGAAAACTGCTGACATCTGGACGTGGTTTGCCAAGTCAACGCTCCCGTGTAATCCCCTGTACAACCTGATGTATCAGGCGGGAGTTCCCACGCGATACATGCGTATCTGCGAACCCTTTGGACCAGAACAACGCCAGGGGCTGTGGCTTTACCATGTTATTGAGCCTGAACGCTGGGCAATGATGTGCTCCCGCGTCAGCGGGGTAAAAAGTGGCGGGATATATGCTGGTCAGGACAACCATTTTTACGGTCACCGCAAAATATTAAAACCCGAACATTTAAGCTGGCAGGAATACGCCATGCTGTTATTGAAGAGTATGCCGGAAACGACCGCCGAACATTACCGCAATAAAATCGCCGTCTATTTACAGTGGTATAAGAAAAAAGGCATGGAGAATATCCCACAAACCCAGGAAAGAGATATTGGTTCAGTGGATATTCCGTCATGGCGGCGTATCTGTAAGGTCCTGCTGAATAACGACTATTGGTGCCGGGCTCTCTCATTTAGTCCAACGAAACCCAAAAACTATCAACGCTACAATGAGCGCATGAAAACAAAACGCCAGGAATGGGGACTCTTATGCAACAGCGATTAACTCAGGAACTCCTCGGCTTTCTTTCTGGTTTATCAGAACCAGAGAGAATTGAAGCCATAAATGAATTCAGAAAGGCAATACACAGCGTCAGTCCCTTTCGCGAGGAGCCCGTAGATTGCGTTCTTTGGGTTAAAAATGATCATATTTCACCCAATGACTACAACCCCAATAACGTTGCGCCACCGGAGAAAAAGCTGCTGCTGAAGTCCCTCGAAGCTGACGGGTTTACGCAGCCCATTGTAGTGGTTCACTCAACGGCTGAAGAGTACGAAATTGTCGACGGTTTCCACCGCCACGAGTTAGGTAAAGCCAAAGCCTCACTGAGGCCCAGGCTGAAAGGATATCTGCCGGTTGCCTGTTTAGAACGCGAACGCCATGAGCGTATGGCGGCAACCATTCGCCACAACCGCGCCCGCGGGCGTCATCAAATCCACGCCATGTCCGAGATTGTCCGCGAGCTATCGCAACTGGGATGGAGTGAAGAAAGAATTGGCAAGGATCTTGGTATGGACAGCGACGAGGTGTTACGCCTGAAGCAAATCAACGGCCTGCAAGCGTTGTTTGCTGACCGTCGATTCTCCAAAGCCTGGACTGTGAAATAGCTACAACGAAACCAGACGCTCGGCTGCCGCTAACAGCGTCGATTCTTGCTTGGCAAAACAGAGGCGAATCAGTTTATGCGGGAAAGGATCGGCGCAGAACACCGACAGCGGAATTGCCGCAACGCCCACTTCAGTGGTCAGCCACTGGCAAAACTCCACGTCGTTAAGCGAGGAAACGGCGCTGTAATCGACCAGTAAAAAGTATGTGCCTTCACACGGCAGAATTTCCAGTCGGCTGTCACGCAGCGCGTTCACTAACACGTCGCGTTTTTTCTGATAAAACGCGGGCAGTTCGCGATAGTGTGCCGGATCTTCTCGTAGCATATCCGCCAGTGCGAGCTGAGCCGGCGTGTTGACGGAAAACGTCAGATACTGGTGAACTTTTCGTAGCTCAGCGCTAATGGCGGCTGGCGCAACGCAGTATCCGACCTTCCAGCCAGTCATATGGTAGGTCTTACCAAACGATGAAACAGCAACAGCGCGTTCCCGCAGCTCTGAATGTGCCAGCACGCTGGCATGCCCCTGTTTGGCGAAACAGATATGCTCATAAACTTCGTCGCTGATGACAAAGATCTCGCGTTCTTTAATCGCCTGCCACAGCGCGTCAAAATCGGCGTGATGCCACACAGTGGCTGAAGGGTTATGTGGCGTGTTCAGGATAACCAAGCGGGTACGGTCGCTGAGTAAGGCACCAAACGCCTGCCAGTCGACGCGAAAAGCCGGTGGTTGCAGGGCGATACGTTTAACCACACCGCCGGATAATTCAACCGCAGGCGCATAGCTGTCGTAGCTCGGGTCGAAACAAATCACCTCATCACCAGGGCGCACCAGCGCAGTGATCGCGGCATATAATGCTTCTGTGGCCCCCGCCGTGATGGTCACTTCACTATTCGCGTCAGGTTTATAGCCGTACAGGTCTGCCGTTTTATCCGCGATGGCTTCGCGCAGCGGCTGCACGCCGGTCATCGGCGCATACTGGTTTGCGCCATGCGCGACGTGATACCCCAGACGCTCTTGCAAAAAGAGTGGACCGTCAAAATCAGGAAACCCCTGCGAGAGGTTAATGGCCTGATGCTGCTGAGCCAGCGCACTCATTTGCGTGAAGATAGTGGTGCCCAGATTAGGCAGTTTGCTTTGCGGAATCAGCGGGTTATTACTCATTATTGTTATCCCAGCGTGTGATGTTGTGGTTGAAGCCACTATAGCACGATGCTAGTATTTGGCAATCAAGACGTTCAGACGTCTATATAAAAATAACCTGCCTGGACAGGACAGCCAAAAGGACAACACAACATGAGTAATACCGAAATTCGCGTCGTCACCGGCCCAGCCAACTATTTTTCCCATCCTGGCAGCCTGTCGAGACTTAACGATTTTTTCACTGCCGACCAACTTTCACGCGCCGTGTGGGTTTATGGTGAACGCGCCATCGAAGCGGCCCGCCCTTACCTGCCAGAGACTTTTCATCTTGCCGAGGCTAAACGCCTGCTGTTTACGGGACATTGCAGCGAAACCGATGTTGCCCAACTGGCAAAAGAGTTGGGAGAGGATCGCAGTGTGGTGATTGGCGTGGGTGGCGGTACATTGCTCGACACCGCTAAAGCGTTGGCCCGTCGTCTGGATCTGCCGTTTGTCGGTATTCCTACTATCGCGGCGACCTGCGCTGCCTGGACGCCGCTCTCTGTCTGGTATAACGATGCGGGCCAGGCACTACATTTCGAAATTTTCGCTGACGCGAACTTCCTCGTGCTGGTCGAACCCGAGATCGTTCTCAATGCGCCAGAAGAATACCTACTGGCGGGGATCGGCGACACGCTGGCAAAGTGGTATGAAGCCGTCGTGCTCGCACCTCAGCCGGAAACACTGCCATTGACAGTACGTCTGGGTATTCAAGCCGCGCAGACCATCCGCGACGTCCTGCTGGAAAGCAGCGAGCAGGCGCTGGCAGACAAACAACAAGGCACGCTAAGCCGCACGTTTTGCGATGTGGTGGATGCGATTATTGCCGGAGGCGGCATGGTTGGTGGTCTGGGCGAGCGCTACACACGCGTGGCGGCGGCGCATTCTGTTCACAATGGCCTGACCGTCCTCCCACAAACCGAGAAGTTTTTACACGGCACCAAAGTGGCGTACGGCATCCTGGTGCAGAGCGCGCTGCTGGGACAAGATGTCGTGCTGGCGCAGTTAATTACCGCTTATCAGCGATTCAACCTGCCAACCCGATTAGCTCAACTGGAAGTGGACATCAATAACCGCGCCGAAATCGACAAAGTGATTGCGCACACTCTGCGCCCGGTGGAGTCCATTCACGCCCTGCCGGTAACGTTAACGCCGGAGACACTGCGCGCAGCATTCGAAAAGGTAGAGTCGTTTACGGTGTGATTATGGTGCGGGTTGCCTGATGACGGCTTCGCCTTATCAGGCCTACGACGACAAATTACGCCAATACGATGTTGTAGGCCGGATAAGCATCAACGCCATCCGGCAAAAAATCAACAGCACTTCGCGCCACCTTTCCCGCCATATCGTGCATCCTGGCGCTCACGGAAAAATTCTTCGTAGGTCATTGGCGTCTGGTCCGGATGCGTGACGCGCATATGTTCAACATAGTTGTCGTAATCCGGCACACCTATCATTAATCGGGCGGTCTGACCTAAATACTTCCCGGCTTTGGCGAGTGTTTCAAACATAGTGTTTCCCTGTCGTACAAACGCCCTCCCCGTTCAGGAGAGGGCTCGTTGGTTAAGAGAATATTAGTGCGCGCCTTTCGCCTGCGCCACGATCTCTTCGACATTCTCAGGCATCGGCTCGTACGGTGTCTCTTTCGAAGTTGGTTTGTCCTCTTTCAATGCTGCCAGCGCAGTTTTGATGGAGAACAGACCCAGCACCACAACGACGACCATGAAGAAGATGGTAAGACCCGCATCCAGGCGGTTGTTAAACACCAGTTGCGTCAGCTGCGACTGGGTGTACTGCGCCGGAATGTTACCGCTGTCGATCATCGCCTGGAACTTGTTGGCGATAGCCAGGAAGCCGATTTTCGCATCCGGGCTAAACGCTTTCTGCCAGCCAGCGGTCAGGGTACAAATTAGCAACCAGGCCGTTGGCACCAGCGCCACCCACGCGTAGCGCTGGCGTTTCATCTTGAACAGCACCACAGCACAGAGCATCAACGCCATACCGGCCAGCATCTGGTTAGCGATACCAAACAGCGGCCACAGGGTATTGATACCACCCAGAGGATCCACCACGCCCTGGTGTAAGAAGTAACCCCAGGCCAGCACGCACAGCGCTGTAGCCAGCAGGTTTGCAGGCAGCGAATCGGTACGTTTCAGGCTCGGTGATACCACGCCCAGCAAGTCCTGCAGCATAAAGCGCGCGGCGCGTGTACCGGCATCTACCGCCGTCAGAATAAACAACGCTTCAAACAGAATGGCGAAGTGATACCAGAACGCCACATCCATCATGCCGCCCAGTGCGCCATGCAGAATGTACGCCATCCCGACGGCCAGCGTCGGCGCACCACCTGCGCGGGAGATGATGGATTGCTCACCCACTTCATTGGCGATTTGATGCAGGGTGTCTGGCGTAATGGCAAAGCCCCAACTGCTGACTACCTGTGCCGCAGAAGCCACTACGTCAACCGTGCCCGCAGGAGCCAGCACCGCCATCGGGCTGTTCATTGCAAAGTACACGCCCGGATCGATGATGCACGCGGAAACCAGCGCCATAATGGCGACAAAGGATTCCATCAGCATTCCGCCGTAGCCGATAAAGCAGGCCTGCCCTTCATTTGCCAGCATCTTCGGCGTGGTTCCGGAGGAGATCAGCGCATGGAAGCCAGAAACCGCACCACAGGCAATGGTAATAAACAGGAACGGGAACAAGTTACCGGTCCAGACCGGGCCAGTACCGTCAACAAACTTGGTCAGCGCTGGCATGGTCAGCGTCGGACGCATGATTAGAATCCCTACTGCCAGACCAACAATGGTGCCGATTTTCAGGAAGGTAGAGAGGTAATCACGCGGGGCCAGCAGCAGCCACACAGGCAGGACGGCGGCAACAAAACCGTAGCCCACCAGCATCCACGTCAGCTGTACGCCGGTAAAGTCAAAGTACGGTGCCCAGGTCGGGCTTTCAGCCACCCAGCCGCCGGAAATAATGGCAAACACCAGGAACACCAGACCGATGACCGACACTTCGCCAATGCGGCCCGGGCGCAGATAGCGCAGATAAATCCCCATGAAGATCGCCAGCGGGATGGTGAACGCCACGGTGTAGGTTCCCCACGGACTGTGGGTCAGCGCTTTCACGACGATCATCGCCAGTACCGCGAGAATAATCACCATGATCATAAAACAGGCCACCAGCGCAATAACGCCCGCCGTTGGGCCCATCTCTTCTTTCACCAATTCGCCAAGGGAACGACCATCGCGACGGGTAGAAACAAACAGCACCATGAAGTCCTGCACCGCCCCTGCCAGTACTACCCCGGCGAGCAGCCAGATCATCCCCGGCAGATAACCCATTTGCGCCGCCAGCACCGGTCCAACTAACGGACCCGCTCCGGCAATTGCCGCAAAATGGTGACCAAACAGCACTTTTTTATCGGTGGGAACATAATCCAGACCGTCGTTATGGCGCACGGCTGGCGTCATACGTGTCGGATCAAGCGCCAGTACATTTTTCGCGATGTACAGGCCGTAGAAACGGTAAGCGATAAGGTAGACACAGACCGACGCCACGACTATCCACAACGCGTTGATCTGTTCACCACGATTTAATGCGATATAGCCGAGGGCAAATGCTCCCATAACGGAGAGCACTGTCCAGACGAGGTACTTCCCTGATTTGTTCATAGTTGTTATCCGTTGTCCGATCCAGAGAGATGTTACATTTTGTTTCTATAACATCTTTTCTGAATTTAACAACCTGACAACCATGCAAAGCAGATATATCACTGATTTTTTACATTGTATTGTTAACTTGATCACTATCAACGCAGAGACAACTGAAAAAATTGCGCAGTATGTGCCAACACCTCTATGTTTTATCCAATTCTCCTCTCAGCATGATGCTGAGCGTGCCACTTAATATTTTTACTATTAATAAGAATATTAATTAACAATATTAACCTGACTTTCTCAGCTTAACGGTTATTGCTCTTAGAGATTCAGACCATCCTGATTTTGTATGCAGTAAGTGCTTTATTTCACCTTAATCACCAATTTCAAAACAAAGAATATACCTGCAGCACCAGTTTTAATGACAAAATACCCCACATAAAAAAAATAAAATTAATTCAGCAGAATTTTTCAGCGCCAGGTTGTTCAGGATGGCCGTATAAGGATATAAATTATGAATAAATGCTATCGCATCGTCTGGAATATCGCGAGAAATATGTTTGTGGTGACGTCAGAACTCTCGCAGGGCGATCAACGGGTTCGTGCAACCGTCGCAGGCCTGGTGTTATCGGCAGTTGGATTAATGGCAAATTGCGTTCATGCCAGCGACTACGGCCCGCTTAGCGGTGAAACCATCAACTTAAATGATGGCGATACCGTGACATCTGTCGATGGAACCACGGGTATCGAAAGTCTGTCCTCAGGGGGGCAAGGCGTACAGATTAATGGTAAAACCACCATTAACGTTACCGGTGATAGTGGTTCTATTGGGGTAAAACTTGATAACAGCGCCAATAATAATTTAGGTACCGGTACACAGATTAACGTTACAGACACAGGAACGGCGAAAGCAGCATCAACCACAGGTCTTTATATTAACAACACCAGTCCAGGCACAAATATAGACGCCGAGAATATATCAATTAACACCATCAGTAAAAAAGATGCTTACGGAATTAACGTTCATACAGAAAACACCACGCTGAACTTCGGCAACAAGAGTAAAATTATCACCGAATCCCAAAATGGTAATGCGACGGGTGTCTATTTCTATGACGACAATAATACGTTAACCATGAACGCTGGATTAATCCAGGTTAACACCGATGCAACCGGTAAGGCTGTAGGTATCGACACATACTGGGCAAATGGTACCACGCTCAATTTTGGGGATGACAGCCGCATAGAATTAACCAGCGGCACAGCCGGCGGCAGCGCGCTCTATCTTGGAAAAAACACCCAGGTTAACGCGAACGGGCTGAACATTGATTTCACCGTATCAGAGACAGGAACAGGCACCACGATTTATGGTATCCAGGAGGGGCAATACAGCCAAATTAATCTGGGCAAGAACAGCGCAATTACGCTCTCAACGCCTGGAGGTACGGCATATGGACTTGTTTCTGGTTCACAAAGTTATTTTACGGCAGATAACCTTGATATCACCCTTTCCACAACCTCTAACGAGCGCGCAAACGGTACAGGCGCGGACATCAGCGGCAACGTGGATTTTGGCAATGATTCCACCATCACCGTGCACGGTTTCTCCGAAGGATACGGGATGATTGTTGAGGATTATTCGGCAACCAGTAAAGATGATGCCATCGGAACAGTAAAGGCCAACCACCTCACCATTGACGTCACCGGCCAGAAGACGGAAGGGCTTCGAATAGAAGGCGGCGTGGTTGATTTAGGGTCAGACAGCGCCATTAGCGCAAACGGGACTGCATCAACAATTTACCTGACCGGCCGAGGATACAGTGAATTCAATGCCAGAAATCTGACCGTCACGACCGCGCAGTCCACCGCTCTTACACTAATGAGCAGCATGCATGCCGCCGTCGCCAACATTGGTGAAGGCAGCAGCATTGATGGAAGAAATTCCACAGGCCACACGACCAACGGTATTGTGGCCAACACCCCTTACAGCGCACCGACAACCATAAATTTCAACGGTTCCGCAGAGCAGCGAAACACTATCTACGCGGTTAACGGCTATGGCGCATCAGCCCAATACAGTGGCGCGACGATCAATATATCCAATACGGATATCATCATGAGCGGTAAAAATCCTTACGGTCTTTGGGCCATCGGCGATGGGGATTTTACCCATGCAGGCATCATCAATGGTGAGAATCTGACCATTGATATGACCGGCGCTAACGGCAGTGGTTACGGCGTGGTGGTGCAAGAAGGCGGTATCGTGAATCTGACGGGCGATACCACCATCATCGCCGACGGCGGCGTTGCCATCTGGAACCCGAAAGTTTCCTCGGGCGGGAATGTTCTACCTGGCGGGACGGTAAGTGGCTCAGGAAAAATGACCATAACCGGCGACATCGTTAACAGCGGCTGGGGATATATCAACCTCAATATGGACGCGGGTTCTTATTTCGCCGGAGCAACCTCGGTTAATGAAAGCTTCAACGCTCAGGGGATTGATTCAATCCTCAATCTTAACCTTGCCGAGCAGAGCCAGTGGCGGGTTACCGATGATTCCACGCTCACGACGCTGACCAACGCAGGAACCCTTGAGCTGGCGGCAGACCACACAGCCGGAACTTACAGCACTGTGCATGCTGATGAGGTCACGCTGAAAGAAAGCAGTATTCTCAGCGTCGATTTAAGCGCCGCGGCGCTGGCCAGTCAGTCCGCTAACCCGCTAATTACCGGCGGACAGGTTAATCCTGGCGGCGATCTACACATCAGCAATTCGGGTAATGCGCTGGATCTCAACGCGCTGACCTCAGACAATCAACTGGCAGACATCGACACGGTTACGCTAATTGATGCCAACTCCGCAATCGTGAGCGATTTCGCTTCGATCTCAACCGATCCGGATACCCTGCCCGACTATATCGCGATTTCTGGTCAGGTTAATGCCCTTGATAATACCCAATATGAATTGGGCGTGGGGCTCAGTTGGTACGCCGGAGACTCCGCCGCGGTCTCTACGCCTGCACACGGTACGTTCACCCTGAACGCGGGCCAGACATTTACCGTCAATGGGTTGCTTGCAGATACCTCACCCAACGCCACCACGGGATGGGACGGTAAAAGTCTGACCAAAAAAGGAGACGGCACGCTCACCCTTACCGCAAAGAATACCTGGAGCGGAATCACAGACATTCAGCAGGGAACGCTGTGGTTGACTAGTTCTGGCGCTATTGGCTCTGAAGGGAGCAAGCAGAGCATCGATGTTGAAGCTGGAGCCACTCTCGGCGGTAACGGGGTAATCAACGGTGCTGTGAACAACGTCGGCCTGCTAAGCTTTGGTGATCGTACAACGCCAGATAGCCAGTTTATCGTTAATGGTAACGTAACCAATCAAGGTGTAATCCGCAGCAGTAGCACGACTCCCGGGAATGCGTTAATCATCAACGGCGACTACACGGGCAACGGCGGTCAGCTCTCACTTAACGCCAGTTTAGGCGATGATAATTCACCAACCGACCAGCTCATTGTCTCGGGTAATGTTAACGGCAGCACCACGCTCTACATCAATAATATGGATGGCGTGGGTGCATATACCGATCAAGGTATCGAGATTGTCGACGTCGGAGGGATATCATCGGATGACGCATTTTCTCTTGGCAATCAGATTCAAATCGGCCTGTATGAGTATCGTCTGTATGAAGATAACGAAAGCTGGTATTTGCGTTCCAAAGCAGAAACACCCGACGACCCGGATGATGACGTCACTCCGATCGATCCTGACGACAGCGACGTGACGCCTGTCGACCCTGACGATGGCGGCAGCGACGTGACGCCAGTTGATCCTGATGACGGCGATAGCGACGTCACACCGGTTGATCCTGATGACGGCGGCAGCGACGTCACACCGGTTGATCCTGATGACGGCGGCAGCAACGTTATTCCGTCAAATCCACAATATCGCGCCGATATAGGCGCTTATCTGGGCAACCAATGGCTGGCGCGTAGCCTGCAGATGCAAACGCTGTTCGATCGTGAAGGGAGCCAGTACCGCTCGGCCGAAGGAAGCGTCTGGGCGCGAATTAAAGGCGGAAAAACGGACACATCGGCTGTCAACGGCAATATCGACATGGACAGCGATTACACCCAGTTTCAGCTTGGCGGCGACCTTGCAACCTGGCGCGATGATCAGCAAAGCATCACGTTTGGCCTGATGGCCAGTTACCTTGACGGCAGTACCGACAGCACCGGAAATCGTGGCGCGGATGGCAGTCAGTTTACAGCCACAGGCGATATCGACGGTTACAATCTTGGCGCGTATGCCACCTGGTTCTCTGATGCCCGGCAACATCGCGGCTGGTATGTTGATACGTGGTATCAGTATGGCTTCTACAATAACAGCGTCGAGAATGGCAATGCCGGTTCAACGCATTACGACTCCCTGGCTCACGCGATTTCGCTGGAAAGCGGTTATCGCTACGACATGAATATGAGCAGCGCTAACACAGTAAGCCTGACGCCACAGGCGCAGGTTATCTGGCAACGCTACGAGGCAGATAGCGTTGAGACAAATGGTACACGCATAGACGGGCAAAATGGCGATAGCTGGACCACACGTCTTGGTCTGCGAATTGATAGCCAGCTTTCATTCGTCGATGCAACCGTCCGGCCATTCGCAGAGATTAACTGGCTACACTCCACCGACGATCTGGCCGTATCATTTGATAACGCAACGGTAAAACAGGATCTTCCTGCCGATCGCAGCGAGCTAAAAGTGGGAATTCAGGCGAATCTCAATAGCCAGTGGAACGTCAGCGTCCAGGCGGCGGGTCAGAAAGGTAATAACGACTACCGCGATCTCAACGGGAGTTTTAATCTGCGCTATAGCTGGTAACTGGTGTCACGAAGCGCGTCTAAACGACGCGCTTATCTTCACCCCATCACTGCAGTGCCTAAACGACAGGTGCAACAGCGTCGTCCCTGTTCATCAAAGATAACGATTTCCCAGCTTTGGCTCTGACGCCCGAGGTGCAGCGGCTGGCAGACACCGCGCACTTTCCCTTGCGATACCGCCCGATGATGCGTGGCGTTGAGTTCCGTCCCCACCACACACTGCCCGTCGCGGGTCATCAGATAACCCGCCATTGAACCCAGCGTTTCCGCCAGGGCCGCGGATGCGCCGCCGTGCAGAAGGCCAAATGGCTGATGCGTGCGGCTATCCACCGGCATTTCGGCTTCCAGCACATCATCACCCAGCCGGGTATAGACCATGCCTAAATGCGCCACCATCGTGTTCTGACTGGTGGCATTGAGTTCATCCAGCGTTAAATGACGCTTCCAGATCATCGTCATGCCCCCAGTGTGGAACCGCCGTCCACCACGATATCCTGTAACGTAATGTGGCTGGCCAGATCGGAAGCGAGGAATAAAATAGTGTTGGTGATCTCTTGCGGCCGGGCGATTTTCCCCAGCGGAATCCCGAGTTTAAACTGCTCGCCAAATCCACGAATGCGCTGTTGCTCCGCGTCATCGCTAACCCACAGCGTGCGCTGCATATCGGTGTCGGTCGAGCCTGGCGACACCACATTACAGCGCACACCGCTGCCCGCCAGTTCAAGTCCGACGGTCAGCGCCAGGCTTTTCAACGCGGCCTTTGACGCGCCGTAAGCACTCATGCCGATACGCGGCGTGTGCGCCGCATCCGACGCGACGGTCACGATCGCCCCGCCCTGCTGGCGACGAAACTGCGCCATCGTCTGCTGAAACAGATTGAACGCCCCACCAACGTTAACCGCAAACGTCTGCTGCCACTCCTCAGCGCTCAGCGCATCGGTGGCCCCCATACGCAAAATACCTGCGGCATTGACCAACACATCTAAACGCTCGCGCGCTTTGAGGACGCGCTGGCACACTTCAGCTACCTGTCCGGCATTCGCCACATCCAGCACTTCGGTCGCAAACGGGTAGTTATCCTGAGGAAATTCGCGATCGAATCCTGTCACCTCAGCACCAGCCTCCGCAAATGCCAACGCCGTGGTGTAGCCAATCCCTTTACCCGCGCCGGTTACCCAGACGGTTTTCCCGGCAAAATCAAATCCAGCCATTACTTCACCTCGCGGGAGAGCAGCGCCCACCATGCGTCAATGGTCGGTTTTTTCGCCAGCATCACGAAATCAATGTCACCATGAACCTTACGCCAGCGCGCCGCCAGCGCCATCATGCGCACGGAATCCAGCCCGTAGTCGATCAGGTTTTCGTCATCCATCGGCTCTTCAGACTCATCCAGCAACGGCAGAATAACGCTGCGCAACGCATCTTTACTGGTCGGGACCGGTGTCGGCAATAATTCCTGGGTCATTACCACACGCCCGGAACGTCCCGCCACGTATTTCAGCGACATCAGGTGTTCATCACGGCTAAAGTCCGCCAGCGCATCGGCAACCATAAACGGCTTGATGTCACGCATGAAGGCGTCCGTTGCGGTGGTCATACAGCCGATATGCGCATACACCCCGGTAATGATCAGTTGATTACGCCCGGTTTCCTTGAGCATCTGTTCCAGCGGGGAACGATGAAATGCGCTATAACGCCATTTCACCAGAATGGTATCCGCTTCATCCGGCGCCAGCGCCTCAACGATCTTTTGTTGTTCCGGGGAACGCGTCAGGCCCGGTCCCCACATATCATTGAGCAGAGCGCGGTCTTCATCACTCTGTTCTTTCGGCTGAGCGGTGTAATACACCGGAATGTTATGCTCTTTGCAGTACTGGCGCAGCGCGGCGATGTTCGCGACGACCTGCTCCATCATCGGGCAGTTATCGCCCCAAAAGCCGATAAAATAATCCTGCATGTCGTGGATCAGCAGCGCGGCGCGTTCAGGGTCAAATGCCCAGTCGACTTTGTTCACCGGAACATCGAGCGCCGTTGGTAGCGCATAAGCCTGCAGTTTAGGAATTGCCATTTCTATTTCTCCTTCAGGCCAGTGAACGTGATGCCAGCCACTGACGTAATTGTTTTTTATCTACCTTCCCCACTGGAGTCAGCGGTAATGACTCAACGCACTCAACACGATCGGGTAATTTGAATTCCGCTATGCCCTGTTCGCGTAGAAAACGTCGCACCTGCACCGCGCGCAGCGGCTCTTTCACCACCAGCCAGGCACAGCTTTTCTCACCCATCAGTTCGTCATCCATACTGACCAGCGCGGCATGGATCACCATTGGATGGCGCAGCAGCAAGTTTTCAATCTCTTCAGCGGCGATCTTCTCCCCACCGCGATTGATCTGATCCTTTTCACGCCCCTGAACGGTGATGTAACCATCCGGATCGATAGCGATCAGATCGCCGGAACAGTAAAAGCCGTTGGCGTCAAAGGCGCTGGCATTATGCTCAGGACTTTTGAAATAACCGCGGAAGGTGTACGGACCACGCGTCATCAGGCGTCCGGTCTCTCCCTGGGCTAAAGGGTTGCCGTCAGCGTCTGCTACCCAGACTTCATCATCGGGACACATCGGGCGCCCCTGGGTATTGATGATGCGCTCAGGACTGTCGTCCAGACGGGTATAGTTAACCAGCCCTTCCGCCATGCCGAAGACCTGCTGCAACTGGCAGCCAATCTCAGCCGGAATACGTGCCGCAAGCGTGGCGGAAAGCCTTGCGCCACCGACCTGTAGCAGTTTCAGCGAAGCCAGTTGCGCATTACTGCCCCACTCCGCAATCGCCTGCAACCACAGGCTCACCGCAGGCGGCACCAGCGCCGTGACGTTAACCTGATGCTGTTCAATCAACGGGAAACTCAGAGTGGCACTCGGGTCAGCCGCCAGCACCACGGTGCCACCGGCCAGGAATACGCCCAGCGCGCCTGGCGAACTCATGGCGTAGTTATGCGCCGCCGGGATTGCGCATAAATAACGCGTTTCCCCGGTGAAGCGGCAAATCTCATTGCTGCGACGCACGCTGTAGTAGTAATCGTTATGAGTGCGAGGAATCAGTTTTGGCGTCCCGGTCGTCCCGCCAGAAAGCTGGAAGTACGCCACCTCATCAGCAGGCGATGGCGTGGCGGAAAAATCTGTCGCAGGCTGGTTTATCGCCGTTTGCAGATTGTGTTCACCTTCATCATTACGCAGTAACACCACGCGCACTGAATTGTGTTCGGCCACAAAAGCGTTAAGAAAATCGTCGCCGCTAAACAGCGTATGCTGGCGATCGGCAATCAGCAGTGCCGGCTCAATCTGTTTGGCGTAGGCGTTGAGTTCGTTACGCTGATGGCTGAACAGCGCCAGCACTGGAGCTACGCCCAGCTTGAGCAGCGCAAAGAAGGTGATATACAGCTCAGCCACATTGCCCAGTTGCACCAGCGCGGTTTCGCCGGGTTTGATCCCCTGGCAACGCAAACTGCAGGCGAGATTGTCAGCGGCCTGATTTAGCTGGCGATAGCTCAGATGGCGTTCACCATCAATTACCGCCGTATGATCGCTTTCTGCGTGACGGGTCAGAATGTCGGTCAGCGGCAAATCCTGCCAGTAACCTTTTTCACGATAGCGGCGGGCAAACTCCTCCGGCCAGCGGGTGAAAGGAATACTCATTATCGCTCCTCAGAAGCCTGGTCAATAAGGCTCTTAATGCAGTCCAAAAACATTCAACATCGTGGAGAGCTTGGCCCCCGTTTCACGCCATTCCGCAACCGGGGAAGAGGCTGGAACAATTCCTGCTCCGGCAAAAAAACGCACCTGATTGCGCAGCAGCTTCGCACAGCGGATCGTCACCACCCACTCACCGTTACCTTCGGCATCACACCAGCCGACAATACCGCCGAACAATTCACGATCGAACGGCTCCAGCTCGGCGATAAGCTTGCGCGCAACCTGATGTGGGAAGCCGCTTAGCGCAGGCGTCGGATGCAGCAGGCACGCCAGCGTCAGGGCGTTTTCCTGCGGGTTGGCTTTACCTTCAAACGGCGTGCCGAGGTGCCAGAGCGTCGGCGTGGTAACCAACTGCGGAGAAGAAGGCAGTTGCAGTTCACGGCTGCGATCGCGCAATACCGTTTTCATCGCCTGCGTCACCAGTTCGTGCTCATGGCGGTCCTTCTCAGACGCCAGCAGGCGGATCCCTGCTTCGCGATCCAGCACATCATCAGGCTGACGACGTGCAGAGCCCGCCAGCGGCAGAGAACTGAAACGATCGCCTTCTTTGCGCAGTAGCAGTTCCGGGCTGGCACCAATCAATACGCCGCCGTCTTCAATCGGTACATGGAAGTTGTAGCTCGCTGGATTTTGCGCCACCAGACGCTCCAGCAGCGCACCGCTGTCAATGTTGGCATCGGCGGTGATATCGATCAGGCGTGACAACACCACTTTGTCGACTTCCGGAGTGGACGTCAGCGCAGCCGCCCGGGCGACCATATCTTCAAAAAAGTCCTGTTCCGGGATCGATTTACGTTCAACGACGTTCAGCGACTGATGCGCGGTAAAGTAACGTGATGATTGCTGCTTCGCCGTACGAGAGAAGCTCTGCCATGATTGGGGAATAAACAGCGATGATGGCTGGCGGGTATCAAAGGGAATCGCCCCGACCATGACAGGGTTCACGATGCCCTGCGATTTGGCATCAGCAAACAGTGCGTTCATTTTCTGTTGGAAAGGGCTGTCTGGCGAATCGCCATCAATTGCCGGTTCCGCATAGCGGGCGAAGCATCCTGACGTCGTAAAACTACGGTACGGCGACATAAAGAAAAAACTGTCGGGAGCGAGCGTCGGCATAGTCTGCGTTTTTTCCTCGGCCAGTGACGTATCCATATCATCCTCCAAAAATGATAAAGGCTCTAATAATGATTATCATTTATATTTTTGGTCGCTAACCTAAAAGTAAAGCGGCGGTATGTCAACTCTTGTGGTAGCACAATGTGCGACTTTGGCTTGCATCCTTGCTCGCTAACAATGAAAATGAGAAGCATTACTTATACTGATAACAGGAAGCCGATTCGTGAGTCTCCCCTCTTTTTGCCGCACCGTGCTCTTACTGGCAGGTTTATCTCTTTCAGGAATTTCTTCAGGTCACGCCGCCGACTGGCCGCGTCAGGTTACTGACAGTCGCGGCACGCATACGCTGGAGCATAAGCCACAGCGAATTGTCTCCACCAGCGTCACCCTCACCGGCTCGCTGCTGGCGATTGATGCCCCGGTCATTGCCAGCGGTGCCACTACGCCGAACAATCGCATCGGCGATGCGCAGGGCTTTTTACGTCAGTGGAGCGAAGTAGCAAAAGAACGCAAACTGAGCCGCCTGTATATCGGCGAACCGAGCGCCGAGGCCGTCGCAGCTCAAATGCCGGATCTGATTCTGGTAAGCGCTACTGGGGGAGATTCTGCCCTCGCGCTATACGATCAGCTGTCCACCATTGCGCCAACGCTCATCATTAATTACGACGATAAAAGCTGGCAGTCGCTGCTGACCCAGTTAGGTGAAATTACCGGTCAGGAGCAACAGGCAACTGCGCGAATTGCCGAGTTTGATAAGCAACTTCAGGCGGTTAAGCAACATATTACCCTGCCACCACAGCCGGTCAGCGCGCTGGTATATACCGCCGCGGCGCACAGCGCCAACCTGTGGACGCCTGAGTCAGCGCAAGGCAAGCTGATGGAGCAGTTAGGGTTCACGCTGGCAACGCTGCCTGCCAACTTGCACACCAGCCAGAGTCAGGGCAAACGCCACGATATCATCCAGCTTGGCGGTGAGAACCTGGCGGCAGGCCTGAACGGCGAAGCGCTGTTCCTGTTTGCTGGCGACAGCAAAGATGCCGACGCTATTTACGCCAATCCGCTTCTGGCGCATCTGCCAGCCGTGCAGAATAAACGCGTTTACGCCCTGGGTACGGAAACCTTCCGTCTCGACTACTACAGCGCCACGCTGCTGCTGCAACGTCTGTCGGCTCTGTTTTAATGTTCAGCGCCGGATGCGGCTCACGCCTTATCCGGCCTACAAACCATAGAGCACAAAGCAATCAGACATTCACGGGGACTTGCCGGAATCGGCGCACTTCTCGCAACAACAGCAGCAGTAACAGACCGACAATCACCAGCCCGAATCCACTCACGCTTGCCGAAGCAACCGGCGTCATCATCGCGCCCAGACCACCTAACAACGCCGCGCCAATCGCATCGCCGGTGACGTTTTGCGCCGTCCACAAACCGTTAATTCGTCCGAGCATCGCTTCCGGCGTCTGCGTCTGTAACAGGGTGTACTGCAACAAAGAGCTGACCGCGCTCAACCAGCCAAACAGCGCCAGACAAACCACACCAAGCTGCCAGACGGGCATCAAGCCAAACAGGCCGATAGCCAGAAATGAAGCCACGGTCGATGCCAGCATAATCAGTCCCGGACGAACGCTGTGCGCCAGTTGTCCGCTGGTCAATGCGCCCACGGCTGCCCCCAGCGGAATAGCCGCATACAGCAGGCCAATTTGCGCACTCGACATGTGCCAGTTAATCGCCAACGCCGGATACAGCACACGCACGGCACTCGCCATGGTTAACAGA
This sequence comes from Citrobacter sp. Cpo071, assembly GCF_030332765.1. NCBI lineage: Bacteria > Pseudomonadati > Pseudomonadota > Gammaproteobacteria > Enterobacterales > Enterobacteriaceae > Citrobacter > Citrobacter sp. Cpo071. Next base: position 354,813 of record NZ_JAOWHE010000087.1, on the reverse strand, counting down.
CCACCGAGCAGCGCAATGCCGCCAATCAGCGGGCTGGCAAGCAGAAAGCGAAATGCTGCCAGCAGCGATTTCAGCGGATGCTCGCGCGGCTGCGGCGGAGGCGGCAACGCAGGAAGGCTCAGCAGCGGTAGTAAGGTAATGAAGGTTCCCGCCGCCGCCAGTCCGTAGTTCCAGGCCACGCCGCCAGTCGCGAGCAGCACCCCGCCAAGCATCGGTGAAATTACCGATCCCAGACGCACCGTCAGCATGGTAATCGCCCCAGCCTGCATCAAATTCTCGCGCCCAACCAGCGCTGGCGTCGCAGCCAGCAATGCGGTCACGCCCAGCGAGGCAAAGAAACCGTCCCATAAGCCAAGCAGATAAATCGCCAGCAACGACGGTTCGGGCAGCAGCGCATTCAGACACAGGCCAATAAAGCCAATACCACAGGTTCCACGCGCCAGCAGGATCACTTTTTTACGCTCGTAGCGGTCGGCCAGCACTCCGCCCACCATCAGGCCAATAAACATTGCGCTACCGGTCAACGTCACCGACAAACCCACCTGCCAGGTCGACTGGGTCATCATCTGGATCTGTACCGGAACCGCCACGCCGAGTAGCCCCAGAGAGACAATGGAAATAAAACGGGCGAGGAAGACAGCGCGAAATGCTGGGTGGGTCTTTAACAGGCTGAGATTGAGCAGCCAGGATTGTCGATTCATTACAGAGCCTTACCAGGTACTTTTTCAATATCCATTCGATGGCTGCACATGCTAACATATCCAAATAAGATCGATAACGATAATTACTATCATTATCAGGGAAGTTGATATGTCATGCTCTGTTTCCGCGACACGCGCCTTCGCCGTGCCCGGACTATTGTTATTACTTGTTCTCACCACGGTATTAAGTCTGGTTATTGGCGCCAAGTCGCTACCTGCCTCCGTGGTGCTGGATGCGCTCACCGGCAGTTGTCAAAGTGCTGATTGCACCATCGTGCTGGACGCGCGCCTGCCGCGCACGCTGGCGGGGCTGCTCGCCGGTGGCGCGCTGGGCCTGGCTGGCGCACTTATGCAAACGCTCACGCGTAACCCTCTCGCCGATCCCGGCATTCTGGGTGTCAACTCCGGCGCCAGCTTCGCTATTGTGCTGGGGGCCGCGCTGTTCGGCTTTTCCTCTGCGCAAGAACAGCTGCTGATGGCCTTTTGCGGTGCGCTGGCTGCATCGCTGATCGTAGCTTTTACCGGTAGTCAGGGCGGCGGGCAGTTAAGCCCAGTACGTCTGACGCTGGCGGGCGTTGCGCTGGGCGCGGTGCTGGAAGGATTATCCACCGGCATCGCCCTGCTCAACCCGGACGTTTACGATCAGCTGCGTTTCTGGCAAGCCGGCTCACTGGATATCCGCAGCCTGCAAACGCTGAAAGTTGTGCTGGTACCGGTACTGATTGCCGCGGCTGTCGCACTGTTCCTCAGTCGCGCTCTGAATAGTCTGAGCCTCGGCAGCGACACCGCTACCGCGCTTGGTAGTAAAGTCGCTCGCACGCAGTTTATTGGCCTGCTGGTTATTACCGTACTGTGCGGCAGCGCGACCGCGATTGTCGGTCCTATCGCCTTTATCGGCCTGATGATGCCGCACATGGCGCGCTGGCTGGTGGGGGCGGATCACCGCTGGTCACTGCCCGTAACCCTACTGGCAACGCCTACTCTGTTACTGATTGCCGATATAATCGGTCGCCTGATTGTCCCCGGCGAGCTGCGCGTGTCGGTAGTCAGTGCTTTTATCGGTGCACCGGTGCTTATCTTTCTGGTACGCCGTAAATCGCGCGGAGGTGGCGCATGATGCACATCTCCCGCCGCCTGATAATCAGCAGCCTGCTGCTGGTTGCAGGTTGTCTCGTCATTGGTTTGTGGAGCCTGCGTAGCGGCGTTGTTACGCTGGAAACCCAGCAAATTATTGCCGCCCTGCTTGGCGATGCGCCGCGCAGTATTACGCTGGTGGTGACCGAATGGCGCTTGCCACGCGTGCTCATGGCGCTATTGATTGGCGCGGCTCTCGGCGTGAGCGGCGCAATATTTCAGTCACTGATGCGTAACCCGCTGGGTAGCCCGGATGTGATGGGTTTCAATACCGGAGCCTGGAGCGGTGTGCTGGTGGCAATGGTGCTGTTCGGACAGCATCTCACCGCTATCGCGCTGGCGGCCATGCTGGGTGGGATTCTGACCTCTCTGGTGGTCTGGGCGCTCGCCTGGCGCAATGGGATCGACACCTTCCGGCTGATTATTATCGGTATCGGCATTCGCGCCATGCTGGTGGCGTTCAACACCTGGCTACTGCTGAAAGCATCATTAGAAACCGCGCTGACGGCCGGGCTGTGGAACGCCGGATCGCTCAATGGCCTGACCTGGGCCAAAACCTGGCCTTCTGCCCCGCTGATTATCATCATGCTGGTATGCGCCGCGCTGCTGGTACGCCGGATGCGCTTACTGGAAATGGGTGATGACAGCGCCTGTGCGCTTGGCGTCAGCGTTGAGCGCTCACGTCTGATGATGATGCTGGTTGCGGTGGTACTGACCGCTGCCGCCACCGCGCTGGCCGGTCCTATCTCGTTTATTGCTCTTGTCGCGCCGCATATCGCGCGACGTATAAGCGGTACATCGCGCTGGGGATTAACCCTGTCGGCGCTGTGCGGCGCGTTGCTGTTGCTGATGGCGGATTTATGCGCCCAACAGCTGTTTATGCCTTATCAGCTTCCGGTGGGCGTTGTCACCGTAAGCCTCGGCGGTATTTATCTTATCGTCTTGTTAATTCAGGAGTCCCGCAAAAAATGATCGAATCAGTAGCCCGTTTGCGTGGCGACCAGTTAACGCTGGGTTATGGCAAGTTTACCGTGGCGGAAAACCTCAATGTATCGATTCCCGACGGCCATTTCACCGCGATTATCGGGCCAAACGGCTGCGGGAAATCAACGCTACTGCGCACGCTGAGTCGTCTGATGACGCCCGCGCACGGCAAGGTCTGGCTTGATGGCGAGCATATTCAGCACTATGCCAGCAAAGAAGTCGCCCGCAGAATAGGTTTGCTGGCGCAAAACGCCACCACGCCGGGAGATATTACGGTACAGGAGCTGGTTGCCCGCGGACGCTACCCACACCAGCCGCTGTTTACCCGCTGGCGGAAAGAGGATGAAACTGCGGTGTCAAACGCCATGCAGGCGACGGGTATCACCCATCTGGCATCACAAAGTGTGGATACCCTTTCCGGCGGACAACGTCAGCGTGCATGGATTGCGATGGTGCTGGCGCAGGAAACGTCGATTATGCTGCTCGATGAACCCACCACCTGGCTGGATATCAGTCATCAGATCGATCTGCTGGAACTGCTGAGTGAGCTAAACCGGGAAAAAGGTTACACGCTGGCCGCCGTTTTGCACGACCTGAATCAGGCCTGTCGCTATGCAACGCATCTGATTGCGCTGCGTGACGGAAAAATTATTGCCGAGGGTGCACCGAAGGAGATCGTCACCGCGCAGCTTATTGAAAAAATCTATGGACTGCGCTGTATGATTATCGACGATCCGGTTGCCGGAACGCCGTTAGTGGTGCCGCTTGGACGCAACAAATAACACGCGTTACAGTATGGCGGCCAGCTTGCCGCCATACGACAATTCATCACACCAGTTGCTGATCAATAAACGTCATTTTTTGCTTACGCGACATCATGGCATGGTTCAACAGAACACCACCACACGCCACCATTCCCCCCAGTAATGCGGCCAGAATAACGATCATCGATTTAGCCGGACCATCTTTTTTCACCGGCAGCGAAGGTGAAAGTTGATATTTAAACGGCGTAAATGTTACGTCACCCACATTCATCGCTAACAGTTGCTCAACGTGATACTGGCGATTACGTAATTCACCGTTAATTTCAGCAATATCGGTCACTGATTTTTCTATTTCTAATTTACGTTCGATGCCGTCAGCACCCAGTGAAATAGAGAAATCGGGGTCATCCTTCACGGCCTGGCCATTACTGTAGACCGGCTTTTTAATCCCGGCGGCATTGGCGATCTCCAGCGAATAGTTCAGTCGCTGGATATTTGCTTCCAACTGGTTTTTGAGCCTGACGCGATCCATCTCCAGTCTTTCTTTCTCATAGCTGGTTTTGATGAACAGCTTATTACGAATATCTTCCAGCGTTTCTTTCACCACAAGGGCAGAAATATACTGGATATATCCCTTCAGCACTGACTGGGCTTCTTCGGCCTGAGGTGCGGTAAAGCTCAACGTCCATGCGGTATACAGCGAAGTTTCGTTCTTCTTACCCAGGTTAGTATCAACCGCTTTCATTTTCTCACTGAGCCTGACAATTGCCTGATGCAACTCCATTTCGTCGATATCAGCACCTTTCAATTGATCCATTACGTAAGGCGAAGAGCGCAGATATTCTTCTAACAATGAAGGCGACTGGAATTTTTTGATAAACAGGTTAAACACATCACCACGGCTAACGCTAATATCCATATCCAGCACGCGCAATTTGGTCAGCGTATTCTCTAATCCCTGCCATTGAACCGCTTCCGCCGGCGTCACGATGGCCTGACTGGTCCATTTTTGTGGCAGCAGAAAAGAGACCAGAATACCCACACAAGCAAAGGCGAAAACGGTCGCTATAATTTTCGTTCTTGCACGCCATAAGATTTCGATTAGATTCACTAAATCGATTTCATTTGCGTTTGCCGTTGGCTGAGGATACCCAGTAAATTCCGAAACGTTATCTTGCTTTATATTTAATGATGACATGTTGCGTGACCTGAAAACTTTCCTAAAAGAAAAACATTCCTGTGGGAGAAGTCTATCAGCTAGTCAGAATTATCCGAAACACTCTTTGTGCTTGTCGCCCTACCAAAAATTATATTCGGAATTTATTCACCCCTTTCATCACCTTGTATCGCATAAAAAAGAACAATTCCATAACATGTTATTTACATTATGGAATTGTTTGATCACCGCGATAGCAATATTCGTCTTGTTACACAGATTTATTAATCAGTGCATTTATTACAGGCCCTATCGCCTCAAATGAGGCAGGGGAAATAATGTCAACATGCGCGCAATCCTGGCGGTAAACATCCAGACTGGATATCCACGGCGACCAGCTGCGTTCAGGACTGACACCCGGTACTAACGTGCGCTCAGCAACGAACAGCGTAGCGTGACCTGCAAACGGCACGCTGTGTGCCGTGGTGAGCAGGCGAACCGCATCGGCATAGTTGCCTTCGATTGCGTTAAATAAAGCCTCTGACGCATTCCCCTGCTGCGCCGCCAGAAACGCTTCGCGTTCACGCTCGATCTCCGCCAGTACCGCTGGATCCAACCCATTGGCCTCTTTTTCTTGCCAGTTTTGCGTTTCTGGCGGCCAGGTATCCAACAGTCCGAGGAATGCAACCGTCTCTCCTCTGGCATGTAAGCGCGCGGCGATCCCTTGTGCCAGCGTGCCGCCCAGCGAATAACCTAATAAATAGTAAGGTCCGTGAGGCTGTTGACTGAGCAACGTTGCCAGGTGATGTTCGCATACCGCATCAAGATTTTCCGCCGTCTGCATTGGGCCATCCGGGCGCGGCGACTGAATACCTATAATCGACCACTGCGGGCTGAGATATCGCGACAGCACGCTAAACTGCCAGGCAAAACCCGACGCCGGATGGAAACAGAACAGCGTTGGGCCGTGACTTTCACGCAGCGGCAGCAGTGCCTCAAATCCCATATGTTGCGACTGCTCATCATCAGTGCTCTCCAGTAGAGCACTCAGTTGTTCAACGGTAGAGGCCACCATAATCTGCCCCGGCGTCACCTGACGCTCAAAAACCCGGCTCAACTGTGCCGCCAGCTTCATCGCCAGCAACGAATGTCCGCCAAGCGCAAAGAAGTCTGCCGCCACGTCATTCACCTCGCAACCCAGCAAAGCCGCAAAAGACTGCGCGATGGTGGTTTCAGTCCCTGCTCGCGGTGCGCGCCCGGAAGTACGCGACGTCAACTGCGGCATCGGCAGCGCTTTACGATCCAGTTTACCGTTCGCGCTAAGCGGTAGCTCCGCCAGCTGCAACAAAACCGTCGGCACCATATGCGCAGGCAGTTTTTCACGCAGCTTTTCCCGCAACGCGGACGTATCCAGCGGTAAACCCGATTGTGACACCAGATACCCCACCAGTTGACGCGCATCGCCGCCTGTCGCCGCCGCCTGGTTGAATACGCAGGCGTGGGCAACGGCATGCTCGACATCAGGCAACTGCTGCATCACCCGGTCAATCTCGCCGAGCTCAATGCGTTGTCCGCGAATTTTAAGCTGGTCATCGCTGCGCCCGAGGTATTCCACCGCGCCATTTTCCAGCCAGCGAGCCACATCCCCGGTACGGTACATGCGTTCGCCAACGTTAAACGGATCGGCGATAAAGCGGCTTGCGGTCAGATCCGGACGGCCCAGATAACCTTGCGCCAGTTGGATCCCCGTCAGATATAAATCTCCAGCCACGCCGAAAGGCACCGGGCGCATCATGGCATCCAGAATACGTAAACCGGTATTCCATACCGGATAGCCAATCGGCACGCTGTTGCCGGTTACAGCAGCAAGGTCTTCCCCCCAGGCCGGATACCAGCTCACATCAACCGCCGCTTCCGTTGGTCCGTACAAATTGTGCAGTGGCGCATGAGTTAACTGTTCCCACTCACGGCATAAATCTGCAGGCAAGGCTTCGCCGCTGCAAAATACCCGTTTCAGCGAGGCACAACTCTCCCGCGCGGTTTCCGGCGTCAGTGAAGCGACAAAAGCGGCCAGCATCGAAGGGACGAAGTGCGTGGTCGTCACCCCATATTGGGCAAAGAACTGCTGCATCGCCAGCGGATCGCGGTGCGCCTCAGGCTCTGCCATTACCAGCTTTGCCCCGGCAATAAACGGCCAGAAAAACTCCCATACCGAGACGTCAAAACTGCACGGTGTTTTCTGCGCCACCACATCATCCGCGGTCAGCGAATAGTGATTTTGCATCCACAGCAGACGGTTAACGATGGCGGTTTGCCCAACCATCACCCCTTTTGGTCTACCGGTAGAACCGGAAGTAAAAATGATATAGGCAGTATGATTGGGCTGAGATAGCGCCAGCGGAGCAGCATCTTCTGCTGGCAGGGGCGAGTCATAGCACAGACTTTCCAGCCCAGGAATATCGCTAAAGCGCGCCAGTTGCTCATTGGTCGCGATCAACAATTTTGGCTTCGCGTCTTCGAGCATCATCCGCAGGCGATCGTCCGGGTATCCGGTATCCAACGGCAGCCAGGCTGCACCGGCTTCAACGATACCGTGCAGCGCCAGCGTCAGGAACACGGAACGCGGTAATGCCACGGCGACGCTGTCGCCAGGCTTGACGCCGCGTGCACGCAAAAGGCTCGCCAGCGCCACGACCTGCTGGCGCATTTCGCGATAGCTAAACTGATAGCGGGCATCGGCCAACGCCGGGGCATCCGGCGTTTTATCGGCCTGCTGTACCACCAGCGCGCTCAGCGTAGTGGACGGGATCTCCACGGTGGTGTGATTAATCTTCGCCAGCCGCTCATGTTCTGTTGGCAACAGCATCCCGGCGTCGCCGCAGCATAGCGCCGGATTGTCGGCAAACTGCTCGATAAGCTCGATTAAACGCGAGGCATGCTGCGCCAGCGTTTCTGCATCGTAGCGCTGTTTATTGGCCAGGATTTCAATACTCAGCCCACCGTTTTCATCCGGGAATAACGCCAGTTCAAGATCGTTCACCGGCCCTGTCGCCAGCGTGTGGGTTTGCGCCTGAACACCGGGAATATTCAGCTGATAGTCGAATATTTTCACGTTCAGCACCGGGCCAAACAGCGGCTCGGCACCGGCTGCACGCCCGCTGTCGCGAACGATTTGTTCGGCATCATAACGTTGATGCCGACGCATTTTCTTCAACTGTCCGGCCAGTCGTTGTGCAAGTGCAGGCAAGCTTTCTGCCGCATCCAGCCTCACACCAAATGGCAGTACGTTTAAAACCGGTCCAGTGGAGGTCAACGCCGCCGACCCCATGCGCCGCATAAAGATAAACCCGGCGGCATAATCCATTCGGCTGCATAAACGTCCCAGCCACAATGCCACCAGCGCGAGGGCCAGATCCGCACGCTGAACGTCAGGCATACGTGCCGCAAGCCGACGAAACGCCCCTTCAGGCGCGGTTAACTTCATACGAATAATATCCGCGCTGGCCGATCGTCCCGGCAACGGATTGTTCGACAGCGAGGCAGGAGGCGGGAGTTGCTTTCGCTGCTCGCTCCAGAAAGCGCCGTCGCGTTGCCAGGCATCGCTTTGACGGTACTGTTGATACTCTTCCACCACCTCGTCGAACGGCGTAAAAGGCGAGTCTGGCGTAGGCTCGCCGTGTAGCCATGCGCGATAAATTGCGGCTATCTGGCGGGTAATGGCCGGAAAACTGAAGCCATCGACCAGCAAATGATGGTAACGCTGATACCAATACCAACGCTTTTCTCCCACCTGTATAAGCAGGTGAAAAACCAGCGGTTTATTGCCATCAGCACGTATGTCCTGCTGCAGGTCTGCCTGCATCAACGCACGCGCCGCCTCATGTGGATTTGATGTTGCGCGCAGGTCGATAATTTCAGGTTGCGCAAAGGCGAGCGCAGAATCCACCCATTGCCAGATCTCACCGTTATCTTCGCTAAACCGCATCCGCAGGGTATCGGCCTGCTCCAGGCCCGCCACAACGGCTTTCGCCAGCAACGACGCGTCCAGTTCGCCAGTTAACTCTACGTAGTGCGCCACGCTCCACGCCGAGGGCAATGTGGAGAGTTTTTCCGCCATCCAGATCCCCGGCTGAGCCGCCACTAACGGTAAACGCTGAGTCATGGAGCCTCCTGCACATCGACGTAGTTCGCGGTCGTAAGCGTGGTCCAGTTTGCTTCCAGCCATTGTTGGCAGGCTTCCTGGGATTGGGGTTCGCAAGCAATTTGCCAGCCAGCAGGAAGCGAGCACTGCTGCGGCCAAAGGCTAAACTGACGCTGGGGATTTTGCAGAATGTAAAACTGGCCCTGCGGATTATCGAAGGGGTTACTGAATTCCATACTCAACTCCTGTCGTGGAACATCGTCCGGTTAAATCGTGTCGGTAAGCGGTTGCCAGAGCGTCATTAGCCCTTGCATCAGACCGCCGCGCCAGCAAAGCGCATCGTGTCCGCCATCAACCTGACGCCAGAAAATAGACTGTGGTGCAGAAGGTAACTGGGCATATAGCGCCTGATTAGCGCGATAAATAATGGGCTCGCGGATCCCCGCTTCCAGGACAATACGCAGCCCCTGAGCACTCACCTTCCCGCTTTTCAGTTGCTCGACGATCGCCCCGTCCTGATGACCACCACGATGCGGCCACCAGTAAGAGCCCGACTGGCTAAGCACACAGCCAAAGCGCGCGGGCCAGTTCAGCCCGGCATACAGCGATGACAACCCGCCAAAACTTTGCCCAGCCACCACGGTGCGCTGCGGATCGTCACTAAACGCGGTCGTTGTCTTCACCAGTGGTAATAACTCCTCCTGCACCGCCAACCAAAAATCCGCATTACACGGTAGCTCATGGCTGCGGTGAGCCGTATCAATGGCATCAATCAGGAGATAAACGGCAGAAGGAAGGTGGCCGCGATGCGTGAGTGAAGTCAACGCAGGCCAGACCGGCATACTCTGTGCCCAAAACTGCCCGTCCAGCAGGATAGCCAACGGACGCGTTTCGGGTTGAGCATCACCGGTGGTAAACACCCATACGCGACGCGTATTGCCGAGCCTGGCGCTATGCCATTGCAGGCAAACTGCGGGTGAATCTGGATTTTCAGGTCGATCCCATCCGGGCTGTACGGGTGCCTCCGGCATTTCCAGCGCAGACACCGCGTGGCCACGACCGCCCTGCCAGCTCAGCGAATTAAGGGGGTCAGCAATAGCCTGCGGCAGTAATTGCCGCCAGCCTTCACGCAGCGCGGTTCGGTCAGGGGTGTCGCCCAGCGCCTGCGGCGCAAAAATATCGTTGCGCGCTGTTGGGATAAAACAGTAACTGCCACGCCAGTTGGCGCTGAGGGAAACACTCCAGCACCAAATATTCGTTTCATCAATGCGTCGCATCGACTGAGGGGTAGCATTTTGATGGTGGTCGGTGACGCCGGTGATATAAACCCAAACGTGATGAATGGCTGACTCTTTCTCCGTTCCCTGCGGGTCACGCCACCAGAAGGTTACCCGATAATTTTCGTTGTCTTCACGCTCCCACTCCGGGCCTTTTTTCGACTGCCACCACGCCTCGCTTCCCATCTTTAACGTCGTCACAGCCATAACCCCATGTTTATTGTGAAATTTTATGATCTAGCGTGAAATATATTGATAATATTATTGATAACTATTTGCATTTGCAATAGCGTATTGTCGCGCTGTGGGAAGCGCGTACAGTTTTTCACCACTTATAAACCGACCTGGCGCTGCGTACTTTTTCTGGAATGGATAGTTTACGCAGATGCGGGCGACATCAGGCCAAATGCCGCACCACGGCACATTGGTACTCGTGGCTAAAAGAACAGCAGGACATACAATGAACAACAAGATTCATTCACTGGCCTTATTGGTCAATTTAGGGATTTACGGGGTAGCCCTGCCAGCAATGGCAGAAGATCAAACCGATAGCGTCGCTGTCTCTCATGAAGACACCATCGTCGTTACCGCCGCCCAGCAGAACCTGCAGGCGCCGGGCGTTTCAACCATTACCGCTGATGAAATTCGTAAGAACCCTCCCGCTCGCGATGTGTCGGAAATCATCCGTACCATGCCTGGCGTTAACCTGACCGGTAACTCAACCAGCGGACAGCGCGGCAACAACCGTCAGATCGATATTCGCGGCATGGGGCCAGAAAACACCCTGATTTTGATCGACGGTAAACCGGTTACCAGCCGTAACTCCGTACGCCAGGGCTGGCGCGGCGAGCGTGATACCCGCGGCGATACCGCCTGGGTTGCTCCGGAAATGATTGAACGTATTGAAGTGCTGCGTGGTCCTGCCGCAGCACGCTATGGCAATGGCGCAGCTGGCGGTGTGGTGAACATCATCACCAAGAAAGGCGGCGATGAGTGGCATGGTTCCTGGAATACCTATTTCAACGCCCCGGAACACAAAGAGGAAGGTTCAACCAAGCGTACCAACTTTAGTCTGAATGGACCGCTGGGCGGAGATTTCAGCTTCCGCCTGAACGGTAACCTCGACAAAACCCAGGCCGATGCCTGGGACATTAACGACGGTCACCAGTCAGCACGTACAGGGTCATATGCCGATACGATGCCTGCGGGTCGTGAAGGGGTAAAAAACAAAGATATCAACGGCCTGCTGCGTTGGGATTTTGCCCCAATGCAATCGCTGGAGTTTGAAGCTGGCTACAGCCGTCAGGGCAACCTGTATGCGGGTGACACTCAAAACACCAACAACGATAACAAAACTAACGGGCTGGTAAAAAAATACTACGGTAAAGAAACCAACCGTATGTACCGCCAGAACTATGCGCTGACGTGGAACGGCGGCTGGGACAACGGCATTACCACCAGCAACTGGGCGCAATACGAACACACCCGTAACTCCCGTTTGGGTGAAGGTCTGGCAGGTGGCCTTGAAGGGTTATTTAACAGTAATCAATTTACCGACACTGACCTGGCGGATGTCACCCTGCACAGCGAAATTAGCATTCCATTCGACCTGTTAGTTAACCAGAACCTGACGCTCGGTACCGAATGGAACCAGCAGCGAATGAAAGACATGAGTTCCAATACCCAGACCTTTATGGGCGGGAACATACCTGGTGCCAGCAGCACCGATCGTAGCCCATATTCACAGGCTGAAATTTTCTCCCTGTTTGCTGAAAATAACATGGAGCTGACCGACAGCACCATGTTGACGCCGGGTCTGCGCTTCGACCACCACAGCGTCGTTGGCGACAACTGGAGCCCGTCCCTGAACCTGTCCCAAGGTCTGGGCGACGACTTTACGCTGAAAATGGGTATCGCACGGGCCTATAAAGCACCTAGCCTGTACCAGACTAACCCGAACTATATTCTGTACAGCAAAGGCCAGGGCTGCTATGCCACCGGATCTGCGACGGGCATTGGTTGCTACATGATGGGCAACGATGACCTGAAGGCCGAAACCAGTATCAACAAAGAGATTGGTCTGGAGTTCAAACGTGACGGTTGGCTGGCCGGCGTAACCTGGTTCCGCAACGATTACCGTAACAAGATCGAAGCGGGGACTGTACCGCTAAGCAGAACGTCAATTACCCAGAAAAACCCGACTACGGGTAAAGAAACAACAACCTACACCGATATCTATCAGTGGGAAAACGTACCTAAAGCTGTGGTGGAAGGCCTGGAAGGGACGTTGAACGTACCGGTTAGCGAAACCGTTACCTGGACCAACAACATCACTTACATGCTGCAAAGTAAGAATAAAGAGACCGGCGAACGCTTGTCGATTATTCCTAAATACACGCTGAACTCAACGCTGAGCTGGCAGGCGCGTGAAGATTTGTCGCTGCAATCCACCTTTACCTGGTACGGCAAACAACAGCCGAAGAAATATGATTACCAGGGTAAACCAGTAACCGGCAGTTCAGCCCAGGAAGTGAGTCCGTACAGCATCGTCGGCCTGAGCGCGACCTGGGATGTGACGAAAAACGTCAGCCTGACCGGCGGCGTGGATAACGTCTTCGACAAACGTCTGTGGCGTGAAGGTAATGCCCAAACCACCAGCGATATCAAAACTGGCGACTATATGGCGGGCGCTGGCGCGTACACCTATAACGAACCGGGTCGTACGTGGTATATGAGCGTTAACACCCACTTCTGATAGCGTTGTTCCCTCTCCTCGCGACGGGGAGAGGGAAACGATACACAACCATGCGTACAACACACACATCGCTTCCCTTCGCCGACCACGCGCTGCATTTTGTCGAGTTTGATCCCGCCAGCTGCCATGACCACGATCTGCTCTGGCTCCCCCACCACGCCCAGCTTCTGTCCAGCGGACGCAAGCGTAAAGCTGAACACTTAGCAGGGCGGATCGCCGCAGTACATGCATTACGTGAATACGGTATCAAAACTGTACCTGGCATCGGCGGGCAGCGACAACCGCTGTGGCCACAAAAGTTGTTTGGCAGCATCAGCCACAGTGCATCAACTGCGCTGGCGGTAGTATCGACGCATCCCGTTGGGCTGGATATAGAAGCTATTTTTACGCAACAAACCGCAGTTGAGTTGGCTGACGGTATTATCGATAACCACGAACGACCGATTTTGCATCATTCTGAATTGCCCTTTCCACTCGCCTTAACTCTGGCATTCAGCGCCAAGGAGAGCCTGTATAAGGCGTTTTCCACTCAGGCATCCGGGTTACCAGGTTTCACCAGCGCAAAAATTACCGCACTCACGAATCAGCAATTAACATTGCAAATCATGCCATCATTTTCGCCTAACCTCGCCAATCAGGCAATTAACGTACATTGGTTTCAACGCGATAAAAACATCATTACCCTGTGTGCACCCACGCTGTCAGGATCGTGATCCTTTTCTCCTTTTAAGAAATTAGCTGCGCAAATCGTAGACAGTTCGATTATCTCGACTTATCGTTAACTTGAATAATAAATCATATTTGAATAAATATTCAAAGTGGAGAAAAAGATGAACAAGACCCTGATTAAATCCGTATTACTGGCCTCGATCCTTACCGCATCGGGTTCGCTGTATGCTGCCGACAACGGACTGATTGCGATTATCACCCCTTCACACGACAACCCGTTCTTTAAAGCCGAAGCCGACGGCGCGGTCGCCAAAGCGAAAGAGCTGGGATATACCACGCTGGTCGCCTCTCATGATGATGATGTCAATAAACAAAACCAACTGATTGAGACCGCCATAGCCCGAAAAGCGAAAGCCATCATTCTCGATAACGCGGGCGCCGATGCCACCGTTGGTCCACTGGAAAAAGCCAAAGCGGCGGGCGTGCCTGCATTCCTCATCGATCGTGAAATTAATAAGACCGGCATCGCCGTCGCGCAAATCGTGTCGAACAACTACCAGGGCGCGCAGCTCGGCGCAGAGAAATTCGCCAAACTACTGGATGGAAAAGGCAAGTACGTTGAGTTGTTGGGACGCCAGTCCGACACCAACGCACATGTGCGCTCACAGGGGTATCACGATGTGCTCGACGACTATCCGGATATGAAAATGGTCGCCCAGCAAACGGCGAACTGGAGCCAAACTGAAGCGTTTACCCGTATGGAAGCTATTTTACAAACCAACCCTGATATCGTCGGCGTCATTTCCGGCAACGACACCATGGCGCTGGGCGCAGAAGCTGCCCTGAAGGCTGCTGGGAAAAACAATGTCATCGTGGTGGGTTTTGACGGCAGCGACTACACCCGAGATTCCATCATCAACAAGAGCAACATTAAAGCGACCGTCCTTCAGCCCGGCTGGCAGCAGGCACAAATGGCGGTTGAGCAGGCTGATTACTACCTGAAAAACGGCAAAGCGCAGAAAGAAGAAAAACAGCTCATGGATTGCGTGCTGATTGATGAAACCAATGCCAGCAAGCTGAGTAAATTCAACCTGAGCCACTAAGCGGAGGCACTATGTCGTTAACACAATGGGGTGCTGCACTGGTTGGGTGCGCCACCCTGTTGCTGACGGCCTGCACGGTAGTTGACCTCGACGAAAACGGCAACCCCATCATCCCGGCCGACCCACAGGCCAAAGCCAGTTTCGACAATCAAACACCCGAGCAGATCGCGCAACAAACCTGGCAATCCCGCGTCCTGGATGCGGCAAAGCAACACGCTCTGGATGCGTCAGCGCTGAGCGCACGCCTGAAGACGCCCTCACCTACCGCCGAGAGCGTATTTGTGCGCCTGACCAGTCAGATTGAGAACGTCGATACCACCAATGCGCGCGAGAAAAGCATTGTGATGAGGGTCAATGACGCCCCTGTCACCATCCAAATAGGCCCGGTGATGCGCGGCAATGCCATTCGCGATGCGAGTGGGTTTAAGTTTGAAGACTTCACTAACCAGGTTCAGTTTGCCCAGCTTTCCCGGGCGTATAACCGCGAAGCGGTAAAACACTTGCCCGCAGTGGACGAAAGCTGGCAAGGGAAGCGTGCCACGGTACTGTTCGCCGTAACGCTGAATGCAGGAAAAGCGGAAAACGCAGCAGCGTTAGCGCTGGAACAGGAGGCACACTGATGAATAATTCCTCAGCAGATGACATCATCCTGCGCACACATGCCATCTCAATGCTGTTTCCCGGCACGATTGCGCTGGACAGCGTGGATTATCAGGTGTGGCGCGGTAAGGTCAACGTGATTATTGGCGAAAACGGTGCGGGGAAATCCACGCTGATGAAGATCCTCGCCGGTGTTCAGCAGCCCAGCAGCGGCGAGATGACGCTCAATGGCAACCCTGTTCGCTTCGCCAATACCCGGGACGCCGCGGCGCACGGGATTGGTATGGTGCATCAGGAACTTAACCTGTTTGAGAATCTCACCGTCGCGGAAAATATTTTCCTTGGCCGGGAGATCCAAAAAGGCATGACCCCCATTGATGAGGCCGAACAGGAGAAGCGTACTGCGGAGCTGCTAACCCGACTCGATCAGCCCATTTCACCCCGCGATCTGGTCGGCAATCTCAAAGTTGGACAGCAACAGCTGGTTGAAATCGCCAAAGCGTTGGCGGAGGACGCTGACATTCTAATCCTCGACGAACCCACCTCGGCGCTGAGTAAAACCGAAGTCGAGATCCTGTTTCGCGTGATTCGCGAACTGACTCGCCAGGGCGTTTCGATAATCTACATCTCTCATCGACTCGAAGAATTGATGGCGATTGGCGATGTGATCACCATTTTACGCGATGGCAAATTCCAGGCCGAAGCCAGAGTTAGCGATATCGATGTGCCGTGGATTGTGCGTGAAATGCTGGGCAGCGACCCGGTGAGTAATTTTCTTGAGCCAGGTCGCACGTTCGGCGCGCCGGTTCTCGAAGCGGAACATATTACCTGCGTCAATGCCGCTGGCAATGCGGTGGTCAACGACGTCACCTTTAACGTCCACGCGGGCGAAATTGTCGGTATCTATGGACTGATGGGGGCCGGAAGAACCGAATTGTTCGAGTGCTTGCTGGGTACTGAGCGCAACTACCTCGGTAAACTGTGGCTCGACAGCAAGCCAGTTCCACAACGCTTAACCACCGCCGACCGCATTCGTATGGGAATGAGTCTGGTACCGGAAGATCGCAAGCGCACAGGCATTTTTCCCATTTCTTCGGTTGCCAGCAATCTGACTATTGCCAGCCTGTGGCGTCGCCTGCAGCGCGGTTTTGCCATCGCCCGCAAAGATGAGGAGGCAGTCGTCGCCAGCACAATTGGTAATCTGTCGATCAAAGTGTCCTCACCGGATGTTGAAATCCAGGCTCTGAGCGGGGGTAACCAGCAGAAAGTGGTGATTGGCCGCTCCCTACTTACCAATCCCAAAATTCTGTTCCTTGATGAGCCCACACGCGGCATTGACGTTGGCGCGAAAGCCGATGTGTTTCGCATGATGGTACAGCTCTCACAACAGGGTATTGCCGTTGTCTTCTCCACCTCGGATTTAAAAGAAATTATGGCGGTATCTGACCGCATTCTGGTGATGTCTGGCGGCAAGCTCACGGCCGATATTATTCGCGATCGTGCCGAAGAATCGGCGCTGGTCACCGCAAGTGCTCAGGGGTTCTGACATGAAAACACTACAATCTGCCGTCGTCGCACCGCGAGCCGGTGTCACCTTCTCGCGGGAAAATATCCTGCTGCTGATCCTGAAATTACGTACCTTTATTGCGCTGTTTCTGATCGTCGGATTTTTTGCCTTCACCGTCCCCGGTTTCCTCTCTGGCGGCAGCATGGTCATTATGATCAAGCACATCGCCATTAACGCGTTTCTGGCGCTGGGAATCACCTTCGTCATTATTACTGCCGGCATTGATCTCTCGATTGGCGCTACGCTTGGGCTGTGCGGCATGATTGCCGGATGGCTGATCACCAAAGGCATTGTATTACCCATGTTTGGCATCGCTATCTTCCCCAGCGTCTGGGTGATTGTACCTGTCGTACTGCTGATTGGCGGATTGATTGGCGCAGCAAATGGCTGGATTATTACGCGCTATAACGTCGCACCTTTTATTTGTACGCTGGGCACCATGTACGTATTGCGCGGCGCGGCGATGCTGACCTCTGACGGACAAACATTCCCTGGGCTTTCCGGCAATCCACAGTTGGGTAACACCGGTTTTGATGAAATTGGCGCGGGAACTCTGTTTGGTATTCCGTGGGCCATCTGGATGATGATTGTGCTGGCGCTGATTATTGCCTACGTTGCCCGCCGTCTGCCCTTTGGCCGTCACGTGTACGCCATCGGCGATAACGAACGCGCTGCTGAACTGTCCGGGGTAAAAGTGAGGCAGGTAAAAATCTGGGTGTACACCCTGTCCGGACTATGCGCTGCAATTGCCGGAATAGTTGTTTCAGCACAACTTTCCGCTAGTCATCCGGCCAACGGTACAGCATTTGAGATGAACGCCATTGCCGCCGTTGTACTTGGTGGTACGTCGCTGGCCGGTGGTCGAGGCACCATCTTAGGCACGTTGATTGGCGCTTTCGTTATCGGTTTTCTGGCCGATGGTCTGGTGATGATGGGCGTCAGCGAATTCTGGCAAATGGTGATTAAGGGCATCGTGATTATTGTCGCGGTCATTATCGACCAGATGCAAAACCGGATGCAGCAAAAAGCCGCAGTGGTTGCGCAAAAGGCGGCGATGGAAAGTCAGTAGCCCTGAAATTACGCCTGATGGCGCTGCGCTTATCAGGCCTACGTCGTGTATGACATATGGGCCTGATAATGCGCCGCCATCCGGCAGTGGGGAAATTTTATTTCATGACGGCTTCAGCCTGCCCTGCCGAAACCTTATCATCCAGTTTAAACATCATCAGCAACCCCAAACTAATGACATGGAAAATGGCAGGAATCCCGGCAATTAAGAACATAATCGCCGTCATCGTTTCCGATGACACCGCCTCACCCGCTTTGTAACCGCTAAGGGAGAGCACTAGCCCAACCATCCCACCCGCCAGTGCCAGACCAACCTTCATCGAAAAGAGCGTACCGGCAGCGACAGCCCCAGACATTCTGACGCCGGATTTGTCTTCACAATAGTCGGCACAATCAGAAGGCAGCGCCCAGGCAGTAATCGAGCCAAGTTCAGCCATCAATACCGACAGCACCAGTAGAACACATGCCAGTGAGATTTGTTCAGGGTTAACGAAATAGAGACATAATGCCGCCACGCCACCGCCCAGTTGCGCCACCTTCAGCGTACCTAATTTCGAGAGTTTGTTGCGCTTAATCAGTTGAATAGCAATCATCGGCGCAATGATCCCCGCAATCGCTGTGGCCGAAAGCAGACCAGAAACAAAGGCATCCCCACGATTCAGGAAATACTTCACAAAATAAATAGTCACACTGCCTTTAATTACAAAAGCAATGGAGCTGGTAATTTTGAACAGATAGAAAACAACCACCGGTTTCGCTTTCAGCATAATTCCCAGTTGTTTGGTAAACGGGACTTTATCCGTCTCCACGCTAACCTGATATCGCTCCTTTGTTCCCCAGAAACAGAGCAGCATAAACGCCGTGGCCAGCACGGCAATAAAGCTCATCGCCATCATGTAGGCGCGTGCTTCATCGGTTTTTCCATACCAGGCGACGAAAATCGGCACTACCATTGAGCAGATAAGAAAGGCCATTTTAGCCAGTGGGAAACGCCAGGAGTTGGCGCTTAAACGATCCATGGGATCGGCGGTGAGTGTCGTCAACAACGCCACATACGGTACCACCGTGGAGGCATACATCAGGATCAGAAATAGATAGGTAATCACTGCATAGACTAGCTTTCCAGTGGGTGAAAAGTCCGGCGCCAGAAAGACTAAAAACAGGAAATACCGTAAGGGATCGCCAACCAGAGCAAAAAAGGACGATACGAGCCGTGCTTTGTCCGCGTGCGATCGGAGATATTACCGATAAATGGATCATAGAAGGCATCAACCAGACGGGCAACAATAAACAATATCCCCATCGCCGCTGCCGAAATCCCTAAAACATCGGTATAAAAATAGGGCAAAAACATCATCGTCATCCCAAGAAAAATGTTCGCTGACGAATCACCTAACCCATAACAGATCTTCTCTTTGATACTCAATTTATGCTGTTGCTTCATGAGAAACCCTCTTTATGAATATATATTCATTATCGAATTACTATTCACACAAAGGTTAAGCCCACGAATTTAGCGCTGGCAAGTGGTTAGTCGTGACATTGTTACCAGCATCACAATTAACCTCATTCTGTTGCTCCTAACCGCGCCGCCATCTAGTGGCGAAATGTCATCTTATTAATAAACAAGACGTTTATGCTGGCTGGCCGTTTCTCTCGTCATTCAGATAACGCTTACTCCTTTCAGTCTCACAGTAAAAATCTCACAGTAATCAGCAGAAATGGCGGCGTTTTTGTGATCGCATGCTCATTTTTTCGCCTTGACAGTGGAATGTTAACGGTAACCTCCCTTACCCTCATCGTGAATATAAAATCACAATGGAATATATATTCCAAAGGAGAGGTGCTATGAGCGAACAAAGTATTGCCCTGTGGGGGCGGTTTGAGTATCAGGTCACGGGCGTTGACGATCCTCGCCATTTTACCGACACCGAGCTATCAGCCACCTTTACCTGCGGCGAAGAATCCCGCACGGTTTGGGGCTTTTACAACGGTAACGGTCAGTTCATACTGCGCTTTATGCCGGATATCCCCGGCGTCTGGCACTATCGCATCAGCTCAAATATTCCTTCGCAGTCCCCTGTCGAAGGAACGTTTACCTGCGTCCCTGAAACACAGTTAACCGGCCCGGTACAGCGTGATGGCGACGGGCACTTCCGCTATGCCAATGGCAACGCGTTTTATCCTTTTGGCACCACGGCCTACGTCTGGAACTACCAACCGGACGATATACAGCAACAAACGCTGGCATCGCTGGCGGCGAGTCCGTTCAATAAAATCCGCATGTGCGTATTTCCTAAACACTATCGCTACAATCTGCAGGAACCGATGCGCTTCCCCTTTCCGGGTACCCTCGACCAGGGATTTGATTTTACCCGCTTCGATACCACCTTTTTTGCCCAGTTGGAGAGTCAAATACAAAAGCTGGATGAACTGAATATTGAGGTGGATTTGATCCTCTTTCATCCGTACGACCGCTGGGGATTTTCCGCCATGTCGCAGGAGACCGATCACCGCTATCTCCGCTACGTGGTGGCACGCCTCGCATCGTTTAAAAATATTTGGTGGTCGCTGGCCAATGAGTTCGACCTGCTGAAAGAAAAACCGATGTCTTTCTGGGATGCCGCCATAGCGCAAATCAAACGCGAGGATCCCTCTTCGCACATGATCTCCATTCATAACTGGCACAACCCGCCGATCCACTACCGCTCAAATGCGCACTGGTACGATCATCACAATCCCGCGCTCACCCACGCCAGCATCCAGCACCACGATATGCACTTTGTCCCGGAATGGCGGCAGACATTTGCCAAACCCATTGTCATTGACGAATGCTGCTATGAAGGCAATGTCGATCTCGGCTGGGGCAATATCACCGGAGAAAAAATGACTGCATTGTTCTGGCATGGCGTAATACTCGGCGGCTATGTCACTCACGGCGAAACATACCTGAATGAAGATGAGATTATTTGGTGGTCACATGGCGGCACGCTCAAAGGAACAAGCATCCCGCGCATCGCTTTTTTGCGCAACATCCTTGAGGAAGGACAAGCCAAACGCCTGACACCGCTCCCGTGGGGTAGCCACTGGGATACGTCGATGGGGATAAGCTGCGAGGGCAACTGGGGACTGTTCTATTTTGGCGATCATTGCCCTGCCTACAAGATGATGACTATGTTGCCGGAGAATACGGCGTGGAAGGTCGATATCATTGATACCTGGGCCATGACGATCACGCCGGTTGCGGGGGTTATCCAACACGGTGACAAGCTGGATCTACCGGCTAAGCCATGGATTGCTCTACGCTTAATAAAACTCTGATAACTACAGCCAGCCCCAGGGGCTGGCGATAACTTGACTCAACGCGGCGTCACCCTTTAACCAGATTGCGCGCTGTCGGGTAGTCGGTGATCAGTACGTCGATATAATTCCCCTGCAGCGCGCCACGGATCGCATTCTGTTTTTCTACCCCGCCCGCCAACGCTATCACATGGTTGCAGTCGCGGATCTGCGCCAGCTCCATGCCGATAACCGGGTCTTCCTCATGGCTGAGTACCGGATTGCCCGCCGCGTCGTAATAATGCAGACAGATATCCCCGACCGCGCCGCGTTCGGCCAGCAGTCGCAGCATCTCTTCGTTGTAATAGTTTCCTGAATTTTTCAGCAATTGAGAAGGTTCCAGCTCCCCGATGCCGACAATCGCCACATCCACTTCAGCAAATTTTTCGACGACCGCCGCCACGTCCGGGCTGTTAACCAGCCGAGAACGTTCTTCCACCGAATGCTCAATACTTTGCGAAGGCAACAGCCAGGCCGGGCAGCCGAGGTGTGCCGCCAGCTGTTGCGTCAGAATCGTGGCCTGCACGTTGCCGTTTGGCCCCACGCCACCCAGTAATTGGATCACGCCTGCCGCCCGGATATTTTGCGGGTGCATTTCATCAACCATGCAGCGAATGGTACTACTCCAGGAGGAAATACCGACCAGGTCTTCGGCACGCAGACGAGTTTCAACGTAATGTGCCGCCGCGCTGCCAATGGCATGCTTAATTTGCGTATTGCTGGGGTTGTCGCCAACATCCACCACAATCGCCTGGCGAAGACCAAACCGCTCTTCAATGGCTTTTTCCAGCTCGACAAAGATATTAGTCGGCTGTACGACGGTGATTTTCACCAGCCCTTCTTTCTGACAACGCGTCAAGGCACGGGAGACAAAGGACTGCGACAAATGCAGCAGCGTGGCGATTTCAGACTGTTTTTTATTTTCGGCGTAGTAAAGTGTGGCAATCTTAACCAGCAACCGCTGTTCATCCTGCTTTGACATAACATTTCCCCTGGTAAACTGCCTGTTATTTTTATTCATACCTGAATAGATAACAAGTCATCTGCGCCTTTCCGGTTATCGCGTTAGTGTGATCCTTTTCTCTTTTCGCCAAAAATTGCTGCTACAAGGCGTAGACAAACCCTCAGACAAGGCATATCTTTAATCATGAATAATAAATCAGTAGTGAATATTTATTCTAACCGATAACGACCAACTGTTTTAGCTGCATATTACGCAGTGGATAGCGAGACAGTTGCACTACTGCACTCACATGGAATATTTATTCACTAAGGATTAAACATTCAAGAGGTGTCTTATGAATCCGTTTTCGCTCTCAATACCAGAGCTAGTCAAGAAAGCACGTGCGGTACGTCGTCGCATTATCGTGTTGAATGCAGAAAGCCCGGCGGGGGGACATACCGGCGCTGACCTGTCGCAGGTCGAACTGCTGACAGCACTCTATTTTCGCATCCTGAATTGCTCACCAGAGCTTATAGCAAGCGATGAGCGCGACATCTACATCCAGTCGAAAGGTCATGCAGTGGGCGGTTACTACTGCGTGCTGGCTGAGGCTGGTTTTATTCCCGTGGACTGGCTGGCGACCTATCAGCACGCCGATTCACACTTGCCGGGTCATCCGGTGAAACACAAAACGCCTGGGATCGAACTGAATACCGGAGCGCTCGGTCACGGTCTGCCGGTCGCCGTGGGCATTGCGCTGGCAGCTAAACGTAACAACAGCAAGCGCCGGGTGTTTGTCGTTACCGGTGATGGTGAACTGGCAGAAGGAAGCAACTGGGAAGCCGCACTGGTCGCCGCCCACTACAAGCTGGATAACCTGATTATCATCAACGACAAAAATAACCTCCAACTTGCCGGCGCAACCAAAGAGATCATGAACACCGATCCACTGGATGAGAAATGGCGCGCCTTCGGTATGCAGGTCACAGAGTGCCGCGGTAATGATATGAGTGATGTGGTGCGCACGCTGGAAGGGTTAACCCCGGAAGGTAAACCGCACGTCGTCATTGCCCACACCACCAAAGGGGCCGGGATCTCCTTTATTCAAGGCCGCCCGGAATGGCATCACCGCGTGCCAAAAGGGGAAGAAGTTGAACTGGCGCTGGAGGAACTGAAAGATGCGTAATAGTGAACACCTCGCCACCGTGATGGTGAATACCTTAATTGCCGCAGTCGAGCGCGGAATGGACGTTGTACCCGTCGTTGCTGACTCCACATCTACGGCGAAAATCGCCCCGTTTATGAAGGAATTTCCCGGTCGTCTGGTCAACGTGGGTATCGCCGAACAGACGCTGGTTGGCGCCGCCGCCGGCCTGGCGCTGGGGGGCAAAATCGCCGTCACCTGTAATGCCGCTCCGTTCCTTATTTCGCGGGCCAATGAGCAAATCAAAGTCGACATTTGCTACAACAACACCAACGTAAAGCTGATCGGCCTGAACGCGGGCGCCAGCTACGGCCCCCTCGCCAGCACACATCACAGTATTGATGACATTTCCGTTCTGCGCGGTTTTGGCAATATTGAAATTTACGCCCCGTCCTGCCCAGTGGAATGCCGGCAGATTATCGACTATGCCTTAAGCCACGTCGGCCCGGTTTATGTTCGCCTCGACGGAAAAGCCTTACCGGAACTACACGACGAAAATTACCAGTTCACTCCGGGTAATATCGATATTCTGCGGAAAGGAAAAGATGTCGCTCTGGTCGCGATGGGCTCAACCGTCCATGAAATTGTCGAGGCTGCCACAGTGCTGGAACAGGCGGGTATTGATGCAAGCGTAATCAGTGTACCGTCAATTCGTCCCTGCGATACCCAACAACTGTTGGCGGCATTAGCCCACTGCAAGGCCGTGGTCAGTGTGGAAGAGCATAACATTAATGGCGGCGTGGGAAGCCTGGTGGCCGAGGTACTGGCAGAAGCTGGCTGTGCCATTCCGCTGCGCCGACTCGGCATTGGCGATGGTCAATATGCTATCGCGGCCGATCGCGCGGCAACGCGTGCCCGCCACGAAATTGACGCCGCTGGCGTCGTGAAAAACGCCGCCGCGCTGTTGCAGCAACACACGATAAAACAATAACAACAGAACACTTACTGGAGAAAGCGATGTCACGAATTCCTCAACAGTTGACCATGGCGGTGATTATTGGCAATCGGGGATTTTTCCCAAGCTATCTGGTTGCTGAAGCCCGCGAACAAGCCAGCGTGCTCTTTGCGCGACTGGGTATTAAAACCATTATGCTCGACGATACGCAAACGGAACTCGGCGGGGTAGAAACCCGCCAGGATGCGAAAGTGTGCGCCGAACTTTTCCGCGCTCACCGCGACGACATTCACGGCGTGGTAGTGCTGTTGCCGAACTTTGGCGATGAAAAAGCAATAGCGGAAACGCTGCGCCTGTCTGGTCTGAATGTCCCGGTACTGGTTCAGGCGCAGGAAGATAACCTTGATAAAATGGGGCTTGCCACTCGCCGTGACAGCTTCTGTGGAAAAATCTCCCTGTGCAATAACCTGCGTCAGTACGGCATTCCATTTACGCTCACCACCCAGCATGTCTGCGATCTGGCCGGTGAGGTTTTTGCTCAGGATCTGAAACGTTTCGAACAGATTTGCCGTGTTGTCAGCAGCATGCGTGGCGTACGCGTCGGCGCTATCGGTGCTCGCCCGGCTGGATTCAATACCGTTCGCTACAGCGAAAAATTACTCGAAAGACTGGGTATCGCCGTTGAAACGCTGGATCTGTCTGAAGTCTTTACCCGCATCAAATGTCTGCGCGATGACGATATCCGTGTGGATGAAAAACGTCGTCTGCTGCTGGATAACGCCGATGCCAGCGCCATTCCCGCCGACAAACTCGTCACAATGGCAAAACTGTTTGTCGTCATCAGCGAATGGGTCATCGCTAACGATATAGATACCACTGCGATCCAGTGCTGGACTTCGCTGCAGGAAAATTTAGGCATCAACGTATGTTCAATCATGAGCGTGATGTCCGGGCAGTTAATGCCCAGCGCATGCGAAGTGGATGTGATGGGCGCGCTGTCAATGTACGCCCTCGCCAGCAGTAATTTAAGCCCGGCTTCCATTGCCGACTGGAATAACAATTTCGGCGACGATCGTGATAAATGTGTGCTTTTTCACTGCGGAAACTTTGCATCAGCCAGTCTGGAGAGCCCCAAAATGGGTACAGCGGACATCATCGGTACCACCGTTGGGAAAGAGAACACCTGCGGTGCAGTACATGGACGCATGAAAAGCGGCACACTGACCTATTTCCGCCTGAGCACCGACGATTTAACCGGTGAAATCAAAGCGTACGTCGGAGAAGGCCAATCGGTAGACGATCCGCTGGATACGGTTGGCTGTCGTGCAGTAATCCAGGTGCCGCATCTGGAGAATTTACTGGCGTGGATCTGTCGTAACGGTTTTGAACATCACGTGGCAATGAACCATTCCGCCAGCGCCGAGGTGCTGCATGAAGCCTTCACCCGCTATCTCGGGGTGGATACGTTGTTCCATCGCTAATACTCAGGGAAACAGAGAGGCTGGAGAAAACGATGTCAGCAACGAAAGACATTATTATTGCGCTTGATGAAGGCACCACCAATGCCAAAGCCGTTGCGCTGGACGGTCGGGGAAATGTGGTCGCGAAGTTCTCCCGCGCGCTGGCGATCCACACGCCTCGCGAAGGCTGGGTTGAACAGTCCGGCGACGCGCTGCTGGAGGCCTCTCTGGCTGTAATGGCGCAAGCAGTTGCCGCCGTAGGTACGCAGCGGGTGGCGGCGCTGGCGATCAGTAATCAGCGAGAAACGGCAATCGGCTGGTATCGCGCAAGCGGGCGTCCGCTCGGCCCCGCCATTACCTGGCAATGCTCGCGCACGGCTGACTTTTGCCGGGCGTTGCGCGAGCAAGGTCATGAGGCGAAAATAAAATCCATCACCGGATTGCCCGTCGCCCCGCTCTTTTCCGCCTCTAAAATGCGCTGGCTTCTGGAGTCCGTCCCCAACGGCATGGCGCTCGCGCAGCAAGGCGAAATTTGCCTCGGCACTATCGATAGCTGGTTACTGTGGAATCTTACCGGCGGTGCGGCGTTTCGTTGTGACGCCTCCAACGCTTCGCGCACGCAGTTGCTCAATCTACATAGCGGCCAATGGGATAGCGAGATGCTGGCGCTGTTTGGTATCCCGCAACAGGCGCTGCCAGAAGTTTGCCCTTCCAGTCATCATTTTGGCGTGACGAAAGGTCTGGCGACCATCCCCGATGGGATCCCCATTCTGGCGATGATTGGCGATTCTCATGCCGCGCTCTTTGCCCACGGGCTAGGTGCTGAAGGTTGTGTTAAAGCGACCTATGGCACCGGCTCATCGGTGATGGCTCCGGTATCTTCAACGCAGTCTGCGGTGAATGCGCTGGCAACAACTATTGCCTGGCATGATGGCGATACCCGGGTCTATGGTCTGGAAGGCAATATTCCCCATACCGGCGATGCTGTGGCCTGGATGGCCGACAGTACCGGCTTAAGCGAACTGCCGGAGGAGCAACTGTTACATGAACTCAATACTCTGCCCGCCACGGTCAACTCGACGCTGGGCGTCTATTTTGTTCCGGCACTTACCGGGCTGGGCGCACCCTGGTGGGATGAAAGCGCCCGGGGGTTAATTCATGGCCTCAGCCGCGGCGTGAAACGCGCGCATCTGGTGCGCGCCGCGCTGGAGTCTATTACCTATCAAATTGCCGATGTGGTGCAAGCGATGCACCAGCACAGCGGTTTCAGCCTCAGCGCGCTGATGGTTGATGGCGGGCCAACAAAAAATGATTGGCTGATGCAGTACCAGTCCGATCTGCTGGGTTGCCCGGTGATGCGCAGCGACATTCCCGAGCTTTCAGCCATTGGCGCCGGGCTGCTGGCACGCAAGGCGCTGCTCGGTACAGAAACCGCTCAGCTACGCCATTTTTTGCCCGACCACATATCATTTCAGCCAAACGCAGAGCGTCACGGTCGATTGCAAAAACGCTGGCACGAGTGGCAAAGCGCCGTTGAGCGTACGCGTTGGCAAACACCTTAGCGAGTCAGCAATCATGATAAATCCGCCCGCAGCCACGACTGAGTGCGGGCGCTAATCGCGAACAAAGTCACCAATCGCCAGATAGGTGGCTTTTGCTTCCTGCAGGACTTTGTCCTCCAGCATCAGATAAGCATGCGTCATCCCAGGAAAGTGAACATGCTGTACGGGTATCCCCTCAGCTTGCAGTCTGGCGACAAAAGCAAAATTCTCATCCCGTAAAGGATCCAACCCACCACTGACTACCAGAGTGGGTGGAAAATCCTGGCTCAACGGCAGGTAAAGCGGAGACGTCTGTTTACGATCTTCTTCATTGCGAAAATATTGCTGAAAATACCAGCGTATTTTGCTTTCATCCAGTAGCTTTCCGGTACCGTTCTCCTGCACCGATGGCCAGTTCAGCGTGTAGTCCAGGCTCGGATAAATCAGCACCAGTCGATGAATAAATCCTGGCTGCTCGCGGGAAAAGTAGGCCGCCAGCGTCGCGCTAAATGCGCCGCCACCGCTGTCGCCGATAAGCGTGAGTTGGCGAGTGTAAGGAATATGCTGACTGTCGAGCAGCGACCAGACGTTTTCTGTTACGGCTTTAGCATCAGAAAGACCAGCCGGATACGGGTTTTCTGGCGCAAGTCGATAATCAACCGACACAACGATATTCCCTGTCGCCATCGCCAGATGACGGGCAACCGGGTCATACACGTCCACCGAACCGCTCAGATGCCCACCGCCATGGATAAACACCACCACCTTCGGCTCTCCGGTCAGTGCCGGGCGATAAATCCGTACCGGGATGCGACGCTCTCCGGTATCCACTTCCGTATTGATAATTGCCGCCATCGGTTCTGAGGTGGACACATTTGCTTTTGTCAGTGCTGCTAACCCTGCTCTTGAGCTGAGCGTGTCGTAGCAAAGGTTGGGATTGCGAGGTTGTGCTGCGAGTAAATCAGCCAGAAGCGCAGGCGGTGTTTGCGTCAGCGAGCCGTGTTCCTGTTGCCAGCGCTGTTGATAACCTTGCTGTTGCGTCTGCACAGTCTCAACGTTGGCAGTCTCACAGGAAAAGCACTCTGCCATCGACTGGCGTTGCTGTCCGTTTTCATCAAAGTTCTCCGTGGCCAACCAGCGCTGTAACACGGCGTCACACTGGGGCCATTCGCTATCAATCATTGATAACCAGTCGCTGTCGCGATTACGCCCCTTGCGCACAATCTTCTGGCGAAAGCGACCTTCGAAGATAAACCCAAGGCGTTCCGCTGCCCGTCGAGAAGCGGTGTTCAGAGAATCGCATTTCCACTCCACGCGACGATAGCCCAACGCAAATGCCTGGCGTAACAGCAGCCAGATGCTTTCGGTGCCGAGAACCGTATTTTTCATACGCGGTGACCAGGTCACATGACCAATTTCGACCGAACCGTGCTCTCGTTCAATCGCCATAAAGCACACCAGTCCGACAGCTCGTCCTGAACGCTGTTCAATGACGGCATAGGGAACCAGAGATGCATCAGTAACTTTCCCCTGCACCCAGCAAGCTGCGGCCTCGACGCTTGTGGGGCGAGAGCTTGCAAGCCAGGTCCAGTCGCGATCGTCCGGCGCCTGCGCGTAGGCATCAAACAGATCGGCGGCATGGCTGTCGGCATCCAGGGGAACCAGTCGACAATATTGCCCTATCAGCGTTTCCCGTGGCAGTACGGCAGCGCCATTCCAGT
This sequence comes from Citrobacter sp. Cpo071, assembly GCF_030332765.1. Classification (NCBI taxonomy): domain Bacteria; kingdom Pseudomonadati; phylum Pseudomonadota; class Gammaproteobacteria; order Enterobacterales; family Enterobacteriaceae; genus Citrobacter; species Citrobacter sp. Cpo071. The sequence continues at coordinate 325,791 of NZ_JAOWHE010000087.1, read as the reverse complement.
CCGGCACGACATCGCCGACGGTCTGCCCATAAAGATTTATTTCCGGCACGATTCAACCCCAGTTGCGAAGAAAAAAATAGTTATAACACCGGCCATTACACCTTCAAAGCGTCACCAGGGCGATTTTGACAACAAACAGAAAATCAGCAGTCCTTCTATACTGATTAAAAATCAACGCGGAAGAGAGCCTTATGCCACTACCCGATTTTCATGTTTCCGACCCTTTTACGTTAGGCATTGAACTGGAAATGCAGGTGGTCAATCCGCCAGGCTACGACCTGAGCCAGGATTCTTCCCGGCTGATTGATGCCGTAAAACCGCAGCTCACCGCCGGAGAAGTGAAGCACGATATCACCGAAAGTATGCTGGAGATGGCGACCGGAGTTTGCCGAAATATCGACCAGGCTGATGCTGAATTGTCCGCTATGCAGCAGATAATTATGCGAGTTGCTGCAGAGCATCACCTCGCCATTTGTGGCGGCGGCACACATCCATTTCAAAAATGGCAACGTCAGGAAGTCTGCGATGACGAACGCTATCGGCGCAACCTGGAAAATTTTGGCTATCTTATCCAGCAGGCGACGGTATTCGGCCAGCATGTGCATATCGGCTGCGCAAACGGCGATGATGCCATTTACCTGCTACACGGCCTGTCGCGATTTGTTCCCCATTTTATTGCGCTCTCGGCCGCCTCACCTTATATGCAGACCTCCGACACGCGGTTTGCCTGCGCGCGACTGAATATATTCTCCGGATTTCCCGATAATGGCCCGATGCCATGGGTGAATAACTGGCAAGAATTCGAGGGGCTATTCCGTCGACTGGCTTACACCAGCATGATTGATAGCATTAAAGATTTACACTGGGATATCCGCCCCAGCCCGCACTTTGGCACGGTAGAGGTTCGGGTCATGGATACGCCGCTGACCCTTGATCATGCGGTCAATATGGCAGGACTTATTCAGGCTACCGCCCACTGGTTACTCACCAAACGTCCATTCAAGCACCAGGAGCGTGATTACCTGTTGTATAAATTCAATCGTTTTCAGGCCTGTCGCTTTGGTATGGCGGGAATCGTCACCGACGTCAATACCGGCGACGGTTGCCGCCTGTCAGAAGACACATTGCGACTCCTGGAGAATATCGCTACCTCTGCAGATAAAGTAGGCGCAACCAGCGCGATTGAAGCTATACATCTGCAGGTTAAAAATGGTCATGATGAAGCACAAAACATGCGTGATTTTGTCGCCGAAGGCGGGTCACTAAGTGGTCTGGTGAAAAAACATTGTGAGATTTGGGCGGGGTTGTAAGCGTGGGAATTTGCGTTGCCCGCTGAGATCCCGGACAATAGCTTTTTAACTCAAGTTTAACAATGTCATGAAACACCCGCTTGAATCACTGATGACTGTCGCAGGGATCCTGCTACTGGCTTTTTTGTCTTGCCTGCTGCTACCTGCCCCCTCACTTGGCCTGATGCTGGCACAAAAACTCGTCGCCATTTTTCATCTGATGGATCTCAATCAGTTTTATACTTTACTGTTTTGCCTGTGGTTTTTACTGCTGGGCGTGATTGAATATTTGGTGCTGCGCTTCATCTGGCGGCGCTGGTTCTCGCTGGCGGATTAGGCCCGCGAGAACCCTCTGCTGTTAATGCGTTCGGCTATGATTTTCTTTGCGATAAGCTCCCGGCGGCTGGCTGAACGTACGGGTGAAAATACGCGTAAAGGTCTGCTGCGAATCGAATCCGTATTTCAAACAGATGTCGTACACTTTCTGGTCGGTATCGCGTAGATCGCGCGCCGCCAGCAGCAGCTTGCGCTCGCGGATGTAACGCCCAAGACTTTCGCCTTTGTACTGCATAAAAAGACGCTGCAGGTGCCATTTGGAATATCCCGCATGGCGTGCAATATCATCAATGCGCAATGGCTGATTCAAATTATCATCAATCCATTCAACAATCGTATCAATTACCTGAGCAGAAATCGTCATCATGCTCTCCCCTGTATTCATTGAGTCACCTGTTGCCACCAGGCCGTAAACGGTTGGTCCGGTTCGGACAGTATTACCGGTTCACCCAGCATTGGCGTCAGCAGTCGGTAATCCTGATGACGGCTGGCAAGCGCCAGTCGTTTGTAAGGATCATCCCAGGTATGTTTCGCCAGAACGAAACGGCCGGCATGCCCTGGCAACACGGCTTTCGCATGCAGATCTGCCGCAGCCTGCGCCGTTTCTTCCGGCATCATGTGAATAAACTTCCAGTCCTGGTCATACTGACCGTTCTCCATAATCGCCAAATCGACAGAGCCAAATTGCTCGCCGATGGCTTTAAAATGCGGTCCATAGCCGGAATCGCCGCTGTAATAAACGTTCTGCTCCGGCGTTTCGAACATGAAGCTCGCCCATAGCGTTTGGTTGCGTTTGATACCACGTCCCGAGAAATGACGAGCAGGCAGCACATGAACGATCAGAGAATCCGTCACTCTGACGGACTGATTCCAGTCCCGTTCTTCGATTATCTCGCTGCGCATCCCCCAGTAACGCAAATGCGATCCCACGCCGAGCGGCGTAATCACCCGCTTAATTTTCGGCATTAGCGCCTTGATAGTGGCGAGATCCAGATGGTCATAGTGATCGTGCGAGATGATGAGCAGGTCTATCTCCGGCATCGTCTGTGCGGTCCACGGATAATCACCGGCAAAGGCCTTGTTCAGGAACGAGAACGGTGCGGCATAATTGCTGAAAACCGGATCAATCAGGATACGCTGACCCGCCAGCTGTAAATACCACGAAGAATGGCCCAGCCAGACCAGGGTATCCTGCTGCGGCGAAAGCCCGGCGAGATCGGTCGCGACCATAGGTAACGGTTGTGCTGGTCGTGCATTTTCACGCTTAGCGACCAGAAACTCCCACCAGGCCGCCAGCATGCCTTTGTTGCCGGTATAGCCCGGTGTCGGCACCTGGTTATGAAACTGTCCATCACGATAGTGCGGTGACTGTTCAACCTGACTTAGTTGTGCCCCTTGCGGCGCCTGACCAAACCCGGCATTGAGTACAAACGGTAAACTTGCAGCTGCAGCAATAAGCATAATAACAACCACACAAACTGTGAGACGCTTCATATCCTGACCTTAAACGCGCCCCCTTTCCGCTGGTTTGCGCGACTGACTCTTGATTATGAGTGAGTAAGCACTCATTATAGAAATCGAAAGTTCTCCGTCAAGATGATTTTCAATCTTTGACATTCGCCGTTGCGGCGCAGCAAACGCCGTGATTCAATCATGTTTTTTACAGACTTAAGGGTAAAGTGTAGTGGCTCGTCCGAAGAGTGAAGACAAAAAACTGGCATTACTGGAAGCTGCAACCACAGCATTTGCACAATCAGGTGTTGCGGCTTCGACCGCCGTGATAGCCCGTAATGCAGGGGTTGCGGAGGGAACGTTGTTTCGCTATTTCGCGACCAAAGATGATTTGATCAACGAGCTTTACCTCTTTTTGAAGCAAGACCTTTGTCAGTCGATGATGGCAAACCTGGATCGTTCAGTGACCGATGCCAAAACCATGACTCACTACATCTGGAACAGCTACATTAGCTGGGGCCTGAACCACACCTGCGGGCATCGCACGATTCGTCAGTTGGCCGTCAGCGAGAAAATAAGCAAAGAAACCGAACAACAGGCTGACGATATGTTCCCGGAACTGCGCGATCTTTGTCATCGTTCCGTACGACCCGAGTTTATGTCTGACGAATATCGCGCCTTTGGCGACGCGCTATTCCTTTCTCTGGCAGAAACCACCATGGAGTTCGCCGCCCGCGACGCTGCCCGCGCAAATGAATATATTTCGATGGGGTTTGAAGCCATGTGGCGCGCCCTGACCCGCGAGGAACAATAATGGACGGCCAGACCCTACCTGCCTGTGCGAAACGCCTTGCGCTTGAATTGCCTTTTACCGAACACTGCTGGCCTTTCGGCCCGGAATACGATGTCTTCAAGGTTGGCGGTAAAATTTTTATGCTGGTCACGGAGCTTCGCGGACGGCCGCTTATTAACCTGAAATCCGATCCGCAAAAATCACTGTTAAACCAGCAGATCTACCCCAGCATTAAGCCCGGCTATCACATGAATAAAAAGCACTGGATCTCGGTCTATCCTGGTGACGATATTACCGAGTCATTACTGGCAGAGCTGGTGAATGATTCCTGGCACCGCGTCGTCGACGGCTTGCCGAAGCGGGATCAAAAACGCCTGCGTCCAGGTTGATTTATCGCTAACCCCGATAAGTGTTTTTGCATTTTCCTGTCTTATCTTTTTCCTGCTAACCCTGTACCCTGCTGAAACAAAACGCACCCGCAGGGTATGGAAAATCACCAGGAGTAGTTATGGATATTGTTTCTGTCGCCTTAAAACGTTACTCCACTAAGGCATTTGATCCGAATAAAAAACTGACCGCTGAGCAGGCCGAAAAATTAAAAACGCTGCTGCAGTTTAGCCCGTCCAGCACCAACTCTCAGCCATGGCACTTTATTGTCGCCAGCACTGACGAAGGTAAGGCGCGTGTGGCTAAATCCGCAGCCGGCGGCTTTGTATTCAACGAACGTAAAATGCTGGATGCTTCCCACGTTGTGGTGTTCTGCGCCAAAACGGCGATGGATGATGCATGGCTGGAACGCGTGGTGGATCAAGAAGAAAGCGATGGTCGTTTCGCCACGCCTGAAGCGAAAGCCGCAAACCACAAAGGCCGCACCTTCTTTGCCGACATGCATCGCAAAGAACTGAAAGATGACAACCACTGGATGGCAAAACAGGTGTACCTGAACGTCGGTAACTTCCTGCTGGGCGTTGCGGCGATGGGCCTGGATGCTGTGCCGATCGAAGGCTTTGATTCAGCTGTCATGGATGCAGAATTTGGCCTGAAAGAAAAAGGTTTCACCAGCGTAGTGGTGGTTCCTGTGGGTCATCACAGCGTAGAAGATTTCAACGCCGCGCTGCCGAAATCTCGTCTACCGCTGGAAACGACGCTGACGGAAGTCTAATCCTCCGCATTTGCATAAGCTCCGCACAGCGGTCATCATAGACCGCTGTTTATTAAGGAGACATTATGCAGGAATTGATATCTCAGGTAGAAGAACTCGGCATTGAAATAAATCACACCACCTCGCTGGTGATGATTTTTGGCATTATTTTTATCACCGCCATTATTGTTCACGTTATTTTGCACTGGGTGGTATTACGCGCATTTGAAAAGCGCGCCAACGCCAGCTCCCGCCTGTGGCTACAAATCATCACGCAGAACAAGTTATTTCACCGGCTGGCATTCACCCTGCAGGGTATCATTGTCAATATACAGGCCGCACTCTGGCTACAGAAAGGCAGCGAAGCCGCAGAAATATTGGTGAACTGCGCACAGCTGTGGATCATGATGTACGCCCTGCTGTCACTGTTTTCTCTGCTGGACGTTATTCTCAATCTGTCGCAAAAACTCCCTGCTGCGTCGCAATTGCCGCTAAAAGGCATATTTCAGGGCATCAAGCTAATCAGCGCAATCCTCGTCGGAATATTGATGATTTCCCTGCTGATTGGCCAGTCACCGGCAATACTGATAAGCGGTTTGGGTGCAATGGCCGCCGTGCTAATGCTGGTGTTTAAAGACCCTATTCTCGGTCTGGTGGCCGGAATACAGCTCTCCGCCAACGATATGTTAAAGCTTGGCGACTGGCTCGAAATGCCGAAATACGGTGCCGATGGCGCGGTCATTGATATTGGCTTAACCACCGTCAAAGTGCGCAACTGGGATAACACCATCACCACGATCCCCACCTGGTCCCTGGTATCAGACTCTTTTAAAAACTGGAGCGGAATGTCGGCTTCAGGCGGTCGGAGAATTAAACGCAGCATCAGCATTGATGCCACCAGCATCCATTTTCTTGATGAGGATGAACGTCAGCGGCTGCATAAAGCCCACCTGCTGAAACCGTATTTAACCACACGTAACCAGGAAATCAGCGAGTGGAATCAGCAATTAGATGCGCCTGAATCGGTATTGAATCACCGCCGGATGACCAATATTGGTACCTTCCGCGCTTATCTGAACGAGTATTTGCGTCATCATCCGCGTATTCGCAAAGATATGACGTTAATGGTGCGCCAGCTTGCGCCAGACGATCATGGTTTACCGATTGAAATTTATGCCTTTACCAATACGGTGGTCTGGCTTGAATATGAAAGTATTCAGGCTGATATCTTCGACCATATATTTGCCGTAGTCGAAGAGTTTGGCTTGCGCATTCATCAGTCGCCTACCGGAAACGATATTCGTGCGCTGTCTGGCGCGTTTCAGCGATAAAGCTCAGGTACTGGCGCGTGAAATATAGCGCCAGTCCATCATCACCCTTTCCGTCTGCGCGTCAGGATTTTCTATTTTATTCAGCAATAATCCTACCGCTTTGCGGCCTATATCCCGTGAGGGCTGCTCAATGGTCGAAAGCTGTGGAGAAACCATTTCTGCCAGTTCCGTACCGTCGAAACCAACAACGGCGATATCCTGCGGGATCTGTAATCCGGCATCGAAAATAGCGCGCATCGCACCAGCGGCTAGCGTGTCCGATACGGCAAACACCGCGTCGGGTTTCACCTCTGCGGCAAGTAGTGTTTTCATCGCCGCAATTCCTGCACTGGAACTTAATTCACTGGCATATTCCACAGCCTGATATTCAAGCGACAGCGCATGCAGCGCCGCTTTATAGCCGCGTTCGCGCAAACGAGCATATTTATAACTCAGGTCATGATTGATTAAGGCAATTCGTCGGTAGCCCTTATCCACCAGGTGAGATATTACCGACTGTGCGGCGTCAACATCGTTAATCCCCACGCAGGAAACCGCGCCTTTGTCAGCATATTCCGCGCACTGAACCCAGGGCGCATCGCCAATCAGCGTAGTCAGTTCCGGTAATTTGGAGAATGCATCCATGGTGATAATGCCATCGACGATTTTCCCCGACAGGAGCTTCAACGCTGATTTTGAGCGGGCTGTATCCGAGCCGGAATTACACAGTAAAATGCGATAGCCATTCTTCTCCGCCTCCTCTTCAATGCCTTTAACAACCTCTGCACAAAAAGGGTTGGCGATGTTGGAAACCATCACCAGAATCATCGAACTACGTGCCGTACGCAGCTGACGCGCCAGCAGGTTGGGCTGATAATTGCTTTCTTTAATAGCCTGTAGCACGCGCTCGCGATTTTTGGCTTTGACGGTATCACTGTGATTCAGCACACGCGATACCGTCGCCACCGACACACCGGCAAGCTGGGCGATTTTTTGAATAGACATAACGACGACACATCCTGCGGTTTACGCTTTGCGTTGAGGCTACCATAAAATCGCCGACTGGCGAACCGGATGCGTGTTTAGCGCTGTACTGATATCCAACGCTGCTGCTGATGGCTTTTTATAATTGCATCAATGATATACATCACATCCGCACCATCAGAAAAAGACGCAAATCGACGCTCCGCCGTCGCGGGCATTTTGCCTGCCAACACCGCCTGATAAAACTGCTGCATCATATTCTTGAACGCATCCGGCCAGCCTTCAATATGCCCACCCGGAAAGTGCGCACTGGCAGCTACATCAGCATTCATCAATCCAGGGTCGTCCGTCAGGATCTGGTTCGCCTGCTGACGATGCCCAACCCAAAGCTGTTGCGGCGTTTCCTGATCCCAGTGCAGTGAACAGTGGCTACCGTTAATTTCAAAGCTCAGGTGATTCTTGCGCCCTGCACTCACCTGCGAAACGCTAAAGCAGCCTTTGCTGCCATCATCAAAACGTACCAGCACCGATCCACGATCTTCCGTCGTAACCGCTTTATCCTCAAATTGCACATCAGCCGTTTGCTGGCCAAACGTAGCGTTACTGGCAATGCTGGCTTTACGTACCGGCCAGACGATAGCCAAATCGGCCATCACCTCGACAATACGTTTTCCAGTCACGAATTGCACCGTATCACACCAGTGCGAACCGATATCCGCTACCGCCCGTGAATCGCCGCCCTGTGCGGCGTCGACCCGCCAGTTGTAGTCAGTCTCCAGCAGCATCCAGTCCTGCAGGTAGCTCCCCTGTACGGCAAACAGACTGCCCACGCTGCCGCTTCTGACCATACTGGCCGCCTGCTGCACCATTGCAAACTGGCGATAGACAAAGCTCACGCCGTGCACCACTCCAGCCTGCTGTGCCAGCGTTTCCAGTTCACGAGCCTCATCCGGCGTCATACACAGCGGCTTTTCTGAAAACACGTGCATACCCGCGCGTAAAATCTGCCGATTGATGTCGGCATGCAGATGATTCGGTGTACAGTTATGCACTACCTGCAGTCCGGGATGCGCCAGCAGCGCTTCAACGCTGCCGTACGCATGAGGAATATGAAGAGCATCTGCGCGTTCCTGGGCAACCGCCAGCGAGCTATCACAGAGCGCCACCACGTTCACACCGCCGAGTCGACGCAACGCCTCAATATGTGCAGGCCCAATAAATCCGCTGCCAATAATGCCAACCTGTATCATTTGCGTACCTCATCGCCAGCGGCGAAATCATCAAATGCACGTGCAGAAACCGGAATAATATGGCGGCGTATAAAATCACTCCCCTCACGCGCCCCGGTTTGCGCGTCTTTCAGGCAACACTCCCATTCCAGCACCGCCCAGCCAGGGAAATCATATTGTGTGAGCTTGCTGAAGATCGTTTTGAAATCGACCTGCCCGTCCCCCAAAGAACGGAAGCGCCCGGCGCGATCGAGCCACGGCTGATAACCGCCATAGACACCGCTGCGGCTACTGGCATGGTACTCAGCGTCCTTGACGTGGAACGCTTTAATACGCGAGTGATAGACATCGATAAACCCAAGATAATCCATCTGCTGCAATAACAGATGGCTCGGGTCATAGAGAATGTTGCAGCGAGGATGATTATCAACCAGCGCAAGAAAACGCTCGAACGTCACGCCATCGTGCAGATCTTCGCCGGGATGGATCTCAAAGCAAACATCCACCCCATGCTGATCAAAGCGATCGAGAATCGGTCTCCAGCGGCGCGCCAGCTCCAGAAAAGCCTCTTCAAAGCGCTGACGATTATGCGGTGGCCACGGATAAAAGAAAGGCCAGGCAAGCGAACCTGAAAACGTGGCATGTGCCGTCAGCCCCAGTCTTTGCGAAGCCGCAGCGGCCTGGTGTAAGGTTTCGATGGCCCACGCCTGTCTGGCCTGCGGATTAGCGCGTACAGACGGCGGAGCAAATCCGTCAAAAGCGTCATCGTAAGCCGGATGGACGGCAACCAGTTGACCTTCAAGATGGGTAGATAATTCGCTAATCACTAACCCATATCCGGCCAGCATCCCGCGAATATCATCACAATAGGCCTGACTTACAGCAGCTTGTTCGACATCAAACAGCGACTTGTGATTACACGGGATTTGTAATGCCTTATAGCCCAGCTCCGCCGCCCATTTTGCCACGCCTTCCAGAGTGTTAAATGGCGGGCGATCCCCAATAAATTGCGCCAGAAAAATGCCAGGCCCCTTGATGGTTTTCATAACCCCTCCTGAAAATTACGCCTGCTCTTTGTCGTCATACTTGAAAGAGAAAAGGAAAATCAGGGCAATCACTGCGGCAGCGACTGCCGGGATCCACCAGAATGTGGTCCACGCCTGAGGCACGGTTTGCCCCGCCACCAGCCGGTTGTAAAGTGCGCCTGAAATTTGCGAGCCCAGCAGCATACCGATCCCATAGGTAAACATGACGATCATGCTTTGCGCCTGACCTTTTACTTTTTCCCCGGCGATACGATCGGTGTAAATAAAGCCGACCACGAAGAAGAAGTCGTAGCACACGCCGTGCAGCAGAATGCCGAGATACAGCAGGAATCGCCCCTCTTCGCTGATGCCGAGGGCAAAAAATGCGTAGCGCACGAACCAGGCGCACATCCCGATTAACAGCATGTATTTCACGCCCAAACGTCTGAACAGGAACGGGATCACCAGCATGAAGAATATTTCAGACATCTGACCAAACGACATCGCCGTACTGACGTCGCCGACGCCCGCATCAGCAAGAAACGACGCGGTATACGCGTAATAGGTTCCCAACGGTACAGAGATAAGCGTCGCGCAGAGCGAGAAGACAAAAAAGTGACGGACCTTGAGTAAGGCAAAAGCATCCGCACAAAACAGATCACGAACTTTCACCGGCAGTCCTTTCGCCGGTGCAGGCGTGTTGGGCAGCGTCAGGCTGTAGAGCGCCAGAATCACAGAGATAATCGCCGCCAGCGTAAAGATGCCGGTGGTGTCCGAAATTCCGGTTACACCGATAAAGATCCCCGCGACAATCCAGCCAATGGTGCCAAACACCCGCACCACCGGGAAGGTTTTGTCCTTATCCGACAGGCTATGAAAAGCAATATTGTTGGTAAGCGCCAGCGTTGGCATGTAGCACAACGTGTAGCCAAACAGCAGACCAATCAACAGTGCACCGTTTTGCGCCACCAATGCCTGCGGAACAAACCACAGGATTGCCGCGCCAGCAAGGTGCATCACCGCCATCACCTTTTGCGAGGCAAAAAAGCGGTCTACCAGCATCCCTAAGACGAATGGCGACAGAATAGAGGCAATGGGCCCGGCTGAGAACGCATCGCCAATCAACAGCGACATGTTGTGCTGGCTCATCACCAGCCCCAGCGTGACGGACCAACTTCCCCAGATAAAGAACTGTAAGAACATCATTAGCGACAGCCGGGGGACCAGCAGCCGGTACTGTACGCTCTGTTTTCCACTACTTTCGGTTGTTGACACCATTTTTTGCCCCACCCTTAAAAAGTAATCGATTACAAATTAGATTCAATAGAAAAGTAATCGATTACAAAATAAAGATCCTGTCAGCAGCAGCAAAATTGCGAGAACGGTCACGATAAACGTTGAGTGAGGATCCGATCCCACCCTGACGATGGGATCGGTAATAACAAGATCGGTAGAAACTTAGCGGGACTTACGACGCAGCAGTTTGAAGGCAACAAACAGGAACAGGATCCACACTGGCAGCAGGATAGCTGACAGGCGCATCTCATCCATCGTACACATCAGCACCAGAATCATGCCAAGGAAAGCAATACACAGGTAGTTCCCTGCCGGATACAGCAGCGCTTTAAACTGCGTGTCACGTCCCTTACGACGCATCGCCGCCCGGAATCGCAGATGTGCCAGGCAGATCATAATCCAGTTCAGCAGCAGCGTCGCCACCACCAGCGCCATCAGCAGGCTAAAGGCCTTTTGCGGCAGCACATAGTTGATGAGTACCACCAGCGACGTAATAGCACCGGAAAGGATCAGTGAGTTCACCGGTACGCCGCGACGGCTGACGCGGGTTAAGAACTTCGGCGCGTTACCCTGAACCGAGAGACCAAATAGCATACGGCTGTTAGAGTAGACGCCACTGTTATACACCGACAGCGAAGCCACCAGGATGACAAAGTTCAGCGCAGAAGCCACTACGTTGCTGTCGAGATTATGGAAAATCATTACGAACGGGCTGCTGTTGGATTTCACTTCCACCCACGGGTACAGCGCCAACAGCACCACCAGAGAACCGATATAAAACAGCAGAATACGGTACACCACCTGGTTTACCGCCTTTGGAATGCTTTTCTGTGGATCCTGCGCTTCCGCGGCAGTAATCCCGATAAGCTCCAGCCCGCCAAAGGAGAACATAATCACTGCCAGCGACAGAATTAATCCGTTCCAGCCGGTAGCAAAAAAGCCGTTGTAACGCCAAAGGTTATCGATGCTTGCATGTTCCCCGCCATTACCGGAAAACAGCATCCACACGCCAAAACCAATCATGCCGATAATGGCCAGTACTTTAATCAGCGCAAACCAGAATTCCGTTTCGCCATACAGACGTACGTTGACCAGATTGACGGCGTTGATGATCACGAAGAATGCCGCGGCCCAAATCCAGGTCGGAACATCGGGCAACCAGTACTGCATGTAGATCCCTGCCGCTGTCAGTTCTGCCATGCCGACCAGCACAAACATCACCCAGTAGTTCCAGCCGGACAGAAAACCCGCGAACGGTCCCCAGTATTTATAGGCAAAATGGGCAAACGATCCGGAAACGGGTTCTTCGACCACCATTTCGCCCAGTTGACGCATAATCAAAAAAGCGATGATCCCGGCAACGCCGTAACCCAGTAACACCGCAGGTCCCGCCATCTGAATAGCCGGGCCAATGCCCAAAAACAGGCCGGTACCAATTGCGCCGCCCAGCGCAATTAACTGAATATGGCGGTTTTGCAACCCTCGTTGAAGCGTCGGCTCGTTCGTCGACGCGGCATCAGACACGCTGGTGTCAGATGCAGTTGACGCGTTTTTCACGCCCTTCCCCTGTGTGGTTTTTATTGAAGGGGCTTCTTTTAACATTTCAACCTGGTTGTCGCAAGGCGCAATCGATTGGATACGCCGGGCTTCCTTGCCCAACGCACCGAGGCTCGGGAGAAAAACAATAGAAAGAAGGCGAGCTGTTATTGTTTATTCAGGTCAATACGTACCACGTTATCTGGCGCAGATGTAGAGTGGTCTTTATTAAATTTCTGTTTCACGGTGACAAACAGGGTTTGCCCATCCGCCGAGAGCAGCAAGCTGTTAGGGTTAGGTGGTAAATCCCAGCTTTTCTTCACGCTGTAATCGGTCGCATTCAGGCTGAGCAATTTCCCTGAATCACGCTGGGTAATATAGATTTCGTTGCGTTTTGCGTTAAATTTCACTGCCAGCGAATCACCCACATCCAATTTTTTCAGCAGCTTACCGGTATGGATATCCAGCACCAGGGTAGTTTTCGCTTTCGAGTTGTCGGTGACAAACAGGCGACCCGTTTGTGCGTCCTCCGCCATATTCAGCAACAGCGCAGGTTGTTCCCCCAGCGGTTGCCAGCGTTTTTCTACGCGCTGATTACGCGGGTTGATAACAAGAATTTCACCGCCGCCGTTAGCTGCATAAATTCGCTGCGTCACTTCTGAATAATGCAGTCCGGTCATCCATTTGCCCGTATTTTTAATGCGGGTTTTTAGCTTCAGGGTTTCAGCGTCAACCACCCAAATCACCGCCGGATCCGCCACGGCACCAATATAGAGCAAACCGTTATGCAGCAGCACCTGGCGCGCACCATACGGGAAACCTTCTGGGTTACGTTCCGGGAACAGTACGCGATTTTTCACTTTGCCGTCAGCGGTATTCAGCGCGCTCAGGCCACCATCCAGTGAGTTGGTGACATACACTGTTTTACCGTCCGGCGAGATAGCCATACCAAAGTTTTTCATATCGGTATGACTCAAGCCGAGCGTTTTAAGCGTTTTTGGATCCAGCTTGTAAACCACGCCGCCCTGCACATCTTTAAATCCTTCGGCGCTGGCAACGTACAACGCATCCCCTGCCGGGCTAAGCGCCATTTCATATAACCCATCCGCCAGCGCGCGTTGTTGCACATCACTGACGGCAGGTTGCGCTGTTTTTTCCGTAACGCTGTCGTTGCTGGCTGGCGTGGTATGCGCCGCACAACCGCTTAACGCCGCAGCAATAAGCAATGCCAGCGCGGATGTTGTTTTTTTCATTGTCGGGATCCTTACCAGAAGTAATACAGGGAGTTAATAACAAAAGAGAATGAGAACTATACGCATTATCTTTACTGAATCAAGAATAATTACCCGAGAGTAAAAAACATGAAACAGAGGTTTGAAGATGCAGACAGGTGCGCGCGACTTCCGGTTTTTCATAATTACAGTGAATTATTCTGGACGAAAAGGCATCGCAGGCCACAGAATGCGCTTTACTGTTTTTCTAACATTTTCAAACGGGTGAACCTGTTGTACTTCAGCCACTCGTTTTTTAGCCAGGCCAGGCAACGACTGTCATGAATAAGATCATCAAACGACTGGAAATCGTCAAAAGCGCTATTGAACTGGAAGATGAGGAGATTATTTTCCAGCAGGTGGCGCATCTTAAAAATGAGCCTTTGTCAGTCGTACCTGGCACCATTGTGCAGGCGATCGAAGAACGACGCTTTGGTGATGCCCTGCGTGAAATCTCGGCCTGGCTGCAATCTCAACGGGCAGTCTCTACGTGGCAGGATCCCGCCATTGCCGCCAGTAAGCTGGAACTCAAAGCACTCGAAACACAGCTGCGTGACCTGATAGATAAGCGCAACACGCGCATTCAAATCCTCGATGATTTCAACGATCTGTATCACCTTCGTCTTGGACCGCTGATGAGCCGCATTCTCGAACTGCGTAAACAGCTCGCCGCCAGTGCCCAGCGCAAACAGGAAGCGGAGCGAAAACGCCGGGAAAAAGACTATCAATCCTGTCAGCACTATATTTCCCAGGCTGTTGATCAACTGGCCAGGCTCAAGCAGCACTGGATGAACCAGAATTCAGATTCGCGCGAATCGGTGGAAACACGCCAACGTATTCAGCAGCAAACTGAACTGATTACCGCCCTGCTGGCGGAGATTCGTGAGCTGGAAAACGACTTTTCTCGCCAGGACGACAGCGCAACCCGTCAGGCACAGGAAGAGGCCAGCCATGAATATGATGAATATCAGGAGCAGCAGCAGGATGCACAGCATCGTTTTAGCCGTGACCAGCGGCTTTCCTCTGATGAACGTAATGAGTTAAAACGCCTGTGGCGTCAGGCAAGCCGTCTTTGCCACCCGGACGTGGTAGCCGATGATCTGAAAGAGAAAGCGCATCAGATGATGGTGCAGCTTAACCAGGCGCGCCAAAATGCCGATCTTGCCGCCGTCCGGGCGCTACTGACTCAATTGCAAAGCGGCCTCGAACCGATGATGGCGAGTGACCGATTGAACGATTTGCAGCATTTACGCAGCAAAATACAGCAGCTCAGAGAACAAATTAACGCGCTGCTCAAAGAGATTACCGAACTGGAAGCCGAGAACGCCTGGCGGCTTGCCACCTCCGTGACTGATAAAGAAGCCTACTTCTCCGATCAACAACGGGCGCTTACGGAAATCCGCAATACGCTGGAACAGCAGGTACATCAGGTTGAACAGGAACTGTTGGCAGGCTAAGCCCTATCAGCAATAGCAATCAGAAAAAACAACCTCTTCAAGTGAGTTTTTAAAATTAAGCACAAAAAGCTAAAAATAGGATAATTCCCTAAAAACCTCACAACGCTAAGAATTATCAACCTGGATACTCGAGTTTCAGGTCGATAACTGCAAATTTAGCGATATTTCTCTCTTCCCCTCGACGTCCCTTCTCTTTATCCTGGTCTTGATTAAGAATTCTCCTACCCACCAGTAAGCCCATTAAGAAAAACGTATATCCATCTGAAATATAATGTTTTTCATGTAAATTCCCTCCAAAACAGATAGGAATACCCTGTCTTTATAGAAACCACTCAATCATTATTCATGCGATTCATAAGCGAAATCTATCAATCATTTACGCAGAGCTGAAATAAACGATTTATCTTAAATTTTAACAAAGTGTAATATCTACTTTAAGAATAGTTAATGATTCTAATAAATACAGAGAATATCTGTTTAATCTGGAATTAATAAGGATACGTTCACAACACAGAACGTAATACGAGATTTAATTAACATTTCACGCGTCGCAAGAAACTCTTTTTTAACCTACAAAAAGAGGCGGCTGCTTGCACCAAAATTTCAAGGAGATCGTTATGTCAAAGGCTATTTTTTTGGGTGACTCAATTTACCCTTGGCTAGGCATGCGAGAAATCCTACGTGGCTCATCATTATATATTGATATCGCGTATTACTCCTCCCAGACGCTCTCTGCTGTCAAAATGCTTCCTTATGAAACGGATTGCATCATCATTAATCCTGACAAATCAGATTTTTTAAAATATGCCAGGATTATCCGCAACATGGCTTTACGACCTGTCACCAAAATTATTGTTTTGGCAGATGAAGCTACTTTTACTCTTTTTCAAACCGTTTGTGGGAAGAACATGCTGTTTCTTGATCAAGATGCCAGTCTTGATCGGCTACACCATGCCGTTACACGTATCACAAAAAACAATAACCAACAAAATATCAAAGCATTACACAACAAGATCACAGCAAACGAATTCAACGTAATGATGATGCTTGCACGAGGATGGTCACTGACACAAATCGCCGGGGCATCACAAAAAAGTGAAAAAACCATCGGGGCGTACAAAAGCAATATTGCCAGAAAACTCGGCAAAAATAACACCCGGCTCAAGTACACCATTTCTCACTATAGCCAGCCGTAACTGACTTATTTAAGGACAATTATCACGGTTATTATTTAAAAAAAGTTTTCTTTCGACTCGCTTTTTAATTCCGCATCGCACGGAAGGAAACCCTATTCCCAAAAATCTATTACCGGGTAGCACATCCGCGTGCCAACCATAGCCAACAACTCAATGTATTAACACATGCATAACAGGAATGTAGACGAGGGTTATATATGAACAAAGTTTACAGCATTATTTGGAACGCGGCGCTCGGTATCTGGGTGGTCGTTTCTGAATTAACCAAAGGAAAGAAAAAAAGCAGCTCGCGTAAAACGGTTGCGGTATTAGCAGCGGGTGCATTAAGCGCTGCTTCAATGCAGGTTTCCGCTGATCCGATTATCGATATCGGTGATCACAATATTTTCACCGACTACCAGGCAGGTATTTCCGTTGGGGATTATGCGGGTATCCACGACTACGGATTCTTATATAAAGATATCACTGCTGGTCAGGCGCTCAATATCAGCGGCGCGATCCCAACGATCAGTCCGGGTCAAAGTGGCGTTGTTGAATCAACGACCATCAGAGAGCTGCTGCAAACCGGCAAAATCACTCTTAAGGCCACCAGCCCTGACCAGAGCGTAAAAACGATTACTAATGCTGAAGAGCTGGCGGAATACCTGACGTACAACCGGTCGTCGACGCCTTCACAGAGCACAGAATTCTCTATTAACGACCCGGCATTTCCTGGTGAGCCAGCATCAATTAAAGTCTTTGATACCCAGGAGTTAAGTAGTTTTCTTACCGAATCACAGATCGGCGATTCGGTATTAAACACCTTCGATCCAACGTTGTCTAAAATCTATAAACAATTTGGCATCGCGCTGGCGACAAATGGCTCCATAGCCAATCTGGATATTGGCAACGACACGCTCAATGTCCGTGACAAAGCCAATACTATCGAGTTGCTGGCTAAAGACTCCTCCTTGCTGGAGGCTCAGGACGCAGGTAGCCAGGTTAACTGGCAATCCGATAACTATATAAAATTTAACGCCGCCCCAGTTATCCCTGAAAAAACGTTCGCCGGTTCAGCGCAAACCTCCGTGTTTGGCGATGATGTAACACTCATGTCCTACGGCTATGATGCAGACGGTAAAGTAGTCGAAACGGGTACGCGCACATTTAACATTACCAGCACGCAGGAGCTGGCCGATTTTAACGACTGGCTGTTGGGTAAAAGCAGCGACGCAGCAGAAAACCCTGAAGGGCAAAAGGTCAGCCAACTGCAGTTGTGGCTGGATGTTGAAAACGGTGATATCACAACCGTCACCGCCGCGCAGACAAAATACGCGGAGCTGATTGATGGCTTGATCAACTCCAGCAAGTCTTCAGACGTGCTTACCTGGGATTACGACGTCTGGACCGACGGCTTGTCGCATAGCAATAACGCGACCGCTGGCCGCGGTGAGCTGCATGCTATTTACGCCAACGGTGCAGGCACCTCCGGCACCCTGAACAAAGATGCGATTATTGCCGTTGACGGCAGTATTAACGGTGTCATGAAATCCCTTAATGGCGGGGTTATCACTAACCTTGGCGAGCTGAACGCATTACGCACGTCTACCGGGCAGAGTCTGGCGATTGGCATGCTGGCAAAAGACGCAACGGCAACCAACAACGGGATCATCAACTCCGGGCTGTTTATCGACAAAGACGGCAATCAAAACGTCAACAGCTATGGCGCATTTGGCATGCAGGGGCAAGGCGCCAGCCAGATAGCAAACAACGGCACCATTAACCAGGCGATCACCACCGATAACTTTGGTACCGCGTCGGCAGCAGATCCCTGGAGTAAGGATGAGCCAGATTCTTCGCTGACGCTGGCTATTGGCATGCAACTGTCTGACGAATCGCAAGGCGTCAACAACGGCGATATCAACGTCGTGGACGGGCGCAAAAACGGTGCATCCTTTGCCAAAGGCACCGCTTATGGCGTAGAAGTTGCCGGGAATGCCACTTTCACTAACGCTCAGGATGCCTCAATTTATCTTGGTCGCGACGCAAGCGATCCGTCTAAAGATGTCACGATGGCTGGCGGCTCTAGTCTGAGCGCCGGGATCATGACCAAGAGTGCCAAAGAGGTGATTAACAACGGTCTGATCACGCTGGGAACCGGCATACGCAACGCCGCGGGGATTCTGGTCGGAAATGCCACGGGCAACGTTCTCAATACCGGCAATATCGTGATCAATGGAGGTTCTGACGGGGGCAGCAGTAAAAACTACGGCATCTCCGTACGCGACAGCGGCGCGGAAAATAATCAGGAAATCCGCAACGACGGCAAGATTAACGTAAATGGCACCAACAACGTGGGGATCCACGTTAGCGCCAATAACAAAAATGCCGAAGTCACCACCAGCGCTGCGGGCTCTATCGTGGTGGACGGAGAAGGCGGCGTCGGTAACCGTAACTACGCTATTTGGGCTGAAGGTGGCAGCAGCGGCCAGGCAGTGGTCAACGTTTACTCCAACATTACGCTGGATAAAGCCGGTAACATCGGTGTGCACGTACGTGATAACGCCATCGCTAACGTTGACAGTCTTAGTAGCCCGACATTCAACAACACCGATCAGATTGGTTATTACCTGTTTGGTAAAGGCGCTACCGCCAACATTGGTCAGGCGGTGATGAATGACAATGGTCAGGATCGCACCACCATTTTCCGTATCGCCAATGGCGCATTGCTGGCCGGTAACACGACTAACCCGAAAGATCAGTCCAGTTCCAACCTTGATCTTACCCTCAACGGTAAGAATTCCGTGGGCGTTCTCGCCACCGGCGCTGGCAGTAGCGTAGATACTGGTGAAGCAACGTTTGCCGTTAAGGGCAGCGACTCAGCGGCACTGGTAATCGAAGGCGGCGCGAAAGGGACCATCAGTGATAAAACCACCATCAATTTAACCGGCGAAAGAACCATTGCCGGGGTTGTGGATGGTCAGGCTCACCAGTTGAATGGTCGCACGCAGGGTGATCCTACTAGCACCACCCTCACCTCGAACGCGAAGATTACCTCTGAAGCTAGCGGCAATGAGGTTATCGCCTATGTGGCGAGGAATCAGGGCAACCTGATCCTGGATACCAACTCGATTATTGATCTGGCCAGCGTCGACAGCATCGGTGTTGATGTTCAACAAGGCGGGAGCTTAACCAATAACTCTTCCAGCGCTCTGCATGTCAGCAACGGCATCGGTGTTAGAGCTTCAGGTGCCAGCGCACAGATCAATACACTGGGCAAAGTTCAGGTTGATAATGGTACTGCCGGGGTTCTGCTCACCCAAGGAGCCAGCCTGCTAATTAACGGTATTTCTGGCGACAGTATTACTACCGATGGCACCGCTGACGGTATTCGTCTGGCCGAAGGCGCTGGCGCTCTGTCCGCGCAAAATGTGGAGATCAGTGCAAAGGGTGACGGTGCTGGCATTCAAAACGATGCTAACAATAACAATATCCTGTTACGAAACGTCACCATAAACTCCAACGATGGCGCAGGCATCCGCACCAGCGTGGCGTTGACCATGACCGATAAAGACAGCGCTGGAAATATCCTCAACGTCAACGGGAAAGGTACCGGCTTCGCTTTTGAACAACGCGATGGCGGCTCGGTGACGGGCGATCTGACCATCGGCAAAGGCTACACCATTGAGGTGCTGAACAGCGAAGGCAGCGGGATTCGCGCTAATACCGACGGTAATGTCACCACCAATGCCGACATTAACGTGCATAACGACGCAGGCGGTTCGGCGATCATCGCGAAAAACGTCAGCGCCTTGACCAACAGCGGCAAGATTATCTCTGCCAGCACCACCTCACCGGTAATTGACGCCAGCGGCGACAGCAGTAAAACCATTACCAACACGGGAACCCTGCAGGCCATCAACGACACGGCCGTGGCCATTCAGTCCGGCAAAGGCAATGACACCATTGATATCAGCGGCGGTGTAACCAGCGGCGTAATCAATACCGGCGAAGGTGCGGACATCTTTAACTGGCGTAGTGGCTCCTATGCGGGTGAAGTGAATTTCGCCGGTACTGGCGGTAACAATAAAGCCAACATCGGCAATGTGACGCTGGATAAAACACGCCACATCACTACTGAAGCTGGTAGCGGCAACGCCCTCACCTTCACCGATACAAAAGGTGCGAAGATTGGTACGCTGGCGAGCGACAATCTGACCACTGGCACCAACATCGGCACCGGCTGGGATTCGCTGACCATCAGCGGCTCAAACGCGGATGTCCGCGTCGTAGAAAACCTGACGCTGGCAAGCAAAACCATTGCCGTAAACAATGGCGCAACCCTGAGCACCGGCGACCACGTCGAGCCGACCAGTACTGCCGCAAGCATTGGCGATTACAATGTTACGACCCAGGGCACAGGCAGCCGAGTTATCTTCGATACCCAGGGTGATGCTTCAGCGGCGCAAATTTATCGCGGTATCATCAGCGGTGACGGGAAGTTCGAACGTGCGGCGGGCGGTACCACGATCTTCACCGCTAACAATACCTACACCGGCTCTACCACTATCGCTCAAACCGGTACGCTGCAGTTGGGTGACGGCGGAAATACAGGCGAAGTCAGCGCCGTGTCAGACATTATCGACAACGGCATATTGGCGATTAATCGCGCCAACACCGTGCTGCTCAACGGCGTGATCTCAGGTATTGGCGCGCTACAGCAAATCGGCGGCGGCATTACCCGTCTGAACGGCAATAACACCTATACCGGCGACACCACCGTTACCAACGGCACGCTGCTGGTGAATGGCGATCAAAGCGCGGCGCGCGGTGCCACCACCGTTAGCGGCACGTCCACACTTGGCGGTAATGGCACTATCGGCGGCAACGTGCTGATGAACGATGCCACGACCCTCAGCGCCGGTGACGGTGGTGCGGGTACGTTATCCATTAACGGTAATCTGCAGCTTGGTAGCAAAACGACTTCCGCTTTCGAACTGGGTCAGGCCTATACGCCAGGCGGCGCGCTAAACGATCTGATTAACGTCGCGGGCGATCTGCAACTGGACGGGACTCTGGATGTCACCACTTCACAGGGCGGTAACTTCGGACCGGGCGTGTACCGTATCTATAACTACGGCGGCACGCTGGATAACCAGACGCTGGAATTAGGCGCAATACCGGACAGTCAGGATAAGAGCAATATTTTTGTCCAGACCTCCATCGACAAACAGGTCAACCTGGTGAACGCCAACGGCGTTACCCTGCAGTTCTGGGACGGCGCAACCGTCAATCAGAGCCACGGCGCGTCGGGTATTGAAGGCGACAGCAAAATTGACGGTGGCGATGGCAAATGGATGGCAATCGGCAGCCAGGGTGATAACAACTGGACCACCGCAACCGGTGAAGGTAACGCCCCTTGGGCACAGAAGTCCTTCGCCGTCTTCACCACCAAAGGCGGTACAGTTACCGTGGACAACGCCGCGGGAGAAGTTAACTTCTCCGGGGCACAGTTTGATGCCGATGGCTATGTCGTTAAAGGCGATGCGCTTAACGCGTATGCCACCACTGAAAACGCGACCCACGCAGGCCAGACGCCGGGAACAGGCGAACTGCTGCTGCGCGTTGGCGCCGGTGGCGCGGGGCAAAACTATACCGCGACCATTGAGTCTGTTATCCGCGAAGCCAGTACTGCTGACAAGCTGACGCTGGTGAAAACCGACCTTGGCCGTCTGATCCTCAGCGGCGATAACGAGTATCGCGGCGGCACGCGCATTGATGGCGGCACGTTGCAGATCTCCTCCGACAGCAATCTCGGCCAGAGCGGAACTGACCTGGCAATCAATAACGGTTCAACGCTGCAACTGGGCGCGGACCTGACCAGCAATCGCACCATCGAGCTGGGAGCGAATGAGAACGCAGCGGTGTTCGATCTCAATTCGCACCACTTCACGCCAACCGGTGAGATTACTGGCGACGGTAAACTGAAAGTCACCAGCAGCTCTAGCGATGCGGGCAGCACCTTGTCGCTCGACCGCGCAAACAGCTACAAAGGCGACACAGAAATTGCCGGTACCGGAAACGCCAACAATGTGACGGTCAACGTCAGCAAAACCGGAGCCTTTGGCAGTAACGAAAGCAGCACCGTGAACGTCAATAAGGGCGCGACGCTCAATGTCAGCGGGACAGATACCAGCCTGAAATCCCTGACTATGAACATCGCCGACAGCCTGTTAACGCTGGCAGATAACGTCACCGCAGCGAGCGCAATGCTGAACCTGACGGGCACGGCGAAAGCGGTGTTAACCAACAACGCCACCGCGGGCAACGCGACGGTTAACGTGTCAAAAGACAGTACTCTGGCGCTGGAAGAAGACGCCAGCGGCGGCAATGCCACCGTGAACAACAGCGGGCTGATGACCTTTGCTGACCTGGCGATGGCAGAAAATACCGTCGTTAAAAACCTGGTGGGCGGTAAGGTCGATATCAGCGCAGTCGACAGCGCAACATCGATCGGCTCGTTGTCCGGCGCGGGTAATGTCGAACTGGGCAATAAAGAGCTGTCGCTGGGTAATCTGCATCTTGATGACACCATCAGCGGCATTATCAGCGGCAACGACGGCAGCCTGGTGAAAATCGGTGACGGCACGTTAACGCTGACCGGCGACAACACATACACCGGCACCACGGACGTCAATGAAGGCGTACTGCTGGTCAACGGTAATCAGTCTGCGGCTACCGGCCAGGTGACAGTGAAATCCGGGGCAACGCTCGGCGGTAACGGGATTATTGGCGGCGCGGTTGATGTGCTGGACGACGCTCATATTACCGCAGGTGCGGCCATCAACAGCGTGGGTAAACTGACTACCGGTTCGCTGACGCTCAGTGATAACGCACAGCTGGATTATCAGTTTGGTCAGGCTTACACCCCGGGCGGTGCTTTCAACGACTTGATTGATGTAAATGGCGATCTGACGCTCGACGGTAAGCTCAACATTGAAACCTCACCGGGCGGCAGCTTTGATGTCGGCGTCTATCGCGTCATCAACTACACCGGCACATTGACCAACAATGTGATGGATATTGCTAACGCGCCGGAAGCGGCTGACAGCCTGTACGTGCAGACATCGGTGAAAAATCAGGTCAACCTGGTCAACCACGCAGGACTAACGCTGCGCTTCTGGGACGGCACCGGCGGTGAGAATGGCGAGCTGAAAAACAACGGCGTCATCAACGGCGGCGACGGTATCTGGCAATCCAGCCAGGGTAACGACAACTGGACGACCGATGAATCAACGCCGGAAGGCGCGCTGAACGCACCGTTTACCGATGCCGCGTTTGCCGTCTTCCAGGGTGAAGCAGGCAACGTGACCGTCGATAACAGCAAAGGCGACGTCATCATCAGCGGCGCGCAGTTCGCCACCGATGGTTATCGCGTGGGTGGCGAAGCCATTACCACCGATACGGCCAACACCCTGATTCGCGTTGGCGATGGCACAGTAGACGGCGCCAACTACACCGCGACTATCGACAGCGTTATCCGCGGTACCGGCGGCCTGAATAAAGGCGATCTCGGTACCCTCATCCTCACGGGCGACAACACCTACAGCGGCGGAACGACCATCACCTCCGGGACGCTGCAGGTAGCGGGCGATACCAACCTGGGTGCGGCAGATACGGGAATTACCTTTAATGGCGGTACGCTGAAGTATGGCGAAGCGTTTGATACTGCCCGTCAGGTGACGCTGGAATCCGGCGGCGGGACATTCGACACCAACGGACATGACGTTTCTCTGCTGACTGAAGTCGAAGGTAACGGTCAACTGACCAAAACCGGTAAAGGCTCCCTCACCCTGACGCTGGATAACACCTACACCGGTGGCACCACCATCGAACAAGGCGTTTTACAGCTGGGTAACGGCGGTGATATCGGCAGCATTCAGGGGGATGTCGTTGATAACGGCGTACTCAACGTCAATCGTGGCGATACCCTGGCGCTGACCGGCAATATCAGTGGTAAAGGCCAGTTGCATCAGACCGGTAGCGGCATTACCGAGCTGCAAGGCGAAAACAGCTACAGCGGCGCGACGTTGATCGCCAACGGCGTGTTGCAAGCGGGTAATGCCAACACCCTGAGTAGCGCATCGCACCACTATGTGGTCGCAGACACCACGTTGAACACTCAGGGTTACAACCAAACGGTAGCGGGCCTGAGCAACGGTGGCGATGTCTCGCTCATCGGTCAGCAGACTGGCACAACCTTAACCGTCAAAGGGGATTACACCGGCGAAAAAGGGACTATCAACATGGCGGCTATCCAGAATGGTAGCGGCTCAGGCATTGCCGACCGTCTGATTATCGATGGCGGTAAAGCCAGCGGTAGCACGCTGCTGGATGTCGATGGTTCTGGTCTCGGCGCGCCGACCATTGGGGATGGTATCGAAGTGGTGACAGCGCTCAATGGCGCAACCACCACCGCACAAACGTCGCGGGATGCCTTCCATCTTGCCGCCGACCGTATGGCTGCTGGCGCATTTGAGTATCAACTGCATGCGGGTAATGCTCAAGGTCAGGGTGAAAACTGGTATCTGAGAAGTGAATACCGTCCAGAAACCATGCTGTATTCTGGCCTCGCCAGCGTCGTACGTCAGGGTGATCTTAGCCTGTTGGGTAACATGCACCAACGTATGGGTGACGAGGTTAAACCGGGCATTGATGAAGACAATCGCGCGTGGGCAAGAATGATTGGCTACTCCGGTAAAACCAAACTGGATGACGCGGCCGGTACGCAAACCAGCTCCCATACCATGGGCATTCAGGTCGGCGTTGATATGTATGCTAACGAAAGCTGGAAAGCCGGGATGTATACCAGCATCCTTGATATCGACAGCAACGTGAAAGGCACGAAGACAGGCAGCGATGGCAAAGGCGGTAACATCGACGACAACGCATTTTACGTCGGCGGCTATGCTACCTGGTTCTCGGGTGACGGTATGTATGTTGATAACGTCCTGCAGTACGGTAACCATAAATCCCGCCTGGAGGCGACCGGTAACAACGGCTCGTATACGGTCAGAGGCAACACGCTGACGGCGTCGACAGAGGTAGGTAAATCGTTCCGTTTAGGTGCCAGCGCATGGAGTCTGGAACCTCAGGCTCAGTTGATCTACCAGTACAGCGACTTTGATAACAGCACGCTGGATGGTGTGACCCCAACGAAAGTGAAAATGGATACTGCGGATTCCTTTACCGCGCGTCTGGGCGTGCGTCTGGTCGCTGACTATGACACCAACCATGGCAAATTCCAGCCGTATGGCAGGGTAAACGTCTGGCAGGGTCTGGGTTCAAAAGACAAAACGCACTTTACCAATGCGGTAGCCACCACCACGCTGGAATCTTCACAGCAGTACTCCAGCACTGAAGTTGCAGCCGGCCTGTCATGGTCCATCGACAGAAACCTGCAGGTCTACGGTGAGCTGGGTACGCAATTCAGCAACGGCGGCAGTAAATCGCAGGTAGAAGCGCCGGTCAATGCCTCTATCGGGTTTAAGAAATCGTTCTAAGCTGACATAAACTCACCAGCCCCCTGTTCTGCAGGGGGCTTTTTTTTGCCGTTCAAAGCCGCCTGATGCGCTACGCTTATCAGGCCTACAGACTGAACAGCAACGCGGAACAACCAAGGATTTGGGAAACGTGAAAAGGAGGGATTAACGATTATATTGTGCTAAGAGTGAAGGGATCTCTTCTGCCAGCACTGGGGGAGAAATGAAAAAGCCTTGAATTTTGTCACAACCAATCTGCATCAACCGCTCCAGCTGGGACTGGGTTTCCACCCCTTCGGCAAGAACTTCAATGCCAAAATTATGCGCCAGTGAAATAATACCCTCAACAATCTTTGTTGATCGGGTGTCGGGCTCAATACCGGTGACAAATTCCTTATCAATTTTTAAGGTGTCAAAAGGATATTTCAACAGGTAATTAAGATTAGCATGGCCGGTTCCAAAATCATCAAGTGCAAGCTTGACCCCTATCGCCTTTAATTCCGTCATATTTTTAGCCGCAATCTGGCTGTCACACAGCGGTGACGTTTCCGTGACCTCTATTTGGCATCGATGGACCGGCAGTCCGGAAGTGGCAAGATTTTGTCTGACGCGTTGGGGTAGCAGAGGATCGCAGAATTCAAGCGCGGAAATATTGACGGATAATACAATGGGGTCAGGCCAGGAAGTTGCAACATCCCACGGAGAGTGAGTAACCATATCTTCAATGGAAATAATATTGCCGCTATCTTCCAGTAAGGTAATAAAAACATCGGGAGAGATCATACCCATCTGAGGACTATTCCAACGCATTAATGCTTCAAATCCGCTTATACGCTGGGCATGCAAATTGAAAATAGGCTGATAAACCATATAAAGTTGACTGGTATTCAAAGCCTTTTCAAGCGCAGTTAGCACCTCATTGGAATTAAACATTCCCCTCTCCCTCTACAAATCATAAAATTAAAAACCAGTCAAAATCACTCCCAAATTGTATCTACTATTAGGTGTATTACATCAGAAAAGAATGGTCAGGTTAGGGTAAAAAAGACATACGATGGGTAAATCTGACAATTAACTTATTTAAATCAGAGGTATTGGTCAGGCCAAGTTTGGCGACGACTCTCATCTTATGTGCCTGAATCGTTTTATAGTTCAGGCTAACTAACTCAGAAATTTCTTTGGCTGTATAACCACTTACCAGTAAGTTCAGGATCTGCTGTTCTCTTTCGGTTAATCTCTTCTGCGAACGATACAGTCGGGGGTTCCATTTCCCGACTGATAATTTCGCCAATTGACCAAAATCGCGCAGTGAAGATTTTTCAGTCAAAACTATTGTTTTTTCGACATATAATAACTCTACGCATAATTTCGCCACCAAACTATCAGCAACAATCACCACGACGTTATTATAAAATTTGAATCGGTTTTTATTCAAAAACTGAACAATGTCTGAACACGCTTGTTCATTATCAATGATATTAAAAACCATGGTTTGATGCTGGCATAATGATGACTGATGCAACATATCCTCAAACTGGAATGTTTGTATCGGTACATGTTTGCTGGTCAGGTAGGCAAACATACCATTGCCCACAAAATTATCACTGCCACACATCAACATCCTGTTCACCGTTCCTTATAAGCTTCTAATCTTGTTACTCATTAAAAATTTAATAATGATTTTCTCGACTTCAGTCTCTTCACGACGATTTTTAAAGTCGAACTCACATGAGATCTGATGACAGGAATACAACTGGTTATCCTCATCAAATTCATTGATCGGGACGACATCGATCACTTTTAAGTCCAGTTGTAAACTGCCAAATGTATCGAAATCCAGAGATGCATTTTTAATCACCGCATCTTTATAAAGAAAACGGGCATTTACATCTTTAACGATTAACGCACAACCACCCTGCGAGATATTTTTAATCTTGAGAGAGTAGTTTTCTCCATTTTTGTAACGACCAAAACAGAAAAAGTCATAGCCCTTCAGGAATGAAAAACGCTGATTTTGTCTCTGCTGGGCAAAGAAAATCATATCCGGGATGAAGTAGGATAATCCAGCTTCCGCACCTGCTGACGAGGTTTGTTCGAACCTGGCACTAAATTTTACAATCCCGCTTTCACTGTGCAGGATAAAGTATTGGACCTTTTCAGGAACAATGTCTCCGTGTCCGGAGATGACAAACCGTTCGAAATCAATCTTCTCTAACTGCGTGATAACGCTACTGTCTCCACACAGGATTTCCAGTTTCGTTTTCTTATGAAGCTCTTCACGAAGGATAGCGATGATTTCAAACTTGTCTTCCTTTGCTAAGCCAAAGCTCATTCTAAAACCCTTATTTCCATATTTAAGATATGTCCCGCCTTTGGTTACTCACAAAACGCGAGATCAGCATCCACCCCTGGTGCTTAATTACCATAGTGGATTCCATGTCAAACAGTTGGTTAAAAATTAAGTTTTTAACTATCTTTAGTCAGTTATTGATACGTAAAAACATTTAATCAGGATTAATTCTAGCTCAAGCCAGGCCTAAAACCACGCGAACTTGCGTACTGGCTATAACAAAAGCGAATAACAAAATTTTTAAAATGAGGTTTTGAGATAACAAATAGCAAGAATTGTACAGAAAAAAAATAAAGCTATCATGATGGAGGGGCTAAGCAACATGCGGGTTGGCGTGCTATCGCGGGGGATAAGAGAAGATGTTTACTGCACTCTATCATTAACTAAAAATATAGCCCTGACTCGTTATGCTTCTAAATTGAATAATTGCAATTTATATAGCTTAATAAATTTACCTTAAGTCAGAAAAAAAGCCAGCATCCTGCTGGCCCGGTAAGTACCGAATCGAACTATAGTGGCTTGCTATCTTACAGAGGGCACAACGTTAAAAATTCAATACCGCTGCTTAATTATTGATCGGGATGAATCTGCGATAATCATCACTGCTCCCGCCAACATTAACGTATCTTTTAACACCAACCGCCCGGCGCCTGACAAGTACGGAAATCCGTGGTGTAAATCACCCAGAGGCATTACCCACGCTTCTGGTGTGGTTATTAAAAATGATAAGGTAACAATTGGTGTGGCAAATGCCAGAACGCCGCCAATTAATCCCAACCAACGGCTAACAGGATTAGCCAGCACCAGCAAAGCGATAAGAACTTCGACTACGCCCAGGCCATTTGAGAACGTATACGTGTTATTCACTGTCTGCCATTCACGAGCCTGCGGTTTGAATTCACCTTCGTGGGTTAAATGTTGTTTGTATTCTTCTGGATGCTCATAAAAAAATGACATTACCGGACTATTGGCGACAAACGGCGTAATGCTGTCGGCTTCGTAAGGTACAAATTTTAATAAACCAATCCAGATAAAAACAATCGCGATACTCAGGCGAATCAAGGTTAATCCAACTCTATCGCCTTTGCCCAATATACGAAGATACTTTTCCATCCCGGCTCTCCTTACTTGTACAAAATTGCCGTTGCGTGAGTACTGCTATCAATGCGCATTGAGGTAATTTTCCAGGAAGTCGCATTCTTTTCCTGCGCCAGTTTCGCAATGGCATCTTCCACCACGGAAGGAGATCCAGACACGGCTGATACGCTAACGTGGGCAACCTCGGTTTGCGCTAACGCGGAAAATGTCACCGGAGCAGTCAGTAACGCAGTCATTAGTAACGTAGTTTTAAACATGTTCATTTCTATTTCCATTAACGAGTTATTTCAGTGGGAATATAATAAAACATGCCACCTTATTTTATTTCATCCGTAACGCCAGAATAACTGTCAATTAGTATCAGGAATATAAAAAACAAATAAAAAAAAGCCCCACACGGGTGGGGCAAATATGCAGACTACGCTATTATCATTTTATGAGAGAAAAGAGATCGTTTAATGATTCGCTCATACTTGGATGGGTAAATATCTGGTCACGCAATGTGGTATAAGGTAACCCCGCATCCATAACCGTCTTGATGATATTAATCATTTCATGAGAATCCACGCACAGCAGCGACACGCCTAATATTTGTTTCGTTTCGCTATCCACCACCGCTTTAAGAACACCACGCGTATCATTCATCACCCGCGCTCGCGGGATAGCCGCTACCGGCAACGTCACGACTTGCACCGCCGCACCGCTGGCGCGAGCCTGTTCTTCAGTCATTCCGACGCGGGAAAGCGGCGGCGTCATAAAGACGGAATACGGTACGTTTTGGCGATCGCCCGTATTACGTAACCCCTCGCCTAGCAGGTTGTCACGCACAATACGGAAGTCATCCAGTGAGATATAGGTAAATTGTAATCCACCAGTGACATCGCCCATTGCCCAAATGTTATCTTCCGATGTACGCAAATATTTATTCACAACAATGGCACCACGATCGTTTACATCCACACCCGCTTTCTGCAATTGCAGGTTTTCTGTCGCCGGTTTGCGACCTGATGCTACCAACAGCGCATCCACCGTCTGGGCACCCTCCGGCATGTGCAGCTGTACTGCACCATCATGAGAGGAGACCGACTGCACGTTGGCATTGAGGATCAGCTCGACGCCTTTGTCGCGTAAAATGTTGGCGATAGCGTCAGCAATATCCCGGTCCTCACGAGGCAAAAACTGCGGAGCTGCTTCATAAATAGTGACTTTGCTACCAAAGTTGGCAAACATCGATGCGAATTCAACGCCGATATACCCACCGCCCAAAATGCCCAGACGCTCTGGACGTTGCGCCAAATTCAACAGCCCGGTGCTGTCAAATACGCCAGGTGTCGTGGTTAATCCCTCAACGTTTGGAATCGTTGACTGGGCGCCAGTATTAATAAAGATTTTCTCGCCGCTCAGCTCAATCTCGCCTGTTGACTGCACGACTCGCACAGTATGGTTATCAACGAATTCAGCACGACCTTCAATCACATCCACGTTTTCCAGATCGGCAAGATTATGGAAATTTTTATCGCGCAGAAAACTGACAACAGAGGCCTTGCGTTGCATTGCTTCGGCAAAGTCATGCTGAAGTTCAGCATCATGTACCAGGGTTTTGGTTGGGATACAGCCGATGTTGATGCATGTCCCGCCATACATGGTGTTTGACTGTTCAATAATCGCTACCCGCCAACCCGTTTTGGCCAGTGTTGCCGCCAGCGTTTTACCCGCTTTGCCAAATCCAATAATAATCGCCTGATACTGATTCATGCTGTCTCTCCGCCAAGTCACTGTTCGTTTGATGAACTGAAATATAGCTCTAACTCTGCCAGAACAATGTATCCACAACTCGCCAATAACTGTCAGATCGTCTAAATTAGCCTTAAAGATGACTAACATTTCGAGAATGAATTATTACACTAACACTTTGAAGGTATTAATATAATAATAAAATAAAGAGATAATATCGTTTCAATAAACGACAACAAAAAATGTTCAGGAGTCTCCATGGATGCCCTTAGCCGATTACTGATGCTTAACGACCCACAAGGCTCGATCGATCAAAATTGCCTGCTGAGCAGGGACTGGCAACTGCCGCACGCAGCAGGTGAATTGTCCATTATCCGCTGGCATACGGTCACACAAGGGGCAGCCCAACTGGACATGCCCGATGGGACATCTTTTACTCTGCTGCCCGGTACTATCATGCTCTTGCCGCAAAACTCCGCACATCGGCTCTGCCAGTCTGGCGATGAACAAACACACATTGTTTGTGGCAGCCTTCGATTGCACGCTTCCTCACGCTATTTTTTAACTGCATTACCGGAAGTATTAGTTCTGGCACCTGATGAAAATAGCCCTGTCGGCCATTGGCTTAAGGCTATGATTGAGCTGATGCAACAGGAATCCATGAGTACGCTACCAGGTTCCAGTGTAGTCTGCAGTCAACAATGCGCCACACTGTTTGCCTTAGCCGTTCGCGAATGGTTAACCAGGGCGACCCCCGTTCAAAACGTGTTGAATCTACTGCTTCATCCCAAACTAGGGGCTGTCGTCTTCATGATGCTGGAGTCACCGGCGTTTGCCTGGACCGTCGAAGAACTGGCGAAACGTGCGCATATGTCACGGGCCAGCTTCGCGCAGTTATTTCGTGAAGTCTCAAACTCCACGCCGCTCGCAGTATTAACCACTTTACGCCTGCAATTCGCTGCCCAGATGCTGTCTCGCGGGTCGCAGCCATTGGTTGTGGTGGCCGAGTCGGTAGGCTACGCCAGCGAATCGTCATTCCATAAAGTCTTTTTACGGGAATTTGGCTGCACGCCGGGTGAGTACCGCAAACGCGTGAAGGCACTGGAGGTATAACGCGGCGCCTGCTTCGGCAACAAATCCGAATGCAGGCGCGCGCTTTAGAGCATTATTTTTGACCGCGGTGTCTGTGCAACCACATCAGCTTATACGCAGCCGGAATAATGAATAGCGACAGCAATGGCGCGGTGATCATGCCGCCAATCATCGGCGCGGCTATGCGGCTCATGACTTCTGAGCCTGCTCCCGTCCCCCACAAGATAGGTAACAGACCCGCGATAATCACCGCCACGGTCATCGCTTTTGGCCGCACGCGCAGCACGGCACCGTGATATAACGCTTCATCCAGCTTGTCCGCCGTAAAGGTTTGCGGATTTTCCAGCGCGGGTTCGGCTTCAATAGCGTGGCGCAAGTACATCAGCATCACCACGCCAAACTCCGCAGCAACACCTGCCAGGGCGATAAATCCGGTTCCGGTTGCAACCGACATATGGAACCCCATCCAGTAAAGGAACCAGATGCCGCCCACCAGCGCAAAAGGCACACTGGTGATAATCAGCAGCGCTTCGCCAAAGCGACGGAAGGCCAGATAAAGCAAGACGAAGATAATCATCAGCGTCATTGGCACCATCAACTTGAGCTTATGGCTGGCGCGCTCAAGCAGCTCGAATTGCCCCGAAAACGCCACACTGGTCCCCGGCTTTAACTGGACCTTTTCAGCAATAGCCTTTTTCAGATCGTTCACCACTGAGACCATGTCACGATCTCGGGCGTCGATGTAAATCCAACTGGTTGGTCGCGCATCTTCGGTTTTCAGCATCGAAGGCCCCGAAACCACCGTCACATCGGCGACATCCGCCAGCGTAATTTGCTGTTTCATGGGCGTCAGAATCGGCAGATTACGCAATGCTTCCGGGCTATCACGATAGCTCTGCGCATAGCGCAGGTTGATAGGATAGCGTGCAATCCCTTCCACCGTTTCGCCCACCATTGCCCCTCCTACCGCTGAAGTGACAAACAGCTGCACAGCACCTACGGTCATGCCGTACCGGGCCGCTCTTTCACGATTAATATCTACGTTGAGATAGCGTCCGCCCACCAGACGCTCGGCCAGCGCCGAAGAGACACCCGGCACGGTTCTGGCCACCTCTTCAATTTGCTCCGCCGTGGCGTCGATATCTGCCAGAACATTACCCGACACCTTAATGCCAATTGGGCTTTTGATCCCCGTAGAGAGCATGTCGATACGGTTACGAATCGGTGGAACCCACAGATTCGCCAGCCCCGGCAAGCGTACGGTTTTGTCCAGCTCGGCGATGATTTTGTCCATTGTCATCCCCGGACGCCACTGGTCCTGCGGCTTCAGTTGGATCGTCGTTTCAACCATTTCCAGCGGCGCGGAGTCTGTTGCGGTTTCTGCCTTACCGGTTTTACCAAACACGCGCGCCACTTCCGGAACGGTCATGATCAGCTTGTCGGTTTTCTGCAGCATATCCGCTGCCTGCGCCGCTGAGATCCCCGGCAATGTCGAAGGCATATACAGCAGATCGCCTTCGTTAATCTGCGGCAGGAATTCACCACCGACTTTATTCAGCGGGTAGACAACCGTCAGTATTGAAAGCACCGCCACCAGAATGGTGGTCTTGGGCCAGTGCAACACCTTCAGCAACAACGGATGGTAAATACGGATCAGAAAACGGTTAAGCGGGTTGCTGCTTTCGGCCGGTATTTTTCCACGGATCCAGAATCCCATCAGGATAGGAATAACCACAATCGCCAGAAATGCCGCCCCTGCCATGGCATACGTTTTGGTGAACGCCAGCGGGCCGAACAGTCGCCCCTCTTGCCCCTCAAGCGTGAAAATGGGGATAAACGACAACGTGATGATCAACAGGCTGATGAACAATGCCGGGCCGACTTCTACCGAGGCGTCAGTAATAACCTTCCAGCGCGTTGCGTTATCGAGCTTTTCATTCGGATGCTGATGCCCCCACTCTTCCAGCCGCTTATGGGCGTTTTCAATCATCACGATTGCGGCATCAACCATCGCCCCGACGGCAATGGCAATTCCCCCTAGCGACATGATGTTGGCGTTCAAACCCTGGAAATGCATCACGATAAACGCGATACACAGCCCCAGCGGCAGGGAAATAATCGCCACCAGCGCCGAACGCAGATGCCACAGGAACAGTGCGCACACCAGCGCCACGACGATAAACTCTTCCAACAGCTTGTAGCTGAGGTTATCAATGGCGCGATCGATGAGCTGACTGCGATCGTATGTTGTAACTACCTCTACGCCTTCCGGCAGGCTGCTTTTCAGCGTGTCGAGTTTGGCTTTAACGGCAGAGATCACCTCACGCGCATTTTTACCGGAACGCAGGATAACCACCCCGCCCGCGACTTCGCCTTCGCCATTCAGTTCGGCGATCCCACGGCGCATTTCCGGCCCAATCTGTACGCGCGCCACATCGCGCAGGTAAACAGGTACACCGTCGGCCTCTGTTTTCAGGACGATGTTATTGAAATCATCGAGAGTTTGCAGATATCCACTGGCGCGGACCATATATTCCGCTTCAGCCATCTCAACAGATGAGCCGCCCGCTTCCTGATTCGACGTATCCAGCGCCGATTTCACGTCCGCCAGGCTGATGCCATATTGCGTCAGCTTCATCGGATCGATAACGACCTGATACTGTTTAACCACGCCGCCTACCGAAGCGACCTCCGCCACGTTAGGAATCGTTTTTAACTCATACTTTAAAAACCAGTCCTGAAGAGAGCGTAATTCCGCCAGATCATGTTTCCCACTGCGATCCACCAGCGCGTACTCAAATATCCAGCCGACGCCCGTGGCGTCCGGTCCCATTTCCGCGCTAACGCCAGCCGGTAATTTTCCCTGAACCTGGTTGAGATACTCCAGTACGCGCGAGCGCGCCCAGTAAGGATCGGTACCATCTTCGAAAATGACGTACACGTAGGAATCACCAAACTGCGAGAAACCGCGCACGGTTTTCGCACCCGGTACCGACAGCATGGTGGTGGTCAGCGGGTAGGTCACCTGATTTTCAACAATTTGCGGCGCCTGCCCCGGATAGCTGGTTTTGACGATCACCTGAACATCAGAGAGATCGGGCAGCGCATCAACCGGCGTATTGATGATGGTCCAGGTTCCCCAGACGCTAAGAAACAGCGCCCCCATCATCACCAGAAAACGGTTTGCCACCGAACGACGGATAATCCATTCAATCATTTATCATGTCCTCAGTGTGAATGGGTCGCCTGGGCTGGCATGGCGGCTGCGTCTTGCGCCTTACTGTTCTGGGCGCGCATACGGTCCAGTGCGCCAGAGATATTCGCTTCGGAATCAATCAGGAACAGGCCACTGGACACCACTTTTTCGCCTTCGGTCAGGCCGGAGCGGATAGCCGTCAGCCCCTGGGATTCATGGAATACCGCAACCTGTTTCGGCACAAATCGGCCTTCGTTATCAACGGTGATGACCCGCTGCTCGGTACCCGTATCAATCAGTGCTTTAGACGGGATCAGCAGCATTGGCTCGCTTTGTGTTTTCAGTTGCAGGTAAGCATTCATCCCGGGCTTGAGCGCCTCGTCGGGGTTATCGACCTGTAAACGGAGCTGGAGCGTACGCGTGGTAGCATCAACGCTTGGTAAGATACTCCACTTGCTGATGGTGAAAGGCTTATCCGGCCAGGCGGGCACGGTGATGGTAAATTGCGAGGCATCTTTAATCAGCCAGGCGATAGATTCCGGGACCGACGCGCTAACCCATACCGGGTCCATACCCTGAATTTTCGCGACCACATTGTCTTTGGAAATGTTCATACCGGTACGCAAATCGAATGCGGTGATCACCCCATCGATAGGCGCTTTCAGGGTAAAGCGAGTCTGAATTTTACGCGTCGATTTTAAGCGCTGGATATCTGCTTCAGGCATTCCAGCCAGACGTAATCTCTCCAGAATCCCTTCCACCTGCGTCGCGCTACCACCCGTTTCCCGCAGCAATAAATATTCGCTCTGCGCCTCAACCCAATCAGGAATAGTCAGGTCGATCAGCGGCGAACCCTTCTTAATTTTGTCCCCCACGGTCAGCGGGTAAACCTTCTCGATAAAGCCCGCAGAGCGTGCCTGGACAATAACAAACTGGTATTCGTTATAACTAACGTTGGCCGGGAAAGTTTGCGCGTAGTGCAGTGGTCCACGACGCACTGGCTCTGTTTTCAGCCCCAGGTTCTGGGTCTGTGTAGGATCGATGCGCACGCCAGGCGATGACGCGTTCGCGGTCTCTTCATCGGCATATTTCGGGATCAGATCCATATCCATAAACGGCGATTTACCCGGTTTATCAAAGCGCGTGTTCGGATACATGGGGTCATACCAGAACAACACTTTTCTGGCTTCTTTTTGCTGAACTGGCCCGGCTACAGACGATATTTTTGCCGATGAATAATAAGTATAAACACCGACAGAAATAATCCCGCCGGCAATCATGCTACCGAGAATAAGCGCGGTATTTTTAATATTTAAAGACGCCATAGTGATTTCCATTGCGCGATGTCTTGCCCGCGTTCGCAAAAACCTGGGCAAGAATAAAAGAGACCAGCGAGAACGTTATTTACTGATGTGAATATCGCGTAACACAGAGAGATTTCCCTGCTGAACAAACGTAAACGCGACCTTATCGCCTGGCTTAATATCATCAGCCTTCGTATCAGCAACCAGCGTAAAGCGCATCGTCATGGCCGGCCAGTTCACCGCTGGAATAGGGTCATGCTTAATCGTGATTTTTTTACTCTCCATATCAACAGCTTCAATCACCCCGGTAGCGCTAATGCGTTGTTCCTGTTGAGCCGCTGGCTGCATATTCATCATCTCACCATGCTGATTCTCACTGGCCTGAGCGTTAAACATAACCACAGAGAAAAGGCTAAACAGTACGGCTTTGGCGGTAGTATTCATACATCATGCTCCTGAAAAGTTAATATTAAGGATTACTCCACCCAACCGCCGCCTAAGGCAGCAAACAGTTTAATTTCATTAACCTGTTGGGCGTAATTAAGATCGAGCAGCGATTGCCGCGTAGCGAATAAAGAACGTTCTGCGTCTAATACTTCGATATAGCTAACTGCGCCATTCTGATAAAGCGCTCTGGCGCGCTGTAGTGTGATTTGCAATGAATCCAGATAACGCTGCTGCCCACTAATTTGATCGGCAATGCTTTGGCGTAACACCAGTGCATCCGCCACTTCTTTAAACGCGTTCTGAATTTTTTGTTCGTAATTCACTACCGACTGTTGCTGGCGAATTTCTGCCAGGTCGAGATTGGACTGATTACGTCCGGCATTGAAGATTGGAATATCTATTTTGGGGACAAAATTCCACATGCCGCTGGAGGCATTAAATAAATTGGAAAGATCGCTACTGCTACTGGACACGGAACTGGTCAACGTTATCGACGGAAAAAATGCCGCCCGCGCAGCACCAATATTGGCATTTGCCGCCAATAATCCGTGCTCAGCTTCCATAATATCCGGGCGCTGCAACAGTATTTGCGACGAAAGCGATGGCGGCAGCGTTACCGGTTTAATATCCCCACGGCTGCGCGCCTGGTCATCGGGTAATTTCCCGTATGTACCCAGCAACAGTTGCAGCGCGTTATTGGCCTGTGCCAACTCACCTTTACGCTTGGCAATTTCGCTACGCGTACTTTCAATCACACCGCGCGCTTGTTCCAACGCCAGTACGTTGGTGCTACCGGTTATCAGTTGCTTCTCTACAAAAGCATAAGAGCGCTGATAGTTTTGCAGCGTTTCTTCGGCAACTTGCAACTGCGCGTAAGCCAGACGCTGGTTGAAATAGCTTTGCGACACGTTGGAAATTAATAAGATATGCACCGCCCGACGCGCCTCTTCGCTGGCGAAGAAGTTCTGCCGTTCGGCTTCACTCATATTTTTAAGCCGCCCAAAGAAATCCAGGTCGAAACTGAGATTCAGCCCGGCCTCGAATTCACGATCGGTGCTGCTATCACCTTTTAATTTACCGCTGTAGGTACCGCTGGAGCCTGCCGTGATTTGCGGATAACGGTCAGCGTCCGTGACGCCATACTGCGCTCGCGCTTCCTGAACCTTCAGCGTCGCCATGCGTAAATCGCGGTTATTGATCAGCGCCTCACCAATCAACGCCTTCACCTGGTCGTCAACAAAAAAGGTTCGCCACCCCGTGTCCTGGTATTCACCAGGAGCCGACACCAGGGAATTCTGGCTTAAAGAAAATTGCTGTGGCACCGGCAAGGCCGGGCGCTGATAGTCCGGCGCCAATGAACAACCAGCGAGCACGAATATAGCGCTGAGAGTAAGAAGCTTAAATTTGCTCATAGTTCTTCTCGTCCTGACCGGACTGATGTCCCTAAAATAAGTAGGAATTTATAGTCTTGTACTTTAACGAAGTGACTCTGTTTAACCGGTGACAGGAAAATGACAATACTGTCATTTTCCCAATAACAGATTGCTATCCGATCCCGCTTCCCTAGAATTGAAAGTCCGCACAACCAGTGCGAGAAGGAGAATGCGATGAAGGTTTTGATAGTCGAAGATGAGAAAAAAACCGGTGAATACCTGACGAAAGGCCTGACGGAAGCGGGTTTTGTTGTGGATTTGGCGGATAACGGCCTGAACGGGTATCACCTGGCGATGACCGGCGATTACGACCTGCTCATACTCGACATCATGCTGCCGGATGTAAACGGCTGGGATATCGTGCGGATGCTGCGTTCCGCCAACAAAGGAATGCCCATTCTTCTCCTCACCGCACTGGGTACCATTGAACATCGGGTTAAAGGTCTGGAATTAGGTGCTGATGATTACCTGGTTAAACCGTTTGCCTTCGCCGAACTGCTGGCACGGGTCAGAACGCTGCTGCGCCGGGGCGCTGCGGTGATTGTTGAAAGCCAGTTTCAGGTCGCGGATTTAATGGTCGATCTGGTCAGCAGGAAAGTCACCCGCAGCGGTACGCGCATCACCCTGACCAGCAAAGAGTTTACGCTGCTTGAGTTTTTCCTGCGCCATCAGGGGGA
Source organism: Citrobacter sp. Cpo071 (assembly GCF_030332765.1). Classification (NCBI taxonomy): domain Bacteria; kingdom Pseudomonadati; phylum Pseudomonadota; class Gammaproteobacteria; order Enterobacterales; family Enterobacteriaceae; genus Citrobacter; species Citrobacter sp. Cpo071. The sequence goes on along the minus strand of NZ_JAOWHE010000087.1, from coordinate 286,624 downwards.
AGTTTTACCCCGCTCACTGATCGCCTCCCAGGTCTGGGATATGAATTTTGACAGCGATACTAATGCCATCGACGTCGCCGTTAAGCGTCTGCGCGCCAAAATTGATAACGATTTTGAGCCGAAACTGATTCAGACCGTGCGCGGTGTGGGATATATGCTTGAGGTTCCTGATGACCAGTAAACGATGGCGGCGCCCTTTTTCACTGGCGACACGACTGACCTTTTTTATCAGCCTGGCGACAATTGCTTCATTTTTCGCCTTTGCATGGATAATGATCCACTCCGTGAAAGTCCACTTCGCCGAGCAGGACATCAACGATTTACAAGAGATTAGCGCCACATTGGAGAGGATTATTAACCAACCCAACGAGCCAGAATCACGCCGCCTGGAAACGCTAAAAAATGTGGTGGCGGGTTATTCGAACGTCATTATTTCTCTGGAAGATAACAACCAAAAGGCCATTTTCCATTCGCCCAATGCGCCGGATCTCCGGCAGTTTATCGCCAGTGCAAGGCCGGATAAAAATGCTCATGCCAGCGATGTTTTTATTATCTCAGGCCCCACACTGCAAACCTCCAAACATATCCACGGACAGAAAACATCGTCTAACTGGCGAATGATTCGCCTGCCGGTAGGACAACTTGCCGATGGAAAACCAGCGTATACGCTGTATCTGGCATTATCGATCGACTTTCATCTGCACTATATTAACGATCTGAAAAACAAGCTGATTATGACAGCATCGCTGATTAGCATGATGATTGTTTTTATCGTGTTGTTCGCCGTATACAAAGGTCATGAACCGATTCGTAACGTCAGTCGTCGCATCCAAAATATCACCTCGAAAGATCTCGATGTACGCCTCGATCCGCAAGCTGTTCCTATTGAACTGGAACAACTGGTGAGTTCGTTTAATCATATGATCGAACGCATCGAAGACGTATTTAAACGCCAGTCGAACTTCTCAGCGGATATTGCCCATGAGATCCGCACGCCAATAACTAACCTCGTCACCCAAACGGAGATTGCGCTCAGCCAGACCCGCAGCCAAAAAGAGCTGGAAGATGTGCTGTATTCCAATCTCGAAGAGTTTGGCCGTATGTCGAAGATGGTGAGTGATATGCTGTTTCTGGCGCAGGCGGATAACAATCAGCTGATCCCAGAAAAAAAAGCGCTCAATCTGGCTGATGAGGTCGGTAAAGTGTTCGACTTTTTCGAAGCCTGGGCTGAAGAGCGTGAGGTTGGTTTACGGTTTGAAGGACGCGCATGCTGGGTTTCAGGCGACCCATTAATGTTACGCCGGGCAATGAGTAATCTGCTGTCAAATGCCATGCGCTATACGCCAAAAGGCGAGTCGGTAACCGTGCGGGTGAAAGAGGCGGATGGCCAGGTGCAGATAGTCGTTGAGAATCCCGGAAACCCCATTCCCCCGCAACATCTTCCGCGACTCTTTGACCGCTTTTATCGAGTGGACCCTTCACGACAGCGTAAGGGCGAAGGCAGCGGCATTGGTCTGGCGATTGTGAAATCAATTGTGACTGCCCATCAAGGAAAAGTCTCGGTGACTTCCGACCCTCATGCCACTCGCTTTATTCTGACGCTGCCCAAGCACGCGATTTAATTTATGGTGATGACGCTTATACCCGTCATCACCTGTTGTCTGACACAACCGTCATAATCCTGTCACGCCACTGACAGCCCCTATTAATTATACTTTCTTTCGTAAACCCAAACAGGAGAAATATGATGAATAAGATGTCCTCTTTTTTAGCTATCGCGTTTTTTATTTCAGCTGGCGTTAATGCGGCAGAAACACCCAAAATGCATCAGCAGGCCGCAATGGCTCATGAAATGATGAATAACAGCGACGCTCCTGCACATCAACAAATGGCACAAGCACACGCCGCGCAGGCAAATAATTCATCGTCAACATCAACCAATGCGCAATCATTTTCACAAATGAATGAACATGAAAAAGCGATGGTTGTTCACCAATCGGTAAACAACGGCCATTCATTTGCTCATGAGGTACAGGCCGAGCAGCACCGCGCGCAGATCTCCACTCAGGGGTAAAGACGAACTATATTGACAACGACATCCATAAATACGCGAAGTTTGAATATTGTGGACTACTCTCCCCACGCGGGCCTGTTTATATACAAGCCCGCGTCCCACTTCATCGTTAATGTCAATATTAATAACTCATTAAATCCTTCTTCTAAAAGTAAATACATCTTAGCTCTCTACCCGGATTGTATAAAATAAGTAAATAAACAGCTTATTATGTTGCGTATTACAGCATTCACCACCCCACCCTAATTATAAATTAGGATTCCCCCTGGTATGCTTCATTAATATTTAATGGGAGACTGCCGTCGTCGTAAACATGACAGTCAAAAAGTTCGCATTCCTATAAATAAATTTAATGATGATAGTGAGTAAAAAATGAATAAACGTCTGCTAACCCTCCTTGTCCTTGGCCTGACAACTGCCACAACAGCATGTGCAATTACCCCGGCAATGCAGAAAAAGTATGAACGTTCAGGTTGTACGCAGATGAGTGAACTCAATGGCTGCGATGTGAATAAATCCTATCAGTGGAACCGCGATCATGGCTTTATTGAGAACAGTAACGGCCAGCAGAATCGTCATCATCATGGTGAAAAACAGCAAAATACCACTAACACGGATAACCACGATAATGCCGGTATTGATGGCAAATTCAGCGGAAATTACATAGCCAAATTTGCCAGTGGTCAACGCAGCGTTGATATTCACGTCGAAGATTCCGGCGTTTACGTCAATGGTAATGAAGTGCGTGACGTAAATACCTATAAGGATACGATGACCTTCCGCGTCGGTTATGCCACTTACACCATTAAAACAAATGGTCACGGTAGCTGGAATGACAGCGATGCAGGAAACGCAGGCAAAATTGTGCGTGAATAACGGATAACGCTAAAGAGCGCTGCGATCACAGCGCTCTCAAAAGCGATGCATTACAGTATGCCGTTTTAATACGGGAGTCAGGCATGGCTTTAACCCTCACAGTGCTGCTTGAAAACCGACGCGCTGCTGGCGCAGAAAAATCAATACTGGCCAAGCCTGGATTAAGTCTGTTAGTTCAGGATGAAACAACCACAATATTGTTTGATACCGGGCCGGACGGCAGCTTCATGCATAACGCTGCACAAATGGGCGTGGACCTGACCCAATTAACCGCCGTAGTGCTGTCGCACGGTCATTATGATCACTGCAGCGGCGTGCCGTGGCTTGCGGATAACAGCCGTATCATTTGCCATCCTCAACTGGCCTGCGAGCGTTACGCATCGATAACGGTTGCGGGAATACCACGAAAAATTAAAAAACTCTCGCGTGATAACAACTACTCTCGATTCATAATGGAATACACCCGCGAGCCGCTGGCTATCAGCGATCGTTTTTTGTGGTCCGGGGAAATCAGTGTCCCCACGCCACAGTCCTATGGCGTGATTAGCGAGAAAACACTCCAGCCAGATTACATCAGTGACGAAGGCGTATTGATCTATAAATCTGCACGCGGGTTAGTCATCATTACCGGTTGCGGGCATCGGGGAATAGAGAACATCGTACGCCATTGCCAGAAAATCACCGGGGTTACCAAAATTCACGCCCTGATCGGTGGCTTTCATTTACGCGCCGCCTCCCCCGCTAAGCTATGGCGGACCCGACAATTTATTCAGCAACAGCAACCCGAAAAACTGCTCGGCTGTCATTGCACCGGTTCGTGGGGGCGATTGTGGCTACCGGGAACTGACGCCCCGGCAACGGGAGATGTGATAGTGCTGGCTGAGTAACAACAGTAAAACGTTGCCCAAACAGCAATAAAAAACGGGAGCCTTACGGCCCCCGTTTATCAGTCATCATTACATGGTGACAATTGCTGGCTCATCAAAGACGGTGAGTTTTGGCGCTTCACCGGTGTATTTTTCTGCGTATACCAGGCTGGTATTCCCGGCACAGCCGTTCGCCAGTCTTGAAGTCGGGATATCCGCCGTCAGCACGTTCGCGCCGCCATTTTTACAGATACCGTTTTCAATATCCGGCCATGCGCCTTCATGAATACAGATGATGCCCGGTTTGATGCCGTCGCTGACGTGCGCCCCAACCAGAACCTGTCCACGAGCATTCCATACGCGGACCAGATCGCCCTCGGCAATCCCTCTGGCTTTTGCGTCATCCGGATGAATCGTCACCGGTTCACGATTGGCAATTGCGTACTCTTTACGTAGCGACGCGTAGTTCAGCTGGCTATGCAGACGATGTGCCGGGTGCGCCGTCAGTAGCTGCAGCTGATCTTTATCCGCAGTTCCTTTCCATTCATCCGGTTCAATCCAGGACGCATGCGGCGGACAGTCTTTATACTGATAGCCTTCAATCGTTTTCGAGTAGATTTCTATCTTGCCGCTCGGCGTTCCGAGTGCGTTCATCACCGGATCGCTGCGGAAATCCGCGTAGCGCACATATTTGTTATTCTTTTCATTCTCACGCATTTCGATCAGTTTATTCTGCTGCCAGAACGCGTTGAACTGAGGCATGGCGACACGCTGGGCGCGGGCGGCTTTTTGCGCGACGTCATAGAACTGCTTCAGCCACGCCATTTCGTCTTTGCCTTCGGTGTAGACAGCTTTCCCCCCCGGCTTGAGCATCTCAGCCAGATCGGCAAATACGTCAAAATCACTACGCGCTTCAAACTGCGGCTCAATGACCTGCTTCATCGGTACCAGATGCTGGTTACTGTAATCACCGGTCATGGTCAGATCGTTACGCTCAAACGAGGTGGTGATTGGCAGAACGATATCGGCGTGTTTGGCCGCAGCGGTCCAGTAGCATTCAGAGATGACAACCAGTTCAGGCTTCTGCCAGGCTTTGATTAAGCGGTTGGTATCCTGATGATGGGTAAAGTTAGCGCCGCCCGCCCACCAGATCATTTTGATATCCGGGAAGGTTTGCTCTTTACCGTTATGTTGATATTTGCCGCCTGGGTTTTCCAGCGCTTCGACAATTCGCGCTACCGGCAGGCTGGTCACCGCATCGGAAACCGCCCAGTCATTACCTGCCGATGACCCACCCTCAATTTTGGCGGAGATCGCCGGTAAGACCCCACCGATGCGCGTTGGATTACCGCCGTTGGAATAGTGATAAGAGAACCCGAAGCCGCCGCCTTCGGTACCAATTTGCCCCAGCATCGCCGCCAGAGTCACCAGCATCCAGTGTTTTTGCTCACCGTATTGCTGGCGCTGAATCCCCCAACCTGCCATGAGCATGGTTTTGTTGCTGGAGAAAATTTCCGCCAGCTTTTCCAGTTGCTCAGCAGGCACGCCACACACGCCAGATGCCCATTCGGCGGTTTTCTCTACTTTATCGCTCTTGCCGAGCAGGTACTCTTCAAACTGCGGATATCCGGTGGTGTATTTTTCCAGGAAGGCTTTGTCGTGAAGGTTTTTCTTCACCAGCGTATGGGCGATCCCTAACATCATTGCCACATCGGTCCCCATATGTGGCGCAATCCAGGTCGCATTATCACCAAAGAACTCGATGGTTTCAGAACGCATCGGATCGATGGCGATGACGCTTTTCCCTGATTTCTTCAGCAGATTAAAGTATTCGATCCCTTGTTCATCCGTGCTGCTCCAGGCAATCTTAAGGGTGTTGAGCGGGTTCATCCCCCACAGCACCACGACCTGACTGTGCTCAAGCACCATCGGCCAGGTGGTTTGCTGCTCATAAACCTCAACCGATCCCACAACATAAGGCATGATCACCTGCGCGGCACCGGTTGAATAATCTCCGGTATGCCCAGCGTAGCCACCGGCCATGCTCATATAGCGTTGCAGTAAGGTTTGCGCCTTATGCAGAACGCCGCTGGATCGCCAGCCATAAGAACCGGCAAATATCGAAGCCGGACCATAGCTGCTGCGGATCCGGCTGTGCTGTTCATGAATGAGCTTCAGCGCTTGCTCCCAGCTGACCCGCACGAAGGGATCGTTACCGCGCTTGCCATCCGCTTTACCCGGGTTTTCCAGATAGCTTTTGCGCACCATCGGATACTTAACGCGGATATTGGTATGAACCTGATCTGGCGCGGTTTGCTGTAATGAGTTCGGCACCGTTTTCGGCAACGCGCCTTTTGAGGAAACCACTTTTCCGTCTTTTACTTCCACGTATACCGCACCCCAACGTGCTGCCGTCAGGATTGCTCCGCCATTCTGGCCTTCGGCCCAGGCTGGCATTGGGATCACCGAAGAAATCGCCATTGTCCCGGTTGCCGCGCCAGCCGTCTTAATAAAGTCACGTCTTGTGAGTTTCATGATTTCTCCTGATTGATCGCTTATTTATTCATGTCTTTAGCGTTGTACTGGAAGTAACGGCTCAGGATATCCAGTTCGGTTTCACTGATATTGGTGCGAGCGCCCATCCCTTTGGCTACTGAAGGCCAGGCGTTGAGCGTGAAGTGATTCGCCGGAATTGGCGCATGACAGCCCGCGCAGTAAACATTGTCGAGTTTGCGCGCGTAATCCCACATAGGTTCACGGCTGGCGAGTGCGGAACCGCTCCATTCGCCCTGCAGCACGACATCTCGCCACGCATTGCCGTAGTCATCTTTTTTCCAGTCGGAGAGGATCTTCAGCGACTGTTGACCTTTTTCACTCAGGCTGGCAAGAATCAAACGCTGCCCTGCTGCGTAGTAAATAACCTGTTCACTTCCTTGCATCTGGCTACCGCGAATCTCGACCAGTCGCGCATTGTCCGTTGTTTTCAGGACCTGCATTTTGGTTGCCGGGTAAACAGTTCCCAGATCGCCCAACGCGGTGTTGCTTACAGCATAAAGTTCAGTTGCTGAAGCTGGGGTGGAGGCTGACTGCGCTTCAAGTCCTTTAAGCGCACTGTCATCCATTTTTATTTCAGGTGGGAAATGGGCGACGCCTTTATGGCAATCAATACAGGTTTGCTTTTCCGCGATGCCCATTTTGTGCATCTTCTGAGCATCCGCGCTTTGTTCGGCAAGATCCATGGCGTCCATACTGTGGCAGCTACGGCAGGTCGCAGAATCATTAGCCTTGAGCTGTGCCCAAACGGTTTGCGCCATCTCCAGACGGTGTTCTTCAAATTTTTCCGGGGTATCGATTTTTTTGGTTATGAACTGATGATAAACATCTTTTGAGGCCCGCAGCTTAGCCACCAGAAAATCCAGACCGCCCTCCGGGATATGACAGTCCGCGCACTCTGCGCGAATGCCTTTCTGATTCTGGAAGTGAACCGAGCCGGTATATTCTTCGTAGGACGCCTGCATCGTATGACAAGACAAACAGAATTCTGTACTCGAGGTTTTATGTAATGTCCATTGCCCCGCCAAAACAATAACTGCGCCAAGAACAATGCACAGCAGCATCGTCCATAGGATAGTTTTATTTATTTTTCTCATCTTTTATTTCCATCAGACGAATACCCTTTTAGAGGTAGACAATAAATATCCTAAAGCAGCTATTTATTGATATTCATCAAGCAAAGAGAGAAATAAGAATCAGCCAATGGGTAAGTTTGAAGGGGCTCGCATAATTAGTGAGAATGAAATGTAAATATCAAATTTCGTTTAAAATTAGAGTTTTATTCTACATGCAAGGTTTGATTATCCATTAACCACACAAACTTCAGAATAAAAATTCTATAAACAGTAAAAGTCGCTGAAGTTAATCCCGCGTTAACACTCGCTATATAATTAAATATACAATGAAAGCATATAAAAAAGAACCCTTTTCTATTTTGCGATTACACGTATTAATGAAGATACCTGTCTTACTATTTCGCTCACATATACATTACGGCCAGACATACGACACACACACATTTCATTGGCCCGCACTGATGCACACATCCTTGATCTGGTCACTTATTATACAGAAACAACTTTCGCTACACTCAGGGTAGAGGTAAAACAAACAGGAGGTAGTGAATATGTATCGCTCAATTCTGGTGCCCATTGATATCTCTGAAGCCGATCTCACTCGTCATGTTGTGCCGCAGGTCCAGGCGCATGCCAAAACCGCGAAGGTCCACTTTTTAGCAGTTATTCCTACCGTTCCGTTCTATGCCTCGCTGGGACTGGCCTACTCTACCGAATTTCCGGACAGAAGTGGTCTGCAGGCCAAGGCCAGCGAAAAACTCGAAGAGATTATTAAGCAGTTCAATATTCCTGCCGGCAGGACTCAGACCCACGTTGTTTACGGCCCGCCGAAGGATCAGATCCTCAAGCTGGCGGAGGCGGTTGACGCCGAGCTTATCGTCATCGCCTCACACAAGCCGGGGTTTAGCACTTATTTACTGGGTTCAACGGCGGCAGCCGTAGTCCGCCACGCGAAATGCCCGGTGCTGGTTGTGCGGTGATAAGGTTAAAACGGGAGCGAATGTGCTCCCGTTTTTCTATGGCTCAGGCCATCACTCAGTTCTGATGATCCAGCCTGACAAATGCCAGCAGTAGCTGGCTCAACACACCGTAGAAACCAAAGTCATCATATCGGCGGCATTTAGCGGTGAACTCCGGTAACCAGCGTAACAGCCCCTCCAGCGTTTCTCTGCGCAACGCATCAATACGCTGACGGCTACCCCCTGGCTCACCAAGAGAAAAATGCAGATGACTCAGCAATTCGATAAAAATCGCCAGATGATCGGCTGATTCGCTAAACGTATCGCTTACCTGCATGCCCGCATCAGATAACAGTTGTTTAATGACCCCGTAGTTTGGCCCTTCTTCAAGATGAGCCGACGCATAGGGTAACGCGGCGTGTTTATCCGACATCAGGAACAGGCTGCAAAAATCAGCCGCCAGTTCCAGGGTAGCGTCTTCACGTACCTTGAGCGCGGCAATTTTCGCTTCCAGCAAAAGAACATCCGCCTCAAGCGACGGTTCACCTTTGAGTACGGTGAACCACTCAGTCATTTCGCTGGACTGCAATTGCGCTAATCCCTCACCGTCACGCTCCCGGGAAAACATTTGCGCCAACCATGCATAAACACAGGCCATCTGTTCTGTCGTCAGGGAGGTGTGTTTCATCATGACGTCACCTTCTGTGCCGGGACATATTCACACTGCGCCACCATTTTTATCGGGCCGCTGAACGCCGTCACGTTATCCACCTTACCGGTATATTTCTCAATTTCCACCAGCGTAGTATGCGCACTGGTCGCCTGCGCCAGCTGAGACGTGCCGATATCTAGGGTTAACACGTTCGGATTGCCGTATTTACACAGCGCTCCGATTTCTCCGCCGTTATCAGGATCGTACCAGGCACCTTCATGGATGCGCGCCACGCCCGGCGAGTAGAGATCGGAGACAACCGCTCCGGCCAGCACTTGTCCACGCGCGTTAAATACACGAACTATATCGCCGTTGCGGATCCCCCTGGCGCTGGCATCCTGCGGGTTAATAAACACCGGTTCTTTGCCACCTACCGCGTAATGCTTACGCAGCGCTTCGGACTCGCAGAGCTGTGAATGCAGACGGAAATCCGGGTGGACGGATTGCAGATGCAGCGGCCAACGTTGCGATCCAGGCCCACCGTGTGAACGTTCGATTTTCTCAAACCACATCGGATGCCCCTGACAATCGTCATATTGCATATCGGCAATAGTTTTCGAATAGATCTCGATCAAACCGCTCGGCGTCCCCAGAGGCTCAAGGTCGGGATCTTCGCGGAAGGCCTGATGACGGACAAACATCTGCGGATGTTCGAATTCAACGTACTCTTGCTGATTCCAGAAAACGTCGAAAGCCGGAAGATGAACACCGCGTCCCTTCCCTTGCTGGCTTCCTTCCTGCCAGATGCGCTTCAACCAGCCCATCTCATCCAACCCTTCTGTGAACGCTTCTTCACGGTTAAAGCGGCGGCAAAGATCGCGGAAAATATCGAAATCATTACGCGCTTCAAACTGCGGCTGCACCAGCTGCTTCATAGCGATAATGCCGCGGTTGGAGTGGTTGCCATATTGGTCGAGATCGTTACGTTCAAACTGGGTCGTCGCCGGCAATACGATATCAGCGAATCGACAGGTCGAGGTCCACTGATTGTCGATGGCGATAACGGTTTCCAGCTTCCGCCAGCCCTCAATAATACGGTTGATCTGCTGGTGACGATGGAACGGATTGGTCCCGGCAAAAACGCACATCTTCAACGGTGGCAGCTTGACGGTTTTACCGTTCCAGTTAATGCTCTTGCCCGGCTCCAGAATCGCATCGATAAAACGCGCGATTGGAATGGTACTGCTGTAGCCCTTATAATCGGTGCTGTCATGTACCGGTGGAACGGTGGTAGAACCAGAAAATCCGCTCAGGATAACGCCTTTACGACCTGGGGTGCCCGCGCCGTTGTAATGCCAGCCAAAGCCAAATCCCCCCCCGGGTAAGCCAATTTGCCCAAGCATTGAGGCCAGCACTACGATCATCCACGCCCACTGTTCCCCATGCTGCATACGCTGCACGCACCAGCCAGCAATAATTTGCGTTCTGCCCCCCGCCATCTGCCGAGCCAGTTCACGGATTGCCTCAGCATCAATCCCGCAGATTTTTTCCGCCCACTGAGCATCTTTAGGCTGTCCGTCACTTTCTCCCAGCAGATAAGGCAGAAATTGCTCAAACCCAACGCAGTAGTTCTCGAGGAAATGCTTATCGTAGAGCTTCTCGGTATACAGCGTGTGTGCCAGCGCCAGCTGTAGTGGCACATCAGCCTGCGGGTTTACGGCGATGTGCTTAACCTTGTCGCGGCCCAGGTAGTCATGAGTCGAGGTGACGACCGGGTCAACGCTGATGACCGAAATCTCGCCCCGCGCCACTTTATCCTTCAGTTGCTCGTAGTATTCGTAGACATCATGATCCGGGCACCACCAGTTCGCCTGCTGGTTTTTGATGAGGTCAGAACCCCACAGCACAATGGTTTTGCTGTTTTCGAGTACCAGTGGCCAGGAGGTCTGCTGTTCATATACCTCCATTGAACCCACCACGCGCGGCAGAATGACCTGAGCGGCACCGGTGGAATAGTCGCCCCCCGTACTCACACTGTTGCCATGCAGCGCAATGGCACGCGCCAGCATCCCGGAAGCATTGTGGAACATCCCGGTCGATTGCCAGCCGCTGGCCGTTAGCAGCGCGCTCGGACCATAAGTCTTCTGAATGCGCTCCAGCTCCTGATAGAAGAAATCCAGCGCTTCATCCCACGAAACGCGCACAAAGCGGTTATCTCCACGTTGCGAGGTATCGCTCTGATGGCGTTTACGCAACCAGTCCACGCGGACCATCGGGTAGCGAATACGCGCTCCACCATGTACGTGATCCGGGAGTCCGGCGATCATTTTTGACGGGTATTTATCGCGCTCGAACGGCCTGGCTTCAATGAAACGACCGTCAACCACGGTGGCACGAATGGCCCCCCAGTGAGAACCGGTCAGAATCCCCTCTTTGACGCCTGCCCCCTGCACCTCTGCGGCATTAGCGTTACGCGGCGTGAGCAGCGAAGGCCCTAACATACCAGCTACGGTCAAGCCGCCCAGTTGCAGCAAAAAACGTCGGCGCGATGCCTGAAAGAGAACGTTATTTTTCATTGCTTTCTCCCTTATCGCCATGCGGCTTATCCGTAGTGTCAGAGGCATTCATTTGCAGATATTTCAGCAAGGTACGTTCTTCACGTTTATCCAGACTGGTAAATCCAATCATGCCGTTCAACGTGCCAATCCAACCGTTAGCATCAAAGTGTTCTTTCTCTGGTGCACCGTGGCATTGGTTACAGGTTCCGTTATAGAGCGAGTCGGCATAAGCCCAGATAGGTTTGATATCGTTGACCATATCGCCCTTCTGCATCCAGGCAGTGGCCTGCAATTTACTCCATGGCGTATTCGTTTCCGCAACGGTGGTTTGCTCCAGCGTCTTCACGTGCTGCTGGATGTCGCCACGAATGGAAGCCACAAAAATGCGCTTGCCAGGCAGTTGCGCCAACACGCGCTGACGCCCATTACTCTCGGTCCAGCCCACAATTTCAATTTGCAGCCAGTCACCGTCACGCTTTAACACTTTCACTTCAGAAGCGGGCAGCAGTGAGCCTGCAGGTTCTTTATCACCTTTGGCGGCATAAATAGGTTTGATGTCCAGAGAGTAGAGCGTCTCGCCATCGTCGTTCGCCCTGGCGCGTAACTCATCAAACTGCTTGCGGAAACCGCTGCTCATATCGGGAAGCTGGTGCGCAATACCTTTATGGCAGTCGATACAGGATTGGTTGTCCTTGGCCGCAATCTTCATCTGGCGCGCAGCTTCAGGATGTTGTTTCGCGTGGTCCATCGCATCATAGTCATGACAAGAACGACAGGTCGCGGAGTTGTTTTCCTTCATTCGCGCCCATTCGCGCTCCGCCAGCTCTGCGCGTTTAGCTTCGAATTTCTCTGGAGTATCAATAGAGTGGGCAACAAAGGTTTGGTAAATATCGTTGCTGGCCTCCAGCTTACGTTTCACCATGCCTGGAATATCAGATGGAATGTGGCAGTCATGGCATTCTGCGCGCACCCCGGAGGCATTCTGAAAATGCGCAGACTGTTTATATTCTTCGTAAACCGGCTGCATACTGTGGCAGCTCACGCAAAACTCGGTAGAACTGGTTAATTTAATACCAACGTGCGGCAAGACGATCAGCGCAATACCGACCACAATCCCGATAACGACCAGCGCCAACACTGACCAACGTGCGCTCGGTCTGAGCAGCGCCCTCCATAGTTTCCGCATAATAGCCCCTGTAATCTTATGGTTTAGTTACAGAGGATCTTATTTCTCAAATGTGAACAGCAACACTGGTCAGGATGAATGGCTTACGGCACAATGTGAACAGATATGAACAGAAAGAGAACACCATCAGGATGCCGCATCACATTGTCATTGTTGAAGATGAACCCGTTACCCAGGCGAGGTTACAGGCATATTTTGAACAGGAAGGTTATCATGTCTCTGTCACCGCCAGCGGAGCTGGTCTGCGTGAAATCATGTCACAACATCCTGTCGATCTCATTCTGTTGGATATCAACCTCCCGGACGAAAATGGCTTAATGCTGACCCGCGCCCTGCGCGAACGCTCAACGGTGGGGATCATTCTGGTGACAGGTCGTAGCGATCAAATTGACCGGATCGTTGGCCTGGAAATGGGCGCTGATGATTATGTCACCAAGCCGCTGGAGCTACGTGAACTGGTGGTTCGGGTTAAAAATTTGCTCTGGCGTATCGATCTTGCCCGCCAGGCACAGCCGGAGACCAAAGATAACTGCTATCAGTTTGCCGGATACTGCCTGAATGTCTCCCGGCATACCCTGGAGCTGGGCGATGAGACGATCAAACTCACCCGCGCCGAGTATGAAATGCTGGTCGCCTTTGTCACCAATCCGGGGGAAATTCTCAGCCGCGAACGTTTACTGCGTATGCTTTCGGCACGACGGGTAGACAATCCAGACTTACGCACCGTAGATGTACTGATCCGCCGTTTGCGCCACAAGCTACGAGCTGATTTACTGGTGACACAGCACGGCGAAGGTTATTTTTTAGCGGCCGACGTGTACTGATACAGATAAACCGGACGGAACCCGCCAGGAGACAGCGAGCGTTGAACATGCTGGCTGTCGGCATTTTTCGGGGTGAGCACCAGGATCGGCGGACTGATATTTTCCGGTACCGGTTGCCCTTGTAGCACCCTGATCGCCTGTTGAATCGCCAGTTCACCTTGCCAGACCATCTGATCGCTGGCAGCCATAATGATTCTTTCGCGTTTAAGTCCGCGATACACCTGATGCGACAGGTAAAAAGAGACCACGGTTAGCGGCGTCCCCGGATTCCGCTTCTCTCCCATCGCCGCTTCCGCAGCAATTGCCGTACCGGCAACCACATCGACATCCGGGTGACGCTCAAGCATCTCCTGCAACAGGTTGCGCTGAACTTCAATATCATTATCCCCCAACGCCACATCCACGATGTTCACCTGACTACCGGCAATCGCCTGACGGAATCCTGCCACCATTTCGCGGCTGCCTCCGGCATCATCAGGTCCTGGCAATAGCAGAACCTTTAACGGTTTGCCGCCGCTCCACTTGACCAGATAGCGGCCCGGCTGATACCCCATCTGGAACCACGGAACACCGACCCGTGCTTTCACCGTCGGATCGTCTATCGCATTCACTACCTCAATGACCGGCAACGCGCCTACCTGCGCGGAAAGATCCGGGAAAGTCGTCGTGCTGCTACCCAGCAATATGGCATCTGCTCCCCATTGCTGGCACTGGGCGATTTGTGTTTTTTGCGTGGAGAACTGACGATACCCTCCCGCCTCTAACACCTTCAGACTTACTCCGTATTTTCTCGCCGCCTCAAGCATGCCGTAATTCACGGAAAGCCAATAGGAGTCTTTCAGGCTGGGATACAGCGCGCACAGTTTCCAGACTTTGTTTGCAGTAACGTCCGATTGCAGTTCCGGAACTGCCTGCTGCGTATCCTGCCAGCGCAGCAATGCGGCCCCAGCCGCATGACTCAAACCGGGAAAAAGCGTGATTAACAGGAAAACCAATACGCGCATGATAGCCTCAACATTGATAAGGCTTTATCCTAGTTGCTTTCCTCTTTTGGACTCAACCTTTTTAATCTGTGGCGACCAGACAGTGAATTTATCTCTGACCAAACGACTGTGGATAGGCTTTGCGCTGATGGCGGCACTGACTCTCATCAGTACGCTGACAGGCTGGTATAACTTGCGTTTTGTCAGCCAGGTTGAGCAGGCCAATACCCAGGCGCTAATTCCAACCATGGATATGGCACGCCAGCTCAGCGAAGCCAGCGCCTGGGAACTGTTTTCCGCACAAAATCTGACCACCGCAGACAATGAAAATATTTGGCTGGCTCAGGGGAGAATGTTAACCGCCCAGAGTCTGAAAATAACCACATTACTCAAAACCCTTCGTGAGCAGGGCTTTGATACTTCTGCCATTGAACAGCAGGAGAAAGAAATCGCCCGGTCGTTAAGCCATCAGGGGGAGATGGTTGGCGAACGCCTGAAATTACGCGCTCAACAGCAACAACTCAGCCAGC
Source organism: Citrobacter sp. Cpo071 (assembly GCF_030332765.1). Taxonomy (NCBI): domain Bacteria; kingdom Pseudomonadati; phylum Pseudomonadota; class Gammaproteobacteria; order Enterobacterales; family Enterobacteriaceae; genus Citrobacter; species Citrobacter sp. Cpo071. The sequence continues at coordinate 271,487 of NZ_JAOWHE010000087.1, read as the reverse complement.
AAATTATTGAGGCCACCGCTGACGTTGCCGAAATGGCACGCGGTCAGGCCAGTAATGCCGCCACGTCGGCGGGTGCGACACAGGCCAGCATTTACGATTTGATTGAGAGCCATCAGGGGCAGGCCGCTGAACACGCGCTGGACAGGCTCATCGATATCGATCTGGAATATTATAACCAGATGAATGAACTGCGCCTGAGTGCGCTACGCGTGCAGCAAATGGTGATGAATCTGGGGAATAACCAGGCGCAGAATAACCTGGCTGCGCTGGAAAACCAGTTGAATGCCGCCGTCAGAGTACTTCAGCGCCGACAAATACGTATTGAAGATCCCGTGGTGCGCACTCAGGTGGCCAACACCGTCAATACGATTAGCCGTTATGTTGAGCTGCTGTCCCTGTATCGCCAGGATAATGACATCACGACCCAATTGCAGATCTTATCGCAGAATAATATCGAGCAATTTACCCGTTTCAGTAGCGAAGTCAGCCAGTTGGTGGAAATCATCGGCCAGCGTAATCAAAGCGGACTGGCACATCTCAAACAGGCCAGCCAGCGCGGGCAACACTTGCTGCTGCTGTTAGGTGGCGTGTCATTATGTTTGCTGATTCTTATACTTTGGCGTGTGGTTTATCGCTCAGTCACTCGACCACTGGCACAGCAAACCCAGGCGTTACTGCGTCTGCTTGAGGGGGATATTGACTCCCCATTCCCGGAAACCGCAGGCGTTCGTGAACTGGATACCATCGGGCGGTTGATGGATGCCTTTCGCGGCAGTGTTCACGCCCTCAATAGCCATCGCGAACATCTGGCTGCACAGGTTAAAGCTCGCACCGCCGAGCTGCGTTCTATGGTATCTGAACACCGACAGGCCCGTGCAGAAGCTGAAAAAGCTAACCAGGCAAAATCGGCGTTTCTTGCCGCCATGAGCCATGAAATACGCACCCCGCTGTATGGTATCCTCGGCACAGCGCAATTGCTCTCAGACAATCCCTCCCTGGCACAGCATCGGGAAAATCTACGCGCAATCACCGATTCGGGCGAGTCTTTGCTGACCATCCTCAACGATATCCTGGACTATTCCGCCATCGAAGCCGGTGGAAAAAATGTGGCGATAGGCGATGAGCCTTTTGAACCCAACCCCTTGCTGGAAAGTACGCTTCAACTCATGAACAGCCGCGTTGCTGGTCGCCCGGTCGTGCTGGTTGCGGATTTTGCCAATGACGTTCCCGTTTCCCTGCGTGGCGATCCGCGCCGCATCCGGCAAATCATTACTAATTTATTAAACAACGCACTACGCTTTACCGATCGGGGACACATCATCCTGCGTAGCCGATGTGAGGGCAAAAACTGGTACATCGAGGTTGAAGATACAGGATGTGGAATTGACCCTGCCCTCCAGCACGATATTTTTCAGCCGTTTGTTCAGGTAAGCAGTAAACGAGGTGGAACCGGACTCGGACTAACCATCAGCGCCAGTCTTGCCCAGGCAATGCAGGGAGAGCTGAGCGTCACCAGCACACCCGGCGTCGGGAGTTGTTTCCAGCTGCGTCTGCCATTGCGGGCAACCACGATGCCCATCATGAAACCCGCACAACGCTCCATATCGTTACAGGGCTTACGCTTATTGCTTATCGAGGATAATCCTCTTACACAACGTATCAGTACTGAAATGCTCATCCTCAATGGCGCACAGGTTACTGCTGCCAGCAGTGCCGCTGAGGCGCTAAAAATATTGCAGGAAGATACACACTACAATGCTGCTCTGGTTGATTTCGATCTTCCTGATATCGACGGGATCACGCTGGCACAGCAGTTAGCCCACGACTATCCGGCACTTAACCTGATCGGCTTTAGCGCGCACGTCATCGACGAAACGCTAAGCCAAAGAACCAGCACCCTGTTCCTCGGCATTATTCAAAAACCAGTCCCCCGGGATGAACTCAGTCGACTTATTACGCATTATCTGCACGGTAGTGCGACTCTCCCGCTTGCATCAGAAAATGACAACAAACGGTTAGATTTTCATCAGTTGTCTGGAGATATCCAGGTTATGGGATGGCAAAAGGTGCGCGAATGGTTAGCGCTCTTTAAGCAACACACTCTTCCTGTATTAGATGAGATTGACGCTGCCCGCGCAGCACATGACGACGAGCGGATAAAACGTCTGACGCATCAGCTAAAAAGCAGCTGCGCCAGCATGGGAATGCGCTCAGCCAGCACGATGTGTGCAGCACTTGAACAGCAGCCGTTGGGTGATTTTTCACTCAGAGAGGAGATCCAACAAAGTCTTTATGAGGTAGAACGTTGGCTGGAAAAAGAAAAACCGTCCCGCGCGTAACGGTACGTTGAAGCTGAGCATAGAGACTGACTTTGAATGGTACGCCCTGTAGGATTCGAACCTACGACCTACGGCTTAGAAGGCCGTTGCTCTATCCAACTGAGCTAAGGGCGCATTGCGAAGTGATTACTTCATGCAGATGAAACGCGTGAATTATACGGTCAGCGCCTGCTGAGTCAATGCCTTTTGTTTCAGTTGCTGGCGAAGTGAACGAATGTTGATTTTTTCTGCTTGTTCAAAGGTATCCAGGAAATCGCCTGGTAACAACTCAGCCCACGAAACGCCAGATTTAGGGATACATGTATTTAGAATATTTATGATTTTGCTTAACATTCCCTTACCCCTCCAGCGGTTCAGGAACTCTTTAATGTTAAGTATCGCCATCAAGGAAGAAAACAGTCACTTCGAACATGGACTAAAAATTATCATCTCCCATTTGGCAAATCAGTGGCATCAGGAGATTTGCTTTTTGCCTGTCGAGGATATCGATCGCGCTGACATCGCGTTTATTTCCCTGGATGAAGATTGGCTCAGCGCCGATTGCTATCAGATTCCGGTCCATACCCGCCGCCAACACCGGGTTGTCATCTGCAACAGAAACGATAAAGATAAGCTGATGTTCCGGCCCTGCCTGTACATGTTGCCACTGATCTATCGGGAAGATGACGTTGAGGAAATGACTAAAAAATTAGTCCTCATCCTGCAAAAACGTGCGCTGCGCAACAACGTGCCCGCAACTATCTGCCATTACTGCACCACTCGTAACTTTTCTATCGAAGAACGTCAGTTCTTAATGTTTCTCGCCAGCGGCTATACCTTAGCCGAAACGGCCCACTTGCTCTCGGTAAGCGAAATTCAGGCCAAAGCCACCCGTCGCAGCATTATGAAAAAGCTGCATGTGAAAAACGATCAGCAATTCTTAAGATACATCCGGGCGCATCTGAACTTTCTACAAAATTAGGTGGCATCTCTCTGCCTGATTTTTTATTGAGAAAAATCTCATCACCAATTAAGTATCGACACCTACTGTACCTATCTCCATGCTGCCAGAATAATCCTGGCTTACTATTTCCAGGGTAACAGAAAGACACACCCGGTAATATTTTATCTAATCCCATAGAGAGGTTGAACTGGATAAAACGACTTTTTGGGCATTGAGTAAGACATCAGAAAACTTCCGGCAGATTATTCTGATGGGATACGCAATTGCCAGTCTGATGATTGCTGAAGCATTGAAACCCAACAGCACAAGGAAACTCGCCTTTACGCTGGAGAAAATTTGGGTCAGGGATGTTTATAGCCAGCAATTTATCCAGACCTGCCGCAACAGAAATGGAATGGAAAAGGATGCACAGCGCAAAACGCCGGGATCGACATCGCCGTATACGAAACACTAACTGTACCTGGCAATATCCTCACTACACATCACAGGTATTTGACCAACTTGAGTATCTGACGCAAAAACTCGAATACACATTACCGAGTGACACTATATCTCAGGCGATTATTACGACAGATTACTATCTGGCCTATGCGCTGGGTCGACATTTATTTTCAGGAGCACGTACCGCGATCTTCCAGACCATTGAATCGGCCAAAATCAGCCTGCGAGAGTCGGTAATTAGTCAGTTAGTGGTTGATATGGAAGGTTTAACAATCTCTTATTTTGATGTTCTGGAGTATCTGCGCCAGCTAATTAAACCGCGGAATAACATCCAAATCTTCATATTACTTTCCCGCCACGATGAAGACCTAATCCCTTTTATTTCTCTGTCCGGTCCATTTTATATCTTGTCACGTAGCCTGCGCCTCCCGGAGATGCGCCGCGCTTTATTGTCGCCAGTCCTTAACTATATTCACTCCAGGCACATAAACCAGCTCGATTGGGAGATGGTGGAATTACTCTTACAAGGTAACTCCTTAAAAGAGATTGCTTTGTTACAAGCTCGCCCCTACCACCGTATCATCTATCGCCTGAACCAGCTGATTGCGCGTCTGAGCTTAGCAAACCGGCAGCGTTTTTTGCACCTGATACATCGCCTCAGCGTTACCTCTGCTCATTTAATTTAACACCCTAACCCTATGTGCCATAAGATTTTTTAGGAAATTACTTATTTTTATATGAGATAAAAGATCTAAATTTCACAACTATTTAATATTTACAACTATTCCTGGTATTATGCTAACTTCCACCACCCCAGTAAACCATACTGATTCTGTGCATATCAGCACAAATAGCGTCATTCCCACCTTAACAAATCCTAAACAATTAGTTTATTGTATTGTTTTTACCATTTAAAAATTTTTTTCAGTCTGCCATAATTCAAACAGCAGTAAAATAATGCCAATAGTCATTAACACATCTGGATCTTTTAGAACATCCTAACTGACATTAACAACCTGAATGTTGTAAGCCTTTTCCGAAAGAACAGAGCAGGTATAATCCCCATAGTTTTCTGATTAATTGTTAGTTTTCCCAGTGTGAAATGGATTTTCCACAAATTCATTGTTCTGTAGAAGAGCAACCGAATAAACAAGGATGAAATAATATTTATTCGACTCTCCCTCAGAACAACCCTTGGCTATTTGACAATATTATAACGCCTGATGTTTTATAAAATTATCAAGATACGCATACAGTTTGAGGCATACAACAATGAAACCAGCATCCGTTATCATTATGGACGAACACCCTATTGTCAGAATGTCGATAGAAGTACTACTTGAAAAAAACAGTAATATCCAGGTTGTGTTGAAGACCGATGACAGCCGTACGGCAATAGAGCACCTGCGCACTTACCCTGTCGATCTTGTCATTCTGGATATTGAACTACCTGGTTCAGATGGATTTACATTACTCAAGAGAATAAAGTCTCTGCAGGAGAATACTCGGGTGCTGTTTCTCTCCTCCAAATCGGAGTCTTTTTATGCCGGGCGTGCTATCCGGGCCGGTGCAAATGGTTTTGTCAGTAAACGAAAGGATTTGAATGATATCTACAATGCGGTAAAAATGATTTTATCGGGATATTCTTTTTTCCCTTCAGACACCCTTAACTTCATTAACAATATAAATATGAAAAAAGGTGTATTGAATGACATGCCGCTCTCTAATCGCGAAGTTACGGTTTTGCGTTATCTGGCAAATGGCCTTTCTAATAAGGAAATTGCTGAGCAGCTGTTACTCAGCAATAAAACGATTAGTGCTCACAAAGCTAACATCTACGCCAAACTCGGCTTACATACTATCGTTGAGCTGATCGATTACGCAAAAATGCATGAATTAATGTAATAGCACTCCCGGCGAGACTTCGTTCGGGAGCGTTTTATCCGCGCATTGATTAGTTATAGTTAATCATAAATGTGGCATCGGCCCTGGCGAGGCCAGGCTGAACCCCGTCTGCTAACGCGATATAGTTGGCGAAAAAGGTCAGCGTGGCATTGCCGTTCTCATCAATCCCTACGGTTTGGCTGGCCTGCTCGAGCGGTAATCGCGTACGGTCGCTGTCATGCAGTTCGATCGCCACCTTTTGCGCCATCACCGCGTCATCAAGCGCCAGCAACGTCGTACCGGGGGCCGGAGTACCAGAAAACGTTATTGACGCGGATCCCGGCGGGCAGCCTTCCAGCTTCAGCGTAAACGCGACTGGTTGGGTAGTATCCCCGCTGGTCTGTAACTGCTTTGTTGGCCAGGTGCCCAATTCAACCGACTTATTGCTGTCGCTGGCAATCACCGCGCAGGTAAAGTCCACCACGTTTCCGCGCAGTTCAATATTGATTTCGCCCAGCGATGAGGCCGCATGGCACAACGAGCTGAATGTCAGTATGGGCAGCATCACCAGAAGCGCCCATGAAGTTGGCGTTTGCTTGTTAGTCATAATCTACTCGCAGATAGCCACGGGCAGTAAAAGGCCCTTCAGTAGGTTTATTCCCCGTCACGCTGACCGGCCATGTCCGAATACTCACGTTTGCCGCGGCGTTATCATCCAGTTGAAATGGGATCGTGCTGGACAGATTATTGGGCGTCAGCGGTCTACCGGTTTTGTCGGCGACAATGAACCCTAAGTCAGGATTGTCCGATACCATCATTTGCCCGGAGGCTTTCTCGGCCTCTACCCGCATGGTTAAGTAGGCCTGTGCGGCGACGTTGGTGCATTTTATCGCCACCGTTTTGGTCTGCGGATTAATGCCTTCGGGACGGTTTCCTGCCCCCGCCTTGCTGAACAACGATGCGCCAATATCGCCAAAATCAAACTCGACAATCTGCCCTGCGTTCACCTCACAGTTTTGTGGAACCTCCACCTTACCGCTGTAGCTGATGGTATAAACCGGCGTGCTTAGCGCATCTCCGGTACTGGTCGTGACATAGACTCTGAACATGGTCTGGCGCGGGATCGGCACCATGTTAATAAACGAGCGGATCACTTTGAGTTTAAACACCAGGTTTGAATCCTGTACGCCAAAAGGCTTCTGCTTCGAAACGTTCGAGTCAACGCCCATACGGATATAATTTCGCGGAGGATAAAACAACCCGGCATAGCTGTCGGTGATGCTCATGGCCCCCAGCAGGTAGTCATTGAGCTTCAGATACTGAAAACCACCCTCGGTACTTTGAACCGGAAGTTCAGTGACATAGCTTCGATACGTGTAATCCACATGCGTCCCGGCAGGACAGGTGGCATTAACGCCAATCCAGCCTGATTTTTCCGGCAACGTCACCACCTGCCCCGGCTGATTATTGCTGCTGTTAAAGACGTTCGACAGATCGTAAAAAACATCCGTTGGTGTGCCATTCGAGTTTTGGCAGACCGTCGCCCAGGACGAATGAGCCATCAGCAGTAAAGCGCTTCCCAGTAACAAACCTGTTTGTCGTTTCATCGTATTATTCCTGTCGTGCCGTTGGAGATTCGCACGTCACGTTCGTGAGCGTCACCGCCTGTTTCAAACTCTCCTCAGGCAAGGCATAGTGCGCCACGCAGCGAGCGTTAGCGCTTTCCCCCCATTGGATCAGCAATTCACCTTTTAGCGGCAAGCCGCTCAGGTAGATTTGCCCGTCTTCGCCCACCATACTGGTCACGCCGCTGGTGTTTTCACGCACAACGGATCCAAATGGCACAGGTTTACCTGCATATTTCGCGGTTATCAGCGCCCGCACACCGATACGTGTATCAAACGCGGCTCGCACCAATGCTCCTTGCGTTGGCACGACGCTGCTAACGTTATTTTCCACATCGGTATTGTTGTTCATTGAATTGGTATCTAACGCGACGCGGTTATAGCGATAAACGGTGGCATACGGCATCACCGCGTATCCGCGCCAGTCGGTTTGCACGCCGGTCTGGTTTTCTATCCGCACACCCTGCGCGCCAGGTGCTTTAACCAGCACATTGGTGTCCCCCAGCGGCTGACTGAGCGTAATACCGTCCGCATGCCCCACCACGCCGCCGGAGAGCTGCCAGTTATAGTCATGCTGATCGCGATCGTAGTTGTATCCCACGCCCAGCGTGCCATAAGCCGCCTGCCAGTTGGCGCTGGCGTTTCCGCTGTAACCGTTGGTGCTGCTGTGCCCCTGATTCACGCTATAGCTCAGGTTGCGTCCATCCAGTAACGTACCGCCGATCCCGCTCTGCCAGCTGTTTTGTCCGTTGCTGTTGCGGTTGGCATTAAAAGTGGCGTAGGTGCGATCGAGCGCGTTATCACGCGAGTAGCGCCGTCCGCTTAGCAGGCTGAACGGCACTGACATATTGAATGCCAGAATACGGTCGGTGTCGGAGATGCCTACCGATTCATTCCACGACCAGGAGAGTGAATAGCTAATTCCCTGCCAGCCGCTGGCATAGCCCACCTGATACCAGGTATTGGTGTCTGAGGTATTCCAGTACGTTTGCTGACTCCCCGAAACATACAGCGAGCCGTAGTCTCCCAGGTTCTGCGAAATGTTAATCTGGAAGCGGCCCTTTTTGCTGTAACTCAGGTTGTGGTAACTCTTCACATCGGGCACGTCGTGGCGATTGCCTTCGCTGTCGTATTCATACTCATACCCTTCCATGCTGCGATACGCGACGTCATCAAGGGTATAGAAGCCGCGCGTTGAGTAGCGATATCCCAACAGCTGGAAGTTTGTACCAAAGTTGTTCAGCGATTTCGCATACAGAAAACGCAAAGACTGCCCCTGATGCGTACTGTCATCTGCCAGTTGACTGCGCGCATGGGTTAAATCCACAGAAACCGCCCCCCAGTCCCCCAGGTTTCGGCCAGTGCCTAAAACTACCGCGGTGTAACGTGAGGCCAGCTGCGTACCGCCATAAGCGGTGTAGCCTTCTGGTAACCCGGCAATTAATGTTCCCTGGAAAAAGAACGGTGAAGATTGCTGGCTATTGCCGCTGCGAAAATCCCCGGCAACCACGTCGTATTTGAAACGCCCTTCTCGTTGTAACAAGGGAACCGTGGAGTACGGCACCGTATAGCGCTGCTGGCTGCCGTCCTTTTCGTCCACCGTCACCTCAAGGTCACCGCTGGATGACGTCGGGTTGAGATCGGTTATCGAAAAAGCGCCGGGTGAAACATAGCTTTGATAAATCACATAGCCATTCTGACGAATGGTCAGTTTCGCTGCGGTACGCGCAATACCGCGAACGGTAGGCGCGTAGCCTTGTAAGCTGTCGGGATACATACTGTCTGAGGAATAGAGCCGCGCCCCGCGAAACCCGACGCTGTCAAAAACGTCGTTGCCGGTGTTGCTGTCGCCCATCACCAGTTCACCCTTCAGCGGGATAATCGCGCGCTGAAGCCATGTACCGATATTTTTCCAGCTTTGTGAGTGGTATCCGTCACCTTTGGAATAGCTCCATGCGCCGTTATTTCTCAAGCGCCAGGGGCCATAGTTCAGGCCACTGAGCATACTTAAGAAATAGCTGTCAGTGTCACTGCCGCGGCTGCCGGTAAAGCTGTAGTTGACCAGCGCAGCCGGGATCCCTTCATCCCACTCCTCCGGCGGAATATAGCCACGCGCGCTGTTTAACATTGACGCCTGCGGCAGGCTGACGTTTAAGCGCAGGGTAGAAAAATCAAATGCAATCTCACTGCCTGGAATCGCCTCAGGTAGATTGATGCAGGTATCGTTCGGATCCTTACTGAGTGCCGGAAATGCGGTGATATTGACGCCAAGGCGCTTCACCCAGTCGAGTCCAAAACACGGCATCAACCCACCAGACTTCTCCCCGGCTTTTCCCTCACTGCTCGTAAAACGAATATCCTGAGTAGCAACAAACTCATCGTTGCGCCAGATATCCACACGATAAACACCTTCAGGCTGATGATTGCCTTTTTCAAAACGTGATAAATCCGCCACGGTCGCCGTATCCGCAGATAAAAAGGCCGGATTAAAATAGCTTTCCCCATGGCTTAAAGAGGGAAAGAGCGCCGCCAGCGTGGACAACGCCACCCCCGCCAGCGGTGGCGTAACCCCCGGTAACAGGCCAGGAAAATACGTTGTCTTATTCATCGTTATCTCAACGCACGCTAACCGTTTGGGCCGGAGTCACGGCGCCATAATCATTGACCGTCTGGAACGTGACGTTGCCCTGAACGCCCGTTGGTAGCAGGACCTGCGCATCACTTTTCGGCGCGACCATCACGTTATCAACCTTCGTTTTCCCCACGTTGAGATTGACCAGGGTGACGTAATACGCTGACGGATTATTGATTTTCAGGTGGTTGCCGGTACGGGAAAATTTCAGCATCCCGGGCGCATCTTCCGGAATTTGCGGCAGATTATTCGGACGGACAAAAAGCTTGATGCGGGACAGAATCGCCAGTTGCAGAACGTTTTTACCCTCAAGGCTGTTTTTATTGACTGACGGAATGGCTTTCACATTCATCCAGAACAGCGATTCACGGTCTTTGGGCAGCGGAACACCTGCATAGATGATACGCAGCGTGTTTTCGCTTTTGGGTTCGCTGACGAACAGCGGAGGCGTAACCACAAACGATTTTTCTTTAACGCCTGAGCTATTCTCGATCCATGAATTGACCAGGTATCGTTCTTTGGTATCACTATTGCTAATAGACAGGGACGTTTGTTTGGCATCAGCTGGATAAATAACGCGGGTAGCGCCTAATGCAATACCGCCGGCAGCCTGAACACTGGCAGCAGAAAATAAGGCCAGTAAAAGGATAAAACCTGATTTTAGATAATTAAACATAGCTACAAATACCTTTGGTGTGATTATCGTTGGGAAATTAATCAGGGATAAACCAACGTAAACCACACGTCTGAACGAAGCGTTCCCGGCGTTATATTTTCCGAGACAGCCCGATAACGAGCAGTGAAATGAAACGTCATCTCTTGCGTTATAATCGGTGCATAATGAAGCGGCAGCGCATTCGGAATAATTTGCCGTTGGCGCTCATCAAATAACGCCAGACCGATCCCCGAAGCCGCAGACGCATCACCACTAGCAAGAAAAACCTGCGGATCTTCTGCTGGTGTCACACCTGCAAACGCAATCCCAACGTGGTCGTAAACATCGGAGCTGCATGACGTTAAGCGCAGTGAAAACGGCACGCTGGTAGAGGCAAAGCTTCCCGTCCCGGAGAAAGCATTGGTGCGATACTGCCCCATTTGCACCCGCAAATTTTGGCTGTCGGTAGCGACCGTACAGGCACCATTGACGAGCTGCCCCCGTAAGTGAAGGCGGCCACTTTCCAGTATTACCGTATGTGCAAACACAGGCAGTACGCACAGCATTCCCGCCAGCGCCACGCCTTTCCCTATCATCTGCCGCATCCTTCATCATCCCCGGAAATTGCCTCATCCAGTGAGGCGAACGTCATCCTTGCGCAAATCAGAACGGCTTATTCGTACTTCATGATGAACGTCGCGTCGGCATTTGCCTGACCCGGCGTAGCGCTGGTGGCTGTGGCTTTGTAACGCGCAGAGAAACGCAGGGTGTTGGTCCCTTCTACCAGCGCCTGAGCGGTAGAGAAGGTAGCTCCATCCGGCTTCAGCGCGGTGGACGTATTGTCCAGGATCTCAATCCCGACACCGCTGGCAGTGGTACCGTTATCTGCAGAAGTGACAGCCAGCAGGTTGTTGTTGGTAATATCGGATTGACCAGAGAAAGCCACGGCTGCGGTTGCGGCAACTTTCGGGTCACAGTCGTTCAGCACGATTGAGAACGGAATTTGCGCCGTTGTATCGCCAACTGCGGTAAAACTGGCGGTACGATACTGGCCTAAGGTGACAACCTGATCGGATGACTGAGTACTGACTGCACAGGCTGCATTGACCAGTTCACCTTCAAAATGCACAGTACCGCCGCTAACGCTTACCGGATCGGCTGCAACCGCTGCACCTGCAACTAACATCAGGCTGGCAATAACAGAAGAGGTCATTAATTTACGTTTCATGGATTTCCCTTGAATTACACACATCCGGCTCCGGCGTCCTGCGGGATCCGTTTGAATCATTATCGACATTAAATGTCAGGCTAATTATCTCTGCATCCTGTAAAGATATATATCGCAAGAGAATTAGCTAACCTTTTACCCCAACTCTCCTGAGTATTTGATTCACTAATTAATCTTCGCGAATATGACTATTCGTCACAGGGTTAAATTAAACATTTCAATTAATGAAAAATACCTGCAAATCCTTTTATTGACCCTGGCCAATTCTTATTGGGACCTAAGAAAAATCTGGGTGAATATTACTTAAATGCTTCCATAAAGGTACGTAACAGACTGGTTTATGGCGCATTACCCCTGAAAACACCAGGGTGATGAATTGTTTCATTCACGTTAATTTTAATTCGCATGCTCATTAATTACTTGGGAGACTTCAGCCTCTGTGCTGCTCCCATTCTCTGACCATGACACCCGTTATCGCACGTAAAAACGCAAACGAAAACTGACAGCACGCCCCGCTTCTGACAAAATAGTGACATCCCCTTCGGTTTAACGTAACAGACGGAATTCTCTCTCTGATGGCAGCAAAGATTATTGACGGTAAAACGATTGCGCAGCAGGTGCGCTCTGAGGTTGCTCAAAAAGTTCAGGCGCGTTTAGCGGCTGGATTACGCGCCCCAGGCCTGGCTGTTGTGCTGGTAGGTAGCAACCCGGCTTCGCAGATTTATGTTGCGAGTAAACGCAAAGCCTGTGACGAAGTGGGGTTTGTCTCCCGCTCCTATGACCTGCCTGAAACCACCAGCGAGGCGGAGCTTCTTGAGCTGATCGATACGCTCAATGCAGATACCACCATCGACGGTATCCTGGTACAACTGCCTTTGCCGGCGGGTATCGACAACGTGAAAGTGCTGGAACGTATTGCGCCAGATAAAGACGTTGACGGTTTCCACCCGTATAACGTCGGTCGCCTGTGCCAGCGCGCACCGCGTCTGCGCCCATGTACTCCGCGCGGTATCGTTACCCTGCTTGAGCGTTACAACATCGATACCTACGGTCTGAATGCCGTGGTCATCGGTGCCTCGAATATTGTCGGTCGCCCAATGAGTATGGAGCTACTGCTGGCTGGCTGCACCACCACCGTCACCCACCGATTCACTAAAGATCTGCGCCGCCACGTAGAAAATGCTGACCTGCTGATTGTTGCCGTCGGTAAACCGGGCTTTATTCCTGGTGAGTGGATCAAAGAAGGTGCGATTGTGATTGATGTCGGCATCAACCGTCTGGAGAATGGTAAGGTTGTTGGCGATGTGGTCTTTGACGATGCGGCCGCACGAGCGTCATATATCACGCCGGTCCCCGGCGGCGTAGGCCCAATGACGGTCGCCACACTTATCGAAAACACGCTGCAGGCGTGTGTTGAATATCATGATGTAAAGGACGTTTAAGATGGCCACATTTTCACTGGGTAAACACCCACACGTTGAACTCTGCGATTTGCTGAAGCTGGAAGGCTGGAGCGAAAGCGGCGCCCAGGCAAAAATTGCTATTGGCGAAGGGTTAGTGAAGGTCGATGGCGTTGTTGAAACGCGTAAACGCTGCAAAATCGTTGCCGGACAGACCGTCAGCTTTGAAGGCCACAGCATTAACGTCGTGGCGTGACCCTAAGTGCCGGATGAGGTTAACACCGTATCCGGCCACTTTCCCCTCTCGTTTTCAGATAATGACTTCATCCCCGCTTCACAGTGAACTGATAGCATGTTGTTTTTCAACACGAAGCGATCATCATGCCCACTATCGTTACCCACGCGGCCGTTCCGCTCTGTTTAGGCTTAGGTCTCGGACTTAAAGTCATCCCCCCAAGATTACTGTTTGCTGGCGTCGTTCTGGCCATGCTGCCAGATGCCGACGTGTTGTCATTTAAGTTCGGCGTCGCCTACGGCAATGTGTTTGGCCACCGGGGATTTACCCACTCACTGCTGTTCGCCTTCGTGGTACCGCTGCTCTGCGTCTTGATTGGCCGACGATGGTTTAAGGCGGGATTGATTCGCTGCTGGCTATTCCTGACGGTTTCACTGCTGTCGCACAGTCTGCTGGATTCTGTCACCACCGGCGGTAAAGGCGTCGGCTGGCTGTGGCCGTGGTCGGATGAGCGCTTCTTCGCGCCATGGCAGGTGATTAAAGTCGCCCCGTTTGCGTTATCACGCTACGCCACGCCGTACGGGCACCAGGTGATCATGTCGGAGTTGATGTGGGTATGGCTGCCGGGAATCGTAATGATGGGTGTGCTGTGGTGGTATCGGAAACATTAATCTGCCGGATGCGACGCGATGCGTCTTATCCGGCCTACACGGCCCGGTAAGCGTAAGCGCCACCGGGCATTACAGAGTTACTTACGACGCCAGGTGGTACCCTGCGGACCGTCTTCCAGCACGATGCCCATCTCGTTGAGACGGTCACGCGCGGCGTCAGCTGCCGCCCAGTCTTTCGCCTTACGGGCATCCAGACGCTGTTGGATTAACGCTTCAATTTCAGCAACTTCACCGTCATCCGCCTGCGCACCGCTTTGCAGGAACGCTTCTGGATCCTGTTCCAGCAGGCCCAGTACGCTGGAAAGCTTACGCAGATGCGCAGCCATGCCGTTAGCCGCCGCCATATCTTCACCCTTCAGACGGTTTACCTCACGTGCCATATCAAACAATACGGAATAAGCTTCCGGGGTGTTGAAGTCATCGTCCATCGCTTCAATGAAACGCGCTTCAAAGTCCTCGCCACCCGCAGGGGTAACGGATTTGTCGGTACCACGCAGCGCGGTGTACAGACGTTCCAGCGCAGAACGCGCCTGTTTCAGGTTCTCTTCGCTGTAGTTCAACTGGCTACGGTAATGACCCGACATCAGGAAGTAGCGAATGGTTTCGGCGTCGTAGTATTTCAGCACGTCGCGAACGGTAAAGAAGTTGCCCAGCGATTTGGACATTTTCTCGCGGTCAACCATCACCATCCCGGAGTGCATCCAGTAGTTCACGTATTCGCCATCGTGCGCACAGGTGGACTGCGCGATTTCGTTTTCATGGTGCGGGAACATCAGGTCCGAACCGCCGCCGTGAATATCGAAATGGTTGCCCAGTTGTTTGCAGTTCATCGCCGAACACTCGATATGCCAGCCCGGACGACCTGCGCCCCATGGAGACGGCCAGCTCGGTTCGCCCTCTTTGGACATTTTCCACAGCACGAAGTCCATCGGGTTGCGTTTCACATCAACCACGTCAACGCGTGCGCCTGCCTGCAGCTGATCCAGATCCTGGCGCGACAGCTGGCCGTAGTTCGGGTCAGTCGGCACGTCGAACATCACGTCGCCGTTATCAGCAACGTAAGCGTGACCTTTGGCAATCAGCTGTTCAGTGATTTCGATAATTTCAGCGATATGGTGCGTAGCACGCGGCTCCAGATCCGGGCGCAGAATATTCAGCGCATCGAAATCACTGTGCATTTCCGCGATCATTCTGTCGACCAACGCCACAAAGCTTTCGCCGTTTTCATTCGCGCGCTTGATGATTTTGTCATCGATATCGGTAATGTTGCGCACATACTTCAGCTTATAGCCGAGGAAGCGCAGATAACGCGCAACGACGTCGAAAGAAACGAAGGTACGTCCGTGGCCAATATGACAGAGATCGTAAACGGTAATACCACACACGTACATGCCGACTTCCCCGGCATGAATAGGTTTGAATTCCTCTTTTTGGCGCGTCAGTGTATTAAAGATTTTTAACATCGAAGATTCCGTGTAGACGTGTGTGGATAGTAAAGTCTGTATAATACCCATAATTTAGACCGGAAGCAGCACACTTTGCGAGGTGATCGCAGCTTGCGGTTATGCTATAACACACCCCTAACTCTGACCCTTGACGGGGTCGAAGCACCAATCTATCGGAACAGGATGCAAAAATGGTTACTTTCCACACTAATCACGGCGATATCGTAATCAAAACGTTTGATGATAAAGCGCCTGAAACAGTTAAAAACTTCCTGGACTACTGCCGCGAAGGTTTTTACAACAACACCATTTTCCACCGTGTTATTAACGGTTTCATGATCCAGGGCGGCGGTTTCGAGCCAGGCATGAAGCAAAAAGCCACGAAAGAAGCGATCAAAAACGAAGCGAACAACGGTCTGAAAAACACCCGTGGTACGCTGGCGATGGCGCGTACTCAGGCTCCGCACTCCGCAACCGCACAGTTCTTCATCAACGTTGCAGACAACGACTTCCTGAACTTCTCCGGCGAAAGCATGCAGGGTTGGGGTTACTGCGTGTTCGCTGAAGTTGTTGAAGGTATGGACGTGGTTGATAAAATCAAAGGCGTTTCCACTGGTCGCAGCGGTATGCATCAGGATGTGCCAAAAGAAGACGTTATCATCGAAAACGTGACCGTCAGCGAGTAATCGTGGCGACACTGTTTATTGCAGATCTTCACCTCTGCACAGAAGAACCGGCGATCACCGCCGGTTTTCTGCGTTTTTTAGCCGGTGATGCGCGAAAGGCCGATGCGCTATACATTCTTGGCGACCTGTTTGAAGCCTGGATTGGTGACGACGATCCTAATCCGCTGCATCGTGAAATGGCCGCGGCGATAAAATCACTGACTGATTCCGGCGTTCCCTGCTTTTTTATTCACGGCAACCGTGATTTTCTGCTCGGTAAACGTTTTGCCCGTGCGAGCGGCATGACCTTGCTTCCCGAAGAAAAAGAGCTCGACCTGTATGGCCGCAAGGTGCTGATCATGCATGGCGACACCTTATGCACCGACGACGCAGGCTATCAGGCATTTCGCGCCAAAGTGCATCAACCCTGGTTACAGAAGCTGTTCCTCGCTCTGCCGCTGTTCGTTCGCCAGCGAATCGCTGCGAAAATGCGTGCCAACAGCAAAGCAGCCAACAACACCAAATCGCTGGAAATCATGGATGTGAATCAGCAGGCCGTGATTAGCGAGATGGAAAAACATCAGGTTCAGTGGTTAATTCACGGCCATACCCACCGCCCTGCCGTCCACAAACTTACGGCCAATGAGCAACCCGCTTTCCGCGTGGTATTAGGCGCATGGCACACCGAAGGTTCGATGATCAAAGTCACCCCTGACGACGTTGAACTGATCGCCTTTCCGTTTTAATTCTGCAGATACCCAGTTCCTCTTTACACAAAACTATTCGAGTTGCATCGAGGCGGCAAATCTGTGAGTCCCCTGGAGCTTACAAAAGTAAGTGACTGGGGTGAGCAGATGCAGCCAACAAAGAGGCTACTTGAAGAGTGAAGTGCAAAGCGCGCAATCGTTTTCCTTGGCGGTGAATTATGCTATTCTCTGTGGCCTCAAAAGTCGAGTGTAGTGCACCACAGGAGTTTTCAGACGCATGTCTTCCCGCAATAATCCGGCGCGTGTCGCCATCGTGATGGGGTCCAAAAGCGACTGGGCTACCATGCAGTTCGCCGCCGAAATCTTCGAAATCCTGGACGTTCCGCATCATGTTGAAGTCGTCTCCGCCCACCGCACCCCAGACAAACTGTTTAGCTTCGCCGAAAGCGCTGAGGAGAACGGTTATCAGGTGATTATTGCCGGGGCCGGTGGCGCAGCGCATTTGCCTGGCATGATTGCGGCGAAAACGCTGGTGCCTGTTTTAGGCGTCCCGGTGCAAAGCGCAGCGCTGAGTGGCGTAGATAGCCTCTACTCTATCGTTCAAATGCCGCGCGGTATTCCGGTCGGCACGCTGGCTATCGGCAAAGCGGGCGCGGCAAATGCGGCCCTGCTGGCAGCACAAATTCTGGCAACACACGACAAAGCATTACACCAGCGTCTGAACGACTGGCGCAAAGCGCAAACCGATGAGGTGCTGGAGAACCCGGACCCGCGAGGTGTCGCATGAAGCAGGTCTGCGTACTTGGCAACGGACAGCTAGGGCGCATGCTGCGCCAGGCCGGTGAGCCACTGGGCATAGCGGTCTGGCCCGTCGGGCTGGACGCTGAACCGGCTGCGGTCCCTTTTCAGCAAAGCGTGATCACCGCTGAGATTGAGCGCTGGCCGGAAACGGCACTCACCCGCGAACTGGCACGCCACCCGGCGTTTGTTAACCGCGACGTCTTCCCGATTATTGCCGACCGTCTGACGCAAAAGCAGCTTTTTGACAAGCTCGGTCTGGCGACCGCGCCGTGGCAGCTGCTGGCAGATAAAAGCGAATGGTCTGCGGTATTCGACAAACTTGGCGAGCTGGCGATCGTGAAACGTCGCGTCGGCGGCTACGATGGACGTGGACAGTGGCGCTTGCGCGCAAATGAAACTGAGCAACTGCCGGACGACTGCTACGGCGAGTGCATCGTCGAGCGGGGAATCAACTTCTCCGGTGAGGTCTCCCTGGTTGGCGCTCGTGCGCACGACGGCAGCACCGTTTTCTATCCGCTGACCCATAACCTCCATCAGGACGGTATTCTGCGCACCAGCGTGGTATTCCCGCAGGCTAACGCCAGACAGCAGGAACAGGCTGAAGCAATGCTCTCTGCCATCATGCAGGAGCTGGGCTATGTCGGCGTGATGGCGATGGAGTGTTTCATCACCCCGGAAGGTCTGCTGATTAACGAACTGGCTCCGCGCGTGCACAACAGTGGCCACTGGACGCAAAACGGCGCCAGCATCAGCCAGTTTGAGTTGCATCTACGTGCCATTACCAACCTGCCATTACCGACGCCGGTGGTGAACCACCCTTCGGTGATGGTAAACCTGATTGGTAGCGACCTGAACTACGACTGGCTGAAGCTGCCGCTGGTGCATCTGCACTGGTATGACAAAGAGGTGCGTGAAGGGCGTAAGGTGGGTCACCTGAACCTGAGCGACAGCGATACCGCGCGCCTTAGCGCGACGCTGGAAGCGCTTATCCCCCTGCTGCCGCCGGAATATGCCAGCGGTATTATCTGGGCGCAGTCAAAGCTGAAATAAGCCAATAATGCCGGGGAGTTGATTTTATCCTTCCCCGGCCCCTCCTCTGGCGCGTAAAATCCCCTCCATTGCTGTTTTGTATTTTCAGGATCAAACATGAACGATGGAACGGACTACCGCGCAATTTTGCTTGCCGGTACGCCTTTAATCGATGTACGCGCCCCCGTGGAATTTCAGCAGGGCGCAATGCCGGGCGCAATCAACCTTCCCTTAATGAACGATGACGAACGTGCCGCCGTTGGGACCTGTTATAAACGTCAGGGACCCGAAGCCGCCCTCGCGCTCGGCCATCAACTGGTCTCGGGTGAGACCCGCCAACAGAGAATGCGGGCCTGGCAGGACGCCTGCCGTCAAAATCCTGCAGGCTATTTATGCTGCGCGCGCGGCGGTCAGCGTTCGCATATTGTGCAGCAGTGGCTGCATGAGTCCGGTATTGACTATCCGCTGATTAAAGGCGGTTACAAAGCCCTGCGCCAGGCAGTGATACAGCTGACTGAAGAATTAGTGCAAAAGCCGATCGTCTTAATTGGCGGCTGTACCGGGAACGGTAAAACGCAGCTGGTGCAACAGCAGCCAAACGGTGTGGATCTCGAAGGTCTGGCGCACCATCGCGGCTCCTCGTTTGGGCGCACCGTTGAACCTCAATTGAGTCAGGCGAGTTTTGAAAACCTGCTGGCGGTTGAAATGCTTAAAACCGATAGCCGTCAGGATTTACGTCTGTGGGTACTGGAAGATGAAGGCCGCATGATCGGGGCTAATCATCTGCCCGAATGCCTGCGCGAGCGCATGACCCAGGCATCAATTGCAGTGGTGGACGATCCTTTTGAGCGTCGTCTGGAGCGACTACGCGAAGAGTATTTCGTGAAGATGCACCACGATTTTACCCACGCTTATGGCGAGAGCCAGGGCTGGCAGGAGTACAGCGAGTATCTGCACCACGGCCTGTTTGCTATACGCCGTCGCCTGGGTTTACAACGTTTTGCCGAGCTGACCACCCTGCTCGACGAGGCTCTGCACGAACAGCAGGCAACGGGCAGCACCGACGCCCATATGGGCTGGCTGGTACCGTTGCTCAACGAGTATTACGATCCGATGTATCGTTATCAGCTGGAAAAGAAAGCCGCGAAAATCGTTTTTCGCGGCACATGGCAGGACGTTGCCGACTGGCTTAACGCACAGTGATCAGTGTCTGTCGCGCTTATCTGCGCGTTTTGCCAGCCAGTCACCCAGCACCTGAACGACCTGCACCAAAATAATCAGCGCCACCACAGTGACGATCATGACCTGGGTTTCGTAGCGGTAATAACCAAAGCGAATCGCCAGGTCGCCGACTCCACCGCCGCCAACGATCCCGGCCATCGCGGAGTAACCGATCAGACTCACCAGCGTTATCGTCAACCCACGCAGCAGACCCGCGCTCGCTTCAGGTAACAGAACGGTGCAGATGATGCGCATCGGGCTGGCACCAAACGCTTCCGCCGCTTCAATAATGCCTTTATCGACTTCACGTAACGCGCTATCAACCAGACGGGCATAGAAAGCGATTGCCGCCACCGAGAGCGGGACCGACGCCGCAATCGGGCCAATGGTATTCCCGAGCAAAAACTGGGTTAGCGGCAGCAGCAGAACCAGCAGGATCACAAACGGTACCGAACGAATGATATTCACCAGCACGGAGCTGAGCAGATACACAAAACGGTTTTGCCAGAATAAATGCCGGTCGGTGACGAAAATCAGAAAACCGAGCGGCAGACCACCAATAATTGCCAGCACCGTAGAGATGCTCAGCATCTGGAAGGTTTCATTAAACGCCAGCGTTAAATCAGGCAATAAATCATCCACGAATCACCTCCACCTGTGCAGTACGTTGACGAATATGTTCCACGGCGACTTCCACCGCTGAAGGGTTATGCGGCGCGGTCAGCTGCACGACCAGAATCCCCAGCGCACGTTCGCCAATATATTCAATTTTGCCGTGCAGAATATTCACCGCCACGCCAAATTTAACCGCGACTTCTGACAACACCGGCTGTTCCGCCGAATCGCCGATGAACAGAATTTTTAGCAACTGACCAGGCAGATGCTGGCGCAGACGCTCGGGCAGCGTCAAATTGAGGGTATGCGACACCAGCTGCTGCGTGAACGCGTGCTGCGGGTGAGCAAAAACGTCAAACACCTCACCA
The DNA here is from genome assembly GCF_030332765.1 of Citrobacter sp. Cpo071. Taxonomy (NCBI): domain Bacteria; kingdom Pseudomonadati; phylum Pseudomonadota; class Gammaproteobacteria; order Enterobacterales; family Enterobacteriaceae; genus Citrobacter; species Citrobacter sp. Cpo071. The sequence goes on along the minus strand of NZ_JAOWHE010000087.1, from coordinate 250,583 downwards.
GACTCCACCACCTTGCCACCGGACATCACCGCCACGCGATCGCAAATCGATTTGATCACGTTCATCTCGTGAGTGATCAGCACGATCGTGATCCCCAACTGTTGGTTGATCTGCTTAAGCAATGCCAGAATCGTGGCTGAGGTTTCGAGATCTAAGGCGGAAGTAGGTTCATCACACAGCAACACATCCGGATGATTGGCAATCGCGCGGGCAATACCCACACGCTGCTTTTGCCCACCGCTGAGCTGAACCGGAAAGCGGTTCGCCTTGTCTGACAACCCCACCAGCGCCAGGATTTCGCTCACGCGCGGACCAATTTTACTGCGCTCCCATCCGGCAGCCTTCAGACTAAAGGCGACGTTTTGCGCCACGGTACGGGTATGCATCAGGTTAAAATGTTGAAAAATCATACCGATACGCTGACGGGCTTTACGTAGATGCCCCCCTTCCAGCGCGGAAATTTCTACGCCGTTCACCTTCACGCTTCCCTGGCTCGGACGCGTTAAGGCGTTCAGGGTGCGCAGCAGCGTACTTTTCCCCGCGCCGCTGGTCCCGACAATGCCAAATATCTCACCTGCGCCAATGCGCAAGCTAACGTCATCAACCGCCCGGGTTGATGGTCCACGGCCTGCGCTAAAATCCACGCAAACTTTCTCAATCTCAATCATAGCCACCTCAGAAATGCGAAAAGGGCAGTCGTCGCTGCCCCTGTTAACCCTTGTGCGCAGCGATTATTGGGCTGCCGACATCCATTCCGGTTTCTGGAAGGCGCTGTAGATATTTTGCGGATCGTCGATCACCGCGCGATACGCCGGAGATTTCACCGCCTCAACAATATCTTTTGCGAACGGTTTATCCGCATCTTCACTGCGTACCGCGATGATATTTTTCAGATTTTCGTCCAGGTGTTCCTGCTTGATGGCGCTGGCGAGATCCATTTTTGCCGCCACGGCAAAGTTACCGTTGACCAGCGCACCGGTCACACCGTCCAGCGTACGCGGCAGCTGTGCCGCTTCCAGCGGTTTAAACACCAGCCCTTTGGGATTGCTGGCGATATCGCGCTCGGAGGCTTTAGTTGGATCAATATTGTCTTTGATGGTGATAAGGCCAATAGACTGCAGGAAACGCAGACCGCGAGCCAGGTTGGTGGGATCGTTGGAAAGCGTGATCACATCCCCTTTTTTCAACTCATCCAGGCTTTTGATTTTATGTGAGTAAAACCCCATCCCGGCCGTCGGGACCACAATCAGCTTGCTCAGCTTCAGGCCTTTATCGGCGGTGAATTTGTCAAAATAGAGCGAATGCTGGAACAGGTTAGCATCAATGCTACCGTTGGAGAGCGCCATGTTTGGCTGCACGTAATCGCTGAATTCGCGCACCACTACCTTATAGCCTTTCTCTTTCAGCGTGGGGGCAATGGCCTGTTTCACCATATCACCGTATGGCCCAGGCGCGACGCCAAACACGATTGTGTGCGGGTCACTGTTCGCATGAGCAAACTGTAATCCACAGGCCAGTAACAGCGCCCCGGTCGCGACGCGTAAACTCTGACGCAATCCCATATTCTCTCCATTTTAACGTTGTGGTGTCATGTCTCACGCCGTTCTTGCGGCGTTGTTCTTGTTGGCCCGTTAACAGGCTGATTGTTAACATGACACAGATCACAACCTGCTGTCCTTGAAATTATTTCATGATGTTGCAGAGTATGTTTTTAAATGAAAGAAGGTATGAAAAAGCCGGATGTCGGCACAAGTGCCTTATCCGGCCTACAACAGCTTTCTTAGGCCCGATAAGCGCAAGCGTATCGGGCGGCAGGCGTTCGATTAGAAGTCGTAACGCAGACGAACCAGGTTCATGTCACCCAGATTGTCGGTGCTGGAGGTAAAGACGTGTTCGTAGTCAACACGGAAACCGTAATCCAGCTGGAAGCTGATCCCCACGCCGTTGTCGGTACGCAGATAGTTACGGCCATTCACGTACTCAATACGGTCGCCCATAAAGTACGGCTGAACGGATTTCAGCGCATATTGACCCACCGGGAAGGTGTAACCGGCGAAGTATTCCAGACCCCAGGCGTCACCGGCAAAGTAGTCGTTAACAGAGACTTTTTTGGTGGTCATGAAGTTTTGATACCAACCGCCGCCCATCGAGAAGGTCCAGTTGTCCGGTTTCCAGCTCAGCGCGGTACCGACGATGTTTTGATCGTAGGTTTTGCTGGTGTTGCCACGCATTTCCGCGCGAGTGTAGTTCCACGCCGTACCCCAGGTCAGGTCATCGGTAATGTGATAATCCACACCCAGTGAGCCGCCGCCTTTACGCTTGTAGCGCAGACCGTTGTTCGGATTGTAATCATCACTGAACAGATAAGAGGCGTAGAGATCCACATCACCAACGGTATTCTTATACTTCAGAGATTTGCGCGTACGATAGGAACCATCATAGTCGCCATTGATACCGTTACCTGGCGCCTGACCGATCATGTCGTAGTCCCAGATATCCGTTTTCGCACCGACTACATCATAGTAAATGCTGTTTTGTTGACCGAAGGTCAGCGTACCCCAGGTTGCACTCTTCAGACCGGTGTACAGCATACGACGCGTGGTATCGTTGGCACCGTCAGCGTAGTGGTTATCCCAGTTGAACATCGCCGGGAAGTTAACGCCCAGCTCGTAGTAGCTCACCCAACTGATATCATCAAACAGATAGTAGTCAGCGGCGAAGCGGAAACGTGTACCGCCATCGAAGCCATTACGTTTGTAGCCATTCTTACCATCGTCACCGGCCATATTCTGGAACTGCGGACGAATACTTCCGCCGACGGTGAAGTTAAGACGGCTCAGCGGGTTGCCCGCCTGCGGATCTTGTTTCAGGACCGTGATTTCCGCCTGTGAAGCGAAAGTCGTTAATGCCACTGCTGCGCCGATCGATACCGCCAGCGCTGTTTTTTTTATAGTCATTATTTATACCTTGATAGATAGCCTGCCAATTATTCAGCACACAAATATTAACGTTTATTAATACTCTCGTGTTGTTGGGTTTTTATTGTTCTGTGCTGTTAAATATCAAGGAGTTATCAATTTGTGCTACATAGAAAAAAAGACGCACCGATTTTAAAACCGGTGCGTAATCATCACGAATATGAATTAACTACTGAACTGACGGAACAGCGCTTTACCTTTTAGCAGACGTGAACCGAGCCATCCGCCGCATAAAGAGAGCAGCAATGCTCCACTAAATGGTAATACTACCCACAGTCGCCAGTCTGGCTCCCACGGGAAATCAAACACTTTGGTTTGCAGTACCGCCAACGCTGTTTCCGCACCGATGGCCGCCACCAGTCCGGCAACCATCCCGAGCATGGCGAACTCGCACCACAGCGTGGTACGCAGCAGCTTCTTACCTGCTCCCAGCGTGCGCCAGACCACCAACTCCTGATGACGTTGGCGCATCCCCACCTGGACCTGCGCCAATAGCAGTAGCATGCCACAGGCGGTGACAAGTACCACCATCACCTCCAACGCTCTACTTACCTGCTCCAGCACCTGGCCCACCTGTTTGAGAATGGCGCCAATATCCAGCAGGCTGATGGTCGGGAATTCGCGGTTAAGCTGCGTCAACATGCCGTTGCCGTTCTCCCAGCGAAAGCTGGTTAACCAGCTCTGGGGCTGATCGTCCAGCGCCCCGGCAGGGAAAATAAAGAAGAAGTTAGGCCGCAGGCTTTCCCAGTCCACTTTACGCAGGCTGCTGACCGCGGCGCTGAAATCCTGGGTATCGCCCATAAAAGTCACTCGATCGCCGAGTTTGACGTTCAGCCGTTTCGCTAACCCCTCTTCCATCGACACTTCGCCCGCTTTTGGCGGCCAGCTTCCGGCAGTTATCGGGTTATGATCCGGTCGGGTATCCTGCCAGGTCAGGTTAAGCTCGCGGTTCAGCGCCTCATCCTGATTGCCTTCGGTCGGCTTCTCATTGATCGCCGTCAGACGCGCCCGAACAATCGGATAGAACGATTCCGGGATCACCTGATGCTCAGACAAGAAAGCCTTCAGCGGAACCACCTGCTCGGTGGCAATGTTGATCAGGAAATAGTTCGGGCTTTCCGGTGGCATTTGCTGCTGCCAGCGGTCGAGCAGATCGCCGCGCAGTACCAGCAGCAGCGCCAGCAGCATAAAGGAAAGCGAAAATGCCGATAGCTGGCTGAGCGTTGACCACGGCTGGCGTAACAGTCGACTGACCGCCAAACGCAACGGCAGTGAGGAGAGCGTCAGACCACGCAGCACGTTGAGCAGCATCCAGCCGAGCACCCCGCACAACAGCGCCAGTACCACCGCACCAGCCAGTACCGCCCACAGCAGTGGACTTCCGCCCATCAGTCCAGCAAGCAGTGCAATCACGACTATCACGACCACCGGCAAATAAAACTTCAGGGGCCAGACGTTTGCCACCACGTCACGGCGCAGCACCCGCAGCGGCTGCGTCGCCAGCAGCAGGCGGTAAGGGCGTAACCCCACCAATAGCGAAATCACCGTCATGGTGCCTAGTGCCCATAACCACGGCCAGGGGCTGGCAGGCGGTAGTTCTCCAGGCAGAACCGGCTTGAGCAGCAGCACCAGCACGCGCTCGAATAACAGCCCGAACAGCCCGCCGGTCACGCCAGACAGCGCCAGCACCATCAGCCATTGACCAACAATCAGCCTGCGCAGTTGCGCTCTGCCCGCGCCGAGGGTTTTCAGAATAGCCACCAGATCGTAACGGCTGCGGCAATAATGGCTCATCGCCACGGCAACCGCGGCGACCGCCAGCAACAGCGTTAACAGCGCCGACAGCAGCAAGAACTGTTGCGAACGCTCAAGTGATTTCCCCAGCGCCCCTTCATCCTGCTCCAGCCCATACCAGCGCTGTTCAGGCTTTAACTGTGGCAGCAGCCACTTTTCATAGGCTTCCAGTTGCGATGGCGTCCCGCCAAATTTATAGCGCCAGGTCACGCGGCTTCCCGGCTGTACCGCCGCTGTTTTTTCGACATCCGCCATGTTCATCATCAGACGCGGTGCTATCTGGAACGGATTAAAACCAGAATCCGGCTCCTGCACCACCTCCCCGGCAATACGCAGCGTGGCATCGCCAACGTCGATGGAATCACCGACTTTTAAGTTGAGTAGCGCCATCAGACGTGGGGCCAGCAGAACCGAGCCCGGCTGCGGTTTCAGTCCCGGCGGGTTGGTTTGCAGTGTGCCGTACATCGGATACACATCATCTACCGCTTTGACGTTCGCCAGCTGCGGCGTATCCCGGGCAAAAGTCATGGTGGCAAAGGTGAGCTGTTCGCCCACCTTCAGGCCACGCTGTCGCGCCTCGTCAATCCACGCTTTCGGCACGGTACGCGAACTTTGTAGCGACCGATCGCCCGCCATAAACTCACGGCTTTGCTGGCTCAGCCCTTTTTCCATACGATCGCTGATATTGCCCAGCGCCAGCACACAGGCTACCGCCAGGCTCAGCGCCAGCCAGACAATCAGTAGTGAAGGCGAGCGCCATTCGCGCCAGAACCAGCGTGCAATCATGCCTCCTCCTGCAACTGTCCATTCACCAGACGTAAGCGCCTGTCGCAACGCGCCGCCAACTGCGGGTCATGCGTCACCAGAATCAGGGTGGTGCCGTGTTCCCGGTTCAGAGAAAACAACAGGTCGGCTATTTTGTCTCCGGTCTGGCGATCGAGGTTGCCCGTTGGTTCATCGGCAAACAGCACGTCAGGGCGACCGTTAAACGCTCGCGCCAGCGCCACGCGCTGCTGCTCCCCGCCGGAAAGCTGGGCCGGAAGATGATCAAGACGTTTTCCCAGTCCCAGTTGTTCCAACAGCGTTTTTGCCCCGTCACGACTTTTTCCGCTATTTTCGCCGCGCAACAGCGCGGGCAGTTCGACGTTTTCCAGCGCGTTGAGGGTCGGAATTAACATGAATGACTGGAAGACAAAACCCACGTGCCGCGCCCGCAGCTGCGCTCGGGCTTCTTCGTCCATGGTGTGCAGCGCCTGCCCCACCAGGCTGACTTCACCGCTGGTGCCATCGTCAAGCCCGGCGAGAATCGCCAGCAGCGTGGATTTCCCCGATCCCGACTCGCCAATCAACGCAATGGTCTCGGCGCGTTTGACAACCAGTTCAACTCCGGTAAGGATGGATAGCTCATGATCACCCTGACCGACGGATTTCTTAAGATGATGAACTTCAACAATGTTTTCCGCTGGCATTGGCCTTTCCTGTTCCTGGTCCTGTTAACTTTCCGCGCCGCCGCAGCGGACACGTTATTAATTCTGGGTGACAGCCTGAGCGCCGGATACCGAATGTCCGCCAGCTCCGCGTGGCCTGCGCTACTTAATGATAAATGGCAAACCAAAACGCCGGTGGTGAATGCCAGCATTAGCGGCGACACCTCGCAGCAAGGTCTGGCCCGTCTGCCTGCATTACTCAAGCAGCACCAGCCGCGCTGGGTGCTGGTCGAACTTGGCGGCAACGATGGCCTGCGCGGCTTTGCGCCTGCGCAAACCGAACAAACCCTGCGCACGATTTTGCAGGACGTGAAAGCGGCAAATGCCGAACCGCTATTAATGCAAATTCGTCTGCCGGCAAACTACGGTCGCCGTTATAATGAAACCTTTAGCGCGATTTATCCAAAGCTCGCCAAAGAGTTTGATATCCCTCTGCTGCCCTTTTTTATGGAAGAGGTTTATCTGAAACCCCAGTGGATGCAGGATGATGGTATTCATCCTAACCGTGACGCCCAGCCGTTTATCGCCGACTGGATGGCGCAACATCTCACACCTCTAGTAAATCACGACTCGTAATTCAACGGAGATCCTGACAGGTAAAGTTATGCAAAAATCGGTCTTAATAACAGGATGTTCCAGCGGAATCGGCCTGGAAAGTGCGCTTGAGCTAAAGCGCCAGGGTTTTCAAATTCTGGCAGGCTGTCGCAAACCTGACGATGTCGCGCGTATGAACAGCATGGGATTCACTGGCGTGTTGCTGGATCTGGATTCACCCGAAAGCGTGGATCGTGCCGCCGATGAAGTGATCGCCCTGACCGATAATCGTTTATATGGGATCTTTAACAACGCCGGATACGGTGTCTATGGTCCCCTGTCCACCATCAGCCGCGAACAGATGGAACAGCAGTTTTCCGCCAACTTCTTTGGCGCACATCAGCTTACCATGCGCCTGTTACCTGCCATGTTACCCCACGGCGAAGGGCGCATCGTGATGACCTCCTCGGTAATGGGATTGATCTCAACGCCGGGACGCGGCGCCTATGCCGCCAGCAAATATGCACTGGAAGCCTGGTCCGACGCACTGCGTATGGAACTGCGCCACAGCGGGATTAAGATCAGCCTGATTGAACCTGGCCCCATCCGTACCCGCTTTACCGAAAACGTCAACCAGACCCAGAGCGATGCTCCCGTTGAAAATCCCGGCATTGCCGCGCGTTTTACGCTGGGACCAGAAGCGGTTGTCGCCAAAGTGCGTCATGCGTTTGAGAGCGATAAACCAAAGCTACGTTATCCGGTTACGCTGGTGACCTGGGCAGTGATGCTGCTTAAACGCCTGTTGCCAGGCCGCATAATGGACAAAATTTTACAGGGTTGAGTTGAAGCTCGCGCGTCAGCCCCCATGTAACAAGAAATCGACAAAAGAGAGTAACTCCATGTCCACACAGAATATTGTTAACATTAACGAATCGAACCTACAGCAGACCCTCGAACAGTCGATGACCACGCCGGTCCTGTTCTATTTTTGGTCTGAGCGCAGCCAGCATTGTCTGCAATTAACGCCGGTACTGGAGAACCTTGCCGCCCAGTATAACGGTCAGTTTATTCTCGCTAAGCTGGACTGCGACGCCGAGCAGATGATCGCCTCCCAGTTTGGTCTGCGCGCGATCCCTACGGTTTATCTGTTCCAGAACGGCCAGCCGGTAGATGGATTCCAGGGCCCGCAACCGGAAGAGGTTATTCGCGCGCTGCTGGAGAAAGTGCTGCCGAGCGAAGAAGAGCTGAAAGCACGCCAGGCTATCGAATTCATCGAAGCCGGTAATCACGCGGATGCGCTGCCGCTGCTGAAAGAAGCCTGGCAGATCTCCAACCAGAGCAGCGAAATCGGTCTGCTGCTGGCGGAAACGCAAATCGCCCTGAACCGTTCTGACGAAGCCGAAGCGGTGCTGAAAACCATTCCGTTGCAGGATCAGGACACCCGCTATCAAGGGCTTATCGCACAGATCGAATTACTGAAGCAGGCCGCTGATACACCGGAAATCCAACAGTTGCAGCAGCAGGTCGCCAGCAATCCACAGGATGCGGCGCTGGCAACGCAGTTGGCTATTCAATTGCACCAGGTCGGACGTAACGAGGAATCGCTGGAATTACTGTTCAGCCACCTGAAGAAAGATCTTACGGCTGCCGATGGTCAGGCACGTAAGACTTTCCAGGAGATCCTTGCCGCACTGGGTACCGGTGATGCGCTGGCCTCGAAGTATCGCCGCCAGCTGTACGCGCTGTTGTACTAATTGGTTCATCATGCCCGATGGCGCTACGCTTATCGGGCTTACAAACACAACCAACACCTCATTCCCGTCGGCCGGATATGGCGGTAGCCGCCATACGGCATCACATCACGGTTTCTTTAATGGCGTTACCACTAATTGGTGACGTGAGTTATAGAATTTTCGATAGGTTAAGTAGCAGGCGATAATGGTCGACAGGCTGGCGGTCGAAAGCAGCATAAACGTCACCATAATCTGATACTTAATTGCTTTTACCGGGTCAATACCTGCAAAGATCAGTCCTGACATCATTCCCGGTAAACTCACCAGTCCTACGGTCTTCGCTGAATCAATCGTCGGGATCAGCGAGGCGCGAATGCTGTCGCGAATAAGCGGTGCAGAAGCCACCTTCGGCGTTGCGCCGAGGCTGAGTTTTTCCTGAATTTGCTGCTGCTCGCTGTTAAACCGCTGCCCCAAATTGTTGTAACACAGCCCCACCGCCACCATCGCATTGCCTGCAATCATGCCGGAGATCGGGATGACCTGCATCGGCGTGAACTCGATAGAGCCTGAAAGAACCAGCACCGAAAGCGTTAGCCCCGCTCCCACCGTAATAGCAATAAACGACGAGAGAAAAGCTTTATCAATATATTTACTGCGTTTTTGCGCGTTATAGGCCGCGTTAAAGCAGATAAACAGCACCATCAATAAGGTCAGAATGCTATGGTTGACGCCGAAAATATATTTCAGCACGTAGCCCACGATAATAAGCTGAACCACTGCCCGGCAAACGCTCCAGAGAATATCTTTTTCCAGCGCCAGCTTTTCTTTGTTGCTGATCAGTATCGCGACCACCACCAGCATCATCGCTAACGCCAGGGATTCATTGGTAATATTATGCTCGTTCATTACTTACTTCCTGCATTTCACCGGCGTGCGGTTGAAGGGTTATGACGTTATCCGCATGATCAATTTCATCTTTATCGTGCGTCACCCACAGCACGGCAATATTCTTGTCGCGAACATAGTGGTGAATTAATTCGTTCACGTTACGCTTGTTGGCTTCATCCAGCGCGCTGGTGATTTCATCAAGCAGCAGAATTTTCGGCAGAAACTGCAAATTACGAATTAACGAGACGCGCTGCTTTTCGCCGCCGGATAGCTCATTGATATTTTTTTTGAGGATCGTCTCGGGTAACTCAAAGCGGGCCAGATCGGCCAGAAACACATCCGGATCCGGACGTTTGTCGCGAATTTGCCAGGGGAAAATGAGATTGTCGTAAACGGTGTCACCAAACAAAGCGGGCGTTTGCGCGCAATAAGAGACCTGCTGGCGATAAGCTTCAGGCTTAAGCGTTGATATCTCCTTACCCTCAAAAAGGATTTCACCAGAACTCGGGCTAATTAACGACGCGACTATCTTGAGTAACGTACTTTTACCGCAGCCGGACTGGCCGGTAATCAGCTTAAATTCTCCGGCGCGGAGATCAAAACAGATGTTATTAAGAACCTGTGTCGCCCCTGCCTGCCATGCGACATTTTTTAACTGAAGCAGAATGCTGCTTTCTTCCATTACCAATCCCTTTTTACATCTTTCGTGCAGATAGTCTATCCCTGTAATTTATTATAGGGGAGCCCACCTTGATAAATCGGGTATAATTTGACTAATGAGGCAGTAAAGGACAGCACAACAGGAGGTTTCATCAATGCTCATTTTTATTCCTATTCTTATTTTTGTCGCGCTGGTGATCGTCGGCGCAGGCGTCAAAATCGTCCCGCAGGGATATCAGTGGACGGTAGAGCGTTTTGGCCGTTACACCAAAACCCTGCAACCGGGTTTAAGCCTTGTTGTACCGTTCATGGACCGCATTGGTCGTAAGATCAATATGATGGAACAGGTGCTTGATATCCCCTCTCAGGAAGTCATCTCCAAAGATAACGCCAACGTCTCGATTGATGCTGTGTGCTTTATTCAGGTGATCGACGCGCCGAAAGCCGCGTATGAAGTCAGCAACCTGGAACTGGCGATCATCAACCTGACCATGACCAACATTCGTACTGTTCTCGGCTCGATGGAGCTCGATGAAATGCTCTCCCAGCGTGACAACATCAACACGCGCCTGCTGCATATTGTTGATGAGGCCACCAATCCCTGGGGCATCAAAATCACCCGTATTGAGATTCGTGACGTGCGTCCACCGGCGGAACTGATTGACGCCATGAACGCGCAGATGAAAGCCGAACGTACCAAGCGCGCCTACATTCTGGAAGCCGAAGGGATCCGCCAGGCGGAAATCGTCAAGGCCGAAGGTGAGAAGCAGTCGAAAATCCTCATCGCGGAAGGTGAACGTCAGTCCGCATTTTTACAGGCTGAAGCGCGTGAACGTTCCGCAGAAGCAGAAGCCCGCGCAACACAGATGGTTTCTGAGGCCATTGCCGCCGGGGATATTCAGGCCGTGAACTACTTCGTGGCACAGAAATACACCGAAGCGCTGCAGCATATCGGCTCGTCGAATAACAGCAAAGTGGTGATGATGCCGCTGGATGCCAGCAGCCTGATGGGCTCCATTGCCGGGATCGCCGAACTGGTTAAGGACAGCGCCAGCGAGCGGAAAAAATCATGATAGCGATGATTCTGGTGCACCCGCATATTTTCTGGCTCAGCCTCGGTGGTCTGTTACTGGCCGCCGAGATGCTGGGCGGCAACGGTTATCTGCTGTGGAGCGGCGTGGCAGCGGTGATTACCGGTCTGGTCGTCTGGCTCGTTCCGCTAGACTGGGCGTGGCAGGGGGCGATGTTCGCCGCCCTCACCCTGCTGGCGGCCTGGCTGTGGTGGAAGTGGCTGGCAAGGCGCGTTCAGGAGCAGCAGCCAGCCGACAGCCATCTTAACCAACGTGGACAACAGTTAGTTGGCCGTCGATTTACTCTGGAAACTAACCTGGTCAATGGTCGCGGACATATGCGCGTCGGCGACAGTTCCTGGCCCGTTAGCGCCCGTGACGATTTGAGCGCCGGAACGCAGGTTGAAGTCATTGCCGTTGAGGGAATCACCCTGATTATAAAAGCGGTATCACACTAAAAAGACAGGAAATAAGACTATGGTCAGGAAGACACCCCTTGCCTTTGCCCTTTGCACATTGCTGACCGCCGCCCCGCAGGCATTCGCTTCGTTCGATATGGAAGACTGCAAATGGAGCGACGACAGCTGCCTGCTGAAGGGAACGCCGACCTTTAACCCTGAAAACGACAGCCGCGACAACCTGCTGCGGCTGCTGAGCCAGGAAAAATCATTTGTTCTGCCCGTACAGTCGATGCCCGCAGATATCACCCGCTCCCGTGATTTCTATTTTGCCTATCACCCGCAATGGGATGAGACTGCCCCGCAAACAGCGGCAGCTCAGGCATCCGCCGCGGACAGTCCTCTCTCCCGACAGATGGCCGAGCTGAACATTAGCGCCGACGAAATAAACATCAATGACGCTGAGCTAGAGAACCGTCATGTTTCGAATAACGCCGGGAGCGTTAGCGCCTTTTTTGCCGCGCTGTTGGCCGATTCCACATTAACAGCGGAACAGCGTCAGGCCTTAGCCCAGGCGCGTATGGGACTGCTTTCTGGGGCAACCCGCGAGCAAATTGAGTCTTCTCTTGCCACCTTCCCGGCAGATTCTCAAGCTCTGCCCTATAAAAGCTATCTGGCAGCAGCCGCCAGTTTCTATGCCGGTGATTATGCCAGTGCCAAACGGGATTTCACTCAACTTGCTACAAGCGACCGTCCGTGGTTAGCAGAGACCGCGCAATACATGCTGATGCGCACGGCGTTGAACAAGAGCAGTCAGAACAGTGTGGGCGAGTACGGCGATTTTGATATTGCGAAAATTAACCGCGAGGATGCCACTCAGGCTCAAGAGTTGGCGCAGGCCTATCTGCAGCGTTTTCCCCAAGGACTCTACGCTGACTCTTCACGAGGCATGTTGCGTCGCATCAACTGGTATTTACAGTCATGGCCGCAGCTGGCCGGGTTGTATGAACAGACGCTGAAGCAGTCGGCTGACGCACAGCAACTGCGCGAAAATGTCATCGAATACGATAATGTCTATGGCATGGCGTTCTACGACCAGTCCGTCGTTGAGGCCTTCCCCGACGCGCCGCGAGTCAGCTATATCGAGCTACTACGCGCGCTGCGCCTGGATAACAATAACAAACCGACGCTGACGCAGGCACAGCTCGACGCCAGCAAACCGGTGTTTGAACAAAGCCAAAAACTGCCGCTATGGCGCGATCTGCAACTGAATCTGTGGCTGGCAACGGGCAACTACGCGGCAATTATTCAGGCAGTTACGCCAGCGCAGAAACTTGCCGCTCACGATACCCTCGCCTTCAGCGAACAGGTGCTGTACGGCGAAGCGTTGATGGGCCAAAAGAAATGGGCCGAGGCGCGCAATTTCTGGCAGCAGTTGTTAAAACTCAGCCTGGATAACGAACAGCAGCAATATGTACAGGCTAAGCTTGCCGCCACGCTGGTGTATAGCGGCGACGTGGCAGCGGTTTTCGCACCGAATAGCGCGGTGACCAACCTGCGCTTTCGTTCGCAGGTGCTGAAAACGCAGGCCACGCCAGAACTGCTGCGCCAGCAGGCCGTTAATGGCCCGAATAACGAAGAGCGTACCATTGCGCTGCATACGCTGCTGGTGCGGGATCTTACAGAGAATCGTTTTGGCGACTGGCTTACTGACAGAAAACTGGCCAGCGCGATTACATCACCGGTCATTGGCGAAGCGTTTGATGACGTTAACCTGAGCATATTCGACTGTAATGGCGACACGGCGCAGGCGGGTTATACGTGCCGCAGCCTCAATGAAACGGTAACGGTATTGAGCAAAAAAGCGGATGATGCTCACGCGCTGAACTGCCTTGGCGAATTCTTCCGCACCACGCAAACACATGTTGATCTGTGGAAAAACAGCGCTGGCAACGACGTGCTTGAATCAGCTATCTCGCGCAAGAAACCGTTCGGCCAGTTCGACAGACAGAGCTACTACCAGCAGGTAATCACCTCACCCACCGCGGAAGTCGAAGATAAGAGCTTCGCGCTGTATCGCGCCATCATGTGCTATGCGCCATCAGGCGCTAACGAATGTGGCGGAGAAGACGTGGACAAATTGCAGCGTAAGGGCTGGTTCACCCAACTGAAAACGCAGTATCCGGGAAGCCCGTGGGCGCAAAAACTCAAATATTACTGGTAACCGCACTGCTTCTCGGCCAGGCACAGGCGGCGGATATCGTCGCCGCCCGTGAACATTCAGCCTTCTGGCTGTGGTCTGGGGTGAAGGCCAGTGACGAGCTGAAAGATGCACAAACGGTTTATCTGCACCAGGGCGAGGTACTGGTTCGTTCCGGTAACGTGGTGTTCCAGCGCCTCGGACTGCCGGTCAGTCGTCTGTCTTTTCCCTCAATCTGGCTGACTGTACGCTTTACAACCCTCGACGTACCGGAAGAGATCCCGGCGCGTATCATACGGTTGATGCAGCGCTGGCAGATCGCCGGGAATCACGTCGTCGGCCTGCAGGTTGATTTTGACGCTGCGACCCATCAACTGACCGACTACGCCCGCTTTCTGCAGCAACTGCGCCAACAGCTCCCGGCCGAGTTTGCGCTAGGCGTAACCGGACTACTGGATTGGGCAAAAACGGGCGACGTCGCTACGCTGAACGCGTTGGCGGTCGATGAACTGGTGGTGCAAAGCTATCAGGGGCGTCGCACGGTGACGAATTATCAGGCGTATCTACCCGCGCTGAGCCGCCTGCGCATTCCATTTAAGCTGGGACTGGTGCAAAACGGTAGCCGAGATCCACTGGCTGAAGCGCAGCTTGAGAAATCTCCGTGGTACCGCGGTACGGTGGTGTTTATGCTTAATCCTTCTCGCCGTTAAGCCTTCGCTTTGTGATGGCAGCAGCCGGAGAGATTATCCATAATCGGACATTCAGCGCTGTCATCACCCGGGCAACTGTCCGCCAGCGCCAGTAAATGCAAGCGCATGGCCTGCAGCTCACTGATATGCCGCTCAATATCCGCCACCTTTTCCAGGGTGCGCTTTTTCACATCCGCGCTGTGACGCGCCGGATCGTTAAACAGGTTTACCAGCTCGCCGCACTCTTCCAGATTAAATCCAACCTGCCGCGCCTGACGCAGCAACGTCAGTTCATTCAGATGCTGTTGGTTGTAAGTGCGATAGCCATTGTCACTACGCAGCGGCGGCGTCACCAGTCCTTTCTCTTCATAAAAGCGAATGGCTTTGCTGGTTAAACCGGTTTTTTTCGCAACATCGCTAATATTCACATTTCCCCCGCGGTGCTTGTTGGTGCTGAGCCACATTATAGCCCAGATTGCCGTAATCATTTACCCGAGAAATCTGCACATTATAAGCCAACAAAGAGATGAATAAATCCTTTCTATTCACATTGTTATACCCGATACAGATCACATTTCAGTATTTATTGACCGTACAAAATTGACTCAAATCAAAAGATATATTGGTTATGCATCTTTCATATTGAACAAAGGGAAACATTTTTATATACAAATGCGAATGATAATGATGATCATTTACATTTAATAAAGGTTCTCTTATGTTGCCACGGATTAACCAAAGGCCATTTATTCTTTCAGCCCTGACATTATGCATGTCCGGCGCTGCTTCTGCAGCTACCTCTACAACACACGCTTCAACGCCCGACGATGATACGGTGATCGTCACGGCTAACCGCTCTGAAAGTAGTCTCTGGGATAGCCCGGCAACTATTCAGGTTATCGATCGCCAGACGCTGCAAAACTCCACCAGCGTTTCTATTGCTGATGATTTACAAGATATTCCCGGCGTCGAAGTCACCGATAACGCCCTCGCTGGCCGGAAACAAATTCGTATCCGTGGCGAAGCCTCTTCGCGGGTGCTGATTTTGATCGACGGCCAAGTTGTCAGCTACCAGCGCGCCGGGCAAAACTACGGGGCCGGTTTGCTGATTGACGAATCCGCGCTGGAACGGATTGAAGTAGTAAAAGGCCCCTACTCTGTCCTTTACGGTTCGCAGGCGATTGGCGGTGTCGTAAACTTTATTACGAAAAAAGGCGGCGATAAGCCTCTCGGCGGCAGCGTTAAGGCCGTTTATAACTCCGCAACGGCAGGATGGGAAGAATCAGCAGCAGCCTGGGGCAGCATCGGAAACTTTGACTACCGCATCAATGGCAGCTATTCCGACCAGGGGGACCGCGATACGCCTGACGGGAGATTGCCCGACACCAATTTCCGTAATAACGGCCAGGGCGTGTGGCTTGGCTACAATTTCGATCGCCATAAAATCGGACTCTCCCTCGATCGTTACAAACTGTCTACTCAAACCTGGTTTGACGATCCAGAGGGCCAGTTCGACGACTTTAGCGTCAAAATACCTAAGCTGGAACGCGAGAAAATCGGTCTTTTCTACGACTACGCGGCTGGCGGGGATTACCTGAAGAAAATCCATGTTGACGCATACACCCAGACAATAGAGCGCAAATTTGAAAACCGGGTCAAAACGACTCAGGTAATCCCCAGCCCGGCGATTAAAGCGCTGACGATAAACAATCAAACCAATACCAACGACAAACAGTATACCCAGGGGGTAACGCTGCAGGGCAATTTCTCCCTTCCCGCGAACAACGAGCTGGTGATTGGCACTCAATATCAGCATGACAAAATCAAACAGGACACGGACGGCAGTACGCGCCAGACCGCAGCTACCGGCTTCTTCGATACGCAAACCCGCACCCTGTCATACAACGAAGCGGAGCAAAGCAACACCTCATTGTTCGCGCAAAACGACTGGCGCTTTGCCGATGACTGGACCTGGACCGTAGGCGCACGCCAGTACTGGCTGTCTTCGAAGCTCAATCGCAACGATACTCAAACCCTGCAAAGCAGCGGCAGCACCTGGCATTCCACCGGGGGAAATTCAGTACACGATGATGAACTGGTGACCTCAACCAGCCTACGCTATTCCGGTTTTAAAGATCTTGAACTCCGGGCAGCATATGCCCAGGGCTATGTTTTCCCCACGCTGACTCAGCTGTTTATGCAGACGTCCGCAGGCGGAAGCGTGACCTACGGCAACCCAAACCTGAAGGCGGAACACTCGAATAACTATGAGCTGGGCGCACGGTATAAAGGGAATATGTGGCTGATTGACGGCGCCATTTATTACTCCGAAGCCAAAGACTATATCGCCAGCCTGGCCTGTTCAGGCCAACCCGTTTGCAGCGGTAATACCACCTCTTCACGGGGCGGCTATTACTACTACGAAAACATCGATCGGGCCAAAACCTGGGGCATGGAACTCACCGCAGAATACAACGGCTGGGCGGTTTCACCTTACCTGAGCGGTAATCTCATTCGCCGTCAGTACGAAGGCAATACCCTAAAAACCAGGGATACCGGCGAACCCACGCTGACCGGGCGTGTCGGCCTGAAACATACCTGGTTGATGAATGTCGCTAACGTGACGTCCGATGCCTTTATCCGCGCGGCGTCCAGCGCTAAAGATAATACCGGCACCACGGAAATCAACTACCCAGGCTGGGCCACACTTAACCTCGCATTCAACACCGAGTTCGGTCCGCAGGACCAGTATCAGGTCAACCTCGCGCTCAACAACCTGACCGATAAGCGTTACAGAACCGCACATGAATCTATTCCAGATGCTGGTTTCAATGCCGCCGTTGGCTTTGCGTGGAATTTCTGACGATGAAAAAACTCATGATTGGCTTACTGAGCCTCGCCTGCGTTTTCAGTGCCCAGTCCGCCGACCGCCTGGTGGTGGCGGGCGGCTCGCTTAGTGAACTGGTATACGCCATGGGCGTCGGCAACCGGGTGGTTGGCGTTGATGAAACCACCTCGTATCCGCCCGAAACTGCCGCACTCCCGCATATCGGCTACTGGAAGCAGTTAAGCAGCGAGGGCATTTTGTCGCTCCATCCGGACAGCTTTATCACCTGGCAGGATGCAGGTCCCCAAATCGTGTTGGATCAGTTGCGGGCGCAAAAGGTTAACGTCGTGACGTTGCCGCGCGTACCGGCCACCGTCGAACAGATGTACGCCAACATTCGAGAACTGGCTACAACACTGCACATTCCTGACCAAGGTGAGGCGCTAGTCAATCGCCTGCAGCAACGTCTGGAGCGTATTAAGCACAGCGTGGCGGCGAAAAACGCGCCGGTCAAAGCCATGTTCATTCTCTCTGCTGGCGGCAGCGCACCTCAGATCGCCGGAAAAGGCAGCGTTGCCGATGCCATTATGACCCTCGCAGGCGCACAAAATGTCGCCACCCATGCGCAGTATAAAAGCTACAGCGCGGAGTCACTGATCGCCGCCAACCCGGAGGTGATCGTGGTGACGTCGCAAATGGTCGATGGCGGTCTGGCTCGCCTGAGCGCGATTGCCGGTATTACCCACACTGCGGCCTGGAAAAACCAGCGCATTGTGGCGGTAGACCAGGCGCTGATTCTGGGAATGGGACCACGCGTCGCCGATGCGGTTGAAGCCCTGCACCAGCAATTCTGGCCTCACTAACTGGATTTATTAAGAAGAATGAAAACTGAACATTCGCTGGATCTCACCGCGCATTTTGCGCTCGAGGGAAGTCAGCCATTTAAGGATCGCCGCGCCACGATGCCCTGGCGTGGGGCGATCCCGGTTGCCAAAGAGCTATTGTCACAGACCTGGCAGGAGGTCATCAACCAGCCAACCCCACCGCGTAAACGGCTGGTGTACTTGCATATTCCTTTTTGTGCAACACATTGTACTTTCTGCGGTTTTTATCAAAACCGATTTGAAGAAGACAACTGCGCCCTCTACACCAACGCGCTGTTGCGCGAAATAGAGATGGAAGCTGATAGCGCATTACATCAGTCGGCCCCCATTCACGCCGTCTATTTTGGCGGCGGTACGCCTTCTGCGCTGTCTGCACCGGACCTGGCCAGAATCATTACCGCGCTGCGTGACAAGCTACCGTTGGCGCCGGACTGCGAAATCACCATTGAGGGACGGGTGCTCAATTTTGACGATGCGCGAATTGATGCCTGCCTTGACGCTGGCGCCAATAGATTTTCAATCGGTATTCAGTCTTTTAACAGCCGAATCCGCAAGAAAATGGCGCGTACTTCGGACGGCCCGACCGCGACGGCCTTTATGCAGGGACTGGTAAAACGAGATCGTGCCGCCGTGGTGTGCGATCTGCTGTTTGGTCTGCCAGGACAAGACGCAAAACTGTGGGGCGAGGATCTGGCGATTGCCCGCGACATCGGCCTCGACGGCGTAGATCTTTATGCGCTGAATCTGATCCCTAATACACCGCTTGGCAAAGCGGTTGAAACCGGGCGCACAACCGTTCCCTCTCCCGCCGAACGCCGCGATCTCTATCTTCAGGGCTGCGATTTCATGGACAGCGCGGGCTGGCGCTGCATCAGCAACAGCCACTGGGCGCGTACCACACGGGAACGCAATCTGTACAACCTGCTGATTAAACAGGGTGCAGACTGTCTGGCATTCGGCTCTGGCGCAGGAGGGTCAGTCAATGGCTATTCCTGGATGGTCGAGCGCAACCTGAATACATGGCATGAATCTATCGCCGCCGGAAAAAAACCGCTAATGATGATGATGCGCACCGCCGAGCGTGGTTTCCAGTGGCGACACACTCTCCAGGCCGGTATTGAGACGGCCCGCATTCCGCTGGATGAGCTGACGCCTCATGCACAAAAACTGGCCCCGCTACTGACCCAATGGCATCACGCAGGACTGACGCGAGATGCCAGCACCTGTGTACGCCTGACCAATGAAGGGCGTTTTTGGGCGAGCAATATTTTGCAGTCTCTTGATGAACTGATTCAGGAACTTAACGCGCCGCGCATTGCGGTAGAGCAACCATAAAAGGAGTGAATAATGAGCCATGTCTCTTTACAGGATTTTTTGAAAACTGAGCCGGACGGTACGCTGGAAGCTATCGCAGCCCAGTACAACACTACATTGCTGGAGGTAGTGAAAAACCTCCCTTCCCCAACGCTGGTTTCCGGCAGTCAATTTGATACCGTCTGGGAAACCGTCTGCGAATGGGGCAAAGTCACCACCCTGGTCCATACTGCTGATGTCATTCTGGAATTCACCGGTGAATTACCTTCCGGATTCCACCGCCACGGTTACTTCAACCTGCGCGGCAAAAAAGGCATGACCGGTCATATCAAGGCAGAAAACTGCACGCATATTGCCCTGATTGAACGCAAATTTATGGGAATGGACACTGCGTCCATTCTCTTCTTCAACCAGGCGGGTAGCGCTATGTTCAAAATTTTCCTCGGTCGCGATGAGCATCGACAGCTGCTGGCCGAACAGGTCAGCGCCTTTCACACGTTGTCTTCATCTTTAAAGGAACATGCCTGATGGCTCCATGGCTTATTTTTGGTGCAGGTGGAAGCGGCGTCGGCGCGAAAACGCTGGAGCTCGCACTGGCGGAGCATCGTCCGTTGATTGCTGTCGTTCGCAATCCCCAGGTTGCTGCCGGGCTGCAGGAAAAAGGTGTGCAGGTCTTTATTGGCGACGCCTGCGACAGCCAGGTCACCGCCTGCGCCTGTCGTGCAGCGGGTCAGCATGCCACGGTGATCTCCTCCATGGGCGGTGCCCAGGATTATCTGGCGCACAGAACCGTCATTGATGAAGCAGAAAAAGCTGAGATCAAACGCATGATTCTGGTTACCTCTCTGGGCTGTGGCGACAGTTGGCCCTTTTTGTCCCCACGCGCCAGGGCCGCATTTGGCCAGGCCGTACGGGAAAAATCGTTGGCTGAAAGCTGGCTACAAACCAGTCTACTGGACTACGCCATTCTCCGCCCCGGCGGTTTGCTGAATGGTGAAGCCACAGGTCTGGCGCAACGCATACAGGCCGAGGAGTGTCATGGCTTTGTGATGCGCGCGGATGTTGCCAGGCACATTCACGAACTGGCCACGGCGCCGACACTCAATAACCAGATTTACAGTTTAGTTGAGCCGGGACTGAAACCCGCGTAAACCCCTCGCGGCGCGGAAACTTCGCGCCGCAAAGACGTTATGGAGCGTTGCGTGCTTAAGGACTCGCTTTCTTCCGTCAGCATTCTGACGGGCCTTTCTCTCTTGCTGGTCGCTCTGATGCTGTTCGGTGCCAGCCAGGGGGCGTTGAACATTAGCTTCAGCGCCCTGTTCAACGACGAATACCGAGATATCTGGTTGAACATCCGCCTGCCCCGCGTACTGCTGGCCGTTTTGGTCGGTGCTGCGCTGGCTACGGCAGGGGTCATTATGCAGGGACTTTTTCGCAATCCAATGGCCGATCCCGGCCTGCTTGGCGTCAGCAGCGGCTCCGCGCTGATGGTCGGCATCGCGATAGTTATCCCATTTTCATTCCCCGTAGTGCTGGTGTTGTATGAGCAGATGATTTTTGCCGTCGCGGGCAGCATGGTGGTCTGCACGATTATTTTCCTGATAAGTCAGCGTCATAACCACGGCGGAATGATGCAACTACTGTTAGCAGGTATCGCTATCAATGCTCTGTGCGGTTCGGCTATTGGTGTGCTGAGCTATGTGGGCGACGAACAGCAGCTACGTCAACTTACGCTGTGGATGATGGGGAATCTCGGCCAGGCCCAGTGGTCAACGCTGCTGGTTGCCAGCACGTTTGTTCTTCCAGCCATTGCAGTCACCGTCTGTATGGCGGGAACGCTTAATTTGCTGCAGTTGGGTGATGAAGAGGCGCATTACCTCGGCGTAAACGTCAAACGTAAGCGCCAGCAGTTACTGTTGCTCAGCTCGCTCCTGGTTGGCGCTGCCGTTTCCGTCAGCGGCGTGATTGGCTTTATTGGCCTGGTGATCCCGCATCTGATCAGAATGACTACCGGCGCCGATCATCGCTGGTTGATTCCTTGCTCTACGTTGGCCGGTGCCTGTTTACTTCTGATTGCCGACACGCTGGCCCGCACACTTGTTCAGCCTGCCGAAATGCCCGTTGGTCTGTTAACCAGCCTGATCGGTGGACCGTATTTCCTGTGGTTAATACTGCGTAGCCGGAGGATGTCATGATCGTCGCTGAAAATCTGGTCTACCACATTCAGGGCAGACGACTGACCGATGACGTTTCCCTGACGCTACCTGATGGAGAAATCATCGCGATTCTTGGCCCGAATGGGGCCGGAAAATCGACGCTGCTTCGCCAGCTTACGGGCTATCTGCAGCCCCATAGCGGACGTTGCAGCTTGTTTGGCAAGCCGCTGAACGAGTGGTCAATCACCGAGCTGGCAAAAACCCGTGCTGTGATGCGCCAGAACAGTCATATGGCCTTCCCGTTTAGCGTGCAGGAGGTCATCCGCATGGGCAGGCATCCGTATCGTACGCGCAACACGGGCGATGAAACGGAGCACATCATGACGTTGTGTGACTGCCAGGCGCTGGCCGCGCGCGATTACCGGCACCTGTCGGGAGGAGAACAACAGCGGGTACAGCTGGCGCGTCTGTTGGTTCAACTTTGGGAGCCCGAACCCAGGCCAAAATGGTTGTTTCTCGATGAACCCACCTCCGCCCTGGATATTCACCACCAACAGCATCTTTTTCGTCTGCTGCGTCGTCTGGTAGGTGAACGACAGTTCAGCGTCTGCTGCGTCCTGCACGATCTCAACCTTGCGGCGCGCTATGCTGACCGCGTTGTATTGATGGAACGCGGCAGGATAGTTGATAACGGTCGTCCGCAGGATGTTCTGCAGCAATCGTCACTAAATGCACTGTACGGCGCTGATCTCACGGTGATGAATGAACCGCAGCATCGAACGCCGCTTATCGTTCTCAATCAATAACAGACCGGGAACGTGCTGACCTGACGTTCCCGTTTTTCTTCCTTTACGCCCTTTTTGCACCTTTTCTAAAAACTCCCTTGACCTTCCCCTAGATGGAAGGTTTAACCTTTATCACAGTCAGTTAATCCTGCAATAAAGGAGTTGGTTATGTCTCAAACAATCGATCTAACCCTGGACGGCTTGTCCTGTGGTCACTGCGTAAAACGCGTTAAAGAAAGTCTGGAGCAACGCCCGGACGTTGAGCAAGCGGATGTCACTGTGACTGAAGCGCACATCACCGGGAGCGCCAGTGCTGAAGCGCTGATTGAAACCATCAAACAAGCCGGTTACGGCGCGGAGTTAAGCCACCCAAAGGCTAAACCGCTGACGGAGTCATCAATCCCGTCGGAAGCACTGGCAGCGGTCCCTTCCGAGCTTCCGGCAGCTACGGCTGATGATGACAGCCAACAGTTGCTGTTAAACGGCATGAGCTGCGCCAGCTGTGTTATCCGCGTACAAGATGCTCTGCAAAGCGTACCGGGTGTCACGCAGGCACGGGTAAACCTGGCGGAACGTACTGCGCTGGTAATGGGCAGTGCGTCCGCCGACCAGTTAGTGAAAGCGGTGGAAAAAGCGGGCTACGGTGCAGAAGCCATTGAAGATGATGTTAAGCGCCGCGAGCGTCAGCAAGAAACCGCCGTAGCAACCATGAAACGTTTTCGCTGGCAGGCGGCCGTCGCGCTGCTGCTGGGTATCCCTGTCATGGTATGGGGAATGATTGGCGAAAACATGATGGTCACTGCCGACAACCGCAGCCTGTGGCTGACGATTGGTCTGGCAACGCTTGCCGTGATGGTTTTCGCGGGCGGTCACTTTTACCGCAATGCGTGGAAAAGCCTGATGAACGGCACCGCGACTATGGATACGCTGGTGGCGCTGGGTACGGGGGTGGCATGGCTTTATTCCATGAGCGTCAACCTCTGGCCGCAATGGTTCCCGATGGAAGCGCGACACCTCTATTATGAAGCCAGTGCGATGATTATCGGTCTGATTAACCTCGGGCACATGCTGGAAGCGCGGGCTCGCCAGCGTTCGTCCAAAGCACTGGAAAAATTACTCGATCTGACACCGCCGACCGCGCGTGTTGTTACCGACGAAGGCGAAAAGAACGTGCCGCTGGCAGACGTTCAGGCGGGAATGTTGCTGCGCCTGACCACCGGTGACCGCGTTCCGGTAGATGGCGAAATCACTCAGGGTGAGGCCTGGCTGGATGAAGCCATGCTGACCGGAGAGCCTATTCCGCAACAAAAAGGCGAAGGCGATAGCGTCCACGCCGGTACTGTCGTACAGGATGGCAGCGTGCTGTTCCGCGCCAGTGCCGTTGGCAGCCACACCACGCTGTCACGCATTATTCGTATGGTGCGCCAGGCGCAAAGCAGTAAACCGGAGATTGGTAAACTAGCCGACCGTATCTCCTCAGTGTTCGTTCCGGTCGTCGTCGTCATTGCGCTGGTGAGTGCGGCAATCTGGTATTTCTTCGGGCCGGCACCACAAATTGTTTATACGCTGGTGATTGCCACTACCGTACTGATTATTGCCTGCCCTTGTGCGCTGGGCCTGGCTACACCAATGTCGATTATTTCCGGTGTGGGTCGTGCTGCTGAGTTTGGGGTTCTGGTTCGTGATGCCGATGCGCTGCAGCGCGCCAGTACGCTTGATACCGTCGTATTTGATAAAACCGGGACATTGACTGAAGGTAAACCGCAGGTTGTCGCCATCAAAACGTTTGGCAACACCGATGAAGCACTGGCAATTCGTCTGGCTGCGGCCCTTGAACAGGGTTCCAGTCACCCGCTGGCCAGGGCGATTCTGGACAAAGCCGGTGATGTTACGCTGCCACAGGTCAATGGTTTCCGTACGCTGCGCGGTTTAGGCGTAAGCGGTGAAACGGAAGGTCATACGCTGCTGCTGGGCAACCAGGCGCTGCTCAATGAGCAACAGGTAGATACCACTGAAATGGAAGCTGAAATCACCGCTCAGGCATCCCAGGGTTCAACCCCGGTCCTGTTGGCGATTGATGGTAAAGCGGCTGCTCTGTTAGCGGTGCGTGATCCGCTGCGTAGCGACAGCGTGGCAGCACTTCAGCGCCTGCACCGCAACGGGTATCGTCTGGTGATGCTTACCGGTGACAACCCGACCACGGCTAACGCTATTGCCAAAGAAGCCGGTATTGATGAGGTGATTGCCGGTGTTCTGCCGGACGGTAAAGCCGAGGCGATTAAACGTCTGCAAAGCCAGGGGCGTCAGGTTGCCATGGTGGGTGACGGTATCAACGATGCACCTGCGCTGGCTCAGGCCGATGTAGGAATTGCCATGGGTGGCGGCAGCGATGTGGCGATTGAAACCGCCGCGATTACGCTGATGCGCCATAGCCTGATGGGCGTTGCGGATGCACTGTCTATCTCCCGGGCAACGTTGCGTAATATGAAGCAGAACCTGGTCGGCGCGTTTATTTATAACAGCATCGGTATTCCCGTTGCCGCGGGGATCCTGTGGCCGTTCACCGGAACACTGCTGAATCCAGTCGTTGCCGGGGCGGCGATGGCGCTCTCCTCCATTACTGTGGTGAGCAACGCTAACCGACTGCTGCGCTTCAAACCGAAAGAGTAACCCTCTACCGCATGGCGCTCACGCTTATCCGGCCTACAAAGTGCAGGTAACATTGTAGGCTGGATAAGACGATTTCGCGTCGCCATCCGGCGATTCTCGCATTGCGCCTTCCTGGACCACGCGCTAGCATGAAAGTCTACTTAGGGAGGTCGTATGGATCTGTTATACCGGGTAAAAACATTTTTCACCGCGCTACGCGGCAACCACTATACCTGGCCTGCCATCGACATTTCATTGCCCGGCAACCGCCATTTTCATCTGATTGGCAGTATTCACATGGGCAGTCGCGATATGGCACCTCTGCCTGCCAAATTACTCAAAAAACTCAACCATGCCGACGCGCTGATTGTCGAAGCGGATGTTTCCGGTGACGACGCGCCGTTTGCTAACCTTCCTACATTTGCCGCACTCGAAGAACGTATCAGCCCGGAGCAGTTAGAAAACCTGCGTAAAGTCACCAACGAACTGGGTATTTCCCCATCGCTGTTATCTACTCAGCCGTTGTGGCAAATCGCCATGGTATTACAGGCGACACAGGCACAGCAGTTGGGTCTACGGGCAGAATACGGGATTGATTACCAATTGCTGAAAGCGGCAAAACAAGCGCATAAACCCGTTATCGAGTTGGAAGGCGCATCCAGTCAAATAGAGCTGTTATGTCAGTTGCCTGATAACGGACTGGCTCTGTTGGACGATACTCTGACGCACTGGCATACCAATGCCAGATTGTTGCAACAAATGATGGGCTGGTGGCTTAAAACACCGCCACGCAATAGCGAACTGACGCTTCCCAATACCTTTAGCCAGTCGTTGTATGACGTATTGATGCATCAACGCAACACAGCCTGGCGCGATCGGCTCAGGGCGATGCCTGCTGGTCATTACGTCGTGGCCGTTGGCGCGTTGCATCTGTACGGAGAGGGAAATTTGCCGGAGATGTTACGGTAAAAAAAATGGCCAATATTTCTATTGGCCCGTCAAAGAGGAATTTCATCATTATTATGATCCCAATGCTTAAAGCATCGGTGTAGTTCGATTGTCGCTCAAAGTCATCATCCTGCCAATACTATTGCGCAAGATGGTACTATTTTTTAGACAGACATCAGGCGTATGCTTGAGTCGTATTTTGTCTGGTCCAGGAAAATTGCTATGACACCCGCCGTTAAATTACTCGAAAAAAACAAAATTTCTTTCCAGATCCACACCTACGATCACGATCCGTCCGAGACGAACTTTGGTGATGAAGTGGTACGCAAGTTAGGTCTGAATGCGGACCAGGTATACAAAACGCTGCTGGTTGCCGTGAATGGCGATATGAAGCATCTGGCAGTTGCGGTCACGCCTGTAGCCGGTCAACTGGATCTCAAAAAGGTCGCTAAGGCTCTGGGGGCTAAAAAGGTCGATATGGCCGATCCAATGGTTGCGCAACGAACCACCGGTTATCTGGTGGGGGGGATCAGCCCATTAGGACAGAAAAAGAGATTGCCAACGCTCATTGATGCCCCTGCCCAGACGTTTGACACCATTTATGTTTCCGGCGGCAAACGCGGGCTGGATATCGAACTGGCAGCGGGCGACCTGGCGAAAATTCTGGATGCGAAATTCGCCGACATCGCACGCCGTGATTAAGCGGTTATAGAATGATTGCCTGATGGCGCGCAGCTTTAAGGCCTACAAATCGCACTGACCTGTAGGCCGGATAAGGTGCCCGCACCGCCATCCGGCACTCCGCCCTGTTACTGCCAGGTAACTTCATCCCTCGGCTCATACACACTGGCATCCAGCGGTGAGTTCTTCTGCACGAACTCTTTCAGCACTTCCGCATCAATAAACCCGGTATTCACATAGCCTGGTTTGTTATCAATTCGCGGATAGCCATCGCCGCCGGTTGCATTGAAGCTTAGCGTTGCCATACGATAGTTTTTGGCTGGGTCAACGGGTTCGCCTTTGATTTTCAAATCGTTAAGCTTGCCGTCTTTCGCCACAAAGCTGACGTTGGCAAACTGCGGATAGGCCCCGGAGTCCGGCTTCATTTGCGCCACGGCGGTCAGATAGTCAATCACCTCTTTCCCGCTCATGTCGGCATACACCACGATGTTTCCGAACGGCTGTACTTTCAGTACGCTCTTATAGGTGATATCACCGCCTTCGATGGAATCACGGATGCCACCGCCGCTCATCACGCCAAAATCAGCGCTGGTTCGCGCCATTTGCGCAGCCAGCAGCAAATGTCCCATGTTGGTCTGCACAAAACGGACTTTGCTTCGGTCGCCTTCGAGGCGCGCATTGACGCTACCAATTTTCACGTCGAGCTGCGCTTTACCTTTATTCTGGAACGGCGTCAGCAGCGAAAGCATTTGCTGATTTTCAGCTATTTCCGGGGTATAGAGTACGCGCTCACTTTTACCGTTGTCCCAGGTCACTTTTTTCTTCAGGTTGACGGGAATGAGCTGGTAGTTGACCATTTTCATTTCGCCGTTACGGAACTCAAAGTCCGCCCGGCCCACATATTTCCCCCACTCGTGCGCCTGCACAATCCAGATCCCATTTTGCTTGTCTGGCGCACACGGCGTACCCGGTACGTAATCAACCTGCTTCTTGTTCTCTGAAGCCATACACACCGGATCCTGCGAGTGACCACCGACAATCATCGCCAGCGATCCCGCCGGCAGGCTACGCGCCATTTCGACATCGCCAGGGGCGTTCGAACCGTGGTTGCCGTTGTCATAATGTCCCATATGGGTGGTCGCGATAATGATGTCTGGCTTTTCACCCATATTCAGTTCCTGGATAACCAGTTTGGCTTCATCAGCAGGTTTACGGAACTCAATATCGGTAAAGAACTCGGGGTTGCCTATTTTTGCCGTATCGTCGGTGGTTAAACCGAGTACGGCAATTTTTAAATCCTGGCGCTTAAAGATGGCCCACGGCTTAAACAAACGCTCGCCAGTGCTTTTCTGATAGATATTGGCCGAGAGAAACGGGAATTTGGACCATTTTTCCTGCTGGCGCAGTACGGTCATGGGATTATCAAACTCGTGGTTTCCGACCGCCATTGCGTCATAGCCAATCAGGTTCATCCCACGAAAATCAGGTTCCGCATCCTGCAGATCGGACTCCGGTACGCCGGTATTAATGTCGCCACCGGAAAGCAGCAGTACGCTTCCCCCTTCCTCTGCCACCTCTTTACGAATACTGTCCACCAGCGTTTTTTGCGCCGCCAGTCCGTATTCTCCGTATTCGCTGCGCCAGAAGTGACCGTGATGATCGTTGGTATGCAGAATGGTAATTTTGTAGGTTTTATCTTTTTCGTACGCTTGCGCTGGCTGACCTGCCAGCGTAAATGCGGCTAATAACGCCAGCGCCACGCCCCGTTTTAAAAACTTCATATTTCTCTCCCTGAGCCAAAATCAACGACTGAAATTACAATGATATGAAATAATAGTCGAAAATGTTTTCAGAAATGAGACTTCCTTCAAACACCTTCCGCAGGTATGTTAGTCAGGTAATAATAACAAAATAGATTACCCTCATAATCGCAACCCAAACAGAAGTGACTTTCTATGGCAATAAGTGAACCAACCCAGCCTGTGGCTGGCGCATCAGCGTCGGTTGCTAAAGCACGCACCTCATTTGGCATTTTAGGAGCGATCAGCCTCTCCCATCTGCTAAACGATATGATTCAGTCGCTGATCCTGGCGATTTATCCGCTATTGCAGTCAGAGTTCTCGCTAACGTTCATGCAGATCGGGATGATCACCCTAACCTTCCAGCTTGCTTCCTCGCTGCTGCAACCGGTGGTGGGTTACTGGACGGACAAATACCCGATGCCGTGGTCGCTGCCCATTGGGATGTGCTTCACGCTGAGTGGGCTTGTTTTGCTGGCCATGGCCGGTAGTTTCCATATGGTGCTGCTCGCCGCGGCGCTGGTTGGCACCGGCTCTTCGGTATTTCATCCGGAATCGTCCCGCGTGGCGCGCATGGCCTCCGGCGGTCGTCACGGCCTGGCGCAGTCAATTTTCCAGGTTGGCGGCAACTTCGGCAGCTCTCTGGGCCCCTTGCTGGCAGCTGTCATCATCGCGCCATATGGTAAGGGTAATGTGGCCTGGTTTGTTCTGGCTGCGTTATTAGCGATTGTCGTCCTGGCACAAATCAGCCGTTGGTATGCCGCGCAGCATCGGATGAGTAAAGGAAAACCGAAAGTTGCCATCGTAAATCCGTTACCGCGCAATAAAGTGGTGCTGGCGGTAAGCATCCTGCTGGTGCTGATTTTCTCCAAATACTTCTATATGGCGAGCATCAGCAGCTATTACACATTTTATCTGATGCAAAAATTCGGATTATCGGTACAAAACGCCCAGTTTCACCTGTTTGCCTTCCTGTTTGCCGTCGCGGCCGGGACGGTGATTGGCGGACCATTAGGCGATAAAATTGGCAGAAAATATGTTATTTGGGGGTCTATCCTCGGCGTTGCGCCATTTACCCTCGTTTTACCCTACGCAACGCTGGAATGGACCGGGATTTTAACCGTGATCATTGGTTTTATCCTCGCATCGGCGTTTTCTGCTATTTTGGTGTACGCGCAGGAGCTGCTTCCTGGGCGTATCGGCATGGTTTCTGGGCTATTTTTCGGTTTTGCCTTCGGTATGGGCGGCCTGGGAGCCGCGGTGCTAGGGCTGATAGCCGACCATACCAGCATCGATTTGGTCTACAAAATATGTGCTTTCCTGCCACTTCTGGGGATACTGACCATATTCTTACCTGATAACCGACACAAAGCCTGATTTTCTGACGGCCAAAAGTAAATTTTGGCCGTCATTACTTGCAGTAGCCATCAGCCTTTACCTCTCACATATCACCGTACTTTTCCGATCCGTGCTTTTTTACGCTTAAAATCCCGTTTTCTTCAAAATTCAATAATTATTCATAAACATAAACATTAAAATTGTCATAAACTATTACTCGTAGTTTGGGTTTTCAGGATCATCACAGCAACCAAAGGAGACGGAATGCATCACGCCACCCCGCTTATCACCACCATTGTCGGCGGCCTTGTGCTCGCTTTTATATTAGGCATGATTGCCAATAAACTGCGTATTTCTCCTCTGGTGGGATATCTGTTAGCGGGCGTTCTGGCCGGTCCATTTACACCTGGTTTTGTTGCTGATACTAAGCTCGCGCCTGAGCTGGCCGAGCTTGGCGTTATTCTGCTGATGTTCGGCGTGGGGCTGCACTTTTCGTTGAAGGATTTGATGGCGGTAAAGTCTATCGCCATTCCCGGCGCGATTGCCCAGATAGCAGTGGCAACGCTGCTGGGTATGGCGCTTTCAGCCGTATTAGGCTGGTCGCTGATGGTGGGGATCGTGTTTGGTCTGTGTCTTTCAACCGCCAGTACCGTGGTGCTATTGCGTGCACTTGAAGAACGACAGCTCATTGACAGCCAGCGCGGGCAAATTGCCATTGGCTGGCTGATTGTCGAAGATCTGATGATGGTGCTGACGCTGGTTCTCCTGCCAGCCGTCGCCGGGATGCTGGAAAAAGAAGACGTCGGTTTCGCCTCGCTGGCCGTCGATATGGGCATTACCATCGGCAAGGTGGTGGCGTTTATCGCGATTATGATGCTGGTGGGTCGTCGTCTGGTACCGTGGATTATGGCCCGCAGCGCCGCAACCGGTTCACGCGAACTGTTTACCCTCTCAGTCCTCGCCCTCGCCTTAGGTATCGCCTTTGGCGCAGTAGAGCTGTTCGATGTCTCCTTTGCGCTGGGCGCGTTCTTCGCCGGTATGGTGCTGAATGAATCTGAACTAAGCCACCGTGCGGCGCATGATACTCTGCCGCTGCGCGATGCGTTCGCCGTGCTGTTCTTCGTTTCCGTCGGGATGCTGTTCGATCCGTTAGTTCTGATCCAGCAGCCGTTGGCGGTACTGGGCACGCTGGCGATTATCATCTTTGGTAAATCCCTTGCCGCCTATTTCCTGGTGCGCCTGTTTGGTCACTCCCAACGCACGGCGCTCACCATTGCCACCAGCCTCGCGCAGATTGGTGAATTTGCCTTTATCCTGGCGGGTCTGGGAATGGCGTTGAACCTGCTGCCACAGGCCGGACAGAATCTGGTGCTGGCGGGGGCAATCCTGTCCATCATGCTCAACCCGGTGCTGTTTGCGGTGTTAGAAAAATACCTCGCCAAAACAGAAACGCTGGAGGAGCAGACACTGGAAGAGGCTATCGAAGAAGAGAAGCAAATTCCGGTGGATATCTGCAATCATGCCTTGCTGGTTGGCTTTGGTCGCGTCGGCAGCCTGCTGGGTGAGAAATTGATGGCTGCGGGGATCCCGCTGGTGGTGATCGAAACCTCACGTACCCGGGTGGATGAACTGCGCGAGCGTGGGATCCGCGCGGTACTGGGAAATGCCGCCAACGAAGAGATTATGAATCTGGCGCATCTGGATTGCGCGCGCTGGCTGCTGCTGACCATTCCCAATGGTTATGAAGCGGGTGAAATTGTCGCTTCTGCACGTGAGAAATGCCCGTCGATTGAGATTATCGCCCGCGCGCATTATGACGATGAGGTGGAATATATTACCGAACGCGGCGCCAACCAGGTCGTCATGGGTGAGCGTGAAATCGCCCGCACCATGCTGGAGCTGATTGAAACGCCGCCTGCAGGTGAAGTTGCTACGGCCAGTTAATGTCCGTGCCGGATAGCGTTATCGCTTATCCGGCCTATGCAAGATTTAACGGTCCCAGTACGACTCTTCGAGACTGTCTTCACGTTCCGGCAAACCGCGCGTCAGGCGCGGTGAATGCTGGTTCAGTACCTGATAACTCACGCGATTAGCATACTTACACACCTGGGCTAACGACGAATAGGTCAGCCAGGTGAACTTGTGCTTGCTGGAGTTAGGCACGTTGCTGCGGTGATAGCTGTTGGCGGTAATATCATGCAGCAATGCCGCCAGCGCGCCGTCACCTGCGCCGTTGGTGTTCATTATCTTTTCAGGTCCGCCCATATACGGTGCGATGTGCGAATACACGCGCAGCGGATTGGTACAGTCTTTATGGCGCATGGCGCGGCTGAATTCGTACTGGTTAAATTCGGCAATAGCACCAGGGAGCAGAGGATGCTGGGTTTTACGTTTCACTTCTTCTTCCGTAAAGCCTGCCATATACAGACCCGCCGGACCCGCCGTGCACAGCACCAGATCCACCCAATCCAGCGCCTTATCAGACGCCAGCAGCGGGTCGTTCTCGCCGGTCAGCGCTTCAGCCTCTTCTTCATTCATCGCCAGAATAGAGACATGCTCTTTCAGGAATGCCTGCCACCACTGCGGGTTATCGGCAATGACGAATTTGGTGCCCAGGGTCAGAACCACCGGCACATTGTGCTTTTTGGCGTATTCAATCGCCTTCATGGTTGCTTCCGGCATCGGCTCACCCGGTTCGCAGCGCACCAGATAGGACGTCAGCACCAGCGCGGACGCTCCGGCAATCACCGATTCAGGGATGCTATCCGCTCGTAGCTTATTCATATGCCCAGGGCTGATTGCGAAGGTACGCTCACCTGACTCGCCAATCAGCGTAAAGCAGCGGCCAATCGGTCCGTTAACGCCTTGCAGGTAATTCAGGTCGGTACGGCTGGAGGTATTGCATAAATAGCGGTAAGCATAGCTGCCAATCTCGATATTGCTGCACATCACGCCCAGCAGCACCGAGCGGTCATCCGCCAGCACAGAGTAGTTGTGCATCGTGTTACCGATAGTACCGCCCGCGAACTGATGGGTGATCAAATTTTCACGCACCAGTTCCTGGTAGAGCGCTTCTGCGACATCATCGGCAATCACCAGAGAATGCCCGGCGCTTAATCCATAACGTTTTACAAAGTCATCATCCACTTTGGCTTCAATATCCACCAGCGTCTGGTCGATACCTACCACCCAGGCTGCGCTGGTTTCATTTTCTGGCTGAATTTGTTGCAGCAACGGATCGCGCGCGCTGACGGGAAAATAGTGTTTGGATTTGCGTTTACCGGGAAATTTCATGGTCGATTTTACGGGTGGTTAACTGAGCGATGCATGGTAGCACATTCCCTGCCACGCATGCGATGCGGCGCTAAGTTTCAATATCAGACGGTGAGATCGCAGTTTATACGGGATTAATTTCTACAATAACTCACCTTCACAAGGAGCGTTTTATGAAGCCGGAAAACAAGATCCCCGTACTCGACAGAATTTCGGATGAAATGAAAAGCGTGGTGAATTTTCATCGCGACGATCTGCCGCCGTGGCCCGCTGCAGATGACTTCGTGGCCCAGCGCCAACACTACATTCATGAACGGCAGTTGTGGAATGCCGATGCCCCAGAGATGAATACCCGCGAATGCGTTATTTCTACCGCATGCGGCCCCGTGGCCACACGTATTTACTCACCGCAGCCCCATAGTCTGGCAACGTTGTATTATCTGCACGGCGGCGGTTTTATTCTCGGTAATCTGGATACCCACGACCGTATTATGCGCTTGCTGGCGCGCTATACGCAGTGCACGGTAATTGGTATCGATTATTCGCTTGCGCCAGAAGCCCGTTTCCCGCAAGCCATCGAAGAGATTGCCGCCGTCTGCCAGTATTTTCATCAGCACGCTGGCGACTATTCTCTTAATGTGAATCATATCGGTTTTGCGGGCGATTCCGCCGGAGCCATGCTGGCGCTTGCCAGTGCGCTGTGGCTGCGGGATAAACGCATTGTCTGCGGCAAGGTGGCTGGGGTGCTGTTGTGGTATGGACTTTACGGCCTGCAGGATTCACTGAGTCGACGGCTGATGGGCGGAGCGTGGGATGGGTTAACCCGCGAGGACTTGCAGATGTACGAAAACGCGTACCTGCGTAGCGCTGACGATCGCGAGTCACCGTATTATTGCCTGTTTAATAACGATCTGACGCGTGACGTGCCACCGTGTTTTATCGCTGGCGCTGAGTTTGATCCGCTGATTGACGATAGCCGCTTACTATTCCAGACGTTGCAGGCGCATCAGCAGCCCTGCCAGTACAAAATGTACCCCGGTACGCTGCACGCCTTCCTGCACTATTCGCGAATGATGAAAACCGCCGACGATGCATTACGGGAAGGCGCTCGTTACTTCAGAGCCCAGCTTTAACGGTAAGCGTCGGTCAGTTTAACCATCATTTCGATATGTTCCGGTGCGGCATTAAGCGCCGGAATATACTCATATTGCTTACCGCCAGCTTCGAGGAAAATCTCCCGGTTTTGTACCGCTATCTCTTCCAGCGTTTCGAGGCAATCTGCCGAGAAGCCCGGACACATAACCTGGATATGTTGTGTCCCTTTCTCCGCCAGCATTTTTAACGTTTCGTCGGTATACGGCGTCAGCCACGGTTCGCGACCAAAGCGAGACTGGAAGGTCATCATTACTTTTTCTGGCGGCAGGCCAAGCGCTGAAACCAGCTCTCGGGTGGTATCGCGACAGCGCTGCGGGTAGTCATCGCCTTCATCGGCGTAACGCTGCGGAATGCCGTGGTAGGAGAGCAGCAGCAAATCAGGTTCACCGTGTTGAGCAAATGAATCCCGGGCACTCTTCGCCAGCGCATCGATGTAGCTGCTGTCATCGGCGTAATCACGAATAAATGAAACGCCAGGAATACCGCGTTTACGCGCTAAGATACGCGCCAGTTCGTCCCAGACGGCCGCTACCGTCGAACAGGAATATTGCGGGTACAGCGGTAACACCACCATGTGTTCAACCCCGCTTGCCAACAGTTCATCGACCGCGCTTTCAAGCGACGGCGAACCGTAGCTCATTCCCAGCGCGACAGGGGTATTTGGTAGGCGTTCTGCCAGCGCCCGCTGTTGTGCCTTGCTATAAACCATCAGCGGAGAACCGTCTTCCATCCAGATTGACTGGTACAGCTTGGCTACGCGTGGCGCACGCAACGGTAAAATCACCCCGCGCAGCAGCGGCCACCACAGTGCAGGTGACGTATCAACTACGCGTGGATCGCTTAAAAACTGGCGCAGGTAGCGCTTAACGGCTTCGGGGGTTGGGGCATCGGGAGTGCCGAGGTTTGCCAGCAGGATACCGGTTTTCGTCTGACGCATTACCGCCTCTTATCGATTCAAATTGTTGATAATTGTAGCGGAAAAGCGATAAAGAAGAACTAATTGCTGTGAGAGGTAAGACGAGAATTTGCCTGATGGCGCTACGCTTATCAGGCCTACGCGATAATGGCAGGCCTGATAAGAGGTTTATTACGCGAAAAAATTAGCCGAGGATTTTTTCCAGCGCTGCGCGCACGTCAGCAACGGCCTGGGTGCCGTCAACTTTCGCGTATTTGGTGTTACCCGCCTGCGCTTCTTTAGAGTAGTAGCCGATCAGCGGAGCGGTCATCTGATGGTATTCCACCAGGCGCTTACGTACAGTTTCTTCCTGATCGTCTTTACGGGTGGTCAGCTCTTCGCCGGTCACGTCGTCTTTACCTTCAACCTTAGGCGGGTTGAATTTGATGTGGTAAACGCGGCCAGAAGCAGCGTGTACGCGACGACCCACGATACGGTCAACGATCAGTTCGTCAGGAACATCGAACTCCAGAACGTAGTCCACGTTGATGCCCGCTTCTTTCATGGCGTCTGCCTGCGGAATAGTACGCGGGAAGCCATCCAGCAGGAAACCATTACGGCAGTCTTCCTGAGCAATACGCTCTTTTACCAGCGCGATCACCAGCTCATCAGTCACCAGCTTACCGGCGTCCATGATGTCTTTCGCTTGTTTGCCCAGCTCGGAGCCAGATTTCACGGCGGCACGCAGCATATCACCGGTGGAGATTTGCGGAATACCATACTTCTCCATGATGAACTGAGCCTGAGTTCCTTTACCCGCGCCCGGAGCGCCAAGCAGAATGATACGCATTACGAAAATCCCCTTAAAGGTTGTCGATATTTTTTAAAAAGCGCTAAACGATACCACCATCACGCAATTGGCTCAAGAAAGACGCCCGACGCTGAAACGGTTAACGGTGGGAAAATTAAAAATAAGGAGAGAAAATGCCGGATGGCGGTGGAAACACCGTATCCGGCATACTATTACGAGATGCTGTAGGCCGGATAAGCGTTAGCGCCATCCGGCATTACATTACGGGTATCAGGACACCAGCAACTGGTTCATACGACGGATGAACTGGTTCGGGTCTTCCAGCGTGCCGCGCTCAGCAAACAGCGCCTGATCCAGCAGCAGTTCGACCCATTCTTTGAACTGCGCTTCGTCCTGGGTATCCGCCGTGCGTTTTACCAGCACGTGGTCCGGGTTCAGTTCAAAGATATATTTCACTTCCGGTACGGCCTGGCCCGCAGCGGCAAACAGTTTCGCCATCTGAGTGCTCATTTCATCCGCATCGGTGGTGACGATGGCTGGCGTGTCAGTCAGACGGTGAGTCAGACGCACTTCTTTCACGCGGTCGCCCAGCAGGGTTTTCACGCGCTCAACGAACGGCGTCAGCGCTTTTTCCGCTTCTTTTGCCGATTCATCAACTTCATCCGCCAGCTTGTCGATGGACTCGTCTGCTTTGGCAACAGACTGGAATGCCTTACCGTCGAACTCGGTCAGGTAGTTCATCATCCACTCATCGATGCGGTCAGAAAGCAGCAGCACTTCGATGCCTTTCTTACGCAGCAGTTCCAGGTGCGGGCTGCTCTTCGCTGCCGCATAGCTGTCTGCGGTGATGTAGTAGATTTTCTCCTGCCCTTCTTTCATACGCGACACGTAGTCTTCCAGCGACACGGTCTGTGCGGAGGAGTCAGTGTGCGTAGACGCGAAGCGCATCAGCTTAGCGATCGTTTCCTGGTTGGCGTGATCTTCCGCCGGGCCTTCTTTCAGTACCAGGCCGAACTGTTTCCAGAAGGTCTGGTATTTTTCCGCGTCGTCTTTCGCCAGTTTTTCCAGCATCTGCAGTACGCGTTTGGTCAGCGCGCTGCGCAGGTTACGGGTGACGGTGCTGTCCTGCAGGATCTCACGGGAAACGTTCAGCGGCAGATCGTTGGAATCTATCAGACCGCGCACAAAGCGCAGGTAGTTCGGCATGAACTGCTCGGCGTCGTCCATAATAAACACACGCTGGACGTACAGTTTCAGACCATGCTTGTGATCGCGGTTCCACATATCCCACGGAGCCTGGGACGGGATGTACAGCAGGCTGGTGTACTCCTGCTTACCTTCCACACGGTTGTGGCTCCAGGTCAGCGGGTCAGTGAAGTCGTGGGCGATGTGCTTGTAGAACTCGTTGTATTCGTCGTCTTTGATTTCCGACTTGTTACGGGTCCACAGCGCCTGCGCTTTGTTGATCTTTTCCCAGGAAACCACGGTCTCGCCGTCTTTTTCTTCGGATTTTTCGATCTCTACCGGCAGCGCGATATGGTCGGAATATTTGCTGATGATGGAACGTACGCGCCAGTCATCAAGGAACTCATCTTCGCCTTCACGCAGATGCAGGGTGATTTCGGTGCCGCGATCGTCTTTGGTGATGTCGGCAACGGTGTACTCACCTTCGCCCGCAGATTCCCAGAACACGCCGTTTTCCGGCTTATCGCCCGCAGCGCGGGTACGCACGGTGACTTTGTCCGCCACGATGAACGCAGAGTAGAAACCCACCCCGAACTGGCCGATCAACTGGCTGTCTTTCGCCTGATCGGATCCCATGGATTCGAGGAAAGATTTAGTACCGGATTTCGCAATGGTCCCCAGATGATCGATAACGTCATCACGGTTCATCCCCACGCCGTTATCGGCAATGGTCAACGTACGCTTATCTTTATCGAAGGAAACACGTACACGCAGCTCACCGTCGCCTTCATACAGGTCCGGGTTAGACAGGGCGCGGAAACGCAGCTTGTCTGCCGCATCCGAGGCGTTAGAGATAAGCTCACGCAGGAAGATTTCTTTATTGGAATACAGAGAATGGATCATCAGGTGCAGAAGTTGTTTTACTTCTGACTGAAAACCACGAGTTTCTTGTCCTTTCATGTAGATCTACCTCAACAATGCCATTTTCAATGGTAAAAACACGTTGAGGGTGAAATGGGGACAAGCGGGAAGGATTTCAAGCGGAAGCCGCCGTCGCGGCCTCCGTTTGTTCAGAATTTAATCTTGTGTCGCCCTGCCAGAGAGTGCGACAGCGTAGTGCCATCGACCATTTCCAGCTCGCCGCCTACCGGAACGCCATGGGCGATACGGCTGGCTTCAACGCCATATTGCATGCAAAGCTCAGCAATATAGTTGGCGGTCGCCTCTCCTTCGACCGTAGGATTGGTCGCCAGGATCAGTTCGTTGATGTGCTCAGACTCCAGTCGCTGTTCGAGACGATCCAGCCCGATATCATCAGGGCCAATACCGTCCAGCGGCGACAGGTGTCCCATCAGCACGAAGTAACGTCCGGAAAATTGCCCGGTTTGCTCAATGGCGTAGATGTCCGCCGGACTCTCCACCACACAAATCTGACCGTTTTCCTGGCGACGCGGGTTCGAGCAAATGTTGCAGACGTCTTGCTCTGTGAAGGTGCGGCAATCGGCACAATGGCCGATTTCCGACATTGCCTTCGTTAACGCCTGTGCCAGACGCATCCCGCCGCTGCGATCGCGCTGAAGTAGCGTGAACGCCATGCGCTGCGCCGACTTCGGGCCAACGCCCGGCAGACAGCGCAGTGCTTCCATAAGCTGAGTTAACAGCGGGCTGGTTTGCATCAGAACGGCATCTTAAAGCCAGGCGGCAGCTGCATTCCGGAGGAAACAGAGGCCATCTTCTCTTTCTGCGTCTCTTCAATGCGACGCGCCGCGTCGTTGAATGCCGCAGCAACCAGGTCTTCCAGCATCTCTTTGTCGTCTTCCAGCAGGCTTGGATCGATCTCCACGCGACGGCAGTTGTGCGCGCCGTTAATGGTCACTTTTACCAGACCCGCGCCAGATTCGCCGGTCACTTCCAGCTTGGCGACTTCTTCCTGCATCTGCTGCATTTTTTCTTGCATCTGCTGGGCCTGTTTCATCAGGTTACCCAGACCGCCTTTACCAAACATAGGCTTCTCTCTCAATCACGTTAAGGGATGACGACCGTCAAACCATTAGGCTCACGATCAAATGGGGCGAATACTCTCTTCGTCCAGCTCCGCATCGAAAAAACGACGCAGCGTCTGGATGTTATTATCCGCAATAATCGACTCACGCGCCTGCGCGAGCTTCTCTTCATAAATGGCCTGACGCCACTCCAGCGGCGTACGCACCGCTGGATTATCATCTTCAACGATGGTCAATTCAACCGTTGACCCCGTTAAGGAACTCAGTGCTTCAGCCAGTTTTTGCTGCGCGCCGCTGGAATTAAGGTGTCGCTGCGTGGAACGCAGGTGCAGGCAAACCACGTTGCCATTCTCTTCTTTCCACGCATTAAGCGCCACCTGCTCCACCAGTTTAGGCAGCGAGAGCTGACTCACCTGGGCGGCCCACGGGTCGCGTTCAATGGCTTCAGCCGCAAGCTTTGCCGCCAGTTCCGGCGTTTTTTCATGCTCAAGCGCTTTTTTCAGCGCTTTCGGCGTGGCAACGACTTCTTTAACTTCTGCAACAGGATTGGTCGCTTTCCAGCGATACGCTTCTTTCTTCGCCGGTGCTTTTTCCAG
Source organism: Citrobacter sp. Cpo071 (assembly GCF_030332765.1). Classification (NCBI taxonomy): domain Bacteria; kingdom Pseudomonadati; phylum Pseudomonadota; class Gammaproteobacteria; order Enterobacterales; family Enterobacteriaceae; genus Citrobacter; species Citrobacter sp. Cpo071. The sequence goes on along the minus strand of NZ_JAOWHE010000087.1, from coordinate 210,853 downwards.
CGCAGAGACCGCCGGACGCGCCTGAACACGTTCCGACACCGAAGCCAGTCTTTCCAGCGCAGCATTATTCACCGGCCGCGCGCGGGAAGCGGCTGCCGGTTCACTCTTTTTTGCTTTGGTTGCTCCCTGAGCGCGTTGCAGCTGGTTACGCGCCGCCAACACCTGACTGGTGGCATCGGAGAGCGGCACATTCTGTTGCTGTTGTGCAGGCGCGGGCTGCTGCTGCACCTGCGTCGGGGTCATCACCGCCGTGGGTGCGACCGGGGCAAACGACTGTCGTGGAACTTCAGGTTCCGGGAGCGGCATGCGCGGATGAAAAGCCAGCGCACGCAGCAGCGTCATTTCGACGCCCATTCGCCTGTCCGGTGCATACGGCAGTTCTTTGCGGCCGATTAACAAAGTCTGGTAGTAAAGCTGCACATCGGTTGGCGGAACAATTCGCGCCAGTTCACGCATACGCTGTTCAATGGCGGCCATATCGCTGCCGAGCGCGGCAGGCGAAAGCTGAACCATGGCAATACGATGCAGCAAAGCCGACATCTCAACCAGCAGCGCTTCCCATTCGATACCGCGCGCGGCGGCGTCGTTTACCAGCGCCATAACGCGTTCGCCGTCCGCAGCCACAACCGCTTCAACGAGCGAGAGCGCCTGGTCGTCGTCCAGCGTGCCGAGCATGGTGCTGACCGCCTCGGTCGAGACCTGACCATCGCCGCTGGCGATCGCCTGATCGGTCAGGCTCAGCGCATCACGCAGGCTACCGTCCGCGGCGCGAGCCAGCAGTTGCAGTGCACGTGGTTCATGGGCGATATGCTCTTCTTTGAGGATATGCTCAAGCTGATGGCGAATCTGTTCGACATCCAACGCTTTAAGATGGAATTGCAGACAGCGCGACAGGATAGTCACCGGCAGCTTCTGCGGATCGGTAGTCGCCAGCAGGAACTTAACGTGCGCGGGCGGCTCTTCGAGCGTTTTCAGCAAGGCATTAAAACTGTGGCGCGACAGCATGTGCACTTCGTCGATCAAGTAGACCTTAAAGCGACCGCGCGCAGGCGCATACTGGACGTTATCCAGCAGGTCACGGGTGTCTTCGACTTTGGTGCGTGAGGCGGCGTCGATTTCAATCAGATCGACAAAACGCCCCTGCTCGATTTCCCGGCAATTATCGCACACGCCGCACGGCGTAGCGGTGATGCCGGTTTCACAGTTCAATCCCTTCGCCAGCAAGCGGGCGATAGAGGTTTTCCCGACGCCACGGGTGCCGGAAAACAAATAAGCATGATGAATACGCCCTAACGACAAGCCGTTCGCCAGTGCCGTCAGCACATGTTCCTGGCCGACGACGTCAGCAAAGGTTTGTGGGCGCCATTTTCGGGCTAAGACCTGATAACTCATTGGCAGGCTCTGAAAGGCTGGAGGGTGGATTCACAGGGGGATAATGCTAACACAACCTCGCAGCGACGGCGAGGTTGACACGTTATATTCGGGCGTTATCGTTGCAGTCAGTTTGGTTTCGGGCAGCGCACAGAAACCGGAGCGTACACGCAGTACGTGAGGATTTCGAGCACTGACCGGGGCCAAAATGGCAAAAAAGATAGCCCTAAATTAGTGGCCCGGGAATGGAACCAGGCTATAACAGGTCAGCCTCTGTTTTTCCAGACGCTGTTCGCCGCCCAGATCAAACAGGTTAATGATAAAAGCAGCATCGGTAACTTCACCACCCAGACGGCGGATCAGCTTCACGGTCGCTTCAATCGTGCCGCCAGTTGCCAGCAGGTCGTCCACAACCAGCACTTTATCGCCAGGTTTGATGGCATCAACGTGGATTTCCAGCTGATCGGTGCCGTACTCCAGCTCATAGGTCTCAGCAATAACTTCACGCGGAAGCTTACGGGGTTTGCGTACCGGAACAAAGCCGACGCCCAGCCCCAACGCTACCGGCGCGCCAAACAGGAAGCCACGCGCTTCGGTGCCAACCACTTTAGTGATACCCGCATTTTTGTAGCGTTCAACCAGCAATTCAATGCTGAGGGCGTAGGCTTTCGGGTCTTCCAGTAAACTGGTGACATCACGAAAGAGAATGCCCGGTTTTGGGTAGTCGTGGATGCTTTTGATGCTATTTTTGAGAAACTCAAGCTGCTGTGCTGTCGCGGTCATAAGTTTGTGCCTGATTAATACAGTATTACTTCACGGCGCACTAAACACTTCATCCTCGACGTATCTTGAATGATTTTGTGTCTATATAAGAGCCAAGGTTACACTTGCTTAACCTTTGACCACCTGCGCCTGTGCTCGAAAACGGTCGAATTTACTGGCTGTGAGAGACAATTGCAACAGCGATTATTGCGCTTTACTGCTTTTGTTGTTTTTCATCAATCACCGGGATCCGCCACATAAAAATCAGTAAACAGGCGAGAATAACCAGCAGCAGGCCGCGCACCCACATCATATTGACCAGCCACAGTGAAATGCCAAACGTCACCAGGATCAACAAAATAGCGCGCGGTTTTGCTCCCGGCGGCATCGCACGGTGTTTTTGCCAGTGGCGCAAATACCCGCCGAACCACGAACGGTAAAGCAACCAGTCGTGAAAACGCGGCGATGAGCGGGCAAAACACCAGGCGGCCAGCAGTATAAACGGTGTCGTCGGCAACAGAGGCAATACAACGCCCAGCGTACCTAGCACTACCGCTATCCAGCCAATGATGATTAGAATAATGCGTTGCATAATATGAGTACTTAACACAGAGAATCGCTACTTTAGCATAACGGTTCTCATTTTCATCGGAGTGTTGTTGTGAAAACCGCCATGCTGTTACAGACGCTCGAAAACCAGCTTAACCGCTTGCGACAACATTGCGCCCCGCTGGCGCACCACACAACGCTTAGCGCCCGCTTTGACAGGCATCTGTTTCACACGCGCAGTACGTTGCTGCAGGCCTGTCTGGATGAGGCTGACGATAATCTTACTGCCCTGCGTCGCGCCGTTGAGCAGCAGCAACTCCCACAAATCACCTGGCTTGCGGAACACCTTGCCTCACAGTTAGAGGCGATTTCACGTGAAACCGCCAGTTGGTCCCTTCGAGAGTGGGACAGCGCTTCTCCAGGTCTGGCGCGCTGGCAGCGCAAGCGGGTCCAACATCAGGAATTTGAGCGCCGTCTGGTTGAAATGACGCGTGAACGCAAAGAGCGTCTGGCTCAGGCTACCGGCTTTGAAGAACAGCAAAAACTGCATCGTGAAGTAGAAGCATTCGAGGCGCGACTGGCGCGCTGTCGCCATGCTCTGGCAAGAATAGAAAACGTGCTGGCGCGTTTAACCCGCTAATCCCCGGAGAATTTATGTCATTAGAGAACGCCCCGGACGAGGTCAAACTGGCCGTCGATTTGATTGTTTTACTTGAGGAAAATCAGGTTGCGCCTGAAACCGTACTGAAGGCGCTGGAGATTGTTAAACGGGATTACGAAAAGAAACAGCTCTCTTGTTCAAAAAACGCGATATAGCTGGAATGCCTGAAAGCGTTGCACTTATCAGGCCTACGAATGAATCGAAGCTCGCAGGCCTGATGAGTTTTTCTATTAACCTACCGAAGGCGTCGGATCATCACCTTTAATGATGTCACGCTTAACCTCGGTCACGGTATCACCTTTCGCGTTATGCAGATGCACTTCGAGTTGGTTAAAGGCGATATCAATGTCGTTTTCACGGCACAAACGATCGACCGCACGGTTCAGTTCATCAACCGTGTGACTACGATCGCGCAGTTCACGCACGTATAAACGCAGTTCATGATCCAGCGTGCTGGCGCCGAAGGCGGTAAAGAACACCGCAGGCTCTGGATCGTGCATCACTTTCGGGTGTTCCATCGCCGCCTGCAACAGCACTTTCTTCACTTTATCCAGATCCGAACCGTAGGCCACGCCGATGCGGATCACCAGGCGCGTGGTGGTATCGGAAAGCGACCAGTTGATCAAACGCTCCGTCACAAATGCTTTGTTCGGGATGATCACCTCTTTGCGATCGAAGTCGGTAATGGTGGTGGCACGGATACGGATCTTGCTGACCGTTCCTGAGAACGTACCGATAGTCACGGTATCGCCGATGCGGACCGGGCGTTCAAACAGAATAATCAGACCCGAAACAAAGTTACCGAAGATTTCCTGCAAGCCAAAACCAAGACCAACCGACAGGGCTGCTGCCAGCCACTGTAGCTTATCCCATGAAACACCGAGCGATCCGAAGACCGTCATCGCGCCGATGGCGATGATCGCGTAGTTAAGGATCGTGGTGATCGCATACGAAGCGCCCTGACGCATCTTCAGTCGCGACAGCACCAGCACTTCCAGCAGGCCGGGTAAGTTACGGATCAGCGCCCACGCGACCATTGACGCAATAATCGCAAACAGCAGGCTGCCCATGGTGACGTCTTTCACCACCGCAGCTCCCGCTTCGGTGCCGTTGTAATGCCAGAGCGTAATGCTATCAAGGTAGCTGAATACAGTTATCAAATCAGACCAAATAGCCCAGAACAGAACACCAAACAGGGCAACCATTACCAGCATGGTGATGCGCAGCGTTTGCTGGTTCACCTGCTCAAGCGCAATGGTCGGTTCTTCCTGCGGCTCGGCTCCTTCCGCCCCTTCTTTCACCAGGTTCTGACGACGCGCTAAGGCACGGCGCCAGGCGATACGCCGTGCCGCCACGCTCAATCCACGCAGTACCGTCTGATACAGCAGGTTCCAGAGGATAACCAGATAGACCGTTTCAATCCAACGACCGGCCAGGCGCAACGTGGTGTAGAAATACCCTGTCGCCGTCAGCACCATTAATGCAATCGGGATAATTGAGAGGACAGTAATGGTAACCAGACGCAAGCCATGCGACTCTTTGTCGCGCCAGCTTTCACGACACATTGGCCATACCAGGAAGGCGATCAGCAGCAGGTTGAGGAAAATAACTACCTGACCCAGCACATCGTCCATCAAATTAAGCGGTGACAGCTCAGCAATGACCGACCAGAAGTTGAGCGGTAACAGCGCCAGGCTAATACGCACGATCTGGCGGCGCCAGTGGCTGGTCTGCTTCGCTGGCATACCAAAATGACGAATTGCCACGCCATCTTTTTCCAGCACCTTCCAGCACAGACCAAACACCAGCCAGAAGACTGTCATCTTCTTACTGAACGCCCACAGCAGGTCGCTGATATTCAACTGCATGGTAAGCAGAATCAGGCCCACGGCGAGGATAATCAGGCACGCCGGCAACGCTCTGATCAGATCGATCAGAATCGCTTTTGGCGTATTGAGCTGACTGTCATTACGCAGATTCCCTACTGCGGCGGCTAATTTCGCCTGATACTCTTTCAACCATTTCAAACGCCAGCGGATTAACCCGGCAATAAGCAGCAACGGTAGCCCCGCCAGGAACGCAATAAAGACGGCGGGCCAGGCTTTTTCCCAGTTCACCGTGATTTTCATCGACTTAAACTGGTCTTTTAGCGTTTGTGGGAAGGCTTTGATCCAGTCCCAGTCCATCGGACGGTTACTATTAACCCAGAAGATTTGCTGCGTGAGGATCCCTTTCAGGTTCTTCGACACGCTCATTAGCTGCTGTTGATTGATTTGCAGGTTAATTGCCATCATCAACTGGTTGCCCAGCTGCTTGTTCAGCTGATCCAACAGTTCACGGCGCATATCCACAACCTGCAGCAGGGCATCATGGACTTCACCATTCACTTCGTTGCTGTGCCCTTCTTCCAGTTTGGCGACAAACGCATCGTTCTGGAATAGCGCATCACGCTGCTGGTTTATCTCAAACTGTTCCAGACGCAAATCGGCGATCCGGTTGGTCATATCGGCAAGTTCATCCGCCGACGGCAGCGTTTGTTGTTGCTGATACAGAATACGCGACAGCAGCAGGCTGCCTTTCAGGACGGCAATCTGTTCTTTAATGTTGCGTTCGGATTGCAGCGCGCGGTCAAGCCAGTTTTTGACTTTGATATTCTGCTGCATCAGGTTGTTGCCGTTTTCGGTCGCGGCAATCAGACGCTGGCTGAGCTGATGGTTAACGTCCAGTTCCTGCTTCACTAACGGGTTTGACTGAATACGTTCGGCTTCATCCGGCGTTACCGCTTCCTGAGCCGTCTTTTCGGTTAACGTTAGTCGTTTGCTGTTCACCGCTTCTTGCAGAAGCTGGAGCTGATGTTCAAGCCGGTTACTGTTAGCTGTTACGTAATCACGTTGTTTTTGCAAGGTATCCTGCAAAACAGTATTACCTTCGAGGCTCTTACGCTGTTGGTCGATCTGCGCACTCAGCAGCGCCTGCTGTGCCTGCAGCAACACCTGCTGGCTGGGGCGTAACGCAGCCTCTCCCACATTGTTGCCATCGAGTCGATTACGAATTTGCTGCATTTGCTGCGACGCGGTGTACATCGCATTCTGCACACGCTCTGGCTGCGTCTGGAGCGACACCAGTTGGCTGTTGTAAGCGGCAAGATCGTTTTGTGCACTTTGCAGGTCATCCAAAACCTGTGCCACGCGCGACTCAAGCTGTCGCAAGGAGAGTGTACTCAGCGTTTTTCGCGTTTCATCGTCGTTATCGACATCGCTGAGCGAATTTAACGCATCCGTCGCCTGACGCATTTTCTCCGGTGCCTGGGCAACTTTCTGGCGAAGCTGTACGGTCTCATCTTTCACGCGATCGATTTTATCCAACGTGGCGATGGTATCGATGAGATCCTGTTGGACCAGCTTATCCTGCGCGGAGAGATCTTTTTGTTTACTCAGTGCGTCCAGTTGGCTCTGAATATCCGCTTTCGTCGGCAGTTCACCACTCTGTTGCGCCCGCGCAAAAGCAGACGACTGGCAAGATAGCAAGAGAATGAAGAAAAGAATGGTAATAGCAATAAGATGCTGTGAACGTTTATAGAGCTGCAACATAGTCATGAGAATGAACGTTTCTGAACCGGAAAAGTGACCGAAAATAGTCAAGCGGCAAGAATATCACGGCTGTGACCGGCAGAATAGCAGCAGGCAAAACGACCAGGAGAATTCCTGGTACAGGCCCAAAACGTTTAGTGGATTTCCGCCACGCCAAGCCGCAGAGTTGGGCACATAAGGCACATCTCCAGCAGCACAGCGACGTATTCCCGAGCTTCTTTTTTCAGATCAAACGATTCGGGGGCAAATAACCAGTTTTCTATGATTCCGGTAATATAGCTGCGCAACAGGACCGCCACGCGACGGGTGTTCAGGTTTTCCGGCAGCATATTGGCATCCATACAGTGCCGCAATGTTTGTTCGATACGATCGTAATTTTCAATACAAAGATGGCGTTGAGCTAACTGAACAGAGGCCATTTCCCCGACAAATTCGCATTTGTGGAATATAATTTCCAGCAACAAACGTCGGCGTTCTTCTGTCACGGTAGCTTCAAGAACGTAAATTAAAATTTCTCTTAATACTGATAGTGGATCGTCGGGGAATTTTGCCTGATACTCAGTCTCTAACTCATCAATGTTAGGTTTTGCTAGCTCCCAGATTTCACTGAATAAATCCGACTTGTTTTTGAAATGCCAATAGATTGCGCCGCGCGTGACACCAGCGGCTTTTGCGATCTCCGCAAGCGAGGTGGATGATACCCCTTGTTGCGAAAACAAATGCAGAGCAACATCGAGAATATGCTGTCGTGTTTCCTGTGCTTGTTGTTTGGTTTTTCGTGCCATATGTCAGTGAATTTACAGGCGTTAGATTTACATACATTTGTGAATGTATGTACCATAGCACGACGATAATATAAACGCAGCAATGGGTTTATGGGCTTTAAGCCATTGATCAATTTGAAATCGGACACTCGAGGTTTACATATGAACAAAAACAGAGGGTTAACGCCTCTGGCAGTCGTTCTGATGCTCTCAGGCAGCTTAGCGCTAACAGGATGTGACGACAAACAGGCCCAACAAGGGGGCCAGCAGATGCCAGAGGTTGGAGTTGTTACGCTCAAAACTGAACCTCTACAGATAACAACTGAGCTTCCGGGTCGCACCAGTGCGTTTCGCATTGCAGAAGTTCGTCCTCAGGTTAGCGGTATTATCCTGAAGCGTAATTTCACGGAAGGTGGCGATATCGAAGCGGGTGTATCTCTCTATCAGATTGATCCTGCAACTTACCAGGCCGCTTATGAAAGCGCAAAAGGCGATCTGGCCAAAGCACAAGCCGCAGCAAATATCGCTCAACTGACGGTTAAACGTTATCAGAAACTGTTGGGTACTAAGTACATCAGTCAACAGGATTACGATAGCGCGCAGGCAGACGCACAGCAGGCAAACGCCGCCGTTGTCGCCGCGAAAGCCGCGGTAGAAACTGCACGCATCAATCTGGCCTATACCAAAGTGACGTCGCCGATCAGCGGCCGCATTGGTAAATCATCCGTTACGGAAGGTGCTCTGGTGCAAAACGGTCAAGCGACCGCGCTGGCGACCGTTCAACAGTTGGACCCGATCTACGTGGACGTGACGCAGTCAAGCAACGACTTCCTGCGCCTGAAACAAGAGCTGGCCAACGGCACGCTGAAGCAAGAGAACGGCAAAGCGAAAGTCGAACTGGTGACCAACGACGGCATTAAATACCCGCAGTCCGGTACGCTGGAATTTTCTGATGTGACGGTTGATCAAACCACCGGTTCTATTACGTTACGAGCCATCTTCCCTAACCCGGATCACACCTTACTGCCGGGTATGTTCGTTCGCGCACGTCTGGAAGAAGGGATTAACCCAACGGCATTACTGGTTCCACAGCAAGGCGTTACCCGTACACCGCGTGGCGATGCCAGTGCATTGGTTATCGGTGCAGACAACAAAGTTGAAACTCGTCAAATTGTCGCCGCACAAGCGATTGGCGACAAATGGTTAGTCACTGATGGACTTAAGCCGGGCGACCGCGTGATTGTCACTGGGCTGCAGAAAGTACGTCCTGGCGCGCAGGTAAAAGCGCAGGAAATCACCGCTGATAACAACCAGCAAGGCCAAAGCGGTAGCCAGCCTGAACAGTCCAAGTCTTAACTTAAACAGGAGCCGTTAAGACATGCCTAATTTCTTTATCGATCGCCCAATATTTGCGTGGGTGATCGCCATTATCATCATGTTGGCAGGGGGGCTCGCGATCCTCAAATTGCCGGTAGCGCAATATCCAACTATTGCACCGCCAGCAGTGACGATCTCCGCGACCTACCCTGGCGCTGATGCCAAAACAGTACAGGATACTGTTACGCAGGTTATCGAACAGAACATGAACGGTATCGATAACCTGATGTACATGTCCTCTAACAGTGACTCCACGGGTACCGTGCAGATCACCCTAACCTTCCAGTCTGGTACTGATGCGGATATCGCGCAGGTACAGGTGCAGAACAAACTGCAGCTGGCCATGCCGTTGCTGCCTCAGGAAGTACAGCAACAAGGGGTTAGCGTTGAGAAGTCATCCAGCAGCTTCCTGATGGTTGTCGGTGTTATCAACACCAACGGCACCATGACGCAGGAGGATATTTCCGACTACGTTGGCGCCAACATGAAGGATGCCATCAGCCGTACTTCAGGTGTGGGTGATGTTCAGCTGTTCGGTTCTCAGTACGCGATGCGTATCTGGATGGATCCGAACAAACTGAACAACTTCCAGCTGACGCCGGTTGATGTAATCAGCGCCATCAAAGCGCAGAACGCCCAGGTTGCAGCCGGTCAGTTAGGTGGTACACCACCGGTGAAAGGCCAGCAGCTTAACGCGTCAATCATCGCGCAAACCCGTCTGACCTCCGCTGATGAGTTCAGCAAAATTCTGCTGAAAGTGAATCAGGATGGTTCCCAGGTTCGTCTGCGTGACGTGGCGAAAGTGGAACTGGGCGGTGAGAACTACGACATCATTGCGAAGTTCAACGGTAAACCGGCATCCGGTCTGGGTATCAAGCTGGCGACAGGTGCTAACGCCCTGGATACAGCAAACGCTATCCGCGATGAACTGAAGAAGATGGAACCGTTCTTCCCGTCAGGTCTGAAGATCGTTTACCCGTATGACACCACACCGTTCGTGAAAATCTCTATTCACGAAGTAGTGAAAACGCTGGCGGAAGCAATCATCCTCGTGTTCCTGGTAATGTATCTGTTCCTGCAGAACTTCCGCGCGACGCTGATTCCGACTATCGCCGTGCCGGTGGTGCTCTTGGGTACGTTTGCCGTCCTTGCGATTTTCGGCTTCTCGATAAACACCCTGACGATGTTCGGGATGGTACTCGCCATCGGCCTGTTGGTGGATGACGCCATCGTTGTGGTCGAGAACGTTGAACGTGTAATGGCTGAGGAAGGACTACCGCCGAAGGAAGCAACGCGTAAATCAATGGGCCAGATTCAGGGCGCACTGGTGGGTATCGCGATGGTACTGTCAGCGGTATTTATCCCAATGGCGTTCTTCGGGGGTTCTACCGGTGCAATTTACCGTCAGTTCTCCATCACCATTGTTTCCGCGATGGCGTTGTCTGTGCTGGTGGCGTTGATTCTGACCCCTGCCCTGTGTGCGACCATGCTCAAACCGATTGCTAAAGGCGATCACGGAGAAGGCAAAAAAGGCTTCTTCGGCTGGTTTAACCGCATGTTCGATAAGAGTACGCACCATTACACCGATAGCGTAGGCGGTATTCTGCGCAGCACCGGTCGTTATCTGGCGCTGTATCTGATCATCGTCGTGGGCATGGCCTATCTGTTCGTTCGTCTGCCAAGTTCGTTCCTGCCAGACGAAGACCAGGGGGTATTCCTGTCTATGGCTCAGTTGCCTGCGGGTGCAACGCAAGAGCGTACCCAGAAGGTGCTGGACGAAATGACGGATTACTATCTGACCAAAGAAAAAGCGAACGTTGAATCGGTGTTTGCCGTTAACGGCTTCGGTTTTGCAGGTCGTGGTCAGAACACCGGTATCGCATTCGTCTCTTTGAAAGACTGGAGTGAACGTCCAGGTAAAGAGAACAAAGTTGAAGCGATTACTCAACGTGCAATGGGCGCATTCTCGCAGATCAAAGACGCGATGGTCTTTGCCTTTAACCTACCAGCGATTGTGGAGTTAGGGACCGCGACCGGTTTCGACTTCCAGTTGATTGACCAGGCAGGCCTGGGCCATGAGAAGCTGACTCAGGCGCGTAACCAACTGTTTGGTGAAGTCGCGAAGCATCCTGATCTGTTGGTCGGTGTTCGTCCTAACGGTCTGGAAGATACGCCGCAGTTCAAGATCGATATCGATCAGGAAAAAGCGCAGGCTCTGGGCGTTTCCATTAGTGATATTAATACAACGCTGGGTGCAGCATGGGGCGGAAGCTACGTGAATGACTTCATCGACCGTGGTCGTGTGAAGAAAGTTTACGTCATGTCTGAAGCGAAATACCGTATGTTGCCGGAAGATATTGGAAACTGGTACGTCCGCGGCAGCGATGGACAGATGGTACCGTTCTCCGCCTTCTCTACCTCACGTTGGGAATACGGTTCACCGCGTCTGGAACGCTATAACGGTCTGCCGTCCATGGAAATCTTAGGCCAGGCCGCTCCGGGTAAAAGTACCGGTGAAGCCATGGCCATGATGGAGCAACTGGCCAGCAAACTGCCATCCGGTATCGGTTATGACTGGACCGGTATGTCCTACCAGGAACGACTGTCCGGCAACCAGGCCCCTGCCCTGTATGCCATTTCACTGATCGTCGTGTTCTTGTGTCTGGCAGCGCTGTACGAGAGCTGGTCAATTCCGTTCTCCGTAATGCTGGTTGTACCGCTGGGTGTTATCGGTGCATTGCTGGCAGCAACGTTCCGCGGCCTGACCAACGACGTTTACTTCCAGGTAGGCCTGCTCACAACCATTGGGTTGTCGGCGAAGAACGCGATACTTATCGTCGAATTCGCCAAAGACTTGATGGATAAAGAGGGTAAAGGTCTGATAGAGGCGACGCTGGACGCAGTACGCATGCGTTTACGTCCAATCCTGATGACGTCACTGGCCTTTATTCTGGGCGTAATGCCGCTGGTCATCAGCTCCGGCGCAGGTTCCGGTGCACAGAACGCCGTTGGTACTGGCGTAATGGGCGGGATGGTGACGGCTACCGTGTTGGCTATCTTCTTTGTTCCGGTGTTCTTTGTGGTGGTACGCCGCCGCTTTAGCCGCAAAAATGAAGATATTGAGCATAGCCACTCAGTAGAGCATCATTGATACATCTCTAAAGATAAGGCCGCGCAAGCGGCCTTTTTTCTGGAAAAATCATAAAAATCACTTATTGCCATTCCGTTTATTTTCTATCGGATAAATAAGCGATATAATCCTTGCAGCCTTAAAGGCTATTCTTAAAAAAACAGCGAGAGTTCTTATTTACTTTAATAAATATTAAGATTAATCCTATCCACTGGTTCACATTGTCGGTTGTTGCCTTTCGTTGCTAAACCTAAACAAGATAACCCGATGATTGCCCGAAGAATAAAGAAATTGTCCCATTTCGAATAGCGGCATTTATCTGTTAAAATGTAAAAATGACGTAGCATCATAATTTTACATAATTGTAATTTTTCGTGATATGACGATGAAATCTTTTTTAGAGTAGATTATAGTTAAATCATCAGGAGTCGCGGGCAAGTTCCAGGTAGTTGTTGTATCCATCCCGAAAGGTGTTCGGTTAGTTTAAGCCACTAAGAAGGGGATGCGTTATGGATGAATACTCACCCAAAAGACATGATATCGCGCAGCTTAAATTTCTCTGCGAAACTCTGTATCATGACTGTCTTGCAAACCTTGAACAAAGTAACCATGGCTGGGTTAATGACCCTACCTCTGCAACCAGCTTGCAGCTCAATGAACTGATAGAGCATATTGCAACCTTCGCACTTAATTATAAAATTAAGTACAATGAGGACAATAAGCTGATCGCGCAGATAGATGAATACCTGGATGACACTTTTATGTTGTTCAGCAGTTATGGTATTAATACGCAGGATCTGCAGAAATGGCGGAAGTCAGGTAATCGACTGTTTCGCTGTTTTGTCAATGCCACCAGGGCTAATCCTGTTAGTTTGTCTTGTTAAAAATTATTACAATCATAGGTAAGAGTTATGTCCGATAAACCATTAACTAAAACAGATTATTTGATGCGCCTGCGACGTTGCCAGACAATTGATACGCTAGAGCGCGTTATTGAAAAAAATAAATATGAATTGTCCGACAACGAACTGGCTGTATTTTACTCAGCAGCAGATCATCGCCTTGCTGAATTGACCATGAATAAGCTTTACGACAAGATTCCAACTTCTGTTTGGAAATTCATTCGCTAATTGCACTCAAGGTTAAGTCAGGTATAGCGGTACCGTTGTCTGGCTGACCATTTTCGTATTTACAATGGTTATTTAATTCAAATCGCGTGACTATGATCACAGCAAAGAAGCGGGAACGTTCCCCTTGTTTGCATTACGTTTTACTGTGCTGAAATAACCTTCAGTACACAGGGAATTCGTAATGCGTAATGAAAAGCAAAAAATGATCGCCGGCGAATACTATCGCCCGGCAGATGAAACGCTGCGCAGTGACCGACTACGCGCTCGTCAGTTGATCCATCGCTACAACCTCACCGCTCCCGATGAAAAAAATGAGCGTCAGGCAATCCTGCACGATCTGTTAGGTCAGAGTGAGGGAGCCTATATTGAACCCTCTTTCCGTTGTGATTACGGTTATAACATCTATCTTGGTAAAGACTTTTACGCTAATTTCGACTGCGTTATGCTCGACGTTTGTCCAATTCATATTGGCGACAACTGCATGCTGGCACCAGGCGTTCATATCTATACCGCGACCCATCCGCTGGATGCTACCGAGCGCAACAGTGGCCTGGAGTTCGGAAAGCCCGTGACTATCGGCAATAATGTCTGGATAGGTGGCCGTGCAGTGATCAATCCCGGCGTCACGCTGGGCGATAACGTGGTTGTGGCATCAGGCGCAGTGGTCACTAAAAGCGTTCCGGCAAACACCGTGGTTGGGGGCAATCCCGCAAGGATCATCAAAACGCTGTGATCTTAAATGTAACTGTTATGCTAAATTGCGGTTAATCTGTTACTTTCTTCAAAGGGTATCCCCTTTTAAAATAGGGCGATCCCTCCTGAATTTTGCAGATATCACGAAGGCAAGAGATGACAGAAATACAGCGCCTGCTTACTGAAACAATCGACGACTTAAATATTCGCGAGAAGCGCGACAACAAACCGCGCTTTAGCATCAGCTTTATTCGCAAACACCCAGGGCTGTTTATCGGCATGTATGTTGCGTGGTTTGCCACGTTGGCGGTGATGCTACAGTCAGAAACGTTAGTCGATTCGGTATGGCTGCTGGTGGTACTGTTCGTTGTACTCAACGGCTTTTTCTTTTTCGACGTTGCGCCACGATACCGCTTTGAAGATATCGACGTTCTGGATTTTAGAGTTTGCTATAACGGAGAATGGTACAACACTCGCTTTGTCCCCTCCTCTCTCATCGATACTATCCTGCACTCACCGTCCGTGGATAGCGAACATAAAGCACAGCTGCAAAAGATGATATCGCGCAAAGGCGAACTCTCGTTTTACGATGTCTTTACGCTTACCCGCGCCCAGACCAGCCAGTAACGGCATCTCAGCACAGATAAAAAAAGTGCGTTCCTGCGAAGGTAACGCACTTTAATCCCTGAAATGCTGGCAAAGAAACTAACGTCTTTTTTTACGCCCCTGTACTGCTTTAAAGCGCGGATTCGTTTTGCAGATAACGTACAAACGCCCTTTGCGTTTTACTATCTGGCAGTCAGGATGGCGCTGTTTTGCGCTGCGAAGTGAATTGAGTACCTGCATTTTAACCCCGCTTAACGCCAATAAAATGACCAAAACGTTTTTGGAAACGTGCTGCACTACCTTCATTATCAAAGGTTTTTTGTTTCCCGGTATAGTACGGATGTGATTTAGAAGAGATATCGAGGGTCACGTACGGGTACATTTTCCCCTCAAACTCAATTTCACGCTCAGTCTTGATGGTCGAACCGACCTTAAAGAATTCATTGGCACTGGTATCGTGAAACACTACGGTACGGTAAAAAGGATGAATATCCGGTTTCATGGCAACCTCAATTTGTTACGTTATAACATAACCATCAAAATACACCACTCTTGTATAAACCACAACCTGATTTACGCTACAGGGAGTCAAACGGGATGATAAATGGCCGTAAATATATGATGCCAATCGAATAGCTTTTTGGGGTTTCGGATATACTTTCCCTACGCTGTGTAAATAAGGATATCACTGTGACAACACGACATTTGATAAGCCTGGTGACTGGGGTACTGTTCCTTTCCATCCTCGCGCCGGTAGGTTTAAGCCTGTGGCTGGCACATCGACAGGTCGAAACGAAATTTATCGATGAACTCGATATGTTCTCAACGCGAGTCGCATTACGTACGGAACGCGTAGGCGAGCAGGCGAAAAAAGCATTGCGCCATATTGAAGCATTTCAGGGGGTGCCTTGCAGTGAAGAGCATCTGCTGGAAATGCGTCGTTTGTCCTATAGCTATCGCTATATTCAGGAAGTGCTGTACCTCAAAGATAATGTTCCGCAATGCTCATCTCTGGAAAAAAGAAGCCAGGCAGACGCATTTCCACCCGCAATGAAAGTTACGCCTGATGGATATCGCGCATGGCTTACCACGCAAAATGATTTGGGCATCAAGCGCTTTATGGCAGCATTAGGGAGCGAACATTATGTTGTGATGGTCGATCCGGGCTCTTTCATTGACGTCATCCCTTTTGGCTCATGGCCGATTGAAGTGACTATCATTGGCACCGTGCGCAACGTCGTGGTTGCCAGTAGCGCCGATCTGCCATCGGACGTTTTGCAGCATGTACAGCAAGAAAAATCGATTACTCATTTTAAAAAAGATGGCAGCATTTATAACGCCCGCCCCTTTCCTGAGTTGGGTATTACGATCGTAACCTGGGCATCTACCCTGCCGTTACAAAAAACCTGGCACCGACAGGCGCTGATCTGGCTTCCGGCAGGCATTCTTATCGGATTGCTCACCGCCGCCTTTGTTTTGCGCATTTTGCGCCGCTTACAGTCGCCCCATCACCAATTACAGGACGCTATCCAGCATCGGGATATCAAGGTCTACTACCAACCGATTATCTCGCTCAAAACGGGAAAAGTCGTCGGGGCTGAAGCACTGGCTCGCTGGCAACAGGCTGACGGAAGCTATCTGTCGCCAGAAATTTTCGTCGCGCTGGCGCAAGAGACCGGGCTGACAGAGCCTCTCACACGGTTGATTATTGAAAGCGTATTTGAAGATTTAGGTAAATGGCTGCGTCAGCATCCGGAGCAGCATATATCCATCAATCTTGAGTCAGCCGATCTGGCCTCCGAAACGCTTCCTGCTCTGTTAAGTCAGAAAGTGAACCACTGGCAACTTAAGCCTGCGCAAATCGCGTTGGAGCTAACTGAACGCGAGTTTGCCGACCCGAAAAACAGCGCGCCGTTTATTGCTAAATACCGTCAGGCAGGCCACTCGATCTATATCGATGATTTTGGCACCGGCTATTCCAGCCTGAGCTATTTACAGGATCTGGATGTCGACATCCTGAAGATAGACAAATCGTTCGTTGATGCACTGGAGTACAACAACGTGACGCCACATATTATCGAGATAGCGAAAACGTTGAAGCTGGAGATGGTGGCGGAAGGTATCGAAACCGAGAATCAGGAAGCCTGGCTACGCCAGCATGGCGTGCAGTACGGTCAGGGCTGGCTTTACAGCAAAGCGCTGCCGAAGGCGGAATTTATTCTGTGGGCAGAAAAACGGCTTTAACATTGCTGTTGATGTTGAGATGGCTGGCGGCACGCCGCACAGCCAGTCACATCACTCTTCCATAATGGGCGCAAATCCACCGTAGATCATTCGCTTGCCATCAAATGGCATAGATTCACCGAACTCCTTCATACGGGGATCGGACATCATCTTCTGATTCGCCGCATCGCGGACCTCTTTGGAAGGGTATTCAATCCAGCTGAATACCACTTCTTCATGCTCCTGTGCTTTCACAGCCATGCGAAAATCGGTCAGTTTGCCGTCGGGGACATCATCTGCCCAGCACTCCACTACGCGTAATGCACCGAACTCCTTGAAAAGCGGAGCTGCTTTTGCCGCCATCGCAATGTACGCCTCCTTGTTTTCAGCGGGTACGGCAACCACAAAGCCATCAACATACTTCATGAGAAAAACCTCCGAAGTGTACTGCGCGGCAAGCCGATTCCGGCCGCGTCAGTCGAGGTTAAGTTTAGTCGCCAGTAGGCGATCGCGCCCCAGGTGCATTCCTGATACGCGTACGTGACTGCGGCTGATGCCGAAACCACGGCAGGCAAAGCTGAATGAGCGGCCCGATAGCCAAGGCATACAGCACC
Organism: Citrobacter sp. Cpo071; assembly: GCF_030332765.1. Taxonomy (NCBI): domain Bacteria; kingdom Pseudomonadati; phylum Pseudomonadota; class Gammaproteobacteria; order Enterobacterales; family Enterobacteriaceae; genus Citrobacter; species Citrobacter sp. Cpo071. The sequence goes on along the minus strand of NZ_JAOWHE010000087.1, from coordinate 193,383 downwards.
GTACCAACCCCCACGGTTCCCCCCAGCAGCCAACCGATAAGCAGCACCGACACTTCGATTGCGGTTCGAATTCGTCGTACTGGCCAGCCGGTACGCGCGTGGATACCGGTCATCAGACCATCACGCGGACCGGCGCCAAAACCTGCGCCAATGTACAGGCTGGTTGCTAACGCATTCAATATTACCGCTGACACCAGCAGCCCGCTGCGCGCCAGCAGAGATTCAAATCCAGGAATCACCAGCAGCGCGGCATCTGCCGCCAGCCCGATCATAATCACGTTGCTCAGCGTGCCAAAGCCTGGACGCTGGCGCAGCGGTATCCACGCCAGCAACACCAACACGCCAACGGCAATAATCACCACGCCGATATTCATCGACAATAAATTGGCTACACCCAGGTGAAACACGTTCCACGGATCGGCTCCTAAATCAGCACGGACAAACATCGCCGTCGATACACCGTACAGCGCCAGCCCGATATATAACTGAAGTAAACGACGCAGCATGCATTTCCCTCCCACTCTCGGATAACTTTCATCTTCACCGCAATTGGCACTATGATTAATGTCCAGTTTTCAAAAAGTGGACTGTTATGTCATCTCGCCGTTATGGAAGTCAGTCTTTGCAACGCCTGCTCGGACACTGGCTGGAAAGCCCCTCGCGAACGCCCATCTGGCGACAGCTGGCAGAAGCGTTACGTCTGCTTATTCTCGATGGTCGGCTGGCGCTGGATAGCCGCTTACCGGGTGAACGCGAGCTCGCCGTCGTCCTGCAAGTAAGTCGAACTACCGTCGCCAGCGCTATGGCGCAACTGCGTGAAGAGGGATATCTGGAAAGCCGTCATGGTAGCGGCTCACGGGTGATCCTGCCGAAACATATTCGCCATGTGCCAACCCGGACCAGCACCGGCACAGCGCTTGATTTGTCCACGGCGGCACTAAGTGCCGGTCCCGAAATTCATCAGGCTTACCAGCAGGCGCTGTTTGCTATGCCACAGCATTTGCTGAGCTCCGGGTATTTGCCGCAGGGGCTGTCGGTATTGCGTGAGTCCATCGCTCAGCATTATTGCGATCGCGGGCTCCCGACGCAGCCCGATGAAATCATGGTCGTGAATGGTGCAGTCAGCGGCCTGGCGCTGATCCTGCGTTTGCTCACCGGCCCCGGCGATCGCGTGGTGGTCGATCACCCCACTTATCCGCTGGCGATTGCCGCGATTCAAGGCGCATCCTGTCGTCCCGTCGGCGTGTCGCTACCCGAGCACGGTTGGGATACCGCGGGTCTGGTCGCCACCATCGCGCAAACCGCACCGAGAATGGCCTACCTAATGCCGGACTTTCACAATCCGACCGGGCGTTGCATGGACGCTGCAACTCGCCAGGTCGTGGCGGATATTGCCGAACGAACCCGCACTACCCTGGTGGTCGATGAGACGATGGTGAACCTGTGGTATGACGCCCCGCCGCCGCCGCCACTTGCCGCATTCAATCGCGACGCGCCGATCATTCTGTTGGGTTCGGCCGGGAAAAGCTTTTGGGGGGGATTACGTCTGGGCTGGATCCGTGCGTCGGCGCGAACCATTGCGGCGCTGGTACAAACCCGCGACACGTTCGATTTAGGCTCCCCCGTGCTTGAACAACTCGCCACCAGCTGGCTGCTGGATAACGCCGCCGACTTTCTTCCTGACAGAAGACGGCTACTCACATCGCAGCGCGATCTGTGCTCGAGCCTGATGAACGCACATTTCCCGGAGTGGCAGTTTACCCAGCCACAGGGAGGACTCTCTTTTTGGGTTGAACTGCCCGATACGCTGGCAACGCTATTCGCTACGCGCGCCGAAAGCGTAGGCATTCAATTAGGAACCGGTACGCGGTTTGGGCTTGATGGCGCATTCGATCGTTTTTTGCGTATGCCTTTCACGTTGCCGGATGACACAGCGCGTGCCGCCTTCAGGGTGTTACAACCCATTTGGGATAACCTGCGTTTGCAGGCCAGCAGCGGGAAAGTACGCAAAATAATCTAAGCGACGAGTCAAAGGACTCGCCCTTATAAGCCGGGATGGATGAGAGAGTCCCGGTGATATTACCGCTGAGGGGGAACAGGAAAACCCTTCAGTGAAATCACGAAATTTTCACCGTCTTTCTTAATTTTTGCCCCGGCATCACACCAGTCTGAGGCAATACGGAAGAACTCATCGCTGCCGACGTTCCAGCTCAGACGAACATGTTTCACATAACCGGAGCGCAGCATTTCACAAGCTTCGCCGTAATTACTGGCAGTTGAGAGCGGTTGTTGTTTCATTTTTTCTTCTTCAGTAGTCTGCGCAATGCTTTGATTTCTTTAGGAGTCAGTGCTTCAACTACGGACTCTTCCGTATGCTGGCTATCGATATCCTCAGCGGAGACTCCTGCCTCTTCAACGGCGGTAAACGCAATCAGCAGCAGTTTTTCCGTCGCAACACTTAAATTTTCGTTATGCACTTCAGCGTAATGGCGAAGCTTTTCTTTTAGCGCCTCATCAATTTTGACATTCAATACAGCGGTCGACATCGTAGAAAATCCTTGTGGTCAGCCAAAACACACCGGATGTAAGACCCTGTCGTTACAGCGCGATGGCGGCGGCAAAAGCAACAAATAACATCCCCGAAACACATTGACAGCATTTGATGACAATAAAATGACATTACGATGACAAAGAAAAGAAGATAACCAGAAGGGAAATTGCCGGACGGCAGAATTGGGTGGGGGCCCTGCCAGCTACATCCCGGCACACACGTCATCTGCCTTGGCTGCTTCCTTCCGGACCTGACCTGGTAAACAGAGTAGTGTTGCGGGAGAACCAACAGAGCCCCCATTGAGAGCGTTGTTAACCAACGCGCAGGCGCATTATCACTGCTGCACCCTGTAATTGCAACCCATCCAGCATCGGATGCTGTTTTCTTGTGCAATGCGGCTTCACTCCCTCGCCATTCGGCATTATGCTGGAGGATTAGCGCAGGAATAAATAATGGATATACAAGACACTTTCCCCCAACGCGTCTGGCAAATCGTCGCGTCAATCCCCGAAGGTTTCGTCACCACGTATGGCGATGTTGCCAGGCTTGCCGGTTCGCCGCGCGCTGCGCGCCAGGTCGGCGGCGTGCTTAAGCGTCTCCCTGAAGGCAGCACTTTGCCCTGGCATCGGGTGGTTAATCGTCATGGTGCCATTTCGCTGACCGGCCCCGACTTACAACGGCAGCGTCAGGCGTTGCTGGCAGAAGGAATAGTGGTTTCAGGAAGCGGGCAGATAGATTTACAGCGCTATCGCTGGGTGTACTAACCCTCTCCAGACGGAGAGGGTTACGACTGCCTTAGTACTGCGTGGGAGCAGGAACGGCAGAAGAAGGATTTACCTGGGTTGGTGACGTTGACGGCACCGTGGTGGCTGCCCCACCGCTTGCCTGAACCGGTACTGCTGTTTGCTGTACAGGGACCAGCGTCAGGTCAGCTTTCGTACCACCCTGATTAATGACCGTCTGAACGGTATCAGTAATAAAGACCAGTTTGTCATTAACCGTAATTGCCGCACTCAGCAGAATACGGGCGTTAGGCTGAATATCTGCCGGGTTAAATGGTAATACAAAGCTGAATGGCGCCTGCTTACCTTCAGTACGGACCGCTTTTTGCGACAGCACTTTTGACGGTGCATCGGCCAGCGACGCATCTGACAGCGTGACGGTCAGCACCGCATCGGGTGGCAAGGCCACTTTCTGGCGGATCCATACCGTACCAGAAACATTGGGCTGTTGAATTTTAGACTGTGTGTCAGCAATTGACGTATTAGGGTTTGGCGCAGGTGTCTGAATATCTGCACTTTTATCAGCACAGGCCGCCAGAGCGACCGCAACCGCTAAACCACTTACCATGTGCACGAGTTTCATTAAATTCTCCTTATCATCTATGCACCAGCGAGAACTATCCTCGCCAGAAGAGTGGTTAACAAAAACATAACGTGACTAAGTGTGGCACAAGACAGCTGTTTTTGCCTGTAATAGGCCTTTAATTCAGACAATTGCACCCATCGGACCACTTTCAAAATTGCGTTATACTCTGCCTACCTCGCTGCGAGATCGATATAACCTGGAGAGCACGTATGAGTCTGGCGCTGAAAAATTTGCTGACATTGTTAAATCTGGAAAAAATTGAAGAAGGACTCTTTCGGGGCCAAAGTGAAGACTTAGGGTTACGTCAGGTTTTTGGGGGACAGGTTGTCGGTCAGGCGCTGTATGCCGCCAAAGAAACCGTACCGGAAGAGCGTCTGGTGCACTCCTTCCACAGCTACTTTTTACGCCCCGGCGATAGCCAAAAGCCCATCATCTATGATGTTGAAGTCTTGCGTGATGGTAACAGCTTCAGCGCGCGCCGCGTTGCCGCAATTCAGAATGGTAAACCCATTTTTTACATGACCGCCTCTTTCCAGGCACCGGAAGACGGATTTGAACATCAGAAAACCATGCCGGATGCGCCGGGTCCCGATGAGCTGAAATCAGAAACAGAAATTGCCCGCTCAGTGGCGCATTTACTGCCGCCGCTGTTGAAAGAAAAATTTATCAACGATCGTCCGTTGGAAGTGCGCCCGGTTGAATTTCATAACCCCTTAAAAGGTCACGTCGCACCTCCGGCGCGCCAGGTATGGATCCGTGCAAACGGCGAGCTGCAGGACGATCTGCGCGTCCATCAATATCTGCTGGGTTATGCCTCAGACCTGAACTTCCTGCCTGTAGCGCTGCAGCCGTACGGGATTGGTTTTCTGGAAAAAGGGATTCAGATCGCCACCATTGACCATTCAATGTGGTTCCACCGTCCGTTCAATATTAATGAGTGGCTGTTGTATAACGTCGAGAGTACTTCTGCCTCCGGTGCCAGAGGTTTTGTACGCGGGGAGTTTTATACGCAGGACGGCGTGCTGGTCGCCTCTACCGTGCAGGAAGGGGTAATGCGTAATCGCAATTGAGAATTACCGGATGGTGGCGCAAAAGCGTTACCATCCGGCAGATTGAAACATCAAGCGTTGTAAGCGTTCTCGCCGTGACTGTTCACATCCAGACCTTCGCGTTCCTGCTCTTCCGGTACGCGCAGACCCACCGTCATATCCGCCAGCTTATAGCCAATGAAGGCCACCACGCCGGACCAGACGATGGTGATCGCCACGCTTTCCAGTTGCACCAGCAGCTGATGCCCCATGGTCACTCCCTCAGCAAAGCCCACGCCGCCCAGAGAGCTGGCAGCGAAAACCCCGGTCAGGATGCAGCCAACAATACCGCACACGCCGTGCACGCCAAACACGTCACACGGATCGTCCACGCGCAGAAAACGCTTCAGCATGGTTACGCCCCACAGACCAGCCAACCCCGCAACCACACCGATAATCAGCGCCCCGCCGACACCGATGTAGCCACATGCAGGTGTTACGCCCACCAGACCTGCAATAGCACCGGAACAGGCGCCCAGCAGAGACGGTTTACCACGCAGCGCCCATTCACCGAAGATCCATCCGAGGATGGCGGCAGCGGTGGCGACCACGGTATTGACGAAGGCCAGTGCAGCAATTTCATTCGCCGTTCCCGCTGAACCGGCGTTAAAGCCAAACCAACCAATGTAGAGAATAGCGGTACCGGTGAAGACCATCGGCAGGTTATGCGGTTTAAAGGCTTCTTTGCCAAAACCGACGCGTTTGCCAATCAGATACGCGCCAACCAGACCGGCAATCGCTGCGTTGATGTGCACGACCGTCCCGCCCGCAAAATCCAGTGCGCCGTGAGAAGCCAGCAATCCGCCGCCCCAGACCATATGTGCAATGGGGATGTACGACAGCGTTAACCACACCACCACAAAAATCAGCACCGCAGAGAAACGAATACGCTCAGCCAGCGCCCCGACAATCAGCCCAACGGTGATGCAGGCAAAAGATCCCTGAAAAGCAACGTGAATGTACTGGTAGAAGCTCCCCGTGACCGCCGTCAGCGCGATGTTCTTCAGCAATACCCAGTTGAAGTTGCCGAAGAAATTATTCCCTTCGCCAAAGGCCAGTGAGTAGCCATAAACCACCCATAGAATACAAACCAGAGCGAATGTCACCGTCACCTGAGTCAACATCGACAGCACGTTCTTACCGCGAATCAAACCGCCGTAGAACAACGCAATGCCAGGGATAGTCATAAACAGCACCAGCGCGGTACAGATCATCATAAAAGCGTTATCTGCTTTATCCGCAACCGCCGGTGCCGCCATCGCCAGTCCCGGCAGTAGTGCCAGTGAAGCAATACCCGTTTTCATCGTTGCTATCTTCATTTTTTGGTTTCCTATCACTGTGTGCCAGAAGTTACAGTGCGGCTTCGTCGGCTTCGCCGGTACGAATACGAATCACACGTTGCAGCTCGGCGACGAAGATTTTGCCGTCGCCAATTTTTCCGGTGTATGCCGCCTTACTGATGACATCAATCACGCCATCCAGTTGGTCGTCGGCAATCGCCACATCAATCTTCACCTTTGGCAGAAAATTGACGCTATATTCAGCCCCACGGTACAGCTCAGCATGACCTTTCTGTCGGCCAAACCCCTTCACTTCGGTGACGGTCAGCCCCTGAATACCAATAGACGACAGTGCTTCACGGACGTCTTCCAGTTTGAACGGTTTGATTACCACGGTAACCAGCTTCATAGATCCCCTCCAGTCAGAATTCAGTAGTGGCTGCAGATACACGAGAGGAATATTGCAAGGGGTGTGCCAGGAATGAAAAACGCGGAATGATTCAGGTTCGCCAGGTACTATCGGGAGAGAAAAAGAAAAAACGCACTATAACGGTGCATAGTGCGTTACATTTTTGCACCAGATTGTTGATTGCCGGATGGCGGCGTAAACGCCTTACCCGGCCTACGATACCGCGTGGCCGGATAAGCGCTGCGCCGTCAGGCGATAACAGAATCCTCTTGCGTGCTGGCGGCTAACTCTTCGCCCGCCAGCTGCAGCTGATACATCTGCCAGTAACGGCCTTGCGCCGCCAGTAATTGCTGGTGCGTACCACGCTCAACCGCCTGACCGCGATGCAGCACCAGAATGGTATCCGCATCGACAATCGTCGATAACCGATGCGCAATCACCACCAGCGTAGTGTGTTCACGGACCGCCGCCAGCGCGTGCTGAATGGCCTGTTCAGTACCGGAATCAATACTGGCCGTGGCTTCATCGAGGATCAGCACCTGCGGCGTTTCAACCAATACCCGCGCCAGCGCCAGCAGCTGTTTCTGCCCAACGGAGAGATTATTGCCCTGCTCGCCCAGCCGGGTATGGATCCCCTCGCTCAAACCCCGAGCCAGTTCTGCCAGTTGCACAGTCTCCAGCGCCTGCCAGACCCGCTCTTCTGAGATATCGCGACCCAGCGTGACGTTTGCCAGGAAGGTATCCGCCATCACCACCGGATCCTGCTGCACCATCGCGATGCCCTGACGTAACGCACCGTGGCTCAGAGAAGACAACGGACGTCCGTCAAGGCGGATTTCCCCCTGCGTCAGCGGGTAATATCCCATCAGCAGGCTGGCCAGCGTGCTTTTGCCGCTGCCTGTGTGTCCGACCAAAGCCACAAAGCTGCGCGAAGGCACGGACAGACTGATGTTTTGCAGCACCAGGTTGTCGTCGCGATAGGCAAATGAAACGTTATCCACCTCAATATCTCCGCTTTTGAGCGGGCGATCGTCTTCACCATAGCGCTGACGAGGCCCGTCCATCAGTTCGAACACTCGCTCACCAGCGACAACCGCCTGCTGCAGCATTGATTGCTGGGTGGTCAGCTCGATCAGCGGTTCGTTCAAACGGCCGAGGTAGCTGATGAACGCGTACAGCACGCCAACCTCGATGGAGGTGCCAGAGGTAAAACTGAACAGCATCAGCAAACCGCAGAGGATCAGCGCCGAGAACAGGCTCAGCAGTGGACGCAGCAAAAAACCATCCAGTCGCAGGGTTTGCATACGCGCCATATAGTGCGAGCGGCTGGCCTCGCCCATTCTCTCGCCAAACCTTGCCTGCTGGCGGAACTGCTGGATAACGCTCATGCCGTTGATGACTTCGTTAAAGCCATCGTTAATATCCGCCAGATAAGCGCGCACCCGACGCACAATCGGGGTGCTGTAGCGTTGGTAAATCACCATCACCACCAGCACGGCCGGGAAAATGGCCATTGCCACCAGCGCCATGCGCCACTCCAGGCTGAACATCGCCACCAGCATCGCGCCGATTAAGGCCGCACTGCGCAGAACCGTTGCGACCACCGTCACGTACAGGTCGCGAATAACTTCAGTATCATTGGTCACACGTGAGATAAGCTGCCCGACGGGCTGAGTATCAAAAGCGCTGAGCGGCTGGCGCAGCGCAGCGTCCATTACGTCGGTGCGTAACTGTTGTACTACGCCAACCGCCGCCTGGTTAAACAGCAATGACTGCGCGTAATGCAGACCTGCCGCCAGCAGTTGCAGACCGACATAGGCCGCAACCAGCCCGGCAACCATCGCCAATGGCAGATTGTTCTTCGCCACCATGTTATCGATAAAATAGCTAATCAGCAGCGGACCGCTGACTTCCGCCGCCGCAGCCACCCATAGCATGACTACCGCAATCGCCAGCTGTTTTCGCCATGGGGAACCATACGCCAGCAGTCTTTTCAGAGTTGGCCATAATTGCCCGAAACTACGCATTAGCCGCCTCCTCGTTTATCTCTGGTGCATCAGACAGCGCCGCTTCAAGTTGCTGATAGCGGTACATGTCGCGATACCAACCGGGCTGTTGCACTAAAGATTCATGCTCACCGCGCTGAGCAATATGCCCATGCTGCATCACGATAATCTCGCTGGCTTCCGTCAAAGCCGATAAACGGTGAGCGCTGATAATCACGGTTCTGCCTTCGCCCCACTGGCGCAGGTTATGCAGGATCTGATGCTCGGTACGACCGTCCACCGCCGACAGCGCATCATCCAGAATCAGAATTTCAGCGTTCAGCAGTAACGCTCGAGCGATAGAAATACGCTGTTTTTGCCCGCCTGACAGCATCACCCCGCGTTCGCCCACTTCGGTGTCGTAGCCCTGAGGAAGACGTAAAATATCCTCATGAACGCTGGCAAGGCGCGCCACATGCTCGATCTCTTCCTGCGTGGCCTGCGGGCGTCCTAAGGCGATGTTATTACCGACGGTATCGGAAAACAGGAATGGTGTCTGGCTGACAACCGCCAGTCGGCTGCGCCAGCTATCCAGCTGTAAGCGCGTTAATGGGATATCATGAAAGCGCACATCGCCCTGGGTGATATCAAAATGACGCTGGATCAGCGACAGTACCGTACTTTTTCCCGCGCCGGTCGGACCACAGATGCCCAGCATCTGTCCAGGTTTGAGCTGGAAATTCACATTTTCCAGCGCCGGGTGGGTGGTTTGAGGGTAACAAAATTCGCGAATCGCCACCGCCAGCTCGCCGCGTCCTTCCGGCACCGGTTCAGTACCGTCATCCACTACCGGCGCTTCTGCCAGCATGGCGCGAATTCGGCTATACGCGGCGCTGCCGCGTTCGACGATGTTAAACATCCAGGCCAGCGCCAGCATCGGCCAAATCATCAGACCGAGATACATCATAAAGCTGGTGAGCTGCCCGAGCGTCAGCGAGCCGTGAACCACCATCCAGCTTCCCCCGGCAATCGCCAGCAGGTTAGCCATACCAATGGCGATATAAATCGTAGGATCAAAGCGGGCGTCAATGCGCGCCACACGCAGGTTTTTCTTACCGGTATCTTCAGCATCAGCAGCAAATAATGCCGACTGCCGATCCTCCAGCCCAAAGGCCTTGATCATACGAATACTAGTCAGGCTTTCCTGAGTACGATCGTTGAGACTGGAAAACGCCGCCTGCGCCAGCTTAAAACGGTTATGGAGTCGATCGCCGTAACGTTTGATCATCAACGCCATCACCGGCATCGGCAGCAGCGCAATGAGCGTCAGTTGCCAGCTTATCTGCGTTGACATCACGATCAGCACCGCACACCCCATTACCAGCGAATCCACCAGCGTCAGCACCCCTTCTCCGGCGGCAAATACGACGCGATCGACATCGTTGGTTGCCCGTGCCATCAGATCGCCCGTACGGTGCCGCAGATAAAATTCTGGATGCTGGCGACTCAACTGACGGTAATAATCTTCCCGCAGTTCAACCGCCAGTTGGTAGGATGCGCCAAACAGCAGCACGCGCCAGACATAACGCAGCAAATAAACCACCACGGCAATCAGGGCAATTGTCCCCACCCACATCAGCAGCCGCTCGGTGGTGAAGCGTTGAGTCGTCACGCCATCCACAATGATCCCGACCACTTTCGGCGGAATAAGCTGAAGGATAGCGATGATGATAAGCAAGGCCACTGCCCCGAGGTAGCGACGCCACTCCCGGCGGAAGTACCAGCTTAATTGAGCAAATAATCGCACGCGTTATATCCTGACAAGATTTCCGGCAATAAGCGCCGGGAGAATTATTCAATAGGTAGAGCAGTTGTGTATTTAATCTGTTCCATGGCAAAGCTGGAGGTGACGTCAGACAGGCCCGGTACGCTGTTCACCAGGCGCTTATAGAATTCATCATAGCTTTTCATATCAGCAACCTGCACTCGCATCAGGTAGTCATACTCCCCTGCCATACGCCAGAACCCCAGAACCTCGGGCATTCCGGTCACTTCAGTGACAAAGCGGCAATACCATTCGCTGCTGTGATGCTGAGTTTTGATCAGCACAAACGCCGTTAAGCCCAGCCCCAGTTTTTCTGGATCCAACAGGGCGACTCTGCCCAGCAGGATACCGTCATCCTCGAGTCGTTTGAGACGTTTCCAGCAGGGGGTGGTAGTCAGATTAACGGCATCTGCTAATGCCTGCAAAGAAAGGGTGCAGTCCTGTTGCAGTAAGCCGAGTAGCTTGCGGTCAATTTTGTCTAACATATCCACTCCACAGAGAAGAATTTTCTCCTTACATTCTATTTTAAAGGCTAAATGGCAACAATTTTTTCCGTGCTTTTCGCTATTCTGGGCACAAAATGACAAATGGATATCTATTAATGATGAATAGCTCCTGGGTTAAAAACGCCATCAATGAAATCAACGCGGATTATCAGCGTTCTGCGGATACGCATCTCATTCGCCTGTCGCTACCGGCGTTCCCGGGCATTCAGCTCTATTTAAAAGATGAGAGCACGCATCCGACCGGGAGTCTGAAGCATCGTCTGGCGCGCTCACTGTTTCTGTACGGATTGTGCAATGGCTGGATCAAAGAAGGCACCACCATCATTGAATCATCGTCCGGTTCAACGGCGGTCTCTGAGGCTTATTTCGCTCGACTGTTAGGGTTGCCATTTATTGCCGTCATGCCTTCCTGTACGGCAAAACGTAAAGTTGAACAGATTGAATTTTACGGCGGTCGCTGTCATTTCGTGGAAAGCGCCTGCGAAATCTATGCAGCCTCTGAGCAACTGGCGCGTGAGCTGAACGGTCATTACATGGACCAGTTCACTTACGCTGAGCGCGCCACCGACTGGCGCGGCAATAATAATATCGCCGACAGCATCTTTCGTCAGATGCAGTGCGAGCCCAACCCCGTTCCCCGCCATATTGTGATGAGCGCCGGAACCGGTGGCACCTCAGCAACCATTGGCCGCTATATTCGCTGTCAGGGCTACGATACTCAACTGATGGTGGTAGACCCGGAAAACTCGGTCTTTCTGCCCTTCTGGCAGGATCGCGATGCCACGTTACGCAGTCCGGTAGGAAGTAAAATTGAAGGCATTGGCCGCCCGCGTGTCGAACCGTCTTTCATTCCTGACGTGGTCGATGAAATGCTGCGCGTGCCGGATGCCGCAAGCGTGGCCACCGCACACTGGCTGGAAACGCAGTTGGGCCGCAAGGTCGGCGCCTCTACCGGCACAAACATGTGGGGAACGCTACAACTTGCCGCCCGTATGCGCGATGCAGGCGTTACCGGTTCGCTGGTGACACTGTTGTGTGACAGCGGCGAACGCTATCTGGAAACCTACTACAACCCACAGTGGGTCGACGCGCACATCGGTGATTTAACGCCGTGGAAAGCGGAGCTTGCCCAACTACTGAACACCCATTAATGGGATAAAAAAAAGCCAGACGCGAAGTCTGGCTTGCTGGAAGGGATCTCTCATTCGGGGGAATAAGGTAGATGTGGATTGTCCAGCCAATGCGTCAAAAAGTGTGACACTGCCTGATTACGGCAATGCCCAATCACCGATAAATGAGGCAGTTCAGCAATCAGTTGCGGCATCGCGTTACCCATAATCAGGCCGCGCCCAACGCTGCCTAACATTTCGCGATCGTTCATGGCATCGCCAAACGCCATACACTCGGCCATTGAATAACCTAAATAGTCGCTCAACACCGCCAATGCCGATCCTTTATTACAGCCCAGCGGCAGCACCTCAAGGCAATCAAACGCGGAAAAACAGAGATTCGCCTGTTCACCCAGCGCTTCATTCAGTTGAATGCGCAATTGGATAAGAGAGTCATGATCGCCGCAGAAGCAGACTTTGGTGACCTGATGCGCCGGAATACGTTTCACATCGACGATCTGATAGCGAAATCCGCTATATACATGCGCCTGCAGCAGCGAGGGGATCTCTTGTCCGGTGAACCAGCCATTGTCATTAAAGACATGCATGCTGGCGGTAGTGTCCCACTTCTGATGCAACACAATGTCCGCGACATTCGGATCCAGATCCTGACGGTGTAACACATCGCCCTCAAGAGAGTGAATGCGCGTGCCATTACCCGTGATCAAAAAGGCGTCCAGTGAGATCGAGCCTAAAATATGGCGCATCTCAAGCACATGGCGACCGGTGGCAAATGTCAGAGTAATATCGCGTTCACGCAGGCGCGACAGCGTTGAAAGCGTTTCGTCACCTAAATGGTGATTCGGCATCAAAAGGGTGCCATCCATATCAAATGCAGCCAGACGAGCCATTTCTTTCTCCACACTGTGACGCGGTTAACTTGTGATCCAGTATCACCTGAGATATACGGAAGTAATAGTGAATAGATAAAATGAATTGTTCCGGGTTTCTCTACGCATAAACCGTTAACGAACATCCTGAAGGAAAAAGTATCAATGCGTCTGCTTAATCGCCTGAACCAGTACCAACGCCTGTGGCTGCCCTCGAACGGCGAACCGCAGTCGGTGACCGTCGGGGAACTGGCCGAACGCTGTTTTTGTAGCGAACGCCATGTGCGTACCCTGCTAAAGCAAGCGCAGGATGCAGGCTGGCTGGAGTGGCATGCCCAGTCGGGGCGCGGGAAACGCGGGCAGCTGCGGTTTTTAGTGACGCCAGATTCACTGCGCAACACCATGATGGAACAGGCGCTGCAAAAGGGCGAGCAGCTTAGCGTACTGGAACTGGCTCAGCTGGCACCGGGTGAATTAAGAACACTGTTACAACCGTTTATGGGCGGTCAGTGGCAAAACGACACGCCAACCCTGCGTATACCCTATTACCGCCCGCTCGACCCCTTGCACCCCGGGTTTCTCCCCGGTCGCGCGGAGCAACACCTCGCTGGACAAGTTTTCTCTGGCCTGACCCGGTTTGACAGCACTACGCAACGTCCCTGTGGAGACTTAGCCCACCACTGGAATATCTCCGCTGACGGCCTGCGCTGGGATTTCTATATTCGTTCCACCCTGTACTGGCATAACGGCGATGCGGTCAGCAGCACACAGCTACATCAGCAGTTGCTGAAGCTGTTAGAACTCCCCGCGCTGAATAAGCTGTTTATCAGCGTAAAGCGCATTGAGGTGACGCATCCCCAGTGTCTGACCTTTATTCTGCATCATCCCGACTTCTGGCTGGCGCACCGTCTGGCAAGCTACAGCAGTCACCTGGCGCATCCTGAGCACCCGTTTGTGGGTACCGGCCCGTTCCGGCTGACGCTGTTTACTCCTGAGCTGGTGCGTATCGAGAGTCACGATCACTACCATCTGAGTCATCCGCTGCTAAAAGCCATTGAATACTGGATAACCCCGCAGCTCTTCTCCCAGGATTTGGGCACCAGCTGTCGCCATCCGGTGCAAATTGCGATTGGTAAACCCGAAGAATTGCCTATGCTAAGCCAGGTAAGCAGCGGGATCAGTCTTGGTTTTTGCTATCTCACGCTCAGAAAAAGCGCGCGCCTGAATACGCAGCAGGCCCGTAGACTGATCAATATCATCCACCGTTCTTCCCTGCTACAAACGCTTGAAGTGGATGAAAATCTGATCACGCCAAGCAATGCACTGCTCCCCGGATGGACTATCCCGCAATGGGATGAACTCGACGAGGTAGCGCTGCCGGAAAAGCTGACGCTGGCTTATCACCTGCCGGTAGAACTTCACGCTATGGCTGAACAGCTTCGCCAGGCGTTGGCGCTGCTCGGCTGTGAATTAACGCTTATTTTTCATAATGCTAAAAACTGGGATGGCGATCATCCCTTAGCCCAGGCCGACCTGATGATGGGCGACAGGCTGATTGGTGAGGCACCTGAATATACTCTCGAACAGTGGTTGCGCTGCGATCAGCTCTGGTCACATGTATTGAATGCGCCAGCATATACACATTTGCAAACGACCCTGGATGCCCTTCAAATTCAGGCCGATGAGGACGATCGCCACGCGGCTTTACAACAAGTTTTCGCCACGCTAATGCATGACGCTACCCTGACGCCACTGTTCAATTATCACTATCGCATCAGCGCGCCACCGGGCGTGAACGGCGTACGCCTGAATCCTCGTGGCTGGTTCGAGTTTACCGAAGCCTGGCTGCCACCTCCTTCCGCGTGAAGAAGCTGGTCGACGGCACGCCCAGGCGCTACCATAAGGGCTTCGTTATTTTGTCAGGAAAAGCCATGAAACGTGCTGTTGTTGTATTCAGTGGAGGTCAGGACTCCACGACTTGTCTGGCGCAAGCGCTGCATCAGTATGATGAAGTGCACTGCGTGACCTTTGATTATGGTCAGCGCCATCGCGCTGAGATTGATGTCGCACGTGACCTGGCCTTAAAACTTGGCGCGCGCGCGCACAAAGTACTTGATGTCACATTGCTCAGTGAACTGGCTGTCAGCAGCCTGACCCGCGATAACATTCCGGTACCCGATTACGAACCGGATGCGAATGGCATTCCCAATACCTTTGTGCCAGGACGCAATATTCTGTTCTTAACGCTGGCAGCAATTTACGCTTACCAGGTGCAGGCAGAGGCGGTCATCACCGGCGTTTGTGAGACCGATTTCTCCGGCTATCCGGACTGTCGCGATGAGTTCGTTAAAGCCCTGAACCATGCTGTAAGCCTGGGGATGGCGAAAGATATTCGCTTTGAAACCCCACTGATGTGGATCGATAAAGCCGAAACCTGGGCACTGGCCGATTATTGGGGCAAGCTGGACCTGGTACGCGAAGAAACGCTGACCTGCTATAACGGCATCAAAGGTGACGGTTGCGGTCATTGTGCGGCGTGTAATCTGCGTGCCAACGGCCTGAACCATTATCTGGCGGATAAACCGGCAGTAATGGCGGCAATGAAACAGAAAACCGGGTTAAAATGATTGTATTGCCGGATGGCGCTTTGCTTATCCGGCCTACATGCAGTTGCAGCAACTCTTGTAGGCCGGATAAGACGCTTGAGCGTCGCCTTCCGGCAGTCGCAGCCACTACTGCACCATCTGCTCCAGTTTTTCGCGCAACTCCCCTTCCAGCGGCAACGCTTTTTGCGTTTTCAAATCAATACAGACGAACGTAATCAGCGCGTCTGCCACCACCTGCCCTTCCGGCTCCAGAATAATGGTCTGATTTAACACACCACTTTTGCCATTTAACTGTTGAACCTGACTGGTGATAGTCAGCAGGTCGCTCAGCACCGCAGGTCGTCGGTAGTTGATATTAATATTCACGACCACAAAAGCGATGTTGTGTGCTGTCATCCACTGAAAGCTGTCGCTGTTTTCCAGACCATCCCAGCGGGCTTCTTCCAGAAACTCCAGATAGCGGGCATTGTTAACGTGCTGATAGACATCAAGATGAAAACCACGAACTTTGATTTGTGTTTGCATAGCGCAGGAGCCTTACGTTGTTTTTATAGGAACAGATTTTTGGGTAAAGAGGTCATAACTGGTATGACCTCTACAGTCTGGCAAACTTTCAGCGCTCTGCAAGTTATTAAAGTGTTAAAACTGCCAGGTTACGCTCAACCAGTGAACTGCCCATGCCCGGCACCTGCTTTAAATCGTCCACCGTTTTAAACGGCCCGTACTCCTCACGATAGCTCACAATCGCCTGCGCTTTCTTTAGACCCACGCCATTCATAACTCGCGCTAAATCCTCCGCAGAAGCGTTGTTGATGCTTACCCTGGTGCCCTCATCGTCGCTTGCTTTAGCGGGCTGTGTGGCTTTGCTTTGTGCCGCCCCTGGGTTTTCCGCTTTGGTTTGAGTCGCCTGGCTTTTGACGACAGGCTCAGCCGCCAATGCAGTTTGGGCCATACCAGTGCAGGTCAATGAAAGAGTGATAAGCAGAGCTTTGATTCCATGTTTCATACTGTTTTCTCCTTGTTTGTTAACAGTGGAATCACGATAGCGAGGTGCAGAACGGCAGACAAACGGCAAATATCAGAAATGGAAAAGGCCGCGAAAGCGGCCTTTGGTAGATACAACTTTTTGCAATTTTTTGCGAACTGCCTCGGTTATTGCTGCTGTTCCAGCGCATCACCGATTTTAATTTTTGCGGCTTTACGCAGGTTGCTCATCAGCGCTTCAAAGACAATCTGCGCGTTGTTCTGAGTGATCCCCTGAACCATCGCTTTCTTCTGCGCTTCAGGCATAGAACCAGCTTTCACCTCGTCCAACGCCAACAGAACAACGTTACCCTGCATGTCGTTCGCGACGCCGTAGCTCGGTTTGTCTTTCTCCGGCAGGCTCAGACCAAAGGCAGCCTGGCTCAGCGGATCCTGACCCGTACGGCTCAGCGTTTTCGCCTCGCCAAAGCTCAGACCCGCCGCTTTCACCGCTTCATCGCCTTTACCGGCTTTCAGATCCGCCAGCAGTTTATCGGCATCAAGCTTCGCCTGCTGCTCTGCTTTATTGTGCTTAACGAGCGCAGTTACCTGCTCTTTCACTTCAGCCAGTGGCTTCACGGCTTCAGCTTTGTGCTCTGCAATACGCAGCACGAACGCACGATCGCCGTCCACGGTGATGATATCGGAGTTACTGCCAGGCGTACCGTTCTCACCAACCAGCCCACCATTGAAAATGATGTCAGCGACTGGTTTGAAATTCAGTTCTTCCGGCAGGCTGTCACGGCTAAACCAGCCCGTTTCAACCGCTTTCATACCCGCAGCCTGCTCTGCACCCGCCAGAGATTCGTTATCATTGCTGGCCGCGTCGCTGACTTTCTGCTGCAGCGCATAGTACGCATCCAGCGCTTTTTCCTGCTTCACTTTTGCCGCAATCTCGTCACGGGCTTCGCTCAGCGGTTTAACTTGCGCAGGCTGTACGTCGTCAAGACGCGCAACGAGGAAACCAACGGAAGACTTAATTACGCCAGACAGTTGGCCTTTTTCTTTCAGACCAGCATTTTTCAGCTCATCCGGGGTGGTGGAATCTTCCAGCCATCCCATATCGCCGCCTTTACGGGCAGAGATGATATCGGCAGATTTTTCTTTCGCCAGCGCAGCAAAATCACCGCCTTTGTTCAGCTCGTCCAGTACCGCTTTGGCTTCATCTTCCGTTTTGGTCTGAATGATGCTGTAGCGGTTACGCTGCGGCTGAGTGAACTGATCCTGATGCTGGTCATAGTAAGACTGAATATCAGCATCGCTGGCCGTCTCCTGCATTGCAGCAGCGTCCAGCTTGATGTAGCTCACGCGGAACTGTTCCGGCGTCATAAAGTTGTTTTTATTCTGCTCGTAGTAGCTGGCAACTTCCTGCTCGGTAACAGACTGCTTCGCGGCCAGTGCGTTAACGTCAATCGTCGCCTCGCGCACGATACGCTGCTGTGCGACCAGCGCCGCCAGTTCGTCCGTTTCACCTTTCAGCATGAAGTCCGTACCGGCAACACCGTTAATCAGCTGCTGTGTCGTAAGCTGATTACGTAATGCCTGAGCGTACTGGTCTGCAGTCATTCCCATTTGATTGACAATCGCGTTGTAGCGGTTGTTATCAAACTTGCCGTCCACCTGGAACGCAGGCGTGGCGAAAATGGCCTGTTTAACCTGATCGTCGCTGATGTTGAGCTTAAGCTCGCGGGAATACTGATCCAGCAGTGCTTCGTCAACAAGACGATTCAGCACCTGCTGACGCAGCGTTTTCATATAACCTTCGTTCGCGGCCAGCTCGGAGTATTGATCGCCCAGCTGTTGCTGCATGCGGTTACGTTCGCTGTTGAACGCATTCTCGAACTGCCCGCGGCTGATCTCCTGGCCATTCACTTTGGCGGCGAAGTTATTGCCTCCGCCAATCAGGTAACCACTCACGCCGGTCAAAATGAACGACACGATAATGATACCGAAAATAATCTTGAGCACGAGACTGTTAGCAGCCGTGCGTAAGCTGTCCATCATGGTGTAACCACACTCCGCTGTAGATGACTATACGCGTTATCCTCTCTGCTGCCCCCGCGTTGATGACAACAACGGCAACAAGGATTTTGAGTATATATGCTTCACGCAGCATAGCGTTTCCTGAACGCTGCGCACAAAGGTCTATTGTGACAAGAAACAGGGGCAATTGTCAGCCCACAACGCGTAGAAAGTACCGGAATTACAAATAAAAAAGGCACATCAGTCGATGCGCCCTTGTACTTCGTCACATCCCCAAAGGGGAAATCACTTAGTTTACCGCGTCTTTCAGTGCTTTACCTGCACGGAAGCCCGGTACTTTAGCCGCGGCGATGGTGATCTCTTTACCTGTTTGCGGGTTGCGACCAGTACGGGCAGCACGCTCTTTAACGGCAAAAGTACCAAAACCTACCAGCGCTACGTCATCACCTTCTTTCAGAGATTCGGTAACAGAAGCAATAATTGCATCTAACGCACGTCCAGCCGCAGCTTTAGAGATATCAGCCCCTGCAGCAATTTTGTCGATCAGTTGAGATTTATTCACTCTTCTCTTCCTCTTTATAATTTATATCGCACCTGAATCCTTCAAAGTGCGACCGCGCAGCAGTTATATCAGGCCTGCCATGCCCTTACAACACCCGTTAATGATGGCAAGCCCAATCCGTTATCTAAATTAGCTATACAAAAAAAGGCTGGCAAGCCCGAAATGGCCTGCCAGCCCTGTTTTTATTAATGCTCTTTGCGCGAGGTCACTATTTTGCCGTCACAACCTGCATTCCAGAGGGTTCATTTTGCAACGCAAGAGTCAGAACTTCCTCAATACGTTTCACCGGGTGAATATTAAGATCGGCAATTACGTTGTCCGGAATCTCTTCCAGGTCACGTTTGTTCTCATCGGGAATTAAGACCGTCTTAATGCCGCCACGGTGTGCCGCCAGCAGTTTTTCTTTCAAACCACCTATAGGCAGAACCTGACCACGCAGAGTGATCTCACCCGTCATCGCCACGTCGGCGCGAACTGGGTTACCGGTAAGACAAGAAACCAGCGCAGTACACATAGCAATACCCGCACTTGGACCGTCTTTCGGCGTCGCCCCTTCAGGTACGTGAACGTGGATGTCGCGTTTTTCGTAAAAGTCCGGGTTAATACCCAGTTTTTCCGCACGCGCACGCACCACGGTCAGCGCAGCCTGAATCGACTCCTGCATGACTTCACCCAGAGAACCGGTGTAGGTCAACTTACCTTTACCCGGTACGCAGGCGGTTTCGATAGTCAGCAGATCGCCGCCAACTTCCGTCCACGCCAGCCCCGTCACCTGACCAACGCGGTTTTCGTTGTCCGCGCGGCCATAGTCAAAGCGCTGTACACCCAGATAATCGTGCAGGTTGTCGCCATTGATCTCAATATGTTTCAGCGATTTATCCAGCAGCAGCTGTTTCACCGCTTTACGGCACAGTTTAGAGATTTCACGTTCCAGACTACGTACGCCTGCTTCACGGGTGTAGTAACGAATAATGCCCACAATGGCGCTATCGTCGACCGTCAGCTCACCTTTTTTCAGTGCATTACGCTCAATCTGTTTCGGTAACAGGTGACGTTTGGCAATGTTCAGCTTTTCGTCTTCGGTATAACCGGACAGACGGATCACTTCCATACGATCCAGCAACGGTGCCGGAATATTCATGGAGTTAGAGGTCGCAACAAACATTACGTCGCTGAGATCGTAGTCCACTTCCAGGTAGTGATCGCTGAACGCCACGTTCTGCTCTGGATCCAGCACCTCAAGCAGTGCGGACGCCGGATCGCCACGCATGTCGGAAGACATTTTGTCGATCTCATCAAGCAGGAACAGCGGGTTTTTAACGCCCACTTTGGCCATTTTCTGGATCAGTTTACCCGGCATAGAACCGATATAGGTCCGGCGGTGACCACGAATTTCGGCTTCATCACGCACGCCGCCCAGCGCCATACGGATGTATTTACGCCCAGTTGCCTTAGCGATGGACTGCCCCAGAGAGGTTTTACCTACCCCCGGCGGTCCAACCAGACACAGGATCGGCCCCTTGATTTTATTTACACGGCTTTGAACCGCGAGGTACTCAAGGATACGGTCTTTGACGCGCTCCAGACCATAATGGTCGGTATCGAGGATTTCCTGCGCCTGGCGTAGGTCTTTTTTGACCTTGCTACGCGCATTCCACGGCACCTGTACCATCCAGTCGATGTAGCCACGCACCACGGTCGCTTCCGCCGACATAGGAGACATCATTTTCAGCTTCTGCAGTTCTGCTTCCGCTTTCTCTTTTGCCTCTTTCGGCATTTTCGCCGCGTCGATTTTACGCTTCAACGCTTCGTTTTCGTCCGGTGCATCGTCCATCTCACCGAGTTCTTTCTGAATAGCTTTCATCTGCTCGTTCAGATAGTACTCGCGCTGAGATTTTTCCATCTGCTTTTTCACACGGTTGCGAATGCGTTTCTCAACCTGCAGCAGATCGATTTCAGATTCCATCATCGCCATCAGATATTCCAGACGTTCGTTAACGTCGGACATCTCCAGCACGGACTGCTTGTCAGCCAGCTTCAGCGGCATGTGTGCAGCGATGGTATCCGCCAGACGTGCAGGATCGTCAATGCTGTTCAGCGACGTCAGCACTTCTGGTGGGATTTTCTTGTTCAGCTTGATATAGCCTTCGAACTGGCTGATAGCGGTACGCACCAGCACTTCCTGTTCGCGCTCATCAATAGCAGGCGAGTCAAGGTACTCTGCTTTCGCAGAGAAATGCTCGCCGTTGTCAGACAGCGCAGAAATACGCGCACGCTGTAACCCCTCGACCAGCACTTTTACGGTGCCGTCAGGCAGTTTCAGCATCTGCAAAATAGAGGCCACGGTCCCGACGGTGAAAAGATCGTTTACACCCGGCTCATCCGTTGACGCTTCTTTCTGTGCGACCAGCATGATTTTTTTATCATGGTCCATAGCCGCTTCCAGACAACGGATAGATTTTTCCCGCCCTACAAATAAGGGTATGACCATGTGCGGATAAACCACCACATCGCGCAACGGCAATACGGGGATTTCAATGCGTTCAGAACGCTCAGGATTCATAGAGCTCTCTCTTAGTTTAGTTTCCGCCAGGTAATCAGGTGGTACGACTGTGCTTCACACCACCTTTAACATGTATGTCAGTATATGGGGATGTTTCCCACACATTCAACGCCATGTTTACGGAAAAATAAAAGGGGAGATAAAATCCCCCCTTTTTAATTAAATGTCTGTATGAATTGATGAATTATTCGCCAGATGCCTGCTGCGCTTCCGGCTTACCGTAAATCAGCAATGGCTTGCTCTGACCGCCAATCACCGACTCATCGATCACCACTTTTTCGACGTCTTCCATAGAAGGCAGATCGTACATGGTGTCGAGCAGCGCGGCTTCGACGATAGAACGCAGACCACGAGCACCGGTTTTACGCGCCATCGCTTTCTTAGCGATCGCATCCAGCGCTTCCTCACGGAATTCCAGATCGACACCTTCAAGATTGAACAGCGCCTGGTACTGCTTGGTCAGGGCGTTTTTCGGCTCTTTGAGGATCTGGATCAACGCTTCTTCGCTCAGCTCGCTCAGCGTTGCCACAACCGGCAGACGACCGATGAACTCAGGGATCAGACCAAATTTGATCAGATCTTCCGGTTCGACCTGCGACAGCAGTTCACCTTCGCTGGCTTTATCAGACTGTGCTTTTACCGTTGCGCCAAAACCAATGCCGGAGCCGGTTTCAACACGGTTAGCAATCACTTTATCCAGACCTGCAAAGGCACCACCGCAGATAAACAGGATCTTGGAGGTATCAACCTGCAGGAATTCCTGCTGAGGATGTTTACGACCACCCTGCGGCGGAACGGCAGCAACCGTCCCTTCGATCAGTTTCAACAGCGCCTGCTGTACGCCTTCGCCGGAAACGTCACGGGTAATAGATGGATTATCAGACTTACGAGAAATCTTGTCGATCTCATCGATATAGACGATCCCACGCTGTGCTTTCTGCACGTCGTAATCGCACTTCTGCAACAGTTTCTGAATAATATTTTCAACATCTTCACCCACATAACCGGCTTCGGTCAGCGTGGTGGCATCAGCCATGGTGAACGGAACGTCCAGCAGGCGCGCCAGCGTTTCAGCCAGCAGCGTTTTACCGGAACCCGTCGGGCCAATCAGCAGGATGTTACTTTTGCCCAACTCGACGCCATTGCTGGTATCGCCGTTGCGCAGACGTTTGTAATGGTTGTATACCGCGACCGCCAGCACTTTCTTCGCCTGCTCCTGACCGATAACGTAATCGTCCAGGTGGTTGCGAATTTCATGTGGCGTCGGCAGCGCACTGCGTTCACGGTGCGGTGCTACTTCCTTAATCTCTTCGCGAATGATGTCGTTGCATAAATCAACACATTCGTCGCAGATATACACGGATGGACCGGCAATCAGCTTACGCACTTCATGCTGGCTTTTGCCGCAAAAAGAGCAGTACAACAATTTGCCCGAGCCATCTTTGCGTTTATCTGTCATGGGTCAAAACCTCTTCTTTGTTCTTTGTGCCGCACACGACGACGCAAATGCCATTCTCAGGCGCAAGACGCTAGTCAGCGTTGTGCCGCTCCAGGTAATTATAGCGGCACACCTGCGCACTGGGCATTAATTACGATGGGTCAAAATCGAGTCGACCAGACCGTACTCTACCGCTTCAGAAGCGGAGAGGAAGCGATCGCGCTCGGTATCACGTTCAATCTGCTCAAGAGATTGACCCGTATGATGCGCCATAAGTTCGTTCATGCGCCCTTTTACCTTCAGGATTTCACGGGCATGAATTTCAATATCCGTTGCCTGGCCCTGGTAACCGCCCAGAGGCTGGTGGATCATGACGCGAGAGTTAGGCAGGCAAAAACGTTTGCCTTTCGCCCCGGCGGTCAGCAGGAACGCACCCATTGAGGCCGCCTGGCCCATACAAATGGTGCTGACGTCCGGCTTAATAAACTGCATGGTGTCATAGATAGACATCCCGGCAGTGATCACTCCACCAGGGGAGTTGATGTACAGGTAGATATCTTTTTCTGGGTTTTCTGCTTCCAGGAACAGCATCTGCGCCACGATCAGGTTAGCCATATGGTCTTCGACCTGGCCGGTCAGAAAAATGACGCGTTCCTTAAGTAGACGAGAATAGATATCAAAAGAGCGCTCACCACGTGAGGTCTGTTCAATGACCATCGGCACCAGCGCCATATGGGGTGCAAAGTTATCTCGTTCGCCGCTGTATGACATTTCCGTCTCCTGGATAAAATTTGAAAAAACCTGCTGTGCTGATTGTAACCTTATGGACGGATTATCAGCTAGTCCCTCAGTAATGGGTACGACATCGCCATAATTCAAGCATAACAATCTTTTGTTGTAACGCTAACACTGAAACGCTGTTTTCGCACTCTTCCCATGCAAAATGCGTGACAAAAAAAAACCCGCCACCAAAAGGTGACGGGCTTGCGTACGAAATTCGAGCTAAAAAAGCGACGAATTACGCCTGCTGGTTCATCAGTTCGTTGAAGGAAGTGGCTTTTTCAGTCACTTTCGCTTTCGCCAGAACGGCTTCAACAGCCTGCTCTTCCAGAGCGACGTTACGCATGTTGTCCATCAGCTCTTTGTTTTTGCTGTAGAACTCAACAACTTCTTTCGGATCTTCGTAAGCAGAAGCCATCTCTTCGATCAGGCCTTTAACGCGATCTTCGTCAGCTTTCAGTTCGTTGGTACGAATCACTTCGCCCAGCAGCAGACCAACAACTACGCGACGCTTAGCCTGTTCTTCGAACAGTTCACGCGGCAGTTCCAGAGCTTGTTTCTCGTTGCCGCCGAAACGCTGTGCAGCCTGACGACGCAGAACGTCGATTTCGCTGTCGATCAGAGCAGCCGGAACGTCGATGTCGTTAGCTTTTACCAGACCTTCGATCGCCTGAGACTTAACGCGGTTACGCACAGCGCCTTTCAGCTCGCGTTCCATGTTTTTACGGACTTCAGCGCGCAGACCTGCTACGGAACCATCTTCAACGCCGAAACGTTTGATGAATTCTTCAGTCAGTTCTGGCAGTTCGCGTTCTTCAACTTTCTTCAGGTTGATAACGAACTTCGCAGCTTTACCTTTCAGGTTTTCAGCGTGGTATTCTTCCGGGAAGGTCACGTCGATAGTGAACTCTTCGCCAGCTTTGTGGCCTTTAACGCCTTCTTCAAAGCCCGGGATCATACGACCCTGGCCCATCGCCAGTACGAAGTCAGACGCTTTGCCGCCTTCGAACTCTTCGCCGTCTACAGAACCGGTGAAGTCGATGGTTACACGGTCTTCTGCATCAGCAGCGCCGTCTTTGTCTTTCCAGGTAGCCTGCTGCTTGCGCAGGGTGTCCAGCATTACGTCAACGTCAGCGTCGGTAACTTCAACAACCGGTTTTTCAACTTCGATTGCTTCCAGGCCAGTCAGCTCAACTTCCGGGTAAACTTCAAACTCTACCGCGTAAGTAAAATCTTCACCCAGTTTGTATTCGCCCGGAACGTAGTTCGGTGCGCCAGCCGGATTGATTTTTTCTTTGATGATCGCGTCAACGAAGTTGCGGCTCATCAGGTCACCCAGAACGTCCTGGCGAACAGACGCGCCATAACGCTGAGCAACAACATTCATCGGTACTTTTCCTTTGCGGAAACCGTCAATACGCACTTTCTTCGCTACGTTGACCAGCTCGCTTTTCACAGCGGTCTCGATGCTGTCAGCAGCGATAGTAATCGTTACACGGCGGCCAAGGCCTTGAGTGGTTTCAACTGAAACTTGCATCTTGTTACCTCAAAAAATCACAGTGCTCGGTCAACTCTTCTCCGCAAGCACAGGTTGTTGGCTTCGCGGAACTGGGATGTTCTCATAAGCAATCACATTCCCTGTCGTCAGAATCATCCCGAAGACATTCCGAAAAATAAGACGCGCATTATAGCGGCATCACTTTTATGAGTCGAGAACGGTTATCGCGCGTTGCTGCGGCTTTTTTCACAATTCCCGGCTAATTTTTGTCTGAATACTGTACGACTGCCCCAGAATTCAGACAAAACAAAACGGCCCGCAGGCCGTTTTCACATAATCTGTAGCAACATACTGGAAAAGCGTCGGTTGTTGCAAATCCGTTTTTACGCGATGCTTCCCGCCCCACGACACGGAGGCGATGCAAAAATCGTATCCTGCAACGCTTCCCACTCCTTAATAGTGTAGGTATGCAGGGCAAGCGCATGAACGGTTGTGGAAAGCTCCGCCGTTAACGTGCTGTAAATCATCCGATGACGATTAAGAAAACGTTCACCTGTAAAGCGATCGCTAACCAGTACAACCTTAAAGTGGCTTTCAGAACCAGCCGGGACATTGTGACGATAGCTTTCATCCACAACTTCGAGGAACACGGGTTCGAACGCTGCCCTTAATTTTTCTTCTATTTGCTCACGAATCATCATGAAATTTTTCCTCCGACAACGCTGAGATGTCACCCATCCCTTTAAATACTAGCCGCTTTTACCGTTTTCATTACACCTTAGCAACAAAAAATTAGCGCTTGTCTGATTTTCTCATTCAAACGGATGAAGTTCACTGATTCCTCACTCCAATTTATTGCAAAAAGTCCGTTTATAGTCTCCACAAAGTCATAAAACGGACAACACAATGAATTTACATGCGTTACCCACTTCCCCTCATCGTTGGCGATGTTATGATGGCGGGAATTTTCTCTAACCATACAATTTAGATTCGCTGAGAGCCCTGGCATGTTTAAAAAAATCCTCGTCCCGTTTGTCGCGCTGTTTATGTTAGCTGGATGCGCAACACCGCCGACCACTATTGAAGTCTCCCCGAAAATTACCCTGCCACAGCAGGACCCGAGCCTGATGGGCGTGACCGTTAGCATCAACGGAGCCGACCAGCGCCAGGATCAAGCGCTGGCAAAAGTCACCCGCGACAACCAGTTGGTGACCCTGACCGCGTCCCGCGACCTGCGTTTCCTGTTGCAAGAAGTACTGGAAAAACAGATGACAGCACGTGGTTATATGATTGGACCAAACGGTGCAGTCAACCTGCAAATCATTGTTAACCAGCTGTATGCTGACGTGTCTCAGGGTAGCGTGCGCTATAACATCGCCACCAAAGCAGACATCGCCATCATCGCGACCGCCGCTAATGGCAACAAGATGACCAAAAACTACCGCGCAAGCTATTCTGTTGAAGGTGCCCTGCAGGCCTCTAACAAAAATATCGCTAACGCCGTTAACAGCGTACTGACCGACACCATCGCTGATATGTCTCAGGACACCAGCGTTCACGATTTCATCAAGCAGAACGCTCGTTAATTTCTGCCCATATGGCCCGGCGTTCGTCGGGCCTATAGAAGCCCATGTCCAGTCAATACTTACGTATTTTTCAGCAACCACGTTCAGCTATCCTGCTCATTCTGGGGTTCGCCTCCGGTTTACCGCTCGCACTCACCTCCGGTACGCTTCAGGCGTGGATGACCGTCGAGAATATCGATCTTAAAACCATCGGTTTCTTTTCCCTGGTCGGTCAGGCCTATGTATTTAAATTTCTCTGGTCCCCGTTGATGGACCGTTACACGCCACCGTTTTTAGGTCGACGTCGCGGCTGGCTGCTGGCGACCCAGGTGCTGTTGTTAATTTCTATCGTCGCGATGGGCTTTCTGGAGCCTGGCACACAGTTACGCTGGATGGCCGCACTCGCAGTAGTGATCGCTTTTTGCTCGGCATCGCAGGATATCGTCTTTGATGCCTGGAAAACCGACGTATTGCCCGCAGAAGACCGCGGCACCGGCGCAGCTATCAGCGTGCTGGGCTATCGACTAGGGATGCTGGTTTCAGGCGGATTGGCCTTGTGGATGGCCGATCGCTGGCTGGGCTGGCAAGGGATGTACTGGCTGATGGCTGCGCTGTTGATTCCCTGTATCATCGCCACCCTGTTAGCACCTGAACCGACTGACACCATTCCAGTGCCTAAAACGCTGGAACAGGCGGTTGCGGCTCCGCTGCGAGACTTCTTTGGTCGTAACAACGCATGGCTGATTCTGCTGCTTATTGTGCTGTATAAGCTCGGGGATGCTTTCGCCATGAGCCTGACCACCACCTTTTTAATCCGCGGCGTTGGGTTTGATGCGGGTGAAGTTGGCGTGGTGAATAAGACACTGGGGCTACTGGCCACCATTGTTGGCGCGCTGTACGGTGGGAGCCTGATGCAGCGCCTTTCTCTGTTCCGCGCATTGCTTATTTTCGGCATCCTGCAAGGGGCGTCGAATGCGGGCTACTGGCTACTGTCCATCACTGACAAACACATGTTCAGCATGGCGGCGGCCGTCTTCTTTGAAAACCTGTGCGGCGGAATGGGCACGGCGGCATTTGTCGCTTTATTAATGACGCTGTGCAATAAGTCCTTCTCAGCGACCCAGTTCGCCCTGCTCTCCGCGCTTTCAGCCGTTGGTCGCGTTTACGTTGGCCCGGTAGCGGGTTGGTTTGTCGAAGCACACGGCTGGCCGACGTTTTATCTGTTCTCCGTATTTGCCGCGATCCCCGGCCTGATACTGCTGCTGGTATGTCGCCAGACCCTGGAACATAGCTGGCAAAATGAAAGCTTTATTCCGCGTACGGAATTTCGTGGAGCATACAGTCTGGCATTAATGACGTTGGTAGTGGGCTGCTGCCTGCTGCTGGTTTGGCTGCTGCTGTTAACCATGAACGCGATGGATTACACCAACTTCTCCTTCCTGCCGGAACTGCTTGAAGTCTCAGTGGTGGTCGCTGTCTGCGGGGTCGTTTTTGGTGGATTGCTTGATTATCTGGCATTGCGCAAAACCCGTCTGGCATGATGTTGCATATTTATGCTCTAAATAATTCGAGTTACGGGACAAAAGGCGTGAGCGTTTTGAACAGCGCTTGCGCTGGCCCCGTAGGGGAGAGGCCGAGAGGCCGAATCACGCGGCGACGCAGCAAATCCCCAGGAGCTTACATAAGTAAGTGACTGGGGCGAGCGAGGAAAGCCAACACACCCGTAGCTTGAAGTATGACGAGCATATTTGGTCGTTGTAATCACCCTGCGTAATTATAACGGCGAAATAAGCAACAACTGCTAAAAATAATATTTGTTATTTTGTGCGCCAAAGAATTTGGAAATTATTGACGCCTTTTATATATACTATTTTCCTTACTCGATTCAGCCACGAAAGATTTATTTTTTGTTCCTCAATTGTCCGTTTATTGATAATCAATTGTTAAGCAATTGTTTTATTTTCGTATTGGTTATACCAATTGCCCTCAGTACGCCCCCCACCTGCCCGCTTTCGTTATAACGTGATGTTGCAACAGGTTCTTAAAGCCAAAGCGACATATATTGCAACATATGTGACATGCACGGCAGAACCCAGTAACACAGATCTAGAGATGTTTACAGTAATGTAACCTTCCCGTAAAATGCCCTCACACTTTAAACGCCACCCGGTCCCGTGGAATTGAGGTCGTTAAATGAGACTCAGGAAATACAATAAAAGTTTGGGATGGTTGTCATTAATTGCAGGCACTGCATTACTCAGTGGCTGTAATTCTGCGCTGCTTGACCCTAAAGGACAGATTGGACTGGAACAACGGTCATTGATACTGACGGCATTTGGCCTGATGTTGATTGTCGTTATTCCCGCCATCTTGATGGCTGTTGGTTTTGCCTGGAAGTATCGTGCAAGCAATAAAGATGCGAAGTACAGCCCGAACTGGTCACACTCCAATAAAGTGGAAGCTGTGGTCTGGACGGTGCCGATCTTAATCATCATTTTCCTTGCCGTTCTGACCTGGAAAACCACTCACGCTCTTGAGCCAAGCAAACCGCTGGCGCATGACGAGAAGCCCATTACCATCGAAGTGGTTTCCATGGACTGGAAATGGTTCTTCATCTATCCGGAACAGGGTATCGCTACCGTGAATGAAATCGCCTTCCCGGCGAATACTCCGGTTGAATTCAAAGTGACTTCCAACTCCGTGATGAACTCCTTCTTTATCCCGCGTCTGGGTAGCCAGATTTATGCCATGGCAGGTATGCAGACTCGACTGCATCTGATCGCCAACGAAGTCGGTACTTATGATGGTATCTCCGCAAGTTATAGCGGACCAGGCTTCTCCGGTATGAAGTTCAAGGCTATCGCAACAAAGGACCGCGCCGAATTCGACCAATGGGTTGCTAAAGCTAAACAGTCCACGAACACCATGAGCGACATGGCAGCGTTCGAGAAAGTGGCTGCGCCAAGCGAATACAACCAGGTGGAATACTTCTCCAACGTGAAACCGGATTTGTTTAAAGACGTTATTAACAAATTTATGGCTCACGGTAAGAGCATGGACATGACCCAACCCGAAGGTGAGCACAGCGCACACGAAGGAATGGAAGGCATGGACATGAGCCACGCGGAATCCGCTCACTAAGGGGCCGAGGAAGAATACGATGTTCGGAAAATTGACGCTGGATGCAGTTCCGTTCCATGAACCTATTGTCATGGTTACGATTGCTGCCATTATCATCGGTGGTGCGGCCTTACTGGGCCTTATCACTTACTTCGGTAAGTGGACCTACCTGTGGAAAGAGTGGCTGACTTCTGTTGACCACAAACGCCTTGGCATCATGTATGTCATCGTCGCAATCGTCATGTTGATTCGTGGCTTTGCCGACGCCATCATGATGCGTAGTCAGCAAGCGCTGGCTTCTGCAGGTGAAGCGGGCTTCCTGCCACCTCACCACTACGACCAGATCTTCACGGCTCACGGCGTGATTATGATCTTCTTCGTGGCAATGCCATTTGTTATCGGTCTGATGAACCTGGTGGTTCCGCTGCAGATCGGCGCACGTGACGTTGCATTCCCGTTCCTGAACAACCTGAGCTTCTGGTTCACCGTTGTCGGCGTAATCCTGGTTAACCTTTCTCTGGGCGTGGGTGAATTCGCGCAGACCGGTTGGCTGGCGTATCCGCCACTTTCGGGAATAGAGTACAGTCCAAGCGTCGGGGTCGACTATTGGATATGGGCAGTCCAGTTGTCCGGTATTGGTACAACTCTGACCGGTATCAACTTCTTTGTGACCATCATTAAGATGCGTGCACCAGGAATGACCATGTTCAAGATGCCAGTGTTTAGCTGGGCATCTCTGTGTGCAAACATCCTGATTATCGCTTCTTTCCCAATCCTGACGGTTACCGTCGCGTTGCTGACCCTGGATCGCTATCTGGGCACCCATTTCTTTACCAACGATATGGGCGGCAACATGATGATGTACATCAACCTGATTTGGGCCTGGGGCCATCCGGAAGTGTACATTCTGGTTCTGCCAGTCTTCGGTGTGTTCTCCGAAATCGCGGCAACCTTCTCACGTAAACGTCTGTTTGGTTACACCTCGCTGGTGTGGGCAACCGTGTGTATCACCGTTCTGTCGTTCGTTGTTTGGCTGCACCACTTCTTCACCATGGGTGCAGGCGCTAACGTAAACGCCTTCTTCGGTATCACCACCATGATTATCGCCATCCCGACCGGGGTGAAGATCTTCAACTGGCTGTTCACCATGTATCAGGGCCGTATCGTATTCCACTCAGCAATGCTGTGGACGATTGGCTTTATCGTCACCTTCTCAGTCGGCGGCATGACCGGTGTACTGCTGGCGGTGCCGGGTGCGGACTTCGTTCTGCACAACAGTCTGTTCCTGATTGCGCACTTCCATAACGTTATCATCGGCGGCGTCGTATTTGGATGCTTCGCTGGTATGACCTACTGGTGGCCAAAAGCGTTTGGCTTCACGCTGAACGAAACCTGGGGTAAACGCGCATTCTGGTTCTGGATCATCGGCTTCTTCGTAGCATTTATGCCACTGTACGTGCTGGGCTTCATGGGTATGACCCGTCGCCTCAGCCAGCAGATTGATCCACAGTTCCATCCGATGCTGGTCGTTGCCGCCTGCGGCGCCGCGCTGATTGCACTGGGTATCCTGTGCCAGCTGATTCAGATCTTCGTTTCTATTCGCGACCGCGAGCAGAACCGTGACCTGACCGGTGACCCATGGGGTGGTCGTACGCTGGAGTGGGCAACCTCTTCCCCGCCTCCGTTCTATAACTTTGCCGTTGTGCCGCACGTTCACGAGCGTGATGCCTTCTGGGAAATGAAAGAAAAAGGTGAAGCGTACAAGCAGCCTGCGCACTATGAAGAAATTCATATGCCGAAGAACAGCGGTGCCGGTATCGTCATTACCGCCTTCGCAACACTGTTTGGTTTCGCCATGATCTGGCATATCTGGTGGCTGGCGATTGCAAGCTTCGCAGGCATGATCATCAGCTGGATTGTGAAAAGCTTTGATGAAGACGTGGATTACTACGTGCCGGTCCCGGAAGTCGAAAAACTGGAAAACCAGCATTTCGATGAGATTACTAAGGCAGGGCTGAAAAATGGCAACTGATACTTTAACGCACGCGACTGCCCACGCGCACGAACACGGGCACCACGATGCAGGCCAGACCAAGATCTTCGGATTCTGGGTCTACCTGATGAGCGACTGCATTCTGTTCTCTATTCTGTTTGCAACCTATGCCGTTCTGGTGAACGGCACCGCAGGTGGCCCGACAGGTAAGGACATTTTTGAACTGCCGTTCGTTCTGGTTGAAACATTCCTGCTGTTATTCAGCTCCATTACTTACGGCATGGCAGCGATTGCCATGTACAAGAACAACAAGAGCCAGGTTATCTCCTGGCTGGCGTTGACCTTCTTGTTCGGTGCCGGATTCATCGGGATGGAACTCTATGAATTCCATCACCTGATTGTTAACGGTATGGGCCCGGATCGCAGCGGCTTCCTGTCTGCGTTCTTCGCGCTGGTCGGTACGCACGGTCTGCACGTCACCTCCGGTCTTATCTGGATGGCGGTGCTGATGGTGCAAGTTGCTCGTCGCGGTCTGACCAGTACTAACCGTACCCGCATCATGTGCCTGAGCCTGTTCTGGCACTTCCTGGATGTGGTGTGGATCTGTGTGTTCACTGTTGTTTATCTGATGGGGGCGATGTAATGAGTCATTCTAACGAGAGCGGCGGCGCATCCCATGGCAGCGTAAAAACCTACATGACAGGTTTTATCCTGTCGATCATCCTGACGGTCATTCCGTTCTGGATGGTGATGACAGGTTCTGCCTCACCGGCCGTCATTCTGGGAACTATTCTGGCAATGGCAGTGGTACAGATTCTGGTGCACCTGGTGTGCTTCCTGCACATGAATAGCAAATCTGATGAGGGTTGGAACATGACGGCCTTTGTCTTTACTGTGCTAATCATCGCCATCCTGGTTGTGGGCTCCATCTGGATTATGTGGAACCTTAACTACAACATGATGATGCACTAAGAGCGGCGATTATGATGTTTAAGCAATACCTGCAAGTAACGAAACCAGGCATCATCTTTGGCAACCTGATCTCGGTGATTGGGGGATTCCTGCTGGCCTCGAAAGGCAGCATTGATTATCCCCTGTTTATCTACACGCTGGTTGGGGTGTCACTGGTTGTGGCGTCGGGTTGTGTATTTAACAACTACATCGACAGGGATATCGACAGGAAGATGGAGAGGACCAAAAACCGCGTGCTGGTTAAAGGTCTGATTTCCCCTGCGGTCTCGCTGGTATACGCCACCCTGCTGGGTATTGCTGGCTTTATGCTGCTGTGGTTTGGCGCGAACCCTCTGGCCTGCTGGCTGGGGGTAATGGGCTTCGTGGTCTATGTGGGCGTTTATAGCCTGTACATGAAGCGCCATTCCGTTTATGGCACGCTGATTGGCTCACTCTCCGGCGCTGCGCCACCGGTGATTGGCTACTGTGCCGTAACCGGTGAGTTCGATAGCGGTGCGTTGATTCTGCTGGCTATTTTCAGCCTGTGGCAGATGCCGCACTCTTACGCGATTGCGATTTTCCGCTTCAAGGATTATCAGGCTGCCAACATCCCTGTACTGCCAGTGGTAAAAGGCATTTCGGTCGCGAAGAACCATATCACGCTGTATATCGTGGCATTTGCTATCGCCACGCTGATGCTAACCCTGGGCGGCTATGCAGGTTATAAATACCTGATTGTTGCAGCAGCGGTGAGCGTCTGGTGGTTGGGCATGGCGCTGCGCGGTTATAAAGTGGAAGATGACAGAGTCTGGGCGCGCAAGCTGTTCGGTTTCTCCATCATCGCCATTACCGCGCTTTCCGTGATGATGTCCGTCGACTTTATGGTGCCAAACTCGCAGAACCTGCTGACTTACGTCTGGTAAGTTAATCGTCACACCTTCTATGCCGGATGGCGGCTGACGCCTTATCCGGCCTACCAAAAAGCATATAGCTTGTAGGCCGGATAAGTTACGTTCAGATCGCTATCCGGCATTTTCGTCTCCAGCCGACGCCCCTCACAACCCCAACATTTGTTAATAAAGCGCATATTTACCCAGCCTGCTTAGCGCTTTACACTAGGCGCGAAATTAATACAGAGGTGGGAATGAACGATTACAAAATGACGCCCGGTGAGTTGCGCGCCACCTGGGGTTTAGGGACCGTATTCTCTTTGCGCATGCTTGGCATGTTTATGGTCCTGCCGGTTCTGACCACTTACGGTATGGCGCTACAGGGTGCCAGCGAAGCGCTGATAGGCCTTGCTATCGGCATTTACGGTCTGGCCCAGGCCGTCTTCCAGATCCCCTTTGGCCTGCTCTCTGACCGCATCGGTCGTAAGCCGCTTATTGTCGGCGGGCTGGCGGTATTTGTTCTCGGCAGCATAATTGCTGCTCTCTCCGATTCAATCTGGGGAATTATTCTTGGCCGGGCTTTGCAAGGCTCTGGCGCGATTGCGGCTGCCGTAATGGCGCTGCTTTCCGACTTAACCCGTGAGCAAAACCGTACCAAAGCGATGGCGTTTATCGGCGTCAGCTTTGGTATCACCTTCGCCATTGCGATGGTGCTGGGACCAATCGTTACCCATGCGCTGGGGCTACACGCGCTGTTCTGGATGATTGCAGCCCTTGCTACCACGGGTATCGTGCTGACCATTTGGGTCGTTCCCAATAGCACTACCCACGTGCTGAACCGCGAGTCGGGCATGGTAAAAGGCAGCTTCAGCAAAGTGCTGGCAGAGCCCAAACTGCTGAAGCTCAACTTTGGCATCATGTGTCTGCACATATTGCTGATGTCCACCTTCGTCGCCTTACCAGGTCAACTGGCGAAAGCAGGCTTCCCCGCCGCAGAGCACTGGAAAATTTATCTGGTGACGATGCTGCTGTCCTTTGTTTCCGTAGTGCCGTTCATCATTTACGCCGAAGTGAAGCGCCGCATGAAACGCGTGTTCCTCGCCTGCGTGTTACTGATACTTATTGCAGAGATTGTATTGTGGAGCGCTAACGTGCGTTTCTGGGGGTTGATTGCGGGCGTGCAGATATTCTTCCTCGCCTTCAACCTGATGGAAGCCCTCCTCCCCTCGCTTATCAGTAAAGAGTCTCCGGCTGGCTATAAAGGCACGGCAATGGGCGTTTACTCCACCAGCCAGTTTCTTGGCGTGGCGATTGGCGGTTCGCTCGGCGGTTGGGTGGTTGAAATGTTTGATGGTCAGGCCGTATTCCTGGCCGGTGCGCTTCTGGCGGCAGTGTGGTTATTGGTGGCGAGTACAATGAAAGAGCCGCCGTATGTCAGCAGCCTGCGGGTGGAAATCCCACCGGAAATTGCTGCGGATGACACCCTGAAGCAGCGTCTGCTGGCTAAAGAAGGGATAAGCGAAGTGTTAATTGTCGCGAAAGAACATTCGGCCTACGTGAAAATCGACAGCAAAGTCACCAATCGATTTGAGGTTGAGCAGGCCATCAGGCAGGCGTAAAGATGAGATTTGTCAGATGGCGGCTTACGCCATCTGACATAACGACTTAATCGCGGAAGTTCTTGAACTGGAACGGTTGACCGAGGTCGCCGCCGCGAACCAGCGCCATAACGGATTGCAGGTCGTCACGCGCCTTGCCGGTTACACGGATTTCTTCGCCCTGAATCTGCGCCTGCACCTTCAGTTTGCTGTCTTTGATCAGCTTAACGATCTTCTTTTGCACTGCACTTTCAATGCCTTGTTTCAGCTTAGCTTCAACAAACCAGGTTTTACCGCTGTGCACGAAGGTTTCTGGTACGTCCAGCGACGTGCCTTCAATACCGCGTTTGAGCAGCTTGGCACGCAGAATATCCAGCAACTGATTGACCTGAAAATCAGATTCGCTCAGCACCTTAATCGTCTTATTTGACTCATTCAGCTCAAAAGTCGCTTCAACGCCACGAAAATCAAAGCGTGACTCCACTTCGCGGCTGGCGTTATCTACCGCGTTACGGGCTTCCTGAAGATCAACTTCAGAGACAATATCGAAAGATGGCATCTTTTCCTCTCCCTTCATTTTTGATGCGAAGCATAATACCTGCAAAGTTACCCAACAGACAGCGCTATACTAGGCTGTATCCTTTAATTGTACGTGGTACTGATACCTGCGAACAATAATGGGGTACGGCCGATATGGATTAACACCTGGTGCTGTTGCAGGTGAGGAGGAAGAATGAAAATTACCGTACTGGGATGTGGAGCGCTAGGACAGCTTTGGCTTACCGCGCTATGCAAACATGGACATGAGGTGCAAGGGTGGCTACGCGTACCGCAACCCTATTGCAGCGTAAACCTGATCGACACGGATGGGTCAGTTTTTAATGAATCCCTGACGGCAAACGACCCCGACTTTTTGGCAAAAAGCGACCTGCTACTGGTCACCCTGAAAGCCTGGCAGGTTTCTGATGCGGTAAAAGGCCTGGCCGCAATTCTGCCTGAAACTACTCCCATTCTGCTGATTCACAACGGCATGGGGACAATTGAAGAGCTGCATAACATTAAGCAACCTCTGCTGATAGGCACCACCACCCACGCGGCACGCCGTGACGGCAACGTCATCATTCATGTCGCTCAGGGAACAACGCGCATTGGTCCTGCGCGTGAACAAGACGGTGATTTCAGTTATCTGGCTGAAGTCCTGCAAGAGGTGCTACCGGACGTCGCCTGGCACGACACTATTCGCGCCGAGCTGTGGCGAAAGCTGGCCGTCAACTGCGTCATTAACCCGCTGACCGCATTATGGGATTGCCCAAACGGCGAGTTACGCCATCATCCTGAAAAAATAGCACTCATCTGCGAGGAAGTGGCCGCGGTCATTGAACGCGAAGGCCACCACACATCTGTGGATGATTTACGCTATTATGTCGAGCAAGTGATTGACAGTACGGCGGAAAATATCTCATCAATGCTGCAAGACATTCGTGCCCTGCGTCATACAGAGATCGACTACATTACCGGATATTTGTTAAAACGCGCCCGTGCGCACGGCATCGCCGTCCCGGAAAACGCCCAACTGTTTGAAATGGTAAAGAGAAAGGAAAGTGAGTATGAGCGCTCAAGCACTGGTATGTCTCGCCCCTGGTAGTGAAGAGACCGAAGCGGTCACCACTATCGATCTGCTGGTGCGCGGCGGAATTAAGGTCACGACCGCCAGCGTCGCCAGCGATGGCGACCTGGCGATCGTGTGCTCACGCGGAGTGAAGCTGCTAGCGGATGCGCCATTAGTCGAAGTTGCTGACGGCGATTTCGACATTATCGTGCTGCCGGGCGGTATTAAAGGCGCCGAGTGTTTTCGCGACAGCCCGCTGCTTATCGAAACCGTGAAACAGTTTCATCGTTCCGGGCGCATTGTCGCGGCAATTTGCGCCGCGGCCGCCACCGTACTCGTCCCACACGATATTTTCCCCATCGGTAACATGACCGGTTTTCCGGCGCTGAAAGACCAAATTCCCGCTGACCAGTGGCAGGACAAGCGCGTCGTATGGGATCCTCGCGTCAACCTGTTAACCAGCCAGGGACCGGGGACTTCCATTGATTTCGGTTTGAAAATCATTGATCTTCTGGTGAGTCGCGAAAAAGCTCACGAGGTGGCGTCACAACTGGTGATGGCCGCGGGAATCTATAACTACTACGAGTAAATCTTCGAGCCACTCCCTTATAAGGAATCATAATGAAAGGATATCTGAGTGGAGTGGCTTTACTGCTCCTTTCCGGTTATGCCACAGCGACGCAACTCGAAATAAAGAGTATTGAATATCGCTATCCCGGAAGCACTGAAATGCAGTATCGCTTGCCATGGTTTTCCTCGACGGATAACCCCAAAGTTGCAAAACGCATTAACGATTATATTTTCGCAAGCTTTATCAATCAGCTACCGGGCAATACTCCACAGGCCACAGTAAATCAGTTTGCGAAATCAGCCATGAATCCCACCGCAAACCTTGACTACACGGTTGAGTATCGCGACGCAAAAATCCTGACCATGAATATGTTTATCGAAGGTTGCGGGGCGTATTGCGAGTCGTACAATGTGCCGATCAGCTTCGATTTAGCCAGCGGTGCGGCAATTACCCTTAACGATCTCTTTTCCCGGGCTACAATCGCCGAATTAAACACCCGCACCAGAAAAGATATCCGCGGCCAAATCGATACCTTTGTTACGGCGCATAATTCGCAAACACCAGAACAAATAAAAGAAGAGAAAGGTGAAGATTTTAACTATGCCGAATTCTACGCATCGTGCGCAACCTACACCGACGGTTTGTACTACATCGACAAATTCTCCCTGCAAAAAGACCATCTGGCTTTCCTGAACGGACGCTGTAGCAACCACGCCAGCCGTGCGCTCGACGAGTTGGGTGATTTCACAACGAAAATCCCAACCACGGAACTGCAAAATCGACTCACACCGTACGGCCAATATCTGACTACCGCAAAGAGTACAACACCAGTTTCGCCAGCGCCCGGCATTGACGGCAAAGTCATGTACGGCACGCTGGGAAAAAGCATGCGTATTGTATTGAAGGTGGACTGCAAATACGGTGATTTTTTTGAAGGGGCTTACTTTTACCAAAAATTTGGCGCACCGATTGAATTGACCGGCAAATGCGACACAGACGACAATCAACATTATGAACTGAAGACATCTGCGGCTGAACAATCGCAAGAGAAGATAACGCTGGAGTTAAAAGACGGTGTCTATCAGGGGGTCTGGGAGTCGAACGGGAAGACGCTTCCCGTTCGTTTTGAATAATATCGTTATATTGCCGGATGGCGGCGTAACCGCCTTATCCGGCCTACAACACGATGTTTACTCAATTACGGGCGATACACCTTCACGTTCTCAAAGCCCTGCTCGCGCAGATAAAGCGCCTGCAGACGGCTCATCACCCCGCGTTCACACCACAGCAGCCAGGTTTTACTCTGGTCCAGATCGCCGAATTTAGTGCTCAGCTTGTAGAATGGCAGAGAAACGACGTCCACACCTTCAACCTTCAGCGGTTTATCATCCTGTTCATCCACAGAACGGATATCAAGGATTACGTCATTCGGGCCGAAACCGCTCACGGTTTCCACTTCTACCACGGTCTGCTGCGTCTGCTGGGCGATATCGCGAATATCGATATTGTTCGCTTCTTCAACCACTTTATCGAGGATAGAGAAATCGAAGTTTTCTTCTTCGGCCTCAATCTTCGCTTTGATCGCTTTCACCGTCGGGCTTTTTGAAATTACACCGCAGTATTCCGGCATGGTACGGGCAAAGTCTTCGGTGCCAATTTCACGCGCCAGATTGATGATGTGCTCTTTATCATGGGAGATAAGCGGGCGCAGGATCAGGGTGTCAGAAACGTTATCGATCAGACGCAGGTTGGTCAGCGTCTGGCTGGACACCTGGCCCAGTGCTTCACCGGTTACCAGCGCCTGTACGCCGTAGCGCTCAGCGACTTTCGACGCCGCGCGAACCATCATACGTTTGAGAACCACGCCCATCTGGCCGTCATCAACTTTCTCCAGGATCTCACCGACCACCGGTTCAAAGTTGATAGCAACAAAACGCACGCGATGCGAACTACCGAAGCGATTCCACAGGTAATGCGCCACCTGGCGAACGCCGATTTCATGCGCTGCGCCGCCAAGGTTAAAGAAGCAATAGTGTACACGGCAGCCGCGACGCATCAGCATGTAGCTGGATACACCAGAGTCGAAACCGCCGGAAATCAGCGACAGTACGTCTTCCTGCGTCCCAATCGGGAAACCACCAATACCTTCATAGCGGCCTTTAACCAGCAGCAGACGGTCGTTTTCGATTTCAAGATTAACGGTCACATCCGGCTTCGTCAGCTTCACGCGTGCAGATTCAATATGTTGGTTCAGTCCACCGCCAACATAACGTTCCACCTCAATGGAGCTAAACTCATGCTTCCCGCGACGCTTCACGCGAACACAGAAGGTTTTACCTTCCAGTTGATCGCGATACTGCACCAGTGCCTTCTCGAAAATATCGTGCATATCGGTAAACGGCACGTCTTCTACTTCGAGAATGTGGTGGATACCCGGAATACGGGTCAGCGCGTCGCGAATATCCAGGCGCTGGCTTTCATCTTTAGCGCGAACCTCAACGTGATCCCAGTGACGGACAACGGCAAGGTCTTCATCATAGTGCTTTAAAACGTTACGAATGTTCCCTGTCAGAATTTTTATAAAGCGCAAACGCACAGATTGGCTTTTGATGGTGATTTCTGGGAACAATTTAATGATAAACTTCATGGCGGCAATGGTTCTTAGGCAAGTCTGAATGACTTGTAATGGAAAAAAAATACAGCAGCCCATACCCGCGACTGCATCCAGGCGCGCAAGTATATCACCATCACGCGGCTACTGTGCACATTGCGCGTTATTTGCTTATCAGTGCGAGTCCGTTACCATAGTCTTGTGCTGCCAATACAGAGAGTCAGACATTCATTATGCCGAAGAAAAATGAAGCGCCCGCCAGTTTTGAAACCGCGCTGAGCGAGCTGGAACAAATTGTTACCCGTCTGGAAGGCGGCGACCTGCCGTTAGAAGAAGCGTTGAACGAATTCGAACGTGGCGTACAGTTGGCGCGTCAGGGACAGGTCAAATTGCAACAGGCTGAACAGCGCGTACAAATCCTGCTGTCAGATACTGAAGACGCCGCCCTTACGCCTTTTACACCGGATAATGAGTAAATGGATTTTACGCAGCAGCTACAGGCTTGCGTTGAGCAGGCAAACCAGGCACTGAGCCGTTTTATCGCGCCACTGCCCTTTCAGAACACTCCCGTGGTAGAAACCATGCAATATGGCGCATTATTAGGCGGTAAACGCCTGCGCCCGTTCCTGGTGTATGCGACCGGTCAGATGTTTGGTGTCAGCCTGAGTACGCTTGATGCTCCCGCTGCCGCCGTCGAATGCATTCATGCCTATTCGCTGATGCACGATGATTTGCCCGCGATGGATGACGATGACCTGCGACGCGGTCTGCCGACTTGCCACGTAAAATTTGGCGAGGCAAATGCGATCCTGGCCGGAGATGCGCTACAAACGCTGGCATTCTCCATTATCAGCGACGCCCCAATGCCGGAAGTCACTGACCGTGACCGCATCGCGATGATCTCTGAACTGGCTCAGGCCAGCGGCATCGCCGGTATGTGCGGCGGCCAGGCACTGGATCTGGAAGCTGAAGGTCATCAGGTTGAGCTGGATGCACTGGAGCGGATTCACCGCCATAAAACCGGAGCATTGATTCGCGCCGCCGTGCGTTTGGGGGCGTTAAGTGCTGGCGATAAAGGGCGAGAATGCCTGCCAATACTCGACAAATACGCAGAAAGCATCGGTCTGGCTTTCCAGGTTCAGGATGACATCCTGGATGTGGTAGGCGATACTGCAACATTGGGTAAACGTCAGGGTGCTGACCAGCAGCTTGGCAAAAGTACCTATCCTGCACTTCTGGGTCTTGAGCAAGCCCAGAATAAAGCCCGGGATTTAATCGAGGATGCCCGCCAGTCGCTAAGTCTGCTGGCCGCACAGTCACTCGATACCTCGGCACTGGAAGCGCTAGCGGACTACATAATCCAGCGTGATAAATAAACCAACATATCCCATGAGCTTGCGATGAGTTTTGATATAGCCAAATACCCGACCCTGGCGCTGGTCGACTCCACCCAGGAGTTACGTCTGCTGCCAAAAGAGAGCCTGCCAAAGCTTTGCGACGAACTGCGCCGCTATTTGCTCGACAGCGTAAGCCGTTCCAGCGGGCACTTCGCCTCTGGTCTGGGCACGGTGGAACTCACCGTCGCGCTGCACTATGTCTACAACACCCCGTTTGACCAGTTAATCTGGGATGTGGGACATCAGGCTTATCCGCACAAAATTCTGACTGGTCGCCGCGATAAAATCGGCACCATTCGTCAGAAAGGCGGCCTGCATCCGTTCCCATGGCGCGGTGAAAGCGAGTATGACGTACTGAGCGTTGGGCACTCTTCTACCTCCATCAGCGCAGGTATCGGTATTGCCGTTGCCGCCGAGAAAGAAGGTAAAGAGCGCCGTACCGTGTGTGTGATTGGTGATGGTGCCATCACCGCAGGGATGGCGTTTGAAGCGATGAACCACGCGGGCGATATTAGGCCCGACATGCTGGTTATCCTCAACGACAACGAAATGTCGATTTCAGAGAACGTTGGCGCGCTGAACAATCATCTGGCACAGCTGCTCTCTGGCAAACTCTACTCATCGCTGCGCGAAGGCGGGAAGAAAGTCTTCTCCGGCGTGCCGCCGATTAAAGAACTGCTCAAACGTACCGAAGAACACATTAAAGGTATGGTTGTGCCGGGGACTCTGTTTGAAGAACTGGGCTTTAACTATATCGGTCCGGTGGACGGTCACGACGTGCTGGGGCTTATTACTACGCTCAAAAACATGCGCGATCTGAAAGGCCCGCAGTTCCTGCACATCATGACCAAAAAGGGTCGTGGCTATGAGCCTGCGGAAAAAGATCCGATTACGTTCCACGCGGTACCAAAATTTGATCCGTCCAGCGGATGCCTGCCGAAAAGCAGCGGCGGTCTGCCGAGCTATTCAAAAATTTTCGGTGACTGGCTGTGCGAGACCGCGGCGAAAGACAATAAGCTGATGGCAATCACCCCGGCAATGCGCGAAGGTTCCGGAATGGTGGAGTTTTCACGTAAGTTCCCGGATCGCTATTTCGATGTGGCGATTGCCGAGCAGCACGCGGTGACATTTGCTGCCGGTCTGGCGATTGGCGGCTACAAGCCGGTGGTAGCCATTTACTCAACCTTCCTGCAACGCGCCTACGATCAGGTGCTGCACGATGTAGCCATCCAGAAACTGCCGGTCCTTTTCGCCGTTGACCGGGCAGGGATTGTTGGCGCAGATGGACAAACCCATCAGGGGGCGTTCGATCTCTCCTTCCTGCGCTGCATCCCGGAAATGGTCATCATGACCCCGAGTGATGAAAACGAATGCCGCCAGATGCTGTTCACCGGCTATCACTACAACGACGGTCCAACGGTCGTGCGCTACCCACGCGGCAACGCGGTAGGCGTTGAGCTGACCCCGCTGGAACAACTGCCAATTGGTAAAGGCATCGTGAAACGTCACGGGGAAAAAGTGGCAATTCTCAACTTTGGCACCCTGATGCCGGAAGCCGCTCAGGTCGCAGAGTCGCTGAACGCCACGCTGGTCGATATGCGCTTTGTAAAACCACTGGATGAAACGTTGATCCTTGAAATGGCTGCCCAACACGAGGTGCTGGTTACCATTGAAGAGAACGCCATTATGGGTGGTGCTGGCAGCGGCGTAAACGAAGTGCTGATGGCCCATCGTAAGCCCGTCCCGGTGCTGAACATTGGCCTACCAGACTTCTTCATCCCGCAGGGAACTCAGGATGAAGCCCGTGCCGATCTGGGTTTGAATGCCGCCGGAATTGAGACCAAAATCAAGGCCTGGCTGGCATAATCCCCTCCCCGCTCCTGCTATGCTTAATTCATCACGAGCTAAGCAGGAGTGGATTGATGAAATACAACATCTTAGGAAAAACCGACCTACGGGTCTCCCGCCTTTGCCTGGGTTGCATGACATTTGGCGAACCCAATCGCGGCAATCACGCCTGGACGCTACCTGAAGAAAGCAGCCGCCCGATAATCAAACACGCCCTTGAGGGCGGCATTAACTTTTTCGATACCGCCAACAGCTACTCCGCTGGCAGCAGCGAAGAGATTGTCGGCCGCGCGCTGCGTGATTTCGCCCGCCGCGAAGATGTCGTGGTCGCTACCAAGGTTTTTCACCAGGTTGATGATTTAGCGGAAGGATTATCCCGCGCACAAATTCTGCGCTCAATCGACGATAGCCTCAGACGCCTGGGTATGGACTATGTGGACATCCTGCAAATTCACCGCTGGGATTACAACACGCCAATCGAAGAAACGCTGGAGGCTCTAAACGACGTCGTGAAAGCCGGTAAAGCTCGCTATATTGGCGCCTCATCCATGCACGCTTCGCAGTTTGCCCAGGCTCTGGCCTTACAGAAGCAACACGGCTGGGCGCAGTTCGTCAGCATGCAGGATCACTACAACCTAATCTACCGCGAAGAAGAACGCGAAATGCTGCCGCTTTGCTATCAGGAAGGCGTGGCCGTTATCCCATGGAGCCCGCTGGCGCGTGGTCGCCTGACGCGTCCCTGGGGAGAAACAACCGCACGTCTGGTTTCCGATGAAGTCGGTAAAAATTTGTACAACGAGAGCGATGAAAACGACGCGCAAATCGCCGCACGACTGACCGGTGTCAGTGAGGAGTTGGGTGTAACGCGGGCACAGGTTGCGCTGGCCTGGCTGCTGAGCAAACCCGGCGTGGCAGCGCCAATTATTGGCTCTTCGCGTGAGGAACAGCTGGATGAGTTGCTCAACGCGGTGGATTTAACGTTGAAGCCGGAGCAGATTGCCGAGCTGGAAACGCCGTAC
The DNA here is from genome assembly GCF_030332765.1 of Citrobacter sp. Cpo071. NCBI lineage: Bacteria > Pseudomonadati > Pseudomonadota > Gammaproteobacteria > Enterobacterales > Enterobacteriaceae > Citrobacter > Citrobacter sp. Cpo071. Next base: position 148,747 of record NZ_JAOWHE010000087.1, on the reverse strand, counting down.
AAACAGCATCCGGTGGTGGGATTTAAATAAGCGAGGTTGTAGATTGTAGGCCGGATAAGCATAGCGCATCCGGCACTGATCGCCCGATGTCGCGGCGCTTATCGGGCCTACAATAGCCGCTGAAAAGGGTTAAATGATACCTACCGGCCAGTGATGACCGATAAAATACAAAATTCCGGCAGAGAGTATCCCGGCCACAATATCGTCGATCATGATCCCCGTCCCGCCATGCACGTTGCGATCAAACCAACGAATCGGCCACGGCTTCCACATATCCAGAATACGGAAAATCACAAATCCGGCGGCAACCCACTGCCAGTCGTTGGTCGGCAGCGCCATCAGGGTAATCCACATCCCGACAAACTCGTCCCAGACAATACTACCGTGATCGTGCACGCCCATATCTTTCGCCGTTTGATGGCACAGATAAACGCCGATACAGATAGATAACATCACCACCAGCGAATACAGCTGCCACGGCAGAAAAGTCATTAAATACCAAAAAGGGATCGCCGCCAGCGATCCCATCGTGCCTGGAACAATTGGGCTCAGCCCGCTGCCAAAACCGGTGGCTAACAGGTGCCACGGATTGCGCATACTCAGGCGGCTTTTGGCGACATCTTTTTTAAGGCGCGGCAAAATGGTCATATCCTTTCCAGTCAAACGTGACGGGTTTTCCATCGCGCGTAAAGTGAATGCCTTCCACGTCCGCGCTCATCTGCCCAATGCAGGTAAACGCTGCGCCGAGATTTCCCAGCGCCACTTCCAGCGCACCACGATTAATTTCCGGTACGGTAAAGCATAACTCATAATCTTCACCTCCCGAGAGCGCCCAGCGCAGGGCCTGTTCCGGCTCAACGTGCTGTGACAATGCCGTGGAGTATGGCAGCACATCAACGTTAACCCGTGCGCCACAGCCGCTAGCATTAACGATGTGTCCCAAATCGGAAATCAGGCCATCGGAGAGATCGATAGCCGCACTGGCCAGATCGCGCAGGGCTTGTCCCTGCAAAATACGCGGCGTGGGACGCAGATGACGTTGCAGCAGATAGTCCGCGTCTGTTGCATCTGCAACCTGCAATCGGTTCTGCAAAATCGCCAGCCCGGCCGCACTGTCGCCCGGCGTGCCGGTAACATAAATCCAGTCACCCGGTTTCGCGCCTGAGCGTTTTAAGGCCCGCCCAACGGGGACGTAGCCATGGATACCCAGCGTCATCGACAGCGGCCCACGCGTGGTGTCACCACCAATCAGCTGCATATCATAGTAATTGAGGAGTTCAAACAGGCCATCGCTGAAGGCTTCCAGCCAGGCTTCATCGACGTCAGGTAACGTGAGCGCCAGCGTCAGCCACGCAGGATCCGCCCCCATCGCCGCCAGATCGCTCAAATTCACCGCCAGCGCTTTCCAGGCGAGATCGGTCGGATCAATGTCGGGGAGGAAGTGGTTGCCTGCCACCAGCGTATCGGTACTGATCGCCAGCGTTTGTTTTTCAGGGATGTTCAGAAGTGCGCAGTCGTCACCAATACCGGTTTCGACATCAAGACGAGAAGTTCTTACGCGGTCAAAATAACGGGCAATCAGGGAAAACTCGCCACATGCCATACGTTATGCCTCAGCAGAAAAAAAAGAAAAAGCCGGGGACAGCGGAAACAGGTTCCACCATCCAGCCGGCCTCGGGATTACTTTTTGTTGGGGCGAATCACAGGTGCTGCTTTATCCAGTACGCCGTTCACGAATTTGTGGCTATCTTCAGCGCCGAAGGTTTTTGCCAGTTCAATCGCTTCGTTGATGGCCACTTTGTACGGCACATCACTACGTTTAGACAATTCAAACAGCGCAATACGCAGTACGGCTTTTTCTACCTGACCCAGCTCTTCCAACAGACGAGACAGGTAAGGCTTCATTAATCCATCCAGGTACGCGCTGTTAGTCGCCACCCCGGACAGCAGTTCACGGAAATACAGAACGTCGACATCTTTAACGTCCTGTTCCGCCAGGAACTGGTATTCAACATCAGCGATGTCGTTCTGGGACAACTGCCAGGAGTAGAGCGCCTGGACGGCACACTCACGGGCGCGGCGACGAGCAGCAGGTTTCACGGATTTCCCCTTACAAAAATCAGGCCTTGATGGCTTTCAATACATTAATCATTTCAAGCGCAGTCAGTGCAGCTTCTGCGCCTTTGTTACCGGCTTTAGTGCCAGCACGTTCGATGGCTTGTTCAATACTTTCGGTGGTCAGAACACCGAAGGCTACCGGAATGCCACTGTCCTGAGCGACATGCGCCAGGCCATTGCTTGCACCGCCAGCCACATATTCGAAGTGCGCGGTACCGCCACGGATCACCGTACCGAGCGCAATCACCGCGTCGTATTTACCGGTTTTTGCCAGTGCGTCAGCCGCCAGTGGCAGCTCATATGCACCAGGAACCCAAACAACGGTAATGTTTTCATCTTTAACCTGGCCAATACGTTTCAGGGCGTCGATAGCACCTTCCAGCAGGCTGTCATTGATAAAGTTGTTGAAACGCGCAATGGTGATGGCGACGCGAGCGTCCGGGGTAGCAACGTTAGCTTCAATAATGTTCATATTCTTCCTTCGGGTTCGATTTATGGCCCCGTAAGGGGGGCGGATTTTATCATAATATTCTGTGCGCTGCTTCCTCTAAATCAGAAAGCCTCACGCAGTCGTTAAATGCAGGCAAACGTCCGGGCCCACCTGGCGTATCTCATTGAATTTGAAATGGGGTGCGTCAGCCAGTTTCTCAAGGCCTGGAAGCACACATAATCCTCTCGCATCGCTGCCTAACAGTTTAGGCGCAACATACACGATTAGCTCATCGACCAAACCGGCCTGTAATAATGCCCCGGCGAGTGTTGGGCCTGCTTCAACCCAAATGCTGTTAATTTGCTGTTTGCCCAGTTGCATCATTAGCACCACCAGATCCAGATGCCCGTTATGTTCCGGCACCTTCAGGCTGCGCACCGTCTCCGGCCAGCTACGAGGGTCGTCTTCAGTCCGGACAATCCAGGTTTCTCCAGGCTGTTGCACAATTCGGTGCGCCGGTGTGACCTGATTCTGGCTATCAAGAACAATGCGGATTGGCTGACGCAGCTCTTCCTGCGGGTAACTCGCCTGAGTTGACTCCCCAAGCTCCGACCAACGCACGGTAAGCTGAGGGTCGTCTGCCAGCACCGTCGCACTGCTGGTTAAAATGGCATGGCTTTGCGCGCGCAAGCGTTGCACATCACGGCGCGCCTGTGGCGAGGTGATCCACTGGCTTTCACCGCTGGCCATCGCTGTACGGCCATCAAGCGACGCGCCAAGCTTAAGCTGAAGATACGGGAATCCCGTACGCATGCGCTTGAGGAAGCCTTTATTCAGTTGCTCAACTTCGCTCATCATCAGCCCGTGGCTGACGTCAATGCCCGCCTGCTGCAAGCGATAGAGGCCACGACCTGCTACCTGCGGATTGGGATCCTGCATCGCGGCAACCACACGCGACACCCCCGCCGCAATCAGTGCATCGCAACACGGCGGCGTGCGACCATGATGACTACAGGGTTCAAGCGTCACGTAGGCAGTTGCCCCCTGCGCTTTTTCTCCAGCCATCCGCAGAGCATGAACTTCGGCATGCGGTTCGCCCGCTCGGTGATGATATCCTTCACCGACGATCTCCCCATCTTTCACAATCACGCAGCCCACGTTGGGGTTAGGGTGAGTGGTAAAACGTCCGCGCGCAGCAAGCTTTAGCGCGCGCGCCATGTACAATTCATCCTGCATGGCTTAGTCCTGTAGGCGAGCAATCTCTTCGCCAAATTCTTTGATGTCTTCGAAACTCCGGTAGACAGAGGCAAAGCGGATGTAGGCGACTTTATCGAGCTTTTTCAACTGCTCCATCACCAGGTTGCCAATCATCTTGCTCGGCACCTCACGCTCGCCCGTCGCACGCAGCTGTGATTTGATATGGTTTAACGCCATTTCGACGTCATCTGCGCTGACAGGCCGTTTCTCAAGCGCTCTGAGCATGCCGCTGCGCAGCTTTTCTTCATTAAAGGGTTCACGCACATCGTTGCTTTTCACAACGCGCGGCATGACAAGTTCAGCCACTTCAAAAGTGGTGAAACGTTCGTTACAAACCAGACACTGCCGACGGCGGCGTACCGAGGAGCCCTCGCCTACAAGACGAGAGTCAATTACCTTAGTGTCTACGGCGAAACAGAATGGGCAATGCATACGGCGTCCTGTACCTCAGTGGTTAACAGAATCTATTTTACCCTGAACTGCCGTGACAACAAAGGCGCTGCGCTTTTGAGACAAAGGATCGATGCCTTCGTGCTCAGTGCACACTACCATTATGCTATCGCGACAATGAAGGAAGTAATCACAATGACAAGACGTTACCTAAGAATTCTCCTGGTGGGAAGTCTCTTTAGTCTTAGTGCCTGCGCACAGCAAAGCGAAGTACGCCAGATGCATCAAAGCGTTAGCACGTTGAATAAAGAGATGACGCAGCTTAATCAGGAAACGGTAAAAATTACGCAACAAAATATGTTGAATGCAAAATCAACCAGCGGCGCCTATCTGCTGCCCGGCTCCAAAACCCCGGCACGACTGGACAGCCAGATTGGCACCTTACGCATGTCGCTGGTGAACATTGCACCGAACGCCGATGGTACGCGCCTGACGCTACGAATTCAGGGTGAATCCAACACGCCTTTACCCGCCTTTAGCGCCACCGTCGAGTACGGGCAAATTCAGGGCACCACGGACAACTATCAGGAAGTGAACGTTCATAACCAATTGGTCAACGCTCCGGCGAGTATTCTAGCTCCCAGCGACGTAGACATTCCGTTACAGATGAATGGCCTCACTCCAGATCAGTTAGGATTTGTGCGCATCCACGACGTCCAGCCTGTTAGCCAATAAACTTTTTTGCGGAACGTTTTGTGCGTTCCGCAACATCACTCCGCTTCTTTTTGTTACTCCCCTGACATAACCGATATTTCTGGTAAAACTTGGCAACATTCATGGGAGCCAGTACAATTCGCCGCCTAAAGTACGCAAACGTGAACGCAATCGATTACGTAAATGATAGAACTGTGAAACAAGACATATTTTTGTGAACAATGATTTTTATAATAGGCTCCGAAGAATTACGAAATATTTAGAAACGCAAATTGCGCATTTTTCACTCCCGAAAGGGATTTCAAACAGTGGCATACATATGAAAAAAACATTACTTGCAGCCGGTGCAGTGCTGGCGCTCTCCTCGTCTTTTACTGCCAACGCAGCAGAAAATGACAAACCGCAATATCTGTCCGACTGGTGGCACCAGAGTGTCAACGTGGTGGGTAGCTATCACACCCGTTTCTCCCCGAAACTGAACAACGACGTGTATCTGGAATACGAAGCGTTTGCCAAAAAAGACTGGTTTGACTTCTATGGCTACATCGATATTCCGAAAACCTTCGACTGGGGTAACGGCAACGATAAAGGTATTTGGTCTGACGGTTCCCCGCTGTTTATGGAAATCGAACCGCGTTTCTCCATCGACAAACTGACCGGTGCTGACCTGAGCTTTGGTCCGTTCAAAGAATGGTATTTCGCCAACAACTACATCTACGATATGGGTGATAACAAAGCCAGCCGCCAGAGCACCTGGTATATGGGTCTGGGTACCGATATCGATACCGGTCTGCCGATGGGTCTGTCCCTGAACGTGTATGCTAAATACCAGTGGCAGAACTATGGCGCATCCAACGAAAACGAGTGGGATGGCTACCGTTTCAAAGTGAAATACTTTGTGCCGATCACCCAGGTTTGGGGCGGCCAGTTGACCTACATCGGCTTCACCAACTTCGACTGGGGCTCAGATTTGGGTGATGATCCGAACCGCACCAGCAACTCTATCGCATCCAGCCACGTCCTGGCGCTGAACTACGATCACTGGCACTACTCCGTCGTAGCGCGTTACTTCCATAACGGCGGCCAGTGGAAAGGTGGAGATACCCTGAACTGGGGCGAAGGCGACTTCAGCGCGAAATCTACCGGTTGGGGTGGTTACCTGGTCGTAGGTTACAACTTCTAATCCAGACAATGTTTCGCAGACAAGCCAGCTTAACCGCTGGCTTTTTTATGGCTGGTCTTCACAGCGTACTTTACGCAAAAAGTCACTTAGCGAGCGATCTGCCGATTCGCGAAAATGCCTGTCGAGTGGCGTAATCTTCAGACATCGATCAACGCGAAAGCAACGATAATCGTCACGCTTCTCGCACCAGCCAACCAGCAGCCAGTGCTCGCCCCAGAAAAATAATCCCAGCGGCTGAACGTCGCGCCAGGAGAGGTTCCCGGACTCATCGCGATAATGCAGCGCCAGCACCTGCTGGGCTGAAACCGCGCGATGTATGAGATCGAAGGCACTGCGTGAATGCGGCTGATTACCAAAATCTGGCGCGAAAATCCGCGTTTGCTCGGCTCTGCGCCGACTCTCTGGCGGCAATATCGCCAACACTTTTTCCTGCGCGGATTCCAACGCCTGTGAGAGTGAATCCCCACCCCATGTTTTCAGCAATCGAATCGCTACCATCAATGCTTCTGATTCGTGATGCGTTAACATCAACGGCGGTAGATCAAACCCGGCCATTAAGCGGTATCCGCTGCCCACTTCGCCTTCAATAGGCACACCGGATAAAGAGAGATCGCGGATATCGCGATAAATCGTCCGTTCAGAAACCTCAAGACGCTCTGCCAGCAGCGCCGCCGTTGTCACTCGCCTGCCACGCAGGATTTGCACAATCTGAAACAAGCGGTCGGCGCGTCTGCTCATTTTAATCCTCAGTGCTGAAAATATTACGCGGGTTGATGTAAACCAACACGATTGCCTTCGCTGTCAGTAAATAGCGCAATCGTACCAATGTCCTGCCCCAGTTCGAGTGGGCCAAACACACACTGACCGCCAGCAGTGGCGACGCGTTCAAGCGTTGCAGCCAAATCGTCCGTATGCAGATAAATAATAGCGCCCTGCGCTGAAGGCGTAATACCGTCAAATTTAGCCAGCGCCCCGCCGGGAGCGGGATCCTGATGCGGAAATACGGCGAGCTCAGCGCAGTCCATGTTCTCCCGGCGCAAAGAAACCTGCATTACTGGCTCATAAAAAGCGATGGCGCGATCCATTTGTACCACGGGGATTTCAAACCAATTAATTACATTGCTCATACTTCCTCCTGCCTGTGTGGGTAATCTCAGGAGGACTATATGACAGGGCTACTGACAGCATACTGTCAGTAGTGTGGCGACAGGAAAAGATAATTACCTGTCGCTAATTCACAGGCAAAAAAAATCCCGACCTTGCGATCGGGATTCCAGTATCTTCACTCCTGGATGGGTTAAGGCAGAATCGACGGTTGATCCGCCCCTTCTTTCTCGACCTTCTGCTGCAGCATGTGCTCACGCTTCATACCCAGCTTCAGCGCCAGCGCCGATGCCACGTAGATAGAAGACGCAGTACCGATAGAAACACCGATAAGCATGGTCAGCGAGAATCCTTCCAGTACCGGACCACCGAACAGGAACAGCATCAGAATAACCATCAACGTTGTACCGGACGTAATCAACGTACGGTGCAGCGTTTGAGTCAGTGACACGTTAAAGATTTCGTAAGGCGTACCGCGACGAATTTTGCGGAAGTTTTCACGAATACGGTCAGATACAACGATACTGTCGTTCAGCGAGTAACCGATTACCGACATCAGTGATGCGACGATAGTCAGGTCAATCTCGATATGGAACAACGACAGGATCCCAAGTGTGATAATCACGTCGTGCGCCAGCGCGATAACTACCCCAGCCGCCAGTCGCCACTCAAAGCGGAAACCGACGTACACCAGGATGGAGATCAACGCCGCCATCAGCGCCATCGCACCGGTTTGCGCCAGGTCTGCACCCACGCTCGGACCCACGAATTCAATTCGCTTCACCGCGGCGTTTTGGTTGGTGGATTCGTTAATCACACTCAACACTTTGCTACCCAGCACCTGACCGCCGTCTGCACCTTCAGTTGGCGGCATACGTACCATAATGTCGTGGCTGCTGCCGAAGTTCTGCAGAAGCGGATCAACGAAGCCCGCTTTCTCCAGCGCATCGCGCATCACGTCCATATCGGCCGGTTTTTCCAGCGTGATTTCAATAACCGTACCACCGGTGAAATCGAGACCCCAGTTAAACCCGCGTACGCCCATCACCACGATGGCCGCAATCAGCAGGAAACCTGAAATGCCGAAAGCCCAGTAGTCCCAGCGCATAAAGTCCCAGACTTTACGGCCGTGGTTCAATTGTTCAACAGTATATTCCTGTGCCACTTCGCACTCCTCAGATTGACAGCTTTTTGACGCGCTTGCCGCCATACAACAGGTTTACGATGGCACGTGTACCGACAATCGCGGTAAACATCGACGTCGCCACACCAATACCGGTAGTAATCGCGAACCCTTTAATTGCCCCGGTGCCAACTGCGTACAGGATGATGACCTTGATCAGCGTCGTAATGTTCGCATCAAAGATGGAGCTAAATGCGCCCGCATAACCTTCATTGATGGCCTGCTGCACCGAACGCCCGTTACTCAACTCTTCTTTGATACGTTCGTTGATCAGTACGTTCGCATCGACCGCGACGGCAAGGGTTAAGACGATCCCCGCAATCCCCGGCATACTCAGCGTAGCACCCGGCAGCAACGACATAATACCGACAATCAGCACCAGGTTAGCAATCAGCGCACTGGTCGCAATCAGACCGAACTTCTTATAGAAGAAGATCATGAACAGGATAGACACCACCAGACCGGCCAGACATGCTTCCAGACCCTGTTTAATGTTCTGCATACCCAGGGTTGGGCCGATGGTACGTTCTTCAACAATCTGAATCGGCGCAATCAACGCACCGGCACGTAACAGCAGGGAAAGCTGGCGTGCTTCGTTCGGGTTGTTGATACCGGTGATACGGAAGCTGTTACCCAGGCGAGACTGGATATTGGCGATGTTAATCACCTCTTCCTGCTTCACCAGTACTGCACGACCGTTGGCATCTTTCTTACCGCTGTCTTTGTACTCCACGAACAGGGTCGCCATCGGCTTACCGATGTTGTCCTTGGTGAAGTTGGACATGATGTTACCACCTGCGCTATCCAGCGAGATGTTAACCTGCGGCTGATTGTATTCGTCCTGGCTGGAAGTGGAGTCGGTGATATGGTCACCGGTCAGGATCACGCGCTTGTACAGTACAACCGGCTGACCTTCACGAGATTGTTTCACTTCCGAGTCACCCGGTACACGCCCGGATGCCGCAGCAGACTGGTCAACGTTGGTATTTACCAGACGGAATTCCAGCGTCGCGGTTGCGCCCAGAATTTCTTTCGCACGCGCGGTATCCTGAATACCCGGCAGTTCGACCACAATGCGGTCAGCACCCTGACGTTGTACCACCGGCTCAGCAACACCCAGTTGGTTAACACGATTACGCAGAATGTTGATGTTCTGCTGTACCGCGTATTCACGGGCTTCGCTCAGGCGCGCATCGGTCATTACCGCACGCAGAGCATTGCTGCCCTGGCTGGAAATAACCAGATCCTGGTGACGTTTGCTCAGGTAAGAGATAGCTTCATCACGGGCGCTGCTATCACGGAAAGTGATGCTCAGACCGTAGTTATCTTCTTTGCGAACGGTAGTATAAGGAATGCCTTTTTCACGCAGATCGCTGCGCAGGCTATCGATATTTTGTTCCTGCAACTTACTCAGCGCGGTGTCCATATCCACTTCCATCAGGAAGTGAACGCCGCCACGCAGGTCAAGACCGAGTTTCATCGGTTCTGCGTGAATGGCAGCCAGCCAGCGCGGGGTTGCCGGAGCAAGGTTAAGCGCCACGACGTACTGATCGCCCAGTACGCCCATTAATACTTCACGTGCGCGCAGTTGGGTATCAGTGGAGTCGAAGCGCGCGAGAATAGCACCCTCTTCCAGAGCCACAGACTTAGGTGTGATTTTATCTTCTTGTAACGTTTTCTGGACCTGGATCAGCGTTTGCTCACTGGCGGCGGCACCGCGCACGCCAGTGATTTGAACAGCCGGATCCTCACCATACAGGTTGGGAAGCGCATAGAGCAGACCGACGACAATAACGACGATCAGCATGACATACTTCCACAAAGGATAACGGTTTAACACGGCAGTTCCCTTTGGGAAAACAATAAATTACAGCGCCTTCATGGTGCCTTTCGGCAGAACGGCAGCTACGAAATCACGTTTGATAACCACTTCAGTGGTGTCGTTCAGCGCGATAGCGATGTAGCCAGATTCTGCTACTTTAGTCACGCGACCCACCAGACCACCGTTAGTCAGTACTTCATCGCCTTTCGCAATGGAGTTCATCAGGTTCTTGTGTTCTTTGGTACGCTTTTGCTGTGGGCGCAGGATCATGAAATAGAAAATCAGACCAAACACCACCAGCATCAGAATCAGAGACATCGGGCTGCCCTGCGCCGGAGCACCTGTTGCCGCTACCGCATCAGAAATAAAAAAGCTCATTCAAATTCCCTCATTATTAAAATTAATCAACGTTCACAGGTGGAACTGGTCTACCCTGACGTTGGTAAAAATCGGTCACGAAGCTCTCTAATTTACCCTCTTCAATAGCCTTGCGTAAACCCGCCATCAAACGCTGGTAGTAGCGAAGGTTATGAATCGTGTTGAGTCGCGCGCCCAATATTTCGTTGCAACGGTCGAGATGATGCAAGTAAGCGCGCGAATAATTGCGACAGGTGTAACAATCACACTCAGCATCGAGCGGACTGGTGTCGCTTTTATGTTTCGCGTTACGAATTTTTACCACGCCGTCAGTCACAAACAAATGACCATTACGGGCATTTCGCGTTGGCATCACGCAGTCAAACATATCGATACCGCGACGCACGCCCTCAACCAGATCTTCTGGTTTGCCGACGCCCATCAGGTAACGCGGTTTATCTGCCGGAATCTGCGGGCAAACATGTTCCAGAATGCGGTGCATATCTTCCTTCGGCTCACCGACAGCCAAACCGCCGACAGCGTAGCCATCAAAGCCGATATCTACCAGACCTTTGACGGAGATATCACGTAAATCTTCGTAAACACTGCCCTGAATGATGCCAAAAAGCGCATTTTTGTTGCCGAGGCTATCAAAACGGTCACGGCTGCGCTTCGCCCAACGCAAAGACATCTCCATTGAGCGTTTAGCATAGTCCCAGTCGGCCGGATACGGTGTACATTCGTCGAAGATCATCACGATATCGGAACCGAGATCGTATTGAATCTCCATTGACTTCTCAGGATCGAGGAAAATCGGATCGCCGTTGATCGGGTTACGGAAATGCACACCCTGCTCGGTAATCTTGCGGATATCGCCCAGACTGAACACCTGGAAGCCGCCGGAATCGGTAAGGATTGGCCCTTTCCACTGCATGAAATCGTGCAGATCGCCGTGCAGTTTCATGATTTCCTGACCCGGGCGCAGCCACAGGTGGAAAGTATTGCCGAGGATAATCTGTGCGCCGGTCGCTTCAACTTCTTCCGGCGTCATGCCTTTTACTGTGCCGTAAGTACCGACCGGCATAAAAGCAGGCGTTTCTACTACGCCACGATCAAAAACCAGGCGGCCGCGGCGCGCGCGACCGTCTGTGGTATCCAGTTCAAATTTCATTTTTTCTCCTGCATCAGAGAGACAGTCTGATGATTAAACTTTCCCCACGGAATCACTCCACGGAGTAAAAATATATTAACCCACTGGCGAAGGCGCAATCGGCGCAGCCAGTTTGGGGGCGACCAGCGCACAGCCACCGGAGCGTACACGCAGTACGTGAGGATGGCGAGCACTGCCCGACATCAAAATGGCAAGTGAGATAGCCTTCTCACGGTCGCTCAGAAATAGCCTGCGGATTGTACGTGATAAACATGGCATCCCCGTAACTAAAAAAGCGATATTCCGCTTTTACCGCTTCATGATAGGCGTGCATGGTGTTTTTATAACCAGCAAATGCGGAAACCAGCATAATCAGCGTCGATTCCGGCAGGTGGAAGTTGGTGACCAGGGCATCAATCACCTGATATTTATAGCCTGGATAAATAAAGATCTGTGTATCGCCGAAGAACGGCTCGATGAGATCGTTTTTGGCCGCCTGCGCCGCACTTTCCAGTGAGCGAACGGACGTTGTTCCCACGGCTATCACGCGATTACCGCGCGCTTTCGCCGCCAGCACCGCGTCCACCACATCCTGCGGCACTTCCGCATATTCAGAATGCATAATGTGGTCTTCGATGGTGTCTACGCGCACCGGCTGGAAAGTACCCGCTCCAACGTGCAGGGTGACGAACGCCATTTCAATGCCTTTATCGCGCAGTTTAGCCAGCAGCGGATCGTCAAAATGCAGACCCGCGGTCGGCGCAGCGACGGCACCCGGTTTTTCGCTGTATACGGTCTGGTACAGCTCGCGGTCGGCGTCTTCATCCGGACGGTCGATATACGGCGGCAACGGCATATGGCCGATGGCGTTGAGGATATCCAGCACGCTGCGTTCGTCGTTAAACTCAACTTCAAACAGCGCGTCATGGCGGGCGACCATCGTCGCTTTAATACTTTCGTCGTCGCCCAGCAGCAGCTCGGCACCCGGTTTCGGCGCTTTCGAGGCACGAATATGCGCCAGAATACGTTTGTCATCCAGCATACGCTCGACCAGCACTTCAATCTTGCCGCCGCTGGCTTTACGACCAAACAGACGCGCAGGAATGACGCGGGTGTTGTTAAAGACCAGCAAGTCTCCAGGGTTGAGCTTATCGAGCAAATCGGTGAAAGTACCGTGCGTCAGCGCGCCCGTCGGCCCGTCCAAAGACAGCAAGCGACAGCTACTGCGCTCAGCTTGCGGATAGTGGGCAATCAGGGATTCGGGTAGTTCAAAGGTGAAATCGGTAACGCGCATGACACTGACTCAGACTAAAATAAGAGGCGGGTAGTCTAGTGCCGGGGCGTTCTCCCTGCAACCTTTACCCCTCTGGATAAACGTTTAACTATGAATTTTCTTGCACATTTGCATCTCGCTCATCTTGCCGATAGCTCGCTTTCCGGCAATCTGCTGGCCGATTTTGTCCGGGGTAATCCGGAAACGCACTACTCGCCTGATGTGGTAGCAGGCATCTTCATGCATCGTCGTATCGACGTGATGACCGATAACTTACCGCAGGTGCGTGAAGCCAAAGAGTGGTTTCGTAGCGAAACACGCCGTGTCGCGCCGATTACGCTGGACGTTATGTGGGATCATTTTCTGTCGCGTCATTGGTCGGAAATCTCCCCTGACTTCCCGCTGACGGACTTTGTGCGCTATGCCCGTACCCAGGTAACCACTATTTTGCCGGAATCGCCGCCGCGCTTTATCAATCTGAACAACTATATATGGTCAGAGAAATGGCTTGAGCGTTATCGGGATATGGATTTTATCCAGAACGTCCTGAACGGCATGGCCAGCCGCCGTCCACGGCTCGATGCCCTACGCGACTCATGGTATGACCTCGATACGCATTACGATGCGTTAGAAGAACGATTCTGGCAGTTTTATCCGCAAATGATGGAACAGGCGCGACGTAAAACCCTTTGATCGCAGTCCGCATTCCCCGCCGGATAAGCTGTAGCCGCCGTCCGGCAAAAGATTGATAGACAAAACCTGTCTCATTGATTGCCAGCGCCTCTTTGTCTTATTCACGAACACTCTCTATACTGGCCCGCGTTGCGTTCCAAAAACCCCTTAACATTGCAGGAGAATTATATGGTACTGGTAACTCGTCAGGCTCCGGATTTCACAGCAGCTGCGGTACTGGGTAGCGGTGAGATCGTTGAAAACTTCAACTTCAAACAGCATACCAACGGTAAAACTACCGTTCTGTTCTTCTGGCCGATGGACTTCACCTTCGTTTGCCCGTCAGAATTGATCGCATTCGACAAACGTTACGAAGAATTCCAGAAGCGCGGCGTTGAAGTTGTTGGTGTTTCCTTCGACTCTGAATTTGTCCACAACGCATGGCGTAACACCCCTGTCGACAAAGGCGGCATCGGTGCAGTGAAATACGCAATGGTTGCTGACATCAAACGCGAAATCCAGAAAGCCTACGGCATCGAGCACCCGGAAGCGGGCGTTGCGCTGCGCGGTTCTTTCCTGATCGACGCTAACGGCGTTGTTCGCCACCAGGTGGTTAACGATCTGCCGCTGGGTCGTAACATCGACGAAATGCTGCGCATGGTTGACGCGCTGCAGTTCCACGAAGAGCACGGCGACGTTTGCCCGGCACAGTGGGAAAAAGGTAAAGAAGGTATGAACGCGTCTCCGGACGGCGTGGCAAAATACCTGACCGAGAACGTTTCCAGCCTGTAATTGGCATGAATCGACAAAAGGCCCGCAAATGCGGGCCTTTTTTATTGTTAGCAGATCCGATAAGCGATTAAAACGCGAAGCAGGAACAGCCAAGCGCGCCCCAGAAAGCCCGGTCATCTGACACCGGAATCCCCGATTTCCGCGCAATATCATGCTGGTGACCGTGTACGCCGCAGCTGCCGCAGCACTGGTGCATCTGCACCATTGCGCCAATTTTCGCCGCAGCAGGTGGTGCTGAGCGATAATGCCCTGGCACCTTCACCACTGGCGACCAGTCCGGCACAATCGGAATAGCAGGTGGTGCCAGCGGGGTGAAATGCCCTGCGGCGTAAACCACTTTGCCATCAACAACGGTCATCACCGACTCAATACCTTTGATCTCTTCTTCCGGCACGCTGAAGTAATCTTTAGACAGCACCACCAGGTCGGCCAGTTGATCTTTCTCGATGCGCCCTTTCTTACCCTGCTCGCTGGAAAACCAGGCGCTCCCGGCCGTCCACAGTTCCAGGGCAACATCACGCTGCAGACGGTTGTTATCATCGTACATTGCCATCCCGCCAACGGTACGGCCCGAAACCAGCCAGTAGAGCGCGGTCCACGGGTTGTAGCTGGCCACGCGGGTGGCATCAGTCCCCAGCCCGACCGGAACGTCAGCCGCCAGCATTTTCGCCACCGGCGGCGTATGTTTAACCGCGTCTTTGCCGTAGCGATCGACAAAATACTCTCCCTGGAACGCCATACGGTGCTGGACCGCAATCCCGCCGCCCAGTGCTTTTACACGCTCAATGTTCCGTTCAGTAATTGTTTCGGCGTGATCGAAGAACCAGTGCAGGCCATTGAACGGGATATCACGATTAACTTTCTCAAATACGTCCAACATTCGGCTGATAGATTCATCGTAGGTGGCGTGCAGGCGGAACGGCCAGCGATGCTCCACCAGGTGACGAACCACGCGCTCCAGCTCATCTTCCATCCCCTCCGGCAGATCCGGACGTGGCTGAAGGAAGTCTTCAAAATCCGCTGCAGAAAAGACCAGCATTTCCCCCGCCCCGTTGGCACGATAGAAGTCGGTTCCCTGCCCTGGCTTGAGCATATCGGTCCAGCGTTCAAAGTCTTCCAGTTCCTGCTTCGGACGCTGGGTAAACAGATTGTAGGCAATACGTACCGTCATCTGTTTGTTAGCGTGTAACTGCTCAATGATCTCGTAATCTTCCGGGTAGTTCTGGAAGCCGCCGCCCGCATCGATGGCGCTGGTCAGTCCCAGACGGTTCAGTTCACGCATAAACTGACGGGTCGAGTTAACCTGCATTTCCAGCGGCAGTTTTGGTCCTTTTGCCAGCGTCGAATAAAGGATCATGGCGTTCGGTTTAGCGATCAGCATTCCGGTCGGGTTGCCGTTGCTATCACGCACAATCTCACCGCCCGCCGGATCCGGCGTCGCTTTGGTATAGCCAACCGCTTTCAGCGCGGCGCGGTTGAGCAAAGCCCGGTCGTAGAGATGCAGAACAAAAACCGGAGTATCCGGAGCGGCTTCATTCAGTTCTTCGAGGGTTGGCATGCGACGTTCGGCAAACTGGAATTCACTCCAGCCGCCCACCACGCGTACCCATTGTGGCGACGGCGTTCTGTCAGCCTGGTCTTTGAGCATGCGTAGCGCGTCCGCCAGTGACGGCACGCCCTCCCAACGCAATTCCAGGTTGTAATTCAGTCCACCACGAATAAGGTGCAGGTGCGAATCGTTCAGGCCCGGGATCACCGTATGTCCTTGCAGATCGACAACCTGCGTCCCTTCGGCGGCAAAGCTCATTACCCGATCGTGGCTACCGGTCGCCAGGATCTTTCCGTTGGCGATCGCTACCGCCTCGACCTGCGGACTTTGCCTGTCGAGAGTATGAATTTTTCCGTGAGTCAGAATCAGTGTGGCAGTTTGAGACATAACAATCTCCTGAGATACCGGTCAGGCTTTTTTCAGCCATCCGGCAAACAGACGGGTTACGATGGGCATCCAGAACCAGACCACCAGCGCAACCACAAAGGCATCATTGATGAGATGCAGGAGTAACGAGCCCTTCATTGCAGGCAGCACAATGCCGGTCAACCACGGCACCAGATTGGTGCTGGGAAATATCACCAGCAGGGTTATCAGAAACTGTTTCCAGCGTTTGGGCTGGCGTACATGGGGCGCGGGCGGCGTAAACCAGAATGCTGCTTCGGTGCGAATTTCGGTTTTGTCACCTTCAGCCAGCAGTGGAGCAATCTCTTCGACCAACACGCGGCGCGTATCGGACTGGGTCCAGCTATACAGATGCTCAAGCGTGTCGAAGCGGATAATGATGTTCCACAGGTTGTTGCCATCTGCCGGGCGAATCACGTTCGCCCCGAGATGACCGGGAAATTCAGCCGCTACAGGCATGATTTTCCCCAGCCACTGCTCATACCGCTGCGCCTGCTCAGGTAGCAGAGTGTGAGTAATTACCAACGTCACATGTTTGTTCTGCGCCATGAAGGGTTCCTTGTTGACAGGAAACAGGCCGCTTAGGCCAGGAAAGCAATACACAAAATCATTCATGGTGCATCGAGGCGGCAAGGTTGTGGATCCCCGGGAGCTTACATAAGTAAGTGACCGGGGTACGCAAGCGAAGCCAACAAAGATGCAACATGAAGGATGACATGTATTTAAGCTTTACGTTCCGGCGCGCCATGCACCATGGTATAGGCATAATCCACGCCCATACCGTAGGCGCCGCTGTGCTCGCGTACCAGATCCATTACGGCGTCGTAGGTTTCTTTGCGGGACCAGTCGCGCTGGTACTCGAGAAGAACCTGTTGCCAGGTTACGGGTACGGCACCTGCCTGTACCATGCGGTCGATAGAACGCTCATGAGCATCTACGGACGTGCCGCCGGAGGTATCAGTTACCACATAAACTTCATAGCCTGCCTCCAGTGCCATTAGCGCCGGAAAAGTCAGGCATACTTCGGTCCACAGCGCGGAGATAATCAGTTTTTTACGCCCGGTCGCTTCCACCGCTTTCACAAACGCCGCATCTTCCCAGGAGTTCATTGAGGTGCGTTCAATGGGTTTGACATCAGGATGAACCGCTAACAATTCCGGCCAGATATATCCGCTAAAACTTTTGGTTTCTACAGAAGTATAAATCACCGGAACATTGAATATTTTCCCGGCTTTCGCTAATGCAACGGTATTATTTTTTAAAGTCTGGCGATCAATATTTGCCACACCGAATGACATTTGCGGCTGATGATCAATAAAAATAAGCGTAGAATTTTGAGGGTCAATCAGTTCCCGAATAGACATAGCACACCTTCTTAATCAATAAGTTAAAAGGCAACGGTCTGTATCTGCCGTCAGCAGCAGGATCCTGAATCAGAAAGCTTGTTGAGTATAGCGGGAAATTTCTAACGAGTTATTAAAGAAAACTTACTATCCTGTGAAACTATTAATTTTGTGTTGCGATATATCCTAAACAACATCAAAAAAATGCGCATGACTCATCTAATTTATTCACTGGCATTGTTTTTCTTCATTCGGTACAACAGAAGGGTTTAATTTTCAGGATATTTTCTGCTTATGCGCATTAATCTGGATGTTTTGCTTATTCTCGACGCACTCGACAAACAGGGTTCATTTGCCGCAGCGGCCGAGTCGCTGTTTAAAACCCCTGCCGCACTCAGCTATATGATTCAGAAGCTGGAAAGCGATTTGAATATCGAGCTGCTTGACCGTTCCGGGCACCGGGCAAAATTTACCGATACCGGACAGATGATGCTGGAAAAAGGGCGTTTGCTGCTGAATGCGGCAAAAGATCTCGAAAAGCAGGCGGTACAGCTGAGTTCAGGCTGGGAAAAAGAGCTGGCAATTGCGCTGGACGACTCCTTCCCTTTCGCCGCGCTGTTGCCCATTATCGATGAATTTCATGCGCTGAATAAACAAACTCGCCTCAGTTTTACCCACCATACGCTGGCGGGCTCCTGGGAGGAGCTGACCCATAATGGAGCCGATATTATTCTGGGGGCAATTAATGAACCGCCAACGTCTGCAGCCTGGTCCTATAAAATGCTCGGCACGTTGGACAATGTGTTTGTCGTTGCGCCTGAGCATCCGCTGGCAGCAGCAGCAGACGGCCTGACCAACGAACAGTTATGCCTGCATCGGGCGATTGTTATCAGCGACAGCGCCCGCTTCTGCCATCCGTTACAAACCAATCTGATGGAGGAACAGGCGCAAATCCGCGTCGATGACTTCCACAGTAAGGTGATGCTACTACGAGCCGGTATGGGCTGCGGATTTCTCCCCCGCCATATTGCCAGCCCGTGGCTTACCACGGGCGAGCTGGTGGAAAAAACGGTTATCTCATTTCGCCAAAAAGACGTGGCATATATGGCATGGCGCAATAACCGCGATGGGCTGGCACAGCGCTGGTGGCGGGAAACGCTGCTGGCAAGCCCGGAAATTGCGCGCTTATATCAATGACCTATCCATACTGAGGCGGAAATCGCCGACAACGTCAGGATATCGTCGGCAAGCATGCCGTTGCCCTCTTTGTGCTGCCATTGACTCACGCTCAGTAATGGCGAGGCAGGCAGGACCACTTCACAAGCGTGGCCACGGTTAATCGCCACCATTACGCGCTGTCGGTTTAGCACGCGAACAAACACTACCACGTTATCCTCGGCGTAAATCACCTGGCAACCACCGTGGCGCAGCGCCTGATTCTGGTGGCGTAATTTTGCCAACCGCTGATACAACGCCAGCAGAGCAGCGTCCTGTTTTTCAGGCTGCCACGGGAACGGTTTGCGACAAAACGGATCGTTGTTCCCGTCCAGCCCCACTTCGTCACCGTAGTAAATACAGGGCACGCCAGGCCAGGTAAACAGCCATACCACCGCTAGCGGTAACCGTGCGACGTCTTTACCGAGCAGAGATTTAAAGCGGGCGGTATCATGGCTGTCGAGCTGATTAAACATCCGCAGCTGTTGCTGATGCGACAACCCCGCGCGGTAGTTATCCATCCACGCCATACAGGTCTGGGCATCAATGGATTGCGGGTCGTATGAGATATCGGTATTGGCGAGGAATCCCCAGAGGGGGAAAGTAAAGCCGCGATAGTTCATGGCGGCATCTTCTGCATCAGCCTGCAACCACTGGCGCGCATCGCCAAAATGCTCACCCACCACATACGCCTCTGGCTGGGTTTCTTTTGCCGCCTGCGTAATTCCGGCCACATGTTGTAGGTTGTTACGTGCGCCTCCGGCCTCTCCCAGCATATGCACCACATCAAGACGCCAGCCGTCCATACTCCACGGCGCTTTCAGCCAGTGGCGGACGATACTGTCTTCACCACGATAAATTTCATTCACCAGGCTTTCCGAGGAAAAGTCCAGCTTAGGTAAGCTGGAATATCCCAGCCAGTCGAGCGCAACGCCGTCGGCTGAAAAATGATACCAATCGCGCCAGGGGGATTCTGGGTTATGGCACGCCCCGTCTGTTCCCCGATTATGTCGGTCAAACCAGGCGTGCGAATCGCCGCTATGGTTAAAGACGCCGTCGAGAATCAGACGCATGCCCTGCTGTTGGGTGTTGTGCCGCAGACGCAGTAGTGCCCTGTCGCCGCCAAATTGTGGATCAACATGACGGTAATCTTCGGTATCGTATTTATGCACGCTCGGGGCGGTAAAAACAGGATTCAGGTACAGCGCCGTGACCCCTAACGTTTTCAGGTACGGTAGCTTTTCGCTGATGCCGTCCAAATCGCCGCCATAAAACGTGGAGCCACCGGCCTGAGCCGTAAGCGGTTCGTCCCATTCGCGCCGCACGATGTCGTGTCCGGCGGCGTGGTGGTAATAGACATTATCCTGTCCCGCTTCACGCGACTGGCTGCGGGCAAAACGGTCCGGGAAAACTTGATAGAAAATCTGATCGGCAACCCACTGCGGACCATTATCCGGCACATCGACGGCAAACTGCTCCAGACGCGCAGGCGGAAAACGGCTGAATCCCTGTGGGGTGAACCACAGCTGACGATCGAGCCAAAGTAATTTAAAGCTATAGCGTCGACGAGGCTGCCCGCTGGAGAGATCGATCGCCGCTCGCCACGCGGTCACGCCCGGCTGCGGCTGGCTGCGCTGCTTGTGCATAGCCAGCGAAATCTCTTCGTTATCGTTTTCTGCGCGTAGCGTCACCCGCTGGGGTGGATTTTCCCCCGCCAACCATAATGTAATCGTCAGTTGATCTTTGTTTTGCTTAACAAATGGGGCAACCGGAAGGTGCCAGGCGTTCAACATCACGTATCCCCTTTGATGATAATGACGTCACCTTGCCATAGCGAAGTGCAGGATCACTCATCATCTTAACGTTTATTGGGGGAGGAGTTCGGGGGAGGAGAAACTTGCCGGGTAACGCAAAGCTACCCGGCAAAAATATTACTGTGCTTCAGCCAGTTGGCGCTCGCGACGGCGCTTGAATCCCCATCCGACCAGCAGCAGGACAATCCACGCAAAGCCGACGTACAGCGAAATACGGGTATCCGGATGATAGCCGATGAGCGCGATGATAAAGACCAGGAAAATCAGGCCAACAACGGTCGTCGTTACCCCACCCGGAACTTTAAATTTCAGCGCTTTGACCTCTTCCGGCGGCAGACGACGACGGAAAGCAATCTGCGACAACAGGATCATAATCCACACCCATACCGTGGCGAAAGTCGCCAAAGAGGCGATCACCAGGAAGACGTTTTCCGGCATGATGTAGTTAAGGTACACCGCAAACAGCAGCGCGATAGTCATCACCATTACCGTCACCCACGGCACGCCACGACGCGACGTCTTGGCGAACATTTTCGGGGCACTGCCCTGCTCCGCCATGCCGTGTAGCATACGCCCCACACCGAAGACGTCAGAGTTAATAGCCGACAACGACGCAGTCAGAACCACAAAGTTGAGGATCCCGGCAGCAAAGGTAATGCCCATATGCTGGAACGTCATAACGAACGGGCTACCGTCGGTACCCACCTGGTTCCACGGGTAGATAGACATAATGACGAACAGCGTCCCCACATAAAACACCAGGATACGCATTGGTACGGAATTGATGGCGCGCGGAATAGATTTTTCCGGGTCTTTGGCTTCGCCTGCGGTAATCCCGATAATCTCAATCCCGCCATAGGCAAACATCACCATTTGCAGCGACATCACCATGCCGAGCCAGCCGTTGCTGAAGAAGCCACCGTTGCTCCATAAGTTATGGATACCGGTAGGTTGCCCACCGTTGCCAATCCCCCAAATGATGATACCGAAACCGGCGACAATCATGATGATAATGGTGGCGACTTTGAAGAACGAGAACCAGAACTCCAGCTCACCAAATACCTTCACGCTCATCAGGTTGATGGCGCAGATAATCAGCACCACGCTGAGTACCCAAATCCAGTGCGGTACCGCCGGGAACCAGACGCCCATGTATATGCCGAAGGCTGTCACGTCGGCAATGGCGACAATCAGGATTTCAAAACAGTAGGTCCAGCCGGTAATGTAGCCTGCCAGCGGTCCGAGGTTTTCCTGCGCGTAGCGCGAGAAGGAGCTGGCTGCCGGGTTATGAACAGACATTTCGCCCAGCGCACGCATAATAATGTACGCCGCGACACCGCCGATAATATAGGCCAGCAATACGCTTGGCCCCGCCATTTTGATAGCGTCGGCCGAGCCGTAAAACAACCCGGTACCAATTGCTGAACCTAATGCCATAAAGCGGATGTGCCGGGTGCTCAGCCCACGCTTTAGCTTGTTATTACTTTCCATCGATTCCTAACCTGTTAACACAATAAAAAAACCACGGGGCCATGTTAATAGCCCCGTGGTTAAAACTTATTGTCAGTGATATTAGTGTGCGCTGGAGGTCACTTGTCGACCCGCGGCGCGATCCCAGATAACTGCCAGGACCACCATCACGACTGTTGGCATCAACCACGCCAGCCCCTGCTCCGCCAGCGGTAAACGCTGGGTCCAGGCCGGTAACACGTCGCCAATTGCAGAAGCTTTAATGCCATCAAGGATACCAAAAATCAGGCTGATAAACATCGCAGGTGCAATGACGCGGGAAGAATTATGCCACCATGAGCGGGTAAAGCTTAATACAACCAGTGCGATACATGGCGGATAGATAGCCGTCAGCACCGGAATAGAGATCTGAATCAGATGGCTCAGACCCAGGTTAGAAACCACCATCGAGAAGCCGCCGAGGATAAATACCAGCGTACGATAAGACAGTGGAACGTACTGGGCAAAGAACTCTGCGCACGCACAGGTCAGGCCAACCGCGGTAACCAGACAGGCGATGAAAATCAGCGCCGCCAGCAGGAAGCTTCCTGCACCGCCAAAGGTGTGCTGAACATACGCATGCAGAATCGCCGCGCCGTTAGCAGACTGATCGACCAGAATCGCGCTGTCTGAACCCAGACGGAACAGCGCGAGATACAGCAGCGTTAAGCCCACACCCGCCATTAAACCCGCCCAAACGGTATAACGGGTCAGCAGACGCGCTTCAGTAACACCACGCGAGCGAGCGGCGTTAACGATAACAATACCAAACACCATCGCGCCCAGCGTATCCATGGTCAGATACCCGTTCACGAAGCCATTAGAAAACGCCGCAGTTTGATAGGCTTCCATCGCATTACTGATCGGGCCTGCTGGCCAGACGATTGCAGCGACAGACAGGACCACCAGAGCCAGGATTTTGAGCGGTGCCAGGAAATTACCCACCGTATCCAGCAGTTTGCCCGGATAAAGCGAAACCAGAATGACAATCGCGAAATAGATAACGCTATAGATAAACAGCGGCAGCGCAGAGTCACCAGTCAGCGGTGCAATCCCGACTTCGAAAGAGACCGTCGCGGTACGCGGGGTAGCAAATAACGGCCCAACGGCCAGATAGCAAACGGTCGCCAGCAGCAGACCGGCAACTTTACCGATAGGCGTGCTCAGTCGGTCCACACCACCGCCGACTTTCGCCAGCGCGACAACGGTAAGAACCGGCAGGCCAACGGCCGTAATCAAAAAGCCAAAAGCCGCAGTCCAGACGTGTTCACCTGCCTGCAAACCAACCATTGGGGGGAAGATGATGTTACCTGCACCAACGAACAGTGCAAATGTCATAAATCCCAAAGCGATAATATCGCGCGATTTTAACTGATGGGTCATAAAGTCTTACTGCCTGTGGATGTGGTGTTGAAAATAGTAAATTTTTGCCTTTCCCTAGGGGACAATACAGCGGCATTTTTGCTCAATTCCAGCGGGAAACACTCCCGACCTGGCGCGGCGAAGAATAGTTTTTCGATTTACCGCGTAAATGCAGTCGGTATGACAGCACCTGGAGCGCAATTTAAACGCTTATAACGTTTTAAAGCAAGGTGGGATCCAAAAACCAGAACAATATAGCGATATGAAAAATAGGGTTAGCACAAAACACCATTTCATGGAAAAAGGTATGGGTAATAGTTCGAACAAAAAACAATCAAACGTCGTGAAATTCAGGAGGCATCTATTGACCACATAAAAAAAACCAGCTTGCGCTGGCTTTTGGAAAGATTATCTTACGAATACGTCTTAGCCGTTACTTTTGGCAATGAAACGTTCCGGGATCATGAAACTAAATCGCGTCCCTTTGCCTGGTTCGCTTTCGATGTTCAAACGGCTGTCGTGATGATGCAGCGCATGTTTCACAATAGCCAGACCCAGCCCGCTACCGCCCGTTTGTCGCGATCTCGCCTTATCCACACGATAAAAACGCTCGGTCAAACGTGGTATATGCTCGGGGGCAATGCCCGGACCGTTGTCTTCCACGCAAAACTCCGCCCCCGACGCCACATGCTGCCAGCGTACGGTAATGTGCGTTCCCGCTGGTGTGTGGTTCACCGCGTTGTACACGAGATTCGAGATAGCGCTACGCAACTGCTCCTCGTTGCCTCGCACGTTCAGGCTGTTATCGACATCAAAGGTAAACGTATGTTTATGCTGGCTCAGGGTTTGCGCTTCGTGCTCGATCACGCGCAGCATCATGGGCACGTCGACTTTCTCATTCAGCTGCAACGTCGGCGCAGCTTCAATTTTTGACAGCGTCAGCAGCTGCTTCACCAGGCCTTCCATACGGTACGTTTGTTCGCGCATGGTATGCAGCGCTTTTTCGCGCGTTGTCCCTTCCAGCGGATGCTCCTGCATCATTTCCAGGTAACCTTGCAGCACCGTCAGCGGTGTGCGCAGCTCATGGCTGGCGTTGGCGAAAAAGTTACGCCGTGAACCTTCCAGTTGGTGCATCTGGGTAACGTCGCGCGCCACCATCAACAATTGCTTATCGGTATAGGGCATCACGCGAATTTCCAGATGCCGTCCGGTATTGAGCACCAGATTGATTGGCCGGCTAAAATCGCGCGTTTTCAGATATTGTGTAAATTCCGGGTAACGCAGCAGGTTAAGAATATTTTGCCCGCTATCGTCCGGCCAGCGCAGTCCCAGAACCTGCTGAGCCAGTCCGTTACACCAGAAGATACCGCCTTCTTCGGTGGTCAACACCACCGCGTCGGGTAGGGATTCCGCCCCGCTGCGAAAACGTTTAATCAGGTTACCCAGTTCTCGACGGCGCTTTTTGTTGCGAAGCTGCATTTGATGCAGCCCATATAACAACGGCTCCCAACTGCCTCGCCCCGGCGGCGGCGTCATACTTCTGTCTACCCATAACCACCAGGACAAACGTAATAAATTCCAGAAATGCCAGATAAGCAGGCCCGTTACCGACGCCAGTAAAAACCAGGGCAGGTAACCGAAAAAAGCGCTAAGGATAAATGCCGGTATGCAGCACAGGATCAGCTCCAGTACCAACCTTTTCCATGACAATCGTTCTAGCAAACGTCTTACTCCATAAACGGCCTAATCCATCAGGCCCTGATTCTTGTCAGTCAAAAGCGGGTCGAAAAACGATATCCCGTCCCGCGAACTGTCTGCACCATACGATCGTGTCCGCTGTGCTCCAGCGCTTTACGTAAGCGGCGGATATGCACATCCACTGTCCGGTCTTCTACGTAGACATTGGTTCCCCAGACATGATTGAGGAGTTGTTCACGACTGTATACGCGTTCGGGGTGAGTCATAAAGAAGTGCAACAGTTTGAATTCGGTCGGCCCCATATCCAGCGGTTCTTCGCCGGTCATCACGCGATGCGAAGTGGGATCAAGACTCAGCCCCTGCATCTCAATAACCTCTTCCACCGCCATGGGGGAAATTCGACGCAGCACAGCTTTAATACGCGCCACCAGCTCCTTGGGAGAAAACGGCTTGGTAATATAGTCATCCGCACCGGTTTCCAGACCCCGGACGCGATCTTCCTCTTCTCCCCTCGCCGTCAGCATCATCACGGGGATGTCCCGCGTCATGGCTTCGCGCTTGAGATGCTTAATAAACTGTAGACCCGAGCCGCCGGGAAGCATCCAGTCAAGCAGGACGAGATCCGGCCAGGGTTCATTGAGTTGGTTCACAGCACTGTCATAGTCTTCGGCTTCTACGGGTTGAAAACCGTTTTGCTCGAGCACGAAGCAGACCATTTCACGAATTGGAGCTTCATCTTCTACGACCAGAATACGTCTCGCCATGATTTGCCCTGTTTATAATTAAATCGTTTGCCATCAATACGGTGCCATTATGCGTCAGTTTTATGACAGATTTATGAAAAGATAGTCCAGGTTTAACGCAGCCAGACGAATTATGACAGCCCGGAGACAAGATATTACCGTCCTTGAAAGGTTATAATCCCCGCCACTGTTTTATCGTCATGGAACTCTTATGCGCATCCTTCACACGTCTGACTGGCATCTGGGCCAAAATTTCTACAGCAAGAGCCGCGCCGCTGAACATCAGGCCTTTCTCGACTGGCTGCTGGAAACGGCACAATCCCAGCAGGTGGATGCCATTATTGTGGCGGGCGATATTTTCGATACCGGCTCACCGCCAAGCTACGCCCGTGAGCTGTATAACCGTTTTGTCGTCAATTTGCAGCAAACTGGCTGTCATCTGGTCGTGCTGGCAGGCAACCACGATTCCGTCGCCACGCTCAATGAATCCCGCGATATTCTGGCGTTTCTCAACACCACAGTCGTTGCCAGCGCCGGCCATGCGCCGCAGGTGCTGCCGCAACGTGATGGCACGCCGGGAGCGATCCTGTGTCCGGTTCCTTTCTTACGACCACGTGACATCATTACCAGCCAGGCCGGGCTAACCGGACAAGAAAAACAGCAGCATCTGCTGGGGGCAATCACCGACTATTACCAGCAGCAGTATCAGGACGCCTGCACGCTGCGTGGCGAGCGAAACCTGCCCATCATTGCGACCGGGCATTTGACCACCGTTGGCGCCAGTAAAAGTGACGCCGTACGTGACATTTATATCGGTACGCTGGACGCCTTTCCGGCGCAAAACTTTCCACCTGCGGACTACATCGCACTGGGGCATATTCACCGGGCGCAGGTTATCGGCGGGACGGACCATATTCGCTACTGCGGTTCACCGATTGCCCTCAGTTTTGACGAGTGCGGCAAAAGCAAATGTGTACATCTGGTGAGTTTCGAAGCGGGGAGACTCAGCGCCGTTGAAAATCTCACCGTACCGGTCACCCAGCCGCTTGCGGTACTGAAAGGCGATTTAGCCGCCATTACCGCCCAGCTTGAACAGTGGCGTAACGTGCCACAAGAGCCGCCGATATGGCTGGATATTGAAATCACCACCGACGACTATCTGCATGACATGCAACGTAAGATCCAGGCCTTAACCGAAGATTTACCGGTCGAGGTGTTATTGGTGCGCCGCAGTCGGGAACAACGTGAACGTATTATGGCCAATGAACGACGCGAAACGTTAAGCGAGCTAAGCGTAACGGAAGTTTTTGACCGCCGCCTGGCGCTGGAAGAGCTCGAGGAGCCTCAGCGTGAGCGGTTGAATCAGCTGTTTAGCGCAACCTTACACACGCTTGCCGGGGAGAGTGAAGCATGAAAATTCTCAGCCTGCGCCTGAAGAACCTCAACTCCCTGAAGGGAGAATGGAAAGTCGATTTCACAGCAGAACCTTTTGCCAGCAACGGGTTGTTCGCCATTACCGGGCCAACGGGCGCGGGGAAAACCACCCTGCTGGACGCGATTTGCCTCGCCCTGTACCACGAAACACCGCGCCTGAATACCGTGTCACAGTCGCAAAACGACCTGATGACTCGCGATACCGCGGAGTGTCTGGCCGAAGTTGAGTTTGAGGTGCGCGGCGAAGCCTACCGCGCATTCTGGAGCCAGAACCGGGCGCGCAATCAGCCCGAGGGCAACCTGCAGGTCCCGCGCGTAGAGCTAGCCCGCTGCGCTGACGGTAAAATCCTCGCCGATAAAGTCAAAGACAAGCTGGAGATGACAGCCGAGCTTACCGGGCTGGATTACGGGCGTTTTACCCGTTCGATGCTACTGTCTCAGGGCCAGTTTGCCGCCTTTCTTAATGCCAAACCGAAAGAGCGCGCCGAGCTTCTGGAGGAGTTAACTGGTACTGAGATCTACGGCCAAATCTCCGCCATGGTGTTTGAAAAGCACAAGTCGGCGCGTACGGAGCTGGAAAAACTGCAGGCCCAGGCCAGCGGCGTGGCGCTGTTAGCACCAGAGCAGGTGCAGTCCCTGACGGAAAGTTTGCAGGTACTTACTGACGAAGAAAAACAATACCTTACCAGCCAACAAACCCAGCAACAGCACCTCAACTGGCTTATTCGGCAAAATGAGCTTCAGACGGACATAAACCGCCACCAGCAGGCATTACAGGCAGCACTTCAGGCGCAAGAAGACGCGCAGCCGCAGCTGGCAGCGCTGAGCCTGGCGCAGCCGGCCAGAGCATTGCGCCCTCACTGGGAGCGAATCCAGGAACAAACGGCTACTATCGAGCGTACGCGCCAGAAGATTCAGGAAGTGAATACTCGCTTACAAAGCAGCTTAGCGCTGCGCGGGCGTATCCGTCAGCAAGCGCACACGCAATCGACCGCGATACTCGCCGAACAACAGACGTTAACCAACTGGCTAAACGAACATGACCGCTTCCGCTTATGGAGTAGCGAACTGGCAGGATGGAAAGCGCTGCTGGCGCAACAGTCCGACGCCAGCGCCCAGCTACGCCAGTGGCAGCAGCTGCGGGAGAACGACACACGTAAACTCGATGCCCTTCAGCTTCCCACGTTGACCCTTTCGCCGCAGGAAGTGACAGAAGCGCAGGCGCAACATGTGCAGCTTCGTCCACTACGCCAGCGCCTCAGTAATCTGCACGGGCAAATCGCCCCGAAGCAAAAGCAGCTGGCACAGCTACGCGCTTCACTGGTGCAGCGCCAGCAAGAGCTGACCCAGCGCAACGCGGTACTTGCCGAGAAACGTCAGCGCTATAAAGATAAAAATCAGCAACTTGCCGATGTGAGACTCATTTGCGAGCAGGAAGCCCGCATCAAAGATCTGGAAAGCCATCGGGCATTACTGGAATCCGGCAAACCTTGTCCGCTTTGTGGCTCTACCACACATCCGGCTATCGAGCGTTACCAGACGCTTGAGCTGAGCGTAAATCAGGCACGACGTGAAGCGCTGGAAAAAGAGGTCAAAACGCTGGCCGATGAGGGTTCAACCCTGCGCGGGCAGCTTGAGGCGATAACGCAGCAACTTCAGCGCGATGAACATGAAGCACAGAGGCTTTCTCAGGAGGAGCAAGCACTTACTAAAGAGTGGTTGACCGTTACCGCCAGCCTCAACGTATCGCTACAACCGCAGGATGAAATTGCCCCGTGGCTAGCCGCTCAGGAAGAGTACGAACAACAGCTTCACCAGTTAAGCTTGCGTCATACCCTGCAGGCGCAAATCGCCGCGCATACCGAACAGATTACTCAACTCCAACAGCATATTGACCAGCGCCAGGCAACGTTAACCTCAGAGCTGGACCGTCATGGTCTGGCCCTTCCGCCCGAGGATGAAGTCTCCTCATGGCTAAGAGAACGGGCGAACGAAGCGCAAATGTGGCAACAGCGCCAGAATGAACTGACTGAGTTACAGGCCCGGATTGCCCAGCTTGCGCCGCTGCTGGAAACGCTGCCAGAATCTGAGGCGCTTTCTGAAATCATTGAGGATCTGTCGCTGGAAAACTGGCGGCAGGTGCACGACGATTGCCTCTCTTTACAGGGACAGTGGCAAACCTTGCAGCAGCAGGAAGCACAGGACGTTCAGCGCGCCGCAGACATTCAGGCGCAGTTTGATGCCGCATTGCAGGCCAGCATCTTTGACAACCGTGACGCCTTTATTGCTGCCCTGCTGGATGAAGAGACCTTCAACCGTCTTGAGCAGTTGAAACAATCGCTGGAAGTCCAGCAACAACAGGCACAAACGCTGCTTAATCAGGCCCAGCAGGCGCTGGCGACTCATCAACAGCAGCAACCAACCGGGGTGGATCTCACGCTCACGGCACAACATCTTCGCGACACGCTGGCGCAGCTCACCCAACTGCTGCGGGATAACACCACTCGTCAGGGAGAGATTCGCCAGCAACTCAGGCAGGATGCTGAAAACCGCCAGCAACAGCAGGCGCTGATGCAGGAGATTGATAACGTCGCGCAACAGGTCGAAGACTGGGGCTATCTGAATGCGCTGATCGGCTCGAAAGAGGGAGATAAGTTCCGCAAATTTGCCCAGGGACTGACGCTGGATAACCTGGTCTGGCTTGCCAACAACCAGTTAACCCGTCTACACGGTCGCTATCTGTTGCAGCGCAAGGCCAGCGAAGCGCTGGAGCTGGAGGTGGTCGATACCTGGCAAGCCGATGCGGTGCGTGACACGCGTACGCTCTCCGGAGGTGAGAGCTTCCTGGTGAGTCTGGCGCTGGCGCTGGCATTGTCCGATCTGGTCAGCCACAAAACACGAATTGACTCCCTGTTCCTCGACGAAGGCTTCGGCACGCTGGACAGCGAAACGCTGGATACCGCGCTGGACGCACTGGATGCACTCAACGCTAGCGGTAAAACCATTGGCGTGATCAGCCACGTCGAAGCAATGAAAGAACGCATTCCGGTGCAAATCAAAGTGAAAAAAATCAACGGGCTGGGCTACAGCAAACTCGACAACACTTTCAGAGTGGAATGACGCTGATTTTTCGACGTATTGATATTGCCGACAAGATCGGCAATATCATTCCCTGCATATTATTCTTACGCTTAAAAAATAACCGCTAGCGGTAAATCATATCAAAGGTCGCCGTGGCGTTGATTTCGCCGGCCCGCAAGTTCTCATTTAAACGTATGACGTGTGCTTTAAACGGCAGGTTGACGCTCCCTTCTGCAACATTTTTCACCGTGGGCAGGAGTTCACCAAAAGTCACTAACCGATCGTTATATAAAATTTGCACACCGACACCTTGCGCAGACGCCGGAGAATCAAGATCATGTAATGTCAGAATAGTGCTATCGCCTGCTGCCGTTGTACCAGAAAATAATACATTGACATTGGTATCCGGATCGCACGTCAAATCAATTTTAAAATCAACCGCATCACCAGTATCACCCGGGTTATTCAGACTGACAGTTTTAAAGTAACGTCCCAAATTAACAGAAATATTCTTACTATTAAGCACACAACTGGCACTGTTAACCACCACATCTGCATCGGTAAAGTTAATATGAAGTTGGGCGGCGGATTCATATATTCGGGAAGCACTAAATCGTGATAATTGCAAGGGAGTATCTGTAATAGGTTGCCCGGTTGAGATTAATCGCACCTCAAACATTGCCGATACATTTATGTATTCACACCCATTACATGTTTTATTACCCTCGGCCTTTGCCGGAGAATAAAAAATACGGGCATCACTTGGTGAGTAGCTTTTGCCACTCTCAACAGACAACCACCAAATTTTAATCCCAATACCTGGGTTATTCGTCTGATAAACATATTCTTCAACGCCATTTACCAGCGTCAATGATGAGTCATCATATCCACGATAGATTGGGTGCACCCCATTACAAAATATATCCGATTGATTTGGAGCACTAAGATAACCGCTATCCCATAGGACAGTTCCTGCAGGGACATCGCGCTGAGCGTTAATAGTCGGAACGGTGACCGTATAGGTTGCAGCTGTCGTATCATTTCTATAATAACATGAAGCATAACTTACCACTGACCAGTTTAGTACAAAAAATACAATCACATACCTAATGAAGGATATCATTATCACTTTCACCTTTATTTACACTCTGCCGCTAATATAGCAACGGCTTTGTTGGTAAGTTCATCGGCAGGAATAGCAATCTGCGCGGTACACTGCTGTGTCGCTTTCTCACCCCACTTCACCATAACGCGATCGCCTGCCGATACACCGGTTAAATAAACCTGTCCGTTATCACCCACGATACTGGCATAATTTTTTTCGTTTTCTCCTGCCAATGCCGCAAGCGCGCCGAAAGGAACGTTATTTCCATTATGTTGTAGCGATAACAAAACACGTATACCGGTGCGTGCAGAAAATGTTGCCAGTGTGACCGCACCACGCGAAGGAATTACCTGTTTGACGGGTTCCGCGATATCAACCTGAGGGTTACTCGCTGTATTCAATATAATGTTATTCGTTCGATAGGGTGAGGCATATGGAATAACGGCGTAGCCATAGGAATCAGTATATACACCGGTACTGTTTTCTACTTTAATATCAGGTTCATCGTCGGCATCGACTAAGGTCACCGTTTCAGGTAGCGACTGTGCTAAGGTAATCCCGCCAGCATGGCCGATAATCCCACCTTGTAACTTATAATTCACTTGCCTGCTGTTGTTGTCATAATTGTACCCACCAGAAACAGAGCCAAATGAGCCTTGCCAGGTGGCATTCATACTTCCGTTCTCCCCCATTCCATTATTCCCCCAGGACTGCTGGAGATTATAATTGAGGTTATCATCCTGCAATGCAGTACCACTGATCCCAATCAGATGTTGCTGACTACGATGACGGTTATCTGTATAAGTATAATTCGCCCAGGCACTGGGTAACCATTTATCTAAGGGAATACTGACAGTAAATGAAACCTGCTCATCACGATGTGAGGTTGGCGTTTGCGTCAACGAATAGTTGAGCATAAATCGGATCCGTTCCCAGTTCTGGTTATAACCGACAGATATCGTGCGCTCATATCCCGCCAGTCCCCAGTAATCTTGCTGATAACCGGAGATATAGAAAGAACCTAGCTCATTCAGGCTCTGGCTGATATTTACCTGAAAGCGGCTACGACGGTTATTGGTATTGCGATAAGCATAAAAACTGTCGTCATCAATATCGTTAGTTCGGTTATTTAACGTTTCCGTAAACGTATAAAAATTACGGGTAGAGTAACGATAACTCGCAAGCGTAAGATTGGTGTTGGTCGTATCGATATTCTTCGCATACTGGGCACGATAAGACATCCCCTGCCAGACGTTATCAGCCACTTCGCTTCTGGCCGTTGTGGCATCAAACGAAAACGCGCCAAAATCATGAAGATCAATACCAAAACCTAATGCCGCGGAACGATAAAAATCACTGCCCAACACGCCGCTATACACGGTAAAACCATAAGGCAACCCATAGATAAGTTGCGCTTCGACCAGATTAGGATCCTCTGATGTATCATTATTTTGGTAATGCCCGGCGGCAACGCTATATTGCAATGCCCCCTGTCGCTGCATGATAGGTAAAGAAGACGACGTCTGAACGAAGCTACGCTCACTCCCATCAGCCTCCGTGATTGTTATATCGAAATCACTGCCGGAAGATACCTGCGGTATATCCGTAATTTCAAACGCCCCTGCGCTGACATAGGTTTGATAGAGAGTGTAGCCATTTTGCTTAATGGTCACCTTAGCATCGCTTTTCGCAATCCCCCGGATCACCGGCGCAAACCCTTGTTGGCTATAGGGCAGCATAGCGGTATCTGTTTGCAGACGAATACCACGAATCGGAAGGCTGTCAAAAATATCTCCCGCTGTAGAGCTATCGCCGAGCGTCAGTTGGCTACGCAGGCGCTTTATATCCCGCTGAATATACGTCGAAATGTTTTCCCAACCATCTCCGCTTTGGTAATTTCCATTGTTTCGTATGCGCCACGGCCCTAAATTCAGTCCACTGTTTAAACTTAGGTAATTTTGTGTCGACGAGCCCTGAGAGCTGTAGTGTGTTTTAGAGCCGCTATAGTAATAACCCAACAGTGCAGCAGGTATTCCATCATCCCAATTATCAGGGTCGATATACCCTTGCACTTCCTGATTAACTGCAACTTGCGGAACACGAATATCCAGCCGTTGTTGCTGAGTGGAGAAAGTCCAGGAAGCCTCTTCAATGTAACGTCCGATATCATCAACCGTGGCGTCATCAGACATCGTTTTCATCAATGGCATTTTGCTGACATTGACGCCATAGGCGGCCAGTTCTGATTTTTTTAACACGGGAATGAGTGCGGTATGGGCTTCATTAAGCACATACGTCACATTCTTTTTTTCAACAAAATGATTATTAAAATAAACAGAACTGAGGTAGACGCCTGGTGCAAGTGCATTATCGTCTAAAAAAGTACGGATCGCCTCTGCGCTGTCTATTGGGGAATCAAAACGTAGCGCATCAATATTAAACTCATCATCAGCAACTTGTGATTCAGCGATACAAAACGGACTACACAACATCAATGCGGCGGCAATAGCTGATAATTTCAATGAGAGAATTTCATGATAATTATTGATAGGCCGCATATTGTGGATATCCTTATCCGCCGAATTTAAAGTGACTTTTCCTGTTCGGAAGTGGCATTACCGTAGTCGTCAATTGCGCTCCACCGAACAGACTTAGCGTTCCCACCCGGTAGGGAATAGATCATTTTTGAATAGGGTGAAATCATCATAGACACAGCAGAAAGCGTATCTTTCGGCGGCTTTACCTCTTTGCCGTCAACGGTCATATTATGCAAAGAAATATAGTATGCCGTCGGGTTATCCACAGCCAAACGTCCACCTGAAACCGAAAATACCAGGCTTTTGTATGCTTCTTGCGCGTCGCTTTTATTTAATCCCTTTGGTCGCCATATCAGCTTAATACGACTGCGGGTAGCCAATTGTAGCTTACTTTGTTGTACTAACACTTTAGGCGTCGCTTCGATAGACTTGATATTAGCCCAAAAAATTTGTTCACGATCTTTTGTCAGGATGCCATTTTTATCGACTGAGATAAAATGCAGGATATTTGTCTGTCCGCCAATAAGTTTAAATAACGGAGGAGTAATAATAAGAGGAGGCTTACTTTTATCATTCT
This sequence comes from Citrobacter sp. Cpo071, assembly GCF_030332765.1. Classification (NCBI taxonomy): domain Bacteria; kingdom Pseudomonadati; phylum Pseudomonadota; class Gammaproteobacteria; order Enterobacterales; family Enterobacteriaceae; genus Citrobacter; species Citrobacter sp. Cpo071. The sequence goes on along the minus strand of NZ_JAOWHE010000087.1, from coordinate 113,930 downwards.
TATCGAAGTTATCAACCCATGCCTGAACAAGCTGATTTCCATTACCCGTATTTTTTACTGTTGCCTGAACTTCATCCACATCTCCAGGATAAATAATACGCGTATTACTAATTTGCACCCCCGCCGAAGCAGTGTTTTGAAAAAGAATTAGTATTGCTGAAAACAGCAAACCAGAAATGTTGAGATTCATCATTCATCCCTTATGGCTAAATCTCGAAAAGAATTACAGGACATACCCTGATTATCCTATGGCATATCCTGTCTGAACTTACGTCACACCCACTCTACGTCCCTTATGGATAGTAAATGGTATAGGTTGTGGTTGCAGCAAACTCGCCGCCTTTGATACTCGCCGGATCAACGGTTGCCACAACTTTTGATGTGAAGTTAAACGTCAGGTCATTTTCTTCGCTTGCCCCGGTCGTTTGAGCAAAAGCAGAGTTCGCTTCGTCGTTAAAAACGACTTTATCATTGCTGGCATCAGCGCCATAAACCACAATACCAACACCGGTATCAACGCCGCCAGTAAGCGCTTTCAGCTGCGTATTTTCCGTTGCGGTATCACCTGCAAAGGTCAGGTTTACCACAGTATTTGCCGGGCACTTAGTCAATTTAATTGCAAATGGCTGAACCTGAGACGCTTCTTCGCCAATACCAGCAAAGGCGTTTGTCCCCAGCGGGGTAAAGGGTACCTGAACATCTTCGCTGTCTGTATCAACCTGGCAAGGTGGGTTAATAATAGTACCGGTAAAAGTGACGGTGCCCTGGTCATCAGTTAAGTCTGCCGCATGCACAACATTGATAGCCGCAACAAGCAACAAAGAGGCAGAAAGGAGTACTTTCTTTTTCATGTGAAATTTCCCTATAATAAATTTTATTATCTTTCGAATGCTGCCTCTGAAATTTCCGCCAAAGACTTTTGCATATAAAAATCCCAAACAGTCCTCAGAAGAGGTCCGAAAGATAGAATCTTATGCGTTCTAACCCAATGAATATTGTGGTCGGCATATATAATATAATATGATTTTTATTTCATCAACAGCACAAAGACAAAAAAAATAATATCATTACAAAACAGCAATTTATAATAAGCTAACCGATAAAACAAAAACAATATTTAAATAATTTATAGCTATGTGCTTTATATATAAAAAATAAATCACTATCGATTCATATACGCTGTGAATACAATAATCCATTCCCAACCAGAAACCGCCCATCAATAAAACATTATTTTAGTGTATTTTATATATTGAAAAGACTACAATTCCGAGTCCGTATGTTATCGGCATCTAACATGCAAATAATTGCTTTCAAGAATAATTGCAATCGTTCGTTCAGACTTCACAAATATGATAGCATTAGCCCTACTTAGCTGTTGTTGCTGTGTATGACAGGTGGTATGAAAAAAGTCATTTTCTCTTTAGCCCTGGGGACGTTTGGGCTGGGCATGGCCGAGTTTGGCATCATGGGTGTACTCACCGAATTGGCGCGGGACGTGGGAATCTCCATTCCTGCCGCTGGCCATATGATTTCGTTTTACGCCTTTGGCGTGGTGCTTGGCGCGCCCATTATTGCACTCTTTTCCAGCCGCTTTTCGCTCAAGCATATTCTGCTGTTTCTGGTCACGCTGTGTGTGATTGGCAACGCCATTTTCACCCTCTCCTCCTCGTATTTTATGCTGGCGGTAGGCAGGCTGGTTTCAGGCTTCCCGCACGGCGCGTTTTTTGGCGTTGGCGCAATTATCCTGTCGAAGCTCGCCCGCCCGGGAAAAGTCACCGCCGCTGTCGCGGGCATGATTTCGGGTATGACCGTTGCCAATTTGGTTGGCATTCCCGTCGGCACCTGGCTGAGTCAGGAATTTAGCTGGCGCTATACGTTCCTGCTGATTGCCGTCTTTAATATCGCCGTGATGGTCTCGGTCGCTTTTTGGGTACCTAACATCAGCGATGAAGCAAAAGGAAACCTGCGCGAACAATTTCACTTTTTGAAAAGCCCCGCCCCGTGGCTCATTTTCTCCGCCACCATGTTTGGTAACGCCGGGGTTTTCGCCTGGTTCAGCTATGTCAAACCATACATGATGTTCATCTCCGGCTTTTCCGAAGCGCTGATGACCTTCATCATGATGCTGGTAGGATTAGGAATGGTGTTGGGAAATCTGCTGAGCGGTCGGCTGTCTGGTCGCTATACGCCGCTGCGCATTGCGGTGATAACCGACTTCGTGATTGTGCTGGCTCTGCTGTTGCTCTTTGCCTTTGGCGGGATCAAAGCCGCGTCGCTGACCTTCGCCTTTATTTGCTGCGCGGGCCTGTTCGCCCTGTCGGCACCGCTGCAAATTTTATTGCTGCAAAATGCTAAAGGAGGGGAGCTGCTGGGTGCGGCTGGCGGGCAAATTGCCTTTAACCTCGGCAGCGCGATTGGCGCCTACAGCGGTGGCATGATGCTGACGCTGGGCTTTGCCTACAACTACGTGACGCTGCCGGCGGCACTGCTGTCGTTTTCTGCGATGTCGTCACTGTTGCTGTACGGTCGCCTGAAGCGCGCAGTACCCCAGATGACACACGCTGCCGGATAGCATCTGCGCTACCCGGCTACGCGAACCTTACTCCTGCGGCCACAGCCAGGCCGCACCGCGTACACCGCTGGAATCCCCGTGTAGCGCCTTGCGTAGAGGCGTTTCGCATTCGCCGCCAAAGACAAACTGCTTAATCAACGTCGGAACGTTTTGATACAGTCGGTCGACATTGCTCATTCCGCCCCCCAGCACAATGACGTCCGGATCGAGAATATTCACCACATGTGCCAGTGATTTCGCCAGACGACGCTCATAGCGGCTCAACGCCTGCTCCGCAAGAGCATCCTGCGCAGTAACAAGACTGATAATTTCATTGCCTTTGAGCTGCTTACCGCTCAGACGCTGGTAGTCGGTGGCAAAGCCGGTCCCGGAAATGAAGGTTTCAATGCAGCCTTGTTTACCGCAATAACAGGGGACTTCCTGTCGGAAACACAGCTCATCTTCGTCCATCCATGGCAGCGGATTATGCCCCCACTCGCCCGCGGTACCGTTACCGCCCGTGTGCACCCGACCATTCATTGCCACGCCTGCGCCACATCCAGTGCCGATAATCACTGCAAACACGGTTTGCGCCCCGGCCGCCGCACCATCCACCGCTTCTGAAACCGCCAGACAGTTGGCATCATTTGCCAACCGCACTTCACGATTCAGACGCGAACTCAGGTCTTTGTCAAAAGGTTGTCCGTTAAGCCAGGTCGAGTTGGCATTCTTCACCACCCCGGTGTAGGGCGAGATTGAACCTGGAATGCCCATTCCCACGGTTCCCGTCTGACCGGTGGCGTTTTCCGCCATCTCCACCAGCGTGGCAATGGTTTCTATCGTTTGCCGATAATCATCACGCGGCGTGGGCAGGCGATGGCGAAAAAGCTGTTCGCCCGCATCGCCAAGCGCAATAACTTCCGTTTTCGTACCGCCCAAATCGATACCTATACGCACTGTTTGCTCCTCTTCCCGATTAACAATGCAAGCATAGCGACAATTCGCTATCATGCCCGCTGGATTTAACGACAAGGCCGTGGAAATTATCATGCTGTGGTTCAAAAATTTAATGGTTTACCGTCTTAGCCGCGATGTTTCTTTGCGAGCCGAAGAGATGGAAAAACAGCTGGCATCAATGACGTTCACCCCTTGCGGTAGCCAAGATATGGCAAAAATGGGCTGGGTTCCGCCGATGGGATCGCACAGCGATGCATTAACGCATACCGCCAATGGCCAAATTATTATCTGCGCCCGCAAAGAAGAAAAAATTCTGCCGTCGCCGGTTATCAAACAGGCGCTGGAAGCCAAAATATTCAAACTGGAAGCTGAGCAAGGTCGCAAACTTAAGAAGACCGAAAAAGACTCGCTGAAAGATGAAGTTCTGCACTCATTGCTGCCGCGCGCCTTTAGCCGCTTCAGCCAGACAATGATGTGGATCGATACCGTCAACGATCTGATCATGGTTGATTGTGCGAGCGCGAAAAAAGCCGAAGATACGCTGGCGCTGCTGCGTAAGAGTCTCGGTTCGCTGCCGGTCGTTCCGCTGACGATGGAAAACCCTATTGAGCTGACGCTGACTGAATGGGTTCGCTCCGGCACCACGGCGCAGGGCTTCCAACTGCTGGATGAAGCTGAACTGAAAGCGATCCTTGAAGACGGCGGTGTGATCCGCGCGAAAAAACAGGATCTGGTCTGCGACGAAATCGCCGTGCATATCGAAGCGGGCAAACTGGTCACTAAGCTGGCCCTCGACTGGCAGCAGCGCATTCAGTTCGTTATGTGTGACGACGGCTCCATTAAGCGCCTGAAGTTCAGCGACGAGCTGCGCGATCAGAATGAAGATATCGACCGCGAAGATTATGCTCAGCGTTTTGATGCCGATTTCATCCTGATGACAGGCGAACTGGCGGCGCTGATTAAAAGTCTGGTGGAAGGATTAGGCGGCGAAGCGCAACGTTAAGCCGTGTTTAGCGAATGGCGACTCAATATCGCCATTCGTCATTTTTACGCTTACAGGTAACGGCAAAGATAGGATGTTGGCTCTGCTACCTGCAGATGAAACTCGCTGTTGCCCGGTACGTTAAACACGTCTCCTGCGGCATACACTTTCCACTCGGTTTCCCCTGGCAGCAGCACGTTCAGTGCGCCACTAACTACCGTCATCTCTTCAGGTGCCGCAGTACCAAAGGTATATTCACCTTCAGCCATCACGCCTACACTGGCGCGGCCAGTACTGCTGCTGGTAAAACCGATCGATTTTACTTTGCCGGAAAAGTATTCATTACTTTGAAGCATACAACTGGCCCTATCTCGTGATTAAGTTAGGAACCAATATAGGGGGCTGACGTTCCACCTGTCACGCAAAATTACGCCAGCAATTCCGAAGCCAGTCGGGCAATCAACACATTGGACAGCAGAACCGGGACATCCAGCGACTTTTGCAGTAAATCACGATGACGTTGATGAAACCCCAGGCAGTCCAGCATAAGAACATCAGCACCTTGCTCAAGGAGATATTTCCCGGCATCAATCAGCTGTTGTTCAGAACCTTCTACTGGATTCGCCACGGCGTACACTGGCGGAGTTTGTAACACCTGCCACTTTTGTGTCTGGGCTTTGAGCAATTCAGCAACAGGTACAATGACCCCAACCTGATGCCCTTCGACAATCGAAGCCACTAACGGGGGAATAATGCGTATAGGTTCCAACAAGATACTATTGCGGGCGGTCAGACGGGTAATTGAGGCGGTACTCATCAGCAGGATCACATCAAATCCCTGATTATCGAGAACCTCCACAATGCTTTGCAGCGAGCGTTCCACTTTTTGACGTGAGACATGAGCAAGTTGGTGGTCGCTAAGCAGCGTTAATAACAGCTCGTCACCGGGTGAAGCTCCGTACTCAGCCATCACATCTTCTCGCTGCATCTGCCCCAGCAGACTGTGGTGAGTAATGTGCTGTTCATCAATATATTCCGTCAGGAGCGGTAACATCTCACACATCGGCACAACGCCAATCGTGAGGATAGCCAACGACGTACTCATTTGTTGCTCCACCGTCTTCTTACTTTGCTGTGAAATCCCGGATAAGTGCCGGGCGCTGACCTGTGCTACAAATGCTCAAAAGCGTAGCAGTAGATCGGCGGTGTATTGTGTAAAGATTCCAGATCATTCCAGTACTGGATTGTTATTGTTTAATTTTCAATTTTTACTGTATACGGCGAAATTTAAAATAATGTGATGCACGCCCGGACTGGCACTTTTAAGACTCGTGCCAGAGCGGTCTTCATATCAGGTTTTATCGGGGTCTTCGTAGCGTTTTTTAGCATCCATCGCTTCCTGAGCTGAAGGATGCTCACTGATCAACGAATTCGGTTTAGGGTGATCAGCACGAAGTTGATACCAGGTTACCGTCTGGCCTGGCGTCCCTTTTTCAACCGTAACAATGGTCGCTTGACGTGGGTAAGGTGGTTGTGTCGGCATAGTTCTTCCTTTTCACTGGATGAACATTAAGTATAGACACCGCCCTGCAACCATGGCGCTGCCTGCGCCAGTATCCCAAGAATGTCTTCCACTACCTGCGAAGGCGGATTGGTGGCATCAACGATATAGTGCGCAGCCTCACGATACAAAACATCGCGCTGGGCGAGCACTTCCTGAACCTCTTCGGTCAACGGTTTGCCGGTTAGAGTCGGTCGTAATCCTTCTTCAGGCGTGGCCTCCAGACGATCAACCAGTACCGATACCGGTGCGCTTAGATAGATAACCACGCCGTGGCTGCGCATGTAATGACGATTAAATTCGGTAAGAATGATACCGCCGCCGGTCGCAACAACCGTGGCAGGAGCTGTAACAGCCTGCAGAGCGGTCGTTTCCTGGGCACGAAACCCTTCCCATCCTTCTCTTTCGACGATTTCCGCCACGGTCATTTGCACGTGCGATTGCAACCAGCGATCGGTATCAACGAACTGGAAATCAATAGCCTTTGCCAGCGCCATACCGGTTGTCGTCTTACCACACCCCCGGGGGCCAACAAGAAAAAGAGGTTGCGTCATCACAGAATTTCCCCAGAGAGCCGCCAACAAGCGGGATCTGATGCGGTTAAAAATATAATCATATCATCAAACTAGTACATCGCCAAAACCGTAAAGAAAAAATTACAGAAAGAATGGCGAGATGAGTTAACCCCTACTATAACAAGAATTCACAATGAATAAAGTGTAAATAATAAATTACACACTCTATTTTCTACGCTGAACTTCCAGCCACCACTTATCCAGTTCAGCCGCAAAATGCTGTCTGTCGCGGGGCGAAAGACTGTCCGGCCCCCCGGTCTGGATACCGCTGGCTCGCAGTGTATCCATAAAATCACGCATCATCAGACGCTCGCGGATCGTGGCTTCGGTATAGCGTTCGCCGCGCGGGTTAAGCGCCGCCGCACCTTTTTCAATCACTTCAGCCGCCAGCGGAATATCTGCCGTTATCACTAAATCACCGGCGCTGCATTGACGCACAATCTCGTTATCAGCCACGTCAAAGCCCGCAGGCACACGTAATGTGCTGATGAAACGCGAAGGCGGGACGCGCAGGCTTTGGTTGGCCACCAAAACAAGCGGCATTTGCATGCGCTCAGAGGCGCGGTACAAAATGTCTTTAATCACATTCGGACACGCATCGGCATCCACCCATATTGTCATAACTTCTCCCCACTGGTGTGCTGTCGCACATTGTCGCGTGCTTTTACTTTCAGGCAAAGTGCTGTTTCTCCTTCTGAACATATTCATTCCGCGCTAAGCTTAGCTTTCCCAGATTTACCCTAAATAAATCGGGTTGCAGGCAAGCGGCAAGAGAGTGAGTCCCGATGAGCTTACTCTGGTAAGTGATTCGGGTGAGCGAACGCAGCCAACACACATGCAACTTGAAGTATGACGGGTATAAAACAATGAATATCATCCATAGGGAGTGACAAGATGGACAAGAAAATTGGTTTTATCGGCTGCGGTAATATGGGCAAAGCCATTCTTGGCGGCATGATCGCCAGCGGTCAGGTTCTCCCCGGACAAATCTGGGTCTACACCCCTTCCCCCGATAAGGTCGCCGCGCTACACGACCAGTACGGCATTAATGCGGCGCAGTCTGCACAAGAAGTCGCGCAAATCGCTGATATTATTTTTGGGGCCGTAAAACCAGGCATCATGATTAAGGTGCTGAGTGAAATTACCTCCAGCCTGAACAAAGATTCCCTGGTCGTCTCGATTGCCGCAGGCGTCACTCTCGATCAGCTGGCCCGTGCCCTGGGTCACGACCGTAAAATCATTCGCGCGATGCCAAACACGCCGTCGCTGGTGAACGCCGGAATGACCTCCGTCACGCCGAACGCCTTAGTCACGCCAGAAGAAACAGCCGACGTGCTGAATATCTTCCGCTGCTTTGGTGAAGCAGAAGTCATTGCGGAGGCAATGATTCATCCGGTCGTTGGCGTCAGCGGTTCAGCACCAGCCTATGTATTTATGTTTATCGAAGCGATGGCTGATGCCGCCGTTCAGGGGGGGATGCCCCGCGCACAGGCTTATAAATTTGCAGCACAAGCGGTAATGGGTTCGGCGAAGATGGTTCTGGAAACGGGTAAACATCCTGGCGAATTGAAGGATATGGTGTGCTCGCCAGGTGGAACCACCATTGAGGCGGTACGCGTCCTGGAAGAACGCGGTTTCCGTTCATCGGTGATTGAAGCGATGATTAAGTGCATGGAGCAGTCGGAAAAACTCAGCCGCTCCTGAGTTAACACCGCCGGACGTCAGGCCGCCGCTTCAGTGCGGTTACGTCCGGAATTCTTTGCTTTGTAGAGAGCCATATCTGCTGATTTTAACCATTCTCGATAGTGTTCAGTTTCAGACGTCAGCGGCGCAACGCCCACGCTAATGCGCAGGTCAACCTGCGGCGCGCAGGATAAACGCAGTTGGGTAAGCCGTTCGTGAACACGAGACATCGCTGCAATCGCGCTGCTCGCTGACGTGCCACACATGATTACCGCAAACTCATCACCGCCAAAGCGACCAATCACATCGCTACCGCGTAAGGTCATCTGTAACTGGCGGGTCAGTGCAACAATGGCCTGATCCCCGACGTCATGGCCCCAGGTATCATTGATACTCTTAAAATGGTCGATATCGATGATAAGGAGCGTGGCATCACGCTGATGGCGGCGGCAATTATCAAATTCATTCCGCAGCAACAGTTCCCAATGACGTCGGTTATAAACCCCGGTCATCCCATCTCGCGTGCTCATAACCTGTAAGCGACGTTTATGTTCTGCCAGCCTGATGAGCGTCTGGTAACTCACCCAGGCAAACAGCAACGGGTAAACCACTAACACCGGCAGCGACAACAGCACACTCAGTTGCGTACTGCTAAAAGCCACGGGAATATCCGTTAACTGTAACGTCACCAGGCAGGAAACCACCATCAACACGGCGCCTGCGATGAAGACACGCATACCCCCTGCGCCCATCAGGTTGATACAGATAATCATCAACAGCGCCGTGGATGGCAGCAAGTTTATCCCCATAATCCCCATCCACATCCCGGCGAGAATGGCATCGGCTTTTAGGTTGGTATATTCGCTATGCAGTGGATCGATAGCTTTACTTGCCAATTGCCATGCCAGATGCGGCCAGACAAACGCCCATCCCACCAGCAAAAGCCACCAGCCTCCGGTTATTGGCTGAGAAACTAATACCGACGCGATAGGGAAAAACATTCCCCCCAGTCCCACCGCTCGCGGCAGCCTGATTCGTCGGGCAAATCGCAGACCGGAACGTTGGTGGTCATTTTGATGAAGCAATATAAATGCTTCATTCGGGACGACCTTCTTTTGATAAAAGTTTTCATCATTCATCGTATTTGGGAATATTCTGAAACAAATTTCCCAAATTATAGGAAGGGGTCTGGTGGCGGAAGTATGATATTTCGGGTGAGCGATTTTACCTGCTCACCCGGAAGTGCTAAGCAGATTTTTTCAGGCAAGCGCTCATAAACTTATTACGATCATCGCCTTTCAGAGACTGCTCCGTCGCCTTGACGTTGCATTCACGCATTTTCTGCTGCTGCGGCGTCAGGCTCTTTTCCTCAGGCGCAGATTTACTGTTTTTCAGGCAATCACTCATGTAGGTCTTACGCTCATCCCCTTTTAAGGTCTGCGCCGTGGCCTGCTGATTGCAGGTGGTCATACGCTGTTGTTGCGGGGTTAACGTCTTCTCGGCAGCACCGACGGTAGTTAAAAAAATCAGACCAAAAAGTAACGTCATTAATAATGTAATTTTCATAGCACCATCCTTTTCTGAACGACGACACACAGGTAAGTTTGGCTGCTAACGATAAAAAAACCACCCGACGGCAAAAGTATTGCCGCCGGGTATCAGCTTATTTCAGTCCTAACGCCGCTTTCATGGTGTAAAACAGATCGGTTTGATCGGTCAGGCCAACCACATTCGCCGCATGAGGGCCATAGGCTGCAATACGCAGTTGGCTGCCGGTGTGCTCCTGGGACTCTTCTTCAGAGTTGCCATAGCTAATGACCATCACCGCGCCATCTTTAGTGTTCAGCGCCTGCGTCAAACCTGGCGCTTTGGTATCCGGTGCGACGATCTGGCTGGCATGCGCGTGGTCAGCGGTTACCACAACCAGGGTGTTGCCATCTTTCTTCGCAAAGGCAAGTGCACGCTGCACTGCTTCATCCAGATCGACCGTTTCACCAATTTGTCCACACGGGTTAGCGGCGTGATCTTGTTTATCGATCGACGCGCCTTCTACTTGCAGGAAGAAACCTTTCTCATTTTTGCTTAACAGCTCAATCGCTTTATCCGTCATCTGCGCCAGCGTTGGCACGCTGTCGTTACGTTTTGGATTTGGCGTACAGGTCACTACCGGCTTATCCAGGTTGCCGTGATAAGACGCTTTCGGCCCTTCCCAACGCACTGGCATATTACCGTCTGAGAACAGACCCAACAGCGGTTTATCCTGATTCGCTTCGCTAACAGCCGCCAGCGTCGCGGCATCACTCACCATCTGGTAACCACGGGCCTGGGCTTGTTCTCGCAGCGTTTTACCCTGCCACTCACCTGCCGTAGCGGTTTCAGTAAAAGTCTTTGCCCCGCCGCCTAACGTAACATCCGCACGAGCATTCAATAATTGTTCGGTAATTGACCCTTTACCGCCTTTTTCCAGCGCGTTCGTCGGGCATTTTTCAGCCGTCACGCTCGGGCCATAGCATTTACGCGAAGTGACATGGGCAACCAGTGCGGCCGGCGTGGCATCCTGTAATTCAGCCGTGGAAACGTTGCCTGTCGCCAGACCTGCCGCTTTGGCCATTTCCAGAATCGTGGTGTGATCTTTTTCATGAATATCCACACCCAGTGCCCCATTATAGGTCTTCACGCCGGTTGTCCATGCTGTCGCAGATGCTGCTGAATCTGTCACATAATCGGGCTTGCCCGTTTTCTTATCCAACGCATAATGTGTGTATTGTCCGGTCAACGGTAAAGCATCAATACCTTTAAAAAAGCCGCCCGCGCCTTCAGCATAATTTCGCGCTGCCGTTATTTCGGAATCGCCCATCCCATCGCCAATCAGCAAAATAATATTTTTGGCTGGTTTATCGTTCAGGGATTCGCGCAGAGCCGCCGTTTGATCGGCAGACAATCGGCGAGCGCCACCCGGCGTGGTGATATCTCCCTGAGCGGCACGATTATCCATAACCGCTACAGTAGATGTTTCTGCATTAATAACCGGGGTAAACAGCAAAGGTAACAGGGCAATAGCCAGAGCGCTTTGTTTCACTTTATATTCTCCATGTATAAATACGGTAAAATTAAAACAAAGCGACTATAAGTATTTGATGTGACACTTTTATGATAACTTGTGGTTACCCCACCACAGATGGATCACAACGCTTTTGGTACGCACTCGCCAGCATTATGTATGTTCGTCAGAAACGCGGGCATGCAGTTTCCGCCAGCCAGCACCCCCTCAATTTGACGAATAAATATTTGCCGATCGTTCCACGTCATATTGCGCAGCATTTCAATGATTACCCGCTCTAACGTTTCGACCTGTGCCGCCAGTTCTTGCGACTCTTCTTCTTTTTGCGCGAGCTTAAGTAACAACTCAGTGACGAGGTTTTTCATTTGCCTATTCCCTTAACAAAATATGGGCCACGTTATCATTAAGGCTCACGACTGCCTAGAGGATGAAAGTTGTATTTTTATAAGGAATAAAACGATTTGCGAAAACAATCACAACACAAAATAAGGGCAAATGCGTCTGGATGCAGAATGATACAATATAAAAAGGTAAGAAAAGTAATAATCACACAAATATATAATACACAGTTATGGATTAACAACGCTGACAAGCAGCGTTGTTAATCAGGAACTCAACGAACCCCGCGCCGACGTCGCAACGCAATAGCCAGTTGCCAGATATTGATAAGCACAATGCTTGCTGTAGCAATGAACACCCAACGGAACCCCGCCATTGCCGAAACTGTTGCCCCCATCAATGGCCCAGCGACGTTGCCAAGATACATAAATGACTGGTTATAGCCAAAGATGCGCCCGGTTATCTGGTCGCTGGAGTATTTCACCAGCAGCGTCTGCACCGCCGGCAACATCGCACCATCAGCAAAGCCGAGCAGAAAACGTAGAATTCCCAACTGCAACGGCGTGGTGACCCACGACATGGCGAAAAACAGCACCACCGCGAAGATTAACGTCGCCATTAAAATCCGCTCAGTACCAATACGGTCGCCTAATTTACCAAGTCGGGGCGCGGAAATCAGAGCAGAAATGCCCGGTACTGAGGCTATCAGCCCACTGAGAAAAGCAATATTCGAACTGTCCGGGACCATTGATTTAATAAACAGCGCCAGAATAGGCCCAATTGAGCCGTTACACAGTTGAATCACCATGGTGGTAAAAAACAGGCTGATCACCAACGCTGGATGCGAAAGCGAGGCAAACACGGCCTTCCCACTCAGACGTTCGCTTTTTTTAATCGTCGGGCGAACGCCCTCTTTGATCAAGAACAGTGTGACCAGAAAACTCACCACCAGCAAGGCGGCGGTAATACAGAATACCGCTCGTAAGCCAACATGATCGGCGATAAAGCCTCCCATCAGCGGTCCGCCAATGACGCCGCTAATTTGCGCCGTAGAGAGCGTACTCAGCGCCCAGCCGCTGCGCTCGCGTGGAACCTGGGACGCAACCAGCGCCATCGCATTAGGAATATAGCCGGAGGTTAACCCCATCACCCCGCGCAGCAGAAAAAGCTGCCAGACGTTAGTGGCAAATGCCTGTAGCAAAATCGCAATGGCCATCCCCAGTGAGGCCCGCAGCAGCATCAGCTTGCGTCCTTTGCGGTCGGCCAGACTGCCCCACATCGGAGAAACAATGGCTGAAATCAGGAAGGTGACGCTGAACGTTAATCCGGACCACATTGATAGCGCTTCATGCGAGGTCACGCCCAGTTGGGAGATATAGAGTGGTAAAAAAGGCAAGATTTGGCTAATCGCCAGTCCGGTAAAAAAGCACCCGAACCAAACGGAAATAAGGTTAACTCTCCAGGATTCCATAAGGACTCATAACGATAAGTAGCTGAAAACTGCGAGCAGCTTAACAAATTACTTAGCCGAATAAGGGTCTACAGGTGCGATAAATCACAGTTTAGGATTTTATCTTCCCGCTCATCATATTTGTGATATAGCTCACATCAAACCCATAATATAAACAGGGGATTGTGCTTCCCGCGCGATCTGCGTGTATGTCCCCTTCTAATCCCCTGTCATTCGCCAAAACAATCTGCCAGAAGCCGAGGAAACCTGCGTTTTGTCGTGGTAATGTATGTGCTTTGCATTCATGGAATGGGTTTTTAAGATGGCAAAGTTGCGGGTAGGAATCGTATTTGGTGGTAAATCAGCGGAACATGAAGTGTCATTGCAATCGGCAAAAAATATTGTCGATGCCATCGACAAGACTCGCTTTGACGTTGTGCTGTTAGGTATTGATAAACAAGGGCAATGGCACGTCAGCGATGCCAGTAACTATCTGCTCAATTCAAACGATCCGGCGCATATTGCGTTGCGACCTTCTGAGACCAGCCTGGCGCAGGTACCGGGTAAACAAGAGCACCAGTTGATCGATGCACAAAACGGTCAACCGCTGCCGACGGTCGATGTTATTTTCCCAATCGTACACGGTACTTTGGGTGAAGATGGCTCTCTGCAGGGCATGCTGCGCGTGGCGAACCTGCCGTTTGTCGGTTCTGATGTGCTGGGTTCTGCTGCCTGTATGGATAAAGACGTGACCAAACGTCTGCTGCGTGATGCCGGGTTAAACATCGCGCCATTTATTACGCTCACTCGCGCGAATCGCAACAGCATCAGCTTTAGTGAAGTGGAATCCCGCCTGGGTCTGCCGCTGTTTGTAAAACCGGCCAACCAGGGATCGTCCGTTGGCGTCAGTAAAGTAACCAGCGAAGCCCAATACGATCAGGCCGTCGCGCTGGCATTTGAATTCGATCATAAAGTCGTTGTGGAGCAAGGGATCAAAGGCCGCGAGATCGAATGCGCGGTACTGGGCAACGATCATCCGCAGGCCAGTACCTGTGGCGAGATCGTGCTGAACAGCGATTTTTACGCTTACGACACTAAATACATTGACGATAACGGTGCCAAAGTTGTCGTTCCGGCAGCAATTGCGCCAGAGATTAACGATAAGATCCGCGAAATCGCCATTCAGGCCTACCAGACTCTGGGCTGTGCCGGCATGGCGCGCGTGGACGTCTTCTTAACTGCTGAAAACGACGTTGTGATCAATGAGATCAACACTCTGCCTGGCTTTACCAACATCAGTATGTATCCGAAGCTGTGGCAGGCGAGCGGTTTAGGCTATACCGATTTGATCACTCGCCTGATCGAACTGGCGCTGGAACGCCATGCTGCGGATAGCGCGCTGAAAACCAGTATGTAAACCCGTCAGGATGCCTGATAGAGCTATTGGGCATCCTTTGCTTCATCATCTTCAACGCGGCGACGGATGATTAATCCGGCCAGCCAAAAGCTAATCACCCAGGTCACCAGCCCCACCGCATAAGTTTGCCATCCCTGCGCTTCAAAACCTAATAACCCCACCACGCCATTCAGAATAAAGATAAGCCCAATAGCGAAGGCATAGTAGTGCCAGTCTCGGCGGATTTTTACAGGCAGGTTCATAACAGCTCCGGTGGAAATACAACACAGTAAGGCATCCTCGCACATTTCCCCGAGGGCGTCTGTGGCCTGTGCGGAATTTCTTAAATGTAACTCAGTTTAACTTAAGGTTACATAATTGTGACCGCCAACAAAAAACCGAAATCCAGGAATAATCTCTACCTGAAATTACCATCATTCTGATATTGACATTGCCGATCACCTGTCAGACTCACTCTCAGTTCCAGGCATTACGTCAAAAAAAGCAGGTTATTTCCGGAGGTCTTTATGGCTGATTTTACGCTCTCAAAATCCCTGTTTAAGGGCAAGCATCGGGATCCCTCCTCCCTGCCCGGCAACATTGCGTATGCCGTATTTGTGCTGTTTTGCTTCTGGGCGGGTGCACAGATTTTAAATCTGTTGGCCCACGCGCCCGGCATCTATGAAGAACTGATGCAGCTGCAAATGCAGGAGACAGGACGCCCGCGGGTTGAAATCGGTTTAGGCGTCGGTACCCTCTTTGGACTGATCCCCTTCCTGGCCGGAAGCCTGATTCTTGGCGTCATAGCGGCGGTCATGCGCTGGCGTCACCGTCATCATAAAGATGACTGATTCATACACTTCGCCCGACGATCGTCCACCCGTTTAGCAAACCACGCAGTAGTCAGATTACGCGTGATCTTCGGGCTTTCCAGTTGAATGCCCGGCAGCATTTCACGGGGTAACGTTTTCCCGGTCTTCGCTTCCGCCAGCATATAAACCTTTTCGTACAATGCGGTTTTTTCAAAGGCCAGGCTGTCACCTTTTTGCAGTTGACGGCGGATCTCACTCTCGCTCATCCCTAGCTTCCCGGCCAGTTTACGTACCGCCAGCTCCGTTTTGCCCGGCTCACTGCTGCCATAGAGAATCAAATCCCCGTCCATCGCCAGCTTCACTCCGCTGGCTTTACTGACCGCATTCTGGAAAGCTGCATTGCGGCTCGCATACCATCCGGCATTAAAATCGGCGAAGCGGAAGATTGGCGCACTGTAATTCGCCGGGTAGTTGAGCAGATGATACGTACCGAACCATAACCCACCACGGCGGCTAAACACTTCCTGACGTACCGTCCCCGCCATTTTCCACGGATACCCGCTGGTGTGCTGCTCAGCAAACGCGATACTGACCTGCATTGGACCACCGGTATGTACCGGATTAAGCGATCCGATCAATGTCTGCCCCATCGGCACCATGTTGATGAAATCATCAAAGATGGCGCTAAGCTGTTTTTCCGTCTTCACCGTATCCAGACGCTCGCTGTAGCTTTTCCCCGTTGGCGAGTTAATCTTTAGCGCGGTATGCACGACAAACAGCGGGATATGCATGCGTTCTGCGCGACGGTCAATCTCTTTCCAGGCGATTTTGCTTAAACCAGGAACAGCCGGATCGGCCTGGAAGTTTGACTCCTGCTGCGCTACCGCCAGCACCGAACAGATGTTTTCAACCGTCGGTGCCAGCTTCTGGCTTTCAAAGGTCTTTGCCAAATCCTGCGCCCACGCGTCCCGGTCTTTCACGCTGGCGGGCATTTTCTGGCGCACCACGCTCGCCACATCGACGGCTTTCTCCCCCTTTTTTAGCGGCTGCGCGGGTTGACTACTACATCCCACCAGCACCAGTGCTGCCAGACCAGACAAGGGGTAAAGACGGGAAACCGTCGACATAACATCTCCTTTTGTTAACTAAGAGTATGGGTAACTTCCTGAATTTCCTGACCATCAAGCTCGCGTTCAAAGCTGCGCAGACGCTTATAAATAGACATCAGTTCTACTAACGTTGTCCAGGAGTTAATCAGATACTGGAACGAGCCGCGCACCTGGCCAAACACGTTAGTGATTTGCGTCATCAGGCCGAGCGTAATCGTACCGGCAACAATTGACGGAAACAGCAGGAACAAGCCGAAAACGTTATCAACCTGCAGGTAAAGAATACGGGCAATATTGAAGTACATATAGTGAAAATAGAGACGGAAGTAGTTTTGCCGTACCGCATGGAACAGTTCACGCACCGTCGGTGGCGTCGCACGGTTGCCATCATCTTCGCCATAGACCAATTCTTTACGATAGGCCGCTTCCACGCGCTGGTTTTTAAACTCCAGCCCGGGAAGTTTTATCCCGACCACGGCCAGTAAACCGGTTCCCATCAGCGACCAGACAATCGCGGCAATCACCAGGCCATAAGGCACATGTCCAACAATCGGCAGGTCAGGAACATGGGCAGAGAGCGTAACCAGTACAGGCAGGAAGGCAATCAGCGTCATAATCGCGTTGATAAAGCTGACGCCCATATCTTCCAGCGTAGAAGCAAAACGCATGGTGTCTTCCTGTACACGCTGTGCTGCGCCTTCGATGTGACGCAAATGCTGCCAGTGCGCCATATAGTGTTCGTTCATCGCGGTACGCCAGCGGAACACATAGTGGCTGACGAAGAAGTTGTTCATCACGCCAATGACTACGGCTATCAGCGCAATACCGAGAAAAATGCCCACTTCATGATAGAACTGCTCAATCTTCACCTTGTGTGGTGCGCTGAGCGCAGTTTGAATCAGGTCATAAAATGGCGCATACCAGGCGTTGACGGCGACGCCGACTTCAACCAGAAACCAGGTCACAAAAATAATCAGCGATGTGCCCAGAATAGACCAGTACTGCCAGCGATGTGGACTGTAGAGAAACCAGAACAGCGCGAACACCCCGACACAAAGAATGTAGTACGCATAAAAAATCAGGTAATCCAACGACCAGAAACGCGCTGCGCTAATAGGTACGTCTCCCGACGCGCCGGTAATATGTGCAACCCAGGCTCCTCCACCTGCTTGCCAGAATACAACGGCGACGAGTGCCCAAATAAATGCCGAAATAAAGAACGGCCCCGGCTTTGGGAAAAAAGACTTAAACATAGTGCTCTCCTGCTAACTTCTTATCGTTATGACGACTGCTGTGCATTTGCCACCGTAGAGTGCGGAGGCCAGACGGCTTACGCCCAAAAACACAAGCTGAAACCGACAATTGTGACCAAAACCGAGGCACTTAGTTCGCACCTCGGTTATGAAGAATTGTTTCTGTGGTTTTCACACTCGACAACGTTCCAGTATGTGCAGATTATCACAGCGTGAGATCACAAAAGCGAACATCCGCAATCCAGGAAACTCCTGTGTTTACTCATCGTTACGTTTTTCCCACTATCATTGGTTGATAAGCGCTTTGCAATACGCCGATGAGTAGTATAAATACGCATACGCACGACATCCTTTTTCACTTTCTCTAACTCATGGACACCACCGTTGAAACGTAGTCTGCTTTTTTCTGCCGCGCTGTGTGCGGCGTCATTGACATCTGTCCAGGCGGCACAGCCTATAACCGATCCGGTCTTCGCCTCTGATATCGTTGATCGTTATGCCGACCATATATTTTACGGCAGTGGTGCTACGGGGATGGCGCTCGTGGTGATTGATGGTAATCAGCGTGTATTTCGCAGTTTTGGTGAAACACGCCCCGGCAATAATGTTCACCCGCAACTGGATTCCGTAATCCGCATTGCCTCAATTACCAAATTAATGACCAGCGAAATGCTGGTGAAATTACTCGATCAGGGCACGGTCAAACTCAACGATCCATTGAGTAAATATGCACCTCCTGGCGCACGCGTACCCACTTATCAAGGAACACCAATTACGCTGGTGAATCTGGCGACGCATACCAGCGCACTGCCGCGCGAACAGCCAGGCGGCGCGGCCAAGCGCCCGGTGTTTGTCTGGCCAACCCGCGAGCAGCGCTGGAGCTATCTCTCGACGGCAACGCTTAAAGCCGCGCCAGGATCGCAGGCTTCTTATTCCAACCTGGCGTTTGACCTGCTGGCCGATGCGCTGGGTACCGCGTCCGGTAAGCCTTATCCGCAGCTGTTTGAAGAAAAAATCACCCGTCCGCTGGGGATGAAAGACACCACCTTTACGCCGTCCCCCGATCAGTGTCGACGCCTGATGGTCGCGGAAAAAGGTGCCAGTCCTTGTAACAATACGCTAGCAGCGATGGGCAGCGGCGGCGTCTATTCAACGCCTGGCGATATGATGCGCTGGATGCAGCAGTATCTTTCTTCTGACTTTTATCATCGTAGCCAGCAGGCCGACCGGATGCAGACGCTGATTTACCAGCGTACGCAGTTAACTAAAGTGGTGGGAATGGACGTTCCAGGCAGAGCCGATGCGCTTGGTTTGGGCTGGGTCTACATGGCGCCGAAGAATGGCAGACCGGGAATTATTCAAAAAACCGGTGGCGGCGGTGGCTTCATTACCTATATGGCGATGATCCCACAGCAAAACGTTGGGGCATTTGTCGTAGTGACGCGCTCTCCGCTGACCCGTTTTACCAATATGAGCGACGGTATCAACGAACTGGTTGCAGAGTTGAGCGGGTACAAGCCACAGGTCATTCCTGCATCCTGATTCAATACTCAAAAGGCAAACGGTTAATGCACACCAGTTTGCCTTTATTCATTTCAATGTAACCGCCTTTACGCAATGCTGCGAGAACCTCAGCGACAACCGAGCGTGAAATTCGTGTGCGTTGGTGAATATAGTTCATAACGCCAATGCGTGAACGAAGGGCTTCATCCCATTTCGTCATAGAGATCAATGTCGCGCGAATCTGATCGTAGGAGTTATTGCCGATCAACTGCAGATCGCGTAATTCAAGCATGGAGTTTTGCCATGCCAACCAACAAAAAGCTTCACGCCAAAGCTGGCACTCTTCAATTATATTAATTGTTTGCGAGGCAGGTAGATGGTATCCCGTACAATCGCTTTCCGTGATTAATCTGTATTGTATATCTGTTTTTATCACACCATCTGAAAGCCCCATAATAAACGGTGCCTGCGCAATACCGACCAGCACATTCTCCCCTCGCCTCAGAGAAATTACACCATTTAAAATGATAAAGGTATCGTCACTGTTTATATCACTGGAATAAATTATTTCTTTATCGTTATCACACTCAAAGTGTTTGCCATATTTTGACAAACATTTATCAAGCTTACCAAATTCCACAAGCGGTTTATTTGCAGACAACATTTGGGCATCCCTTGCAATAAATGCCCGTCAAATCCGTGACGGGCATTTTTCTGAGTTAGATTATCTTTTCTTTAACAACAAGAGATGTCTTACCAGGTATATTTAACACCAACATTTGCAGACCAGTCTTGATCAACATCGCCACCACCGAGGTAGTTAGCATCGGTGTATGCGCTGAAGTTTTTGGTAAAGCTGAACTGAGTACCCAGTCCAACACGTACCGCAGAACCTTCTACACCGTTGTCGATAGAGTCGCCGTTTACGTCAGAATCGTTGTTAGAGTCGTCGTAAACGTAGGCCAGTTTGAAGTACGGGGTCAGCGCCTGGTCGTCGCTATAAGCGAAGGTATAACCTGCATCGACACCGAGTTCATAACGCATGCTGTCATAAGACTGACCGTCAACTTTCATGTCGTTGCTCAGCTTATAGTCATCACCAGACTGGAACAGACCGGATACGCTGCCGTATGGCGTTACGTAACCTGCGTCACCCAGCTTCAGGTCATAACCCAGTTTCAAGCCAAAGCCCCAGGCATCAGAAGAGGTGCTGCCATCAACATACTGACCGTTGCTCATGTTAGCAGTCAAATCGTTGTTGAAGTGAGAGTAGCTTAAGTTACCGTCAACAAAGATGTTGTTGGCAAAGTGAGCAGAAGAGTAGATGTAGGCAGTCTGGCTATCCTGATCCACCTGACCGGTACGGTCGCTCATATCACCTTTCGCGAAGCCTGCTGCAGCACCGAGAATCCACTTAGCGTTGTTACCATCAATTTTGGAATCAACACCGACCATGATGCCGTTAACATCCTGATCGTAGTTAATGGTGCCGTTATCTGCATCGAAGCTACCACCGAAGTAGCTTACCCATGCGCCACCGTTATCAACCAGGCCATGACGCGCGTTAGTCAGACGAGTACCAACGGTATCTTGTTCCAGGTTCCAGATATTGGTGTTAGCAGACGGAATGCTCAGCGCCATGTTCGCGTAGTCTGTCAGTTCCATCTGCTGCAGAACAACGGTGTTACCCTGCTGCTGTGCCTGATAGGTGTAAGCACCCAGGTCAGCTTTGTTAGCTGCAGAGAAGGTCGCAGTGCTGTTCGCGTCGTTAACGTAGACCAGCTCGTTACCTTTGTAATCCGCAACAGAACCTGCGCCAGTAGCGTTGTCGATACGGACTTTGTAGTTACCGGTTGCGGCCGCTACATGGTCACCATAGTTATCAACTTCAGACTGATCGCCTGATGTGTCGGAATCGCCGTTACCGTTGATAGTCAGATGACCATCAGAGTTCATCGCGATCACGCCATAACCGTAGTTAGAATGAGATTTATCGTTAGTGCGATCGTTGTTCAGATCAGCATTCAGCACATAGTCAGTGCTGTTGATGTCGAAAACACCCGCGTTAACATGGTTATAAGCGTCGGTGTAGCTAGTCAGGTTCAGGGTATCAACCTGCAGTGCATTACCGGTACTGTTACCCACATCCAGAACGCCGTTGTTAGTGACGTTAATGGTGTTTGCATACAGCGCAGCTTCAAGCACATTCCAGCCAGCAGAAACATCATCGGCGATTGTGACAGTACTGTTGTCGATAGACAGCGTATCAGTTGCAACATGACCATCTTCGTTGATGTTCAGTGCAGAAGCACCAGTCAGAGAGATGGAGTCAGCAACCAGCTCAGAATCACCCACGTTGACGACAGAACCGCTGTTGATGCTCAGGGTATCAATCAGGGAAGTTTTGGTGGTATCCCACTGTGAAGCACCGTTCAGCGTGACGTTGAACAGGCCGCTCTGGTAGACAGCGTTGCCAACTACATGACCATTTTCGTCATAAGAAGTTGTGTCGCTATCAATACCGTAGGTTGAATCCGGCCACAGGCTGTTAGCGGTGATGTCGATCAGCGTAGCGGTGGCTTCAGTGCCTGCAGCGTAGCTGTCATAAACGCCGTCACCATCGGTGTCAACCTGGTGCACAGACATTGCCGCACCGACCCACTTACTGCCGTTGTTCAGGGTCAGATCCAGACGGTCAGTACCGTCCCAACCATTGGTATCCAGGTCAGCATCGGTATCACGATAAGTGTCAGCACCGTTCGGGAAGAAGTTCTCATCGAAGTTGCTGGAGAACAGCACATCACCCATCAGTGTGGAATTGTTAAACGTTGCAGTGGTCTGCATCGCGTTATCCGCATTTGGATTAGCAATAACCGCTAACGCAATATCGTCTGCAGTATAAGAGCCGCTGTAGTCGCTTGCATTGCTGGTGTTACCAAACCAACCGGTGGTGCCTTCGTCAGTCCATGAACCAGAGGTCAGGGTAGAATCGCTGACAGCGATAGTGTTGTTAAATACTTCACTGCTGTTTACGCCAGTGCTGACGGTATTATCGTCAATATCTGCCCACTCGTAACCCTGAGTCAGGGTTATGCCAGCGACATGAGAGTTGGCGGAGATAGACAGATCAACTTCTTGATCCAGCGTGATAGCTGTACCCAGGTTATAAACGTCGACAACGTGTGTGTCAGCTGCGTCATTATACGTACCGTTGTAGGTATAATGTTCGTAGTTGTCATCGATAGTTGAGTTGATGACGTTCATCGCCAGGCGATCGTAGTAATAGTCAGTACCCGTACGGTTAGTACAATCCGTGGTCATACATTCGGATGTCACCATACCGTGAATGGTGCTGTTTTTAATCGTCAGGCTGTTGTTATTGGTGTTAGTAGACAGCCCATCATCCAGATAATAAGTAGAAATAACGCCGTTGACAGTGGCGTTATTGATTACCGGATAAATATCACCGTTATAAATACTATCGGTGTCGTAATTGTTCCAACCAACATATCCATCATAATAGACGCCATCCGCATAGGATGCGTCATTATAATGAGCAAACGTTGTGTAGGTGGTCCCAGAGATATCAGTTGAAGCATTCGCCTGAGAAGTGATTGCCAAAGTGCAGGCTAATGCTAATTGTGATACTACAAGTTTCTTTTTCCAAGTGTGCATTTGTCATCCCTCCTCAGGGACGTAATATAGTTGATCCATCAATTATCAATGCAAAGAAAACATTTTATGTTTCGCGGGGAAGATTATGCGGTTTCACAAAGGAAAGGTTCAATTATTCTTTGGCTTAAGTCCGATTACGGACAATAGATATGCAAATTATTCGAAACAGCAAGTAAACGTAAAAATCATTTTTATTTTAGACAGTTACATGTAAAGGCATTGGCAAAACAATATATTGAAACTATGATTAGCTTAAAAATCAAACGTCAGCAAATAAATACCGTTAAATCTCGCCACTTAATTAAAAATTAAATTAAACTAAATTCACCATAAAACTAATCACTATTTAAAATAGTCATAATTGCAAAAATAGAGATAACACATAATACCAAGCATTGGTAACATCAACATAACCTCGGCATAACGCCAACTTTCGTAAACCCCTCGCCCTCAGGTTCGGGTATACTACGGCCTTCGATTCCACAAACATCAGGCATACCATGACAGACCTAATCCAACGCCCTCGTCGCCTGCGCAAATCCCCTGCGCTGCGCGCTATGTTTGAAGAGACAACACTCAGCTTAAATGACCTGGTGTTGCCGATCTTTGTTGAAGAAGAACTCGACGATTACAAAGCTATCGACGCCATGCCCGGCGTGATGCGCATACCAGAGAAACACCTGGCGCGCGAAATCGAACGTATTGCTAATGCAGGCATCCGCTCGGTCATGACCTTCGGGATTTCTCATCACACCGATGAGACCGGCAGCGATGCCTGGAAAGAAGACGGTCTGGTGGCGCGCATGTCGCGTATCTGTAAGCAGACCGTACCGGAAATGATCGTCATGTCCGACACCTGTTTCTGTGAATACACCTCGCACGGTCACTGCGGCGTATTATGCGAACACGGCGTTGATAACGACTTAACCCTTGCTAACCTCGGCAAGCAGGCAGTCGTTGCCGCCGCAGCGGGCGCAGATTTTATCGCCCCTTCCGCCGCAATGGACGGCCAGGTACAGGCGATTCGCCAGGCGCTGGACGCCGCGGGCTTCACCGATACTGCGATCATGTCCTACTCCACCAAGTTTGCCTCTTCTTTCTACGGCCCGTTCCGTGAAGCCGCAGGCACGGCGCTGAAAGGCGATCGTAAAACATATCAAATGAACCCGATGAATCGCCGTGAAGCGATTCGTGAATCGCTGCTGGATGAAGCCCAGGGCGCAGACTGCCTGATGGTGAAACCGGCTGGCGCGTATCTCGATATTCTGCGTGATATCCGCGAGCGCACCGAGCTGCCGATTGGCGCTTATCAGGTCAGCGGTGAATACGCGATGATCAAATTCGCGGCGATGGCAGGTGCAATAGATGAAGAGAAAGTGGTTCTGGAAAGCTTAGGCTCGATCAAACGCGCTGGCGCGGATCTGATCTTCAGCTACTTCGCACTGGATCTGGCTGAGAAAAAAATCCTGCGCTAACCACTTTGTTGCCGAATGGCGACTTCACCTTATCGGGCCGACAGTTCCAGGCCCGATAAGTAAAACCCCACCAACAATCACCCCGCCCGATAAAAAGGCTGATCCCCAAGGATCGTCGCCCGGTGCATAATACGCCGCTGCGGCAGATAATCCGCATTGGCATAATGTTGCGTGACGCGATTATCCCAAATCGCCACATCGTTGGGCTGCCAGCGCCAGCGCACCTGAAACTCCGGTTTGGTGATATGCGCGAATAAAAAGCTTAGTAACGCCTCGCTCTCTTTTTCCGTCACATCGACAATTCGCGTAGTAAATCCCTCATTCACAAACAGTGCCTGTTTACCGCTTACCGGATGGGTCCGCACCACCGGATGTAGCAACGGTGGATGTTTAGCGACCGCCTCCAGCCAGCGCTGATGCTCTTCTGGTGTCTTGCGGTATTTATACTCCTGGAACGATTTACGGAAATCATGCTCTGCCCGCAGGCCACTCAACAGCTGACGAAACGGCTCAGACAATGCCTCATAAGCGGCAATTCCGCTGGTCCATAGAGTGTCTCCACCGACCGATGGCAGCTCTTTTGCTGCCAGGATCGCCCCGGCAGGCGGCGTATCGATAAAGGTGACATCGGTGTGCCAGTTGTCGTTATCCGGCGGATTATCGTTATGGGTATCCAGCACGATAATTTCCTCTACCCCTTCGGCATGTGGATAGACAGGGTGAATATGCAGATCGCCGAAACGCAGCGCCAGTGCCCGCTGCTGTTGTGGCGTAATCACCTGCTGCCGCAGAAACACCACCTGGTGGCGCAGTACCGCATGATAAAGCTGTTCAAACTGATTATCGCTCAGCGGACGCGTCAAATCCGCACCAGTGATTTGTGCGCCAATGTACGGCCCCAGCGGGGTAATGCTCAGACGTTCACTCATTGTACTTCTCCATGCCAGGGCGTCAGGCGACGCTGAAGCGCGCGCAGACCCAGTTCTAAAATAAATGCGATAACGGCAATGACCGCGATCCCTGCCAGCACCACATCCGTTGCCAGAAACTCACCGGCTGACTGCACCATAAATCCTAACCCTCGCGTGGCCGCGATCAGTTCAGCTGCCACCAGCGTCGACCAACCCACGCCAAGCCCGATGCGTAACCCGGTGAGGATCTCCGGTAATGCCCCCGGCAAAATAACAAACCACAGCACCTGCGCACGGCTGGCCCCCAGCGACTGCGCGGCGCGCACTCTCACCTGCTGCGCACTTTTCACCCCCGCCAACGCCGACATCGCCACAGGGGCGAAAATCGCCAGATAGATCAGCAGGATCTTGGAGGTTTCACCGATGCCAAACCAAATGACCATCAGCGGTAAATAGGCCAGGGGAGGAACCGGACGATACAGTTCAATGATCGGATCGAGAATGCCGCGCATCGTCGGACTCAGCCCCATCGCGATCCCAACCGGAACGCCCAGCAGCACTGCCGCCAGCAGCGCGATAACAATACGCGTCAGACTCGCCGCCAGATGCTGCCACAGCGTGGCATCCATAAACCCTTGCGGCCCGGCAATGACGATCAGCTTTTGTAAAACCTGTCCCGGCGGCGGTAAAAACAGCGGACTGATTAACTGCAGCGCCGCCACCGTCCACCACACCGCCAGAATGACGGCCAACGTACCAAGGCTTAAGGTAATCTGCCGCGAGAACGGCCAGCGCCAGTTCAGCACCCGCTGGCGACGGGGTTTATCATTAATCACCACGCTCATGAGAATGCCTCCCGTTGTTCAAAGACCCGACCTAACACGTACTCGCGCATGGCGATAAACTGCGGATCGGACTTTATGCTGCGGCTCGACTCTCCGGCCACAAAGCGACGGGCGAAATTGAGCGGCAGACGTTCCAGTACCCGGCCTGGTCCTGGGGACAGCAATACCAGTTCTGTCGCCATAAACACCGCTTCTTCAATATCGTGGGTAATCAGCAGCACCTGTTTGCCAGTCTCATGCCACAGCTTCAGCAGCAGGGTTTGCATCTGCTCGCGGGTAAAGGCGTCGAGCGCACCAAAGGGTTCATCCAGCAGCAACAGCTGCGGGTTGGCCGCCAGCGCCCGGGCAATGCCGACGCGCTGACGTTGTCCACCGGAAAGTTGCCAGATAAAGCGTTTTCCCGCGCCCTCCAGCCCGACTTTCTGCAACATATCCAGAGCAATACGCTGACGCTGCGGCTTGTCCACACCCGCCAGCTGCAGCCCAAAAGCCACGTTGTCCTGCACGTTGCGCCAGGGCAGCAGTCCTTCGTTCTGGAACACGACCCCGCGATCTGCCCCCGGACCATCAACCCTGTTACCCGCCAGCGTGATGCTGCCATGCTGATACGGCACAAACCCGGCAATCAGATTTAACAACGTGGTTTTCCCGCAACCGGAAGGCCCGAGTACCACCAGCAGTTCACCGCTATCGAGCGTCAGGTTGATATCCTCCAGCGCCGGTTTTCCACCGTAGCTGGCGGCAAGATGAGAGATTTGCAGCATCATCGCCTCCTTATTTATTGCACGAAGCGATCGGTCACGTACTGGCTGTAATCTGTCGCGACAGCGGGGACTTTGCCCTGCTCTTTAAGGAACTGCGCGGTGTCGATAATCGCTTTGTTCACCGGGCCGGTTAGCTCAGCGGTTTGCTGTTGCGGTGTCAGGTAAGTGTTACCTTTCACCAGCCCCGGAACATCCGCCTCCGGTACGCCGCTCAAACGTGACAGTTTGCTGATATTCTCCGGCTGCTTCAGCCATTCATCAGGATTAGCGATATAAGGCTGCTGGGCATCGATAGCGCTTTTGGCAAAGGCTTTCACCACCTCAGGATGCTTCTCGGCAAAATCTTTGCGCACTACCCACACGTCCAGCGTCGGTGCCCCCCACTCGCCAACCTGCGAAGAGTCGGTTAACACCTTTCCGTCTTTTTCCAACGCGTTGACCGCAGGCGCCCAGACATACGCACCATCAATATCTCCGCGCTGCCATGCGGCAATAATCGCTGGTGGTTGCAGGTTCACAATCTCCACCTGGCCGGGTTTAATCCCCCAATGTTTCAACGCCGCCAGCAGGCTGTAATGGGTGGTGGATATAAACGGCACGGCAATGCGTTTGCCAATCAAATCTTCCGGTTTACTGATGTTTTTCTTCACCACCAGCGCCTCAGAATTGCCGAGCTTTGATGCCAGCAGGAAAACCTCAATAGGCACTTGCTGACTGGCAGCGACCGCCAGCGGGCTGGAGCCGAGATTACCGATCTGCACGTCGCCGGACGCCAGCGCACGAACGATGCTCGCCCCGCTGTCGAATTTGCGCCAGTCAACGCTCGCCCCGCTCTCTTTGGCAAACGTGTTGTCCGCCTGCGCCACTTTGGCAGGTTCGGCGGAGGTCTGATAAGCAACGGTGACGTTCACCGCCTGCGCCTGAAATGCGATGAATGCCAGTGCGGCAAGAAGTGCGTTACGCGATGAAATAGCCATGATTGTCTGCTCCCCTGTCTTGTTATGGAGGCAGTATTTCGTTGCGGCACATTTTGATAAAGGAATTAAAAATTCTGGCTAAGAACAAAGCGTTTTTAGAAAAAAAGCGGCAATAGTTAGCTATTTCGCTCATTACAGAACGTAGGCCGGATAAGGCGCTTGCGCCGCCATCCGCAATCAATGCCTGATGCGCTGCGCTTATCAGGCCTACACTCGCTGTAAATTATTGCGATTTTGTTACATTCGTTACATATCCGCGCCACGATGATTGCCAGCGCGGCGCTGGCAGGCATCATAGAGGCCATTGTCAGCAAGAGAGCAATATCATGATTCATGTTGTGCTGGTGGATGACCATGTGGTGGTGCGTTCCGGCTTTGCGCAATTACTCAGTCTCGAAGACGATCTGAACGTTACCGGTCAGTACAGCAGCGCGGCGGAGGCCTGGCCTGCACTTCTGCATGATGATGTCAGCGTCGCGGTAATGGATATCGCCATGCCGGATGAAAATGGCCTGAGCCTGTTAAAACGACTGCGGGCGCAGAAGCCCGGTTTTCGCGCCATTATTCTCAGCATTTATGACTCGCCCACGTTTGTGCAAAGCGCGCTGGACGCAGGCGCCAGCGGTTACCTGACCAAACGCTGCGGCCCGGAAGAACTGGTGCAGGCTGTACGCTCAGTAGGCATGGGCGGCCATTACCTGTGCGCCGATGCGCTGCGTGCACTACGCGGCGGCGAGCAGCCCGCGCAGGTTCTGGAAGTTCTGACCCCGCGCGAGCGTGAAGTGTTTGATCTGTTGGTTAAAGGTGACAGCGTGAAAGAGATCGCCTTCAAGCTCGACCTCAGCCACAAGACGGTGCACGTTCATCGGGCGAACGTGCTGGGCAAACTGCAATGCCACAGCACCATCGATCTGGTGCATTTTGCCCTCGACCACCAACTATTGACGGGGCATTAATGTCGCGTAGCCTTCGGCATTGGGTTATTTCTCTGTTTATTCTGCTGGCCTGGGGATCGGGCTGGCTGATGCTGTGGACGCTGGGGTTTTATCTGACCCACAACGGCCAGCAGGCGGCGCTATTTCTGCCGCACGGCGTCTATCTCGCGCTGTTAATTCTGCTTTCTCGCCGTTACTGGCCCGCGCTGATACTGCCGCCGGTGTTGATGTTGTTCTGGCTGCACAGCGAGCAATTACTGAATGGCTATATCCTGCTGGCTGCGCCGTTAATTAGCCTGATTCCGGCGAGCATCGGCCAGTCATACTGGCACCGCTTTCCCCTTTACTGGCAACGCTTAACGCTGCTGCTGGCCGCCGTAACGCTCACCTCATTGCTCAATACCGCCCTGCTTTCACCGTTTATCCAGAGCCCGGCAACGCTGATTGGCCTGGCGTCGTTTACCGGCGGCGTGTTGCTGACGCCGTTTGTTTATCTGATCTATGAATTTCTGCGCCAGCAGCACCGCTATCATCTGCTCGGGCTGGATACCACCAATCCCCCGCTGCGCACCTCGCTTATCATCTGGTGTAGCCTGTTTTTTATTATTGGCATCGGTACTCAGATGGTGCTGTCGCCGGAGATCGAGCGCCTGTTGCTAATCGTGGTGTTTTTACCAAACGTGGTGATGGCGTGGAAATTTGGCTGGCAGGGCGGCGTGTTGTCAGGATTGCTCGGCAGTATGATGATCACTATCGCCCGGCAAATCGGCGTCGGGTTCAGTAACTTACTGGAGCTGGAGATTTTCCTCGCCACCCAGGCTCTGCTGGGTATAGGGCTGGGGATCGCCATCAGCCGCCAGCAGCATCTGGCGCAAAACCTGCACCATTATCGCCAGCGTCTGGAAACCGAACTGGCGGCGCGTCGCGCGCTGACCGAACAGCTGATCCGCACCGAAGAAAACACGCGCAAAAGCCTGGCGCGGGAACTGCACGATGAAATTGGTCAGAACATCACCGCCATTCAAATTCAGTCGCAACTGGTCAAACGCGCACCGGGTCGTGAGCAAACGCTTGAGGCTGCGAATCAAATCAACGACCTGGCCCGGCGTATTCATCACTCCACCCGTCAGTTGCTGCGCCAACTGCGCCCCCCCGCGCTCGATGAACTGTCTTTTAAAGATGCACTACATCATCTGGTGAATGAATTTGCTTTTGCTGAACGGGGTATTCGCTGCCGCTTTGATTATCAGCTAGAAAATACGCCAGAAAACGAAACGGTGCGCTTCACGCTGTATCGCCTGTTGCAGGAGTTACTCAATAACGTCTGTAAACATGCCGATGCCAGCGATGTGTCGATTACGCTGCGCCAGCGGGAACATTGCTTGTTTCTGGACGTCGCTGACAACGGCGTTGGTATTCTGCCAGAAAAAATTCCCGGTTTCGGTATCCAGGGGATGCGTGAGCGGGTGAGCGCCCTTGGCGGTGAACTGACGCTCGAATCAAACAACGGCACGCGAGTAATTGTTAACTTGCCCACAAATTTGCAACAAACCAGTCGCTAACCAGGAAAAAGTCTTAGTCACTGCGGACTTTCTCTCATCCCCTTTTGCTTTCACTTTCCTATAGTCAGCACAAACGGAGACTGCCATGCATACACGCTCAGCCAGCGAAACAGACCAACAATACCGGGCGCTACGCCCCCGGCTGCTGATGTGTATGGTAATTGGTTACGCCGCGTTTTATCTGACGCGCAAAAGCGTTAACTATGTCCTCCCGGCGCTGCAAACGGATCTGGGTCTGGATAAAGGTGATATCGGCCTGCTTGGGTCACTGTTTTATCTGACCTATGGTCTGTCGAAATTCACCGCCGGGCTGTGGCACGACAGCCACGGACAACGCGCGTTTATGGGTATTGGTCTGTTTGCCACCGGCGTTTTAAACGTGCTGTTCGCCTTTGGTGAATCGCTGACGCTGCTGCTGGTGGTCTGGACGCTGAACGGATTTTTTCAGGGCTGGGGCTGGCCGCCCTGTGCCCGACTACTGACCCACTGGTACTCGCGCAACGAACGTGGCTTCTGGTGGGGCTGCTGGAATATGTCGATCAACATCGGTGGCGCCATTATCCCGCTAATTAGCGCTTTTGCCGCCCACTGGTGGGGCTGGCAGGCGGCCATGCTGGCACCGGGGATAATCAGTATGGCACTGGGAATCTGGCTCACCCTGCAATTGAAAGGCACGCCCCAGGAAGAAGGGTTACCCACGGTTGGGGAATGGCGGCATGACCCGCTGGAGCTACGTCAGGAACAGCAAAGCCCGCCGATGGGGCTGTGGCAAATGTTGCGCACTACTATGCTGAAAAACCCGATGATCTGGCTGCTCGGCGTGTCGTACGTATTGGTCTATTTGATCCGCATTGCGCTCAACGACTGGGGCAACATCTGGCTGACGGAAAGCCACGGTGTGAATCTGCTCAGCGCTAATGCCACGGTGATGCTGTTTGAAGTTGGCGGCTTGCTGGGGGCGCTGTTTGCCGGATGGGGATCGGATCTGCTGTTCAGCGGTCAGCGTGCGCCGATGATTTTGCTGTTCACGCTGGGGCTGATGGTTTCCGTCGCCGCACTGTGGCTGGCACCAGTGCACCACTACGCGCTACTGGCAGTGTGTTTCTTTACCGTGGGCTTTTTTGTGTTTGGCCCACAAATGCTAATTGGCCTCGCAGCCGTTGAATGCGGACACAAAGCAGCGGCAGGTTCAATTACCGGTTTTCTCGGGCTGTTCGCCTATCTGGGGGCCGCGCTGGCGGGTTGGCCGCTGTCGTTGGTCATAGAACATTACGGCTGGTCGGGAATGTTCAGTTTGCTCTCGGTTGCCGCTGTATTTATGGGTTTATTGCTGATGCCGTTGCTCATTGCGGGCATTACCCCTTCTCTCAGTCAAAGGATAAAACAATGAAACTGACGCTTACCTCTACCCTGATTGCTTCCGCTCTGACGCTGGCGGCCTTCAGCAACGCAGCCCAGGCGCAGGGCCGTCTGGTGGTGTATTGCAGCGCCACCAACGAGATGTGCGAAACCGAAACCAAAGCCTTCGGTGAAAAATATGATGTGAAAACCTCATTCATTCGCAACGGCTCTGGCAGTACGCTGGCGAAAGTGGATGCAGAGAAGAAAAACCCGCAGGCGGATGTGTGGTACGGCGGTACGCTGGATCCGCAATCCCAGGCCGGTGAAATGGGTCTGCTGCAGCCGTATAAATCACCAAACCTCGAACAGATCATGGAGAAATTCCGCGATCCCGCGAAGGTCAAAGGTAATCTCTCTTCGGCGGTTTACGTCGGTATTCTGGGCTTTGGCGTTAATACCCAGCGCCTGAAAGAGAAAAACCTGCCGGTGCCAAAATGCTGGAAGGATCTGACCAAACCGGAATACAAGGGCGAAATCCAGATTGCTGACCCGCAAAGCTCCGGTACCGCCTACACCGCGCTGGCGACCTTTGCTCAACTGTGGGGTGAAGATCAGGCCTTTGATTACCTGAAACAGCTCAACGCCAACGTCTCTCAATACACCAAATCCGGCATTGCCCCGGCGCGTAACGCCGCCCGCGGCGAAACGGCTATCGGCATTGGCTTCCTGCACGACTACTCGCTGGAAAAAGAACAGGGCGCACCGCTGGAGCTGATTTCCCCCTGCGAAGGCACCGGGTATGAAATCGGCGGCGTCAGCATCCTGAAAGGCGCTCGCAACGTCGACAACGCCAAACTGTTCGTTGACTGGGTGCTGTCGAAAGACGCACAGGAGCTGGCGTGGAAGAAAGGCAAATCCTATCAGATCCTGACCAACACCACCGCCGAGACCTCTCCTAACTCGCTGAAGCTCGACGACCTGAAGCTTATCAATTACGACATGGATAAGTACGGCTCGACTGACGTACGTAAGGCGTTGATCAATAAGTGGGTTAGCGAAGTTAAGATGGGTAAATAAGCCCACGTTGCGTTCATTTGCCGGGTACGGCGTAAACGCCTTACCCGGCCTACATTACCGGAAACGCTATGTCACACACACTTGCACTCCATCCCGTGAAAAAACGGGATGCGATATTTCTTTGGGTTTTGCTCGGCTGGCTGGCGTTTGCCCTGCTGCCGAGCTGGAGCCTGGACTACGGTCTGCTGGAGTCAACGCGGGAGGAAATACTCACCGCCTACGGCTGGTCGCAGTTCAATATCAGTTGGCTGTGGTATCTGCTGCCAAGCCTGCTGCTGGTGCGCCCATTCCATGAAGCCAGGCGCGAACAGCGCAGCCGCCATTATCTTGACGCGGGTTGGGCATTTTTCTGTATGGCCTTTATTGTCGCCAGCGCCACCCTTGAGGGTCGCGGCTTAGGCTATGCCACCATCGTGCTGTTTGTCGCGCTTGGCGCAATCATGACCCTGGCACTCACCCGCCTCGAATGGCTGGGCGGTGACCGTTTCGTCATCGGCTCACTTACCGCGATTGTCGCTCTGATCGGTATTTTTATCGTCTGGCCAAGCATCGCCATTTTCATTCCGATGTTCACCAACGACGCCGGGGAATTTGCCCCGCTGGCGTTTATGAATGTGCTGTCGCAGGCGCATATCATTCAGGTGATCCTCAACTCGATTATGCTGTCGATTGCCGTCGGCGTCGGCTGTACCTTCTTTGGTCTGGTACTGGCTATCTACACCACCCGTATCGCCAGACGCAGCGCCATAATCGGACGTATCTTCTCGATTTTGCCGATCGTCACTCCGCCGTTTGTCGTCGGTTTAGGCGTCACGCTGATGATGGGACGCTCCGGTTATATCACCGAGTTTATGGTCGAATGGTTTGGTTTAACCAACACCAACTGGCTGTATGGCTTTACCGGCATCTGGCTGGCGCAGGTTCTGGCCTTTACGCCGATGGCGTTTATGATCCTCGACGGAGCAATCAAAACCATTCATCCGTCGCTGGAAGAAGCGTCATACACCCTGCGTGCCAGCCGCTGGCAGACCTTTAACGGCGTGTTTGTCCCGCTGCTGAAACCCGCACTGGCTAACGCCTTTTTGATTGTGGTCGTGCAGTCGCTGGCTGACTTTAGTAACCCGCTGGTGCTCGGCGGTAACTTCGACGTGCTGGCAACGCAAATCTACTTCTACATCACCGGTTCGCAGCTTGACTACCAGGCCGCCAGTACGCTGGGTGCCTTCCTGCTGCTGTTTTCGCTGCTGGTGTTCTGCGTGCAGTATATGTGGATTGGTAAACGCTCATACGTCACCGTTTCCGGCAAATCCTACCGGGGCGACGT
This sequence comes from Citrobacter sp. Cpo071, assembly GCF_030332765.1. Lineage (NCBI taxonomy): Bacteria > Pseudomonadati > Pseudomonadota > Gammaproteobacteria > Enterobacterales > Enterobacteriaceae > Citrobacter > Citrobacter sp. Cpo071. Next base: position 79,809 of record NZ_JAOWHE010000087.1, on the reverse strand, counting down.
ACAGCCGCTGCCAGTAACGCTGGTATGGAGCGTGGTCGCGCTGCTGGCAGTGTGGATTGCCTTTAACGCCCTGCTCTACGGCAGCATTTTCTACGGTAGCTTCACCGTCAACTGGGGCGTGGACTACACCCTGACGCTGGCGAACTTTACCAAACTGTTCGGTCAGGGGATGAGCGACGGCGCGTGGCCTTCACTGCTCGACACCCTGCTCTACGCCGGGATTGCCGCGCCGATCACCGCGATCTTCGGCCTGCTGATCGCATGGATCGTGGTGCGCCAGCAGTTTAAAGGTAAAAAGACCATCGAGTTCACCACCATGCTGTGCTTTGCCGTTCCGGGCACCGTCGCGGGCGTGTCGTACATTCTGGCCTTTAACAGCGCCCCGGTGTACCTCACTGGTACGGCGGCGATTGTCATTATCTCAATGGTGATGCGTAACGTCCCGGTCGGTATCCGGGCGGGTATTGCGGGCTTAGGCCAAATCGATAAATCGCTCGATGAAGCCTCGCTCAGCCTGCGCGCCGGTTCTCTGCGTACCATTACGCACATCCTGCTGCCGCTGCTGCGCCCGGCGATCCTCTCGGCGCTGATTTACAGCTTTGTGCGCGCCATTACCACCGTCAGCGCCATTGTGTTCCTCGTCACGCCGGATACCCGCGTAGCGACGGCTTACATCCTCAACCGCGTGGAAGATGGCGAATACGGTGTAGCGATTGCCTACGGTTCCATTCTGATCGTGGTGATGCTGGCGATTATTTTCATCTTTGACTGGCTAATCGGTGAATCACGTACCTCCCGTTCAAAAGCCAAAAACCAGGCGTAATGGAGCGCACTATGACTCAGAAAAATTTCGTTGAACTGCGCAACGTCACTAAACGATTTGGCAGTAATACGGTAATCGACAATATCAACCTCACCATCCCGCAGGGGCAAATGGTGACGCTGCTCGGCCCGTCCGGCTGCGGCAAAACCACTATTTTGCGCCTGGTTGCCGGGCTGGAAAAACCGAGCGAAGGGCAAATTTTCATTGATGGCGAAGACGTCACCCATCGCTCTATTCAGCAGCGCGATATCTGCATGGTGTTTCAGTCCTATGCCCTGTTCCCGCATATGTCGCTGGGAGAGAATGTCGGTTATGGCCTGAAAATGCTCGGTGTACCGCGCGCAGAGCTGAAAGCCCGCGTCAAAGAGGCGCTGGCGATGGTGGATCTGGAAGGATTCGAAGACCGCTTTGTCGATCAGATCTCCGGCGGTCAGCAGCAGCGCGTGGCGCTGGCCCGCGCGCTAATCCTCAAGCCGAAAGTGCTGCTGTTTGATGAGCCGTTGAGTAACCTCGACGCCAACCTGCGTCGCAGCATGCGCGACAAGATCCGCGAGCTGCAAAAGCAGTTTGATATCACCTCGCTGTACGTCACCCACGATCAGAGCGAAGCCTTTGCGGTTTCTGATACCGTGCTGGTGATGAACAAGGGACACATCATGCAGATCGGCTCACCGCAGGATCTTTACCGCCAGCCCGCCTCCCGCTTTATGGCGAGCTTTATGGGCGATGCCAACCTGTTCCCGGCAACCTTCAGCGACGGATACGTTGATATCTACGGCTATCATCTGCCGCGCCCGCTGCACTTTGGTACACAGGGCGAAGGGATGGTCGGTGTGCGCCCGGAAGCGATCACGCTCAGCGATCGCGGCGAGGAGAGCCAGCGCTGCGTGATCCGCCATGTCGCCTATATGGGGCCGCAGTATGAAGTGACGGTGGAATGGCACGGGCAGGAGATTTTATTGCAGGTCAACGCTACGCGCCTGCAACCGGACGTCGGCGAACAGTATTATCTCGAAATCCATCCGTACGGCATGTTTGTTCTGGCGGATGCGGCATAACGTTTTGTGGCTTTGTAGGCCGGATAAGGCGCTTTTGCCGCCATCCGGCAATGCCTGATGCGCTGCGCTTATCAGGCCTACAATGAACGATGTAGGCCGGATAAGGCGCTTGCGCCGCCATCCGGCAATGCCTGATGCGCTGCGCTTATCAGGCCTACAGTGAACAATGTAGGCCGGATAAGGCGCTTGCGCCGCCATCCGGCAACGCCTGATGCGCTGCGCTTATCAGGCCTACAATGAACGATGTAGACCCGATAAACTCTCAGCTTCGCGCTTTTAGCGCGGCAATATCCGCAGGCGTGGTGCGACAGCACCCGCCAATTAACCGTGCGCCAGCGGCCTGCCACTGCGGCAGATAATCCGCCAGCTGCGCGCAATGCTCACCGTGATGATGCCAGGTTTTGCTCACGGCATCGTACTGCTCGCCCGAGTTCGGATACACCACCAGCGGCAGCGCCGTTAAACCGTGTAAATGCTGCAACGCAGCGGTGGTGTTTTCCAGCGCAATGCAGTTAATGCCTAGCGCCACCACCTGCGGATAACCCGCCAGCAACGCAACCACGTCACGCAGCGGCGTACCGTCGCTCAGGTGCTCGCTGTCGCGCAGGGTAAATGAGAACCACGCCCGCGCACGCGGATATGCGGTCAACAGCTCAGCCAACGCCTCAATCTCGGCGAAATTCGGCAGGGTTTCGCAGGCCAGCAGATCGGCCCCGGCATCCAACAAGGCTTCCACGCGCGGGCGATGAAACGCCTGAAATGCCTCAACGCTACAATGATAATCGCCACGGTATTCAGAGCCATCCGCCAGATACGCGCCGTAAGGCCCGACGGATCCCGCCACCAGAAGCGTTCCCGCCTGCGGGTTCTCTGCCAGATACGCTTCACGGGCTTTACGCGCCAGCTCCACGCTTTTGCCAATCAGCGCTTTCGACTGCGATTCATCCAGACCTCGCGCGGCGAAGCCCGCCGGCGTCGCCTGATAGCTGGCAGTGATCGCGCATTGCGCCCCCGCCCGGTAGTAATCAAGATGCACTTCGCGGATAAGCTCCGGGTTTTCTACCAGCACTTTGGCTGACCACAGGCTGTCGGCTAAGTTACACCCTCGCGCTTCCAGCTCCGTCGCCATCGCGCCATCCAGCAGCAGGATATCCTGTTTATCAAGGAGAGCGCGTAACGGATTATTCTGCGACATGTTCTGGCTCCTGTTTTGCGTTTCGGGGTTGAGTAAGGAAATAAGCACCATAGCACAACGCAACAAACGGTAACCCGCACCACAACGCAATTCTCTGCGCTGGATCGAATGCCAGCCCCACACAGGCCACCAGGCACAGCACAAAACCTAATACCGGCACCAGCGGATACCACGGCGCGCGATAATGTAATTCACTCAATGCCTTACCTTGTTGCAGATGACGGCGGCGAAAAACAAAATGCGAGGCGCAGATACTCAGCCACACCGCCACCACCGCAAACCCGGAGATTGCCGACAGCGCAACAAATACCGTGTCCGGGGCCACCACGCTGGAAAACAGCGCCAGCACACCACCGAGCATACTGACCGACAGCGCCGTCAGTGGCACGCCGTTTTTCGTTACTCGCGCAAAACAGGCCGGTAGCGTACGTTCATTCGACAACGACCACAGCATGCGCCCGGAGGCATATAACCCGGAGTTCGCTGCAGAAAGAATAGCCGTCAGGATCACGAAGTTAAAAATATCAGCGGCGTACGGGATCCCTACTTTCTCAAACACCAGCACAAACGGGCTTTTCTCCACGCCCGCCTGCTGCATCGGGATCAGCGCTGCCAGCACAAACACGGTGCCGATAAAGAAAATAATCAGTCGCGCGATGGTAGTACGAATCGCTACCGGGATAACTTTGCGCGGGTTTTCCGTTTCACCGGCGGCAATGCCGATAAGCTCGGTACCCGAAAAAGCAAAGTTCACTGCCACCATAGTCATCAAAATCGGTAAGCCACCGTGCGGGAACCAGCCTTCCGCCGTGATATTACTCAGCCCCGGCGCGGGCGAGCCATCCTGCATCGGAATAAAGCCGAAAATCGCCGCCCCACCGAGGATGATAAAGGCGATGATAGTGACCACTTTGACCAGCGAGAACCAGAACTCCCCTTCGGCAAAAAAGCGCGTGGAGATAACATTCAGACCAAAAATAATCGCGCAGAACACCACGCACCAGACCCATACCGGCACCTGTGGAAACCAGTACTGCATACAGAATCCAGCGGCGGTAAAGCTCGAACCCAGCGCCACGGTCCAGGTCAGCCAGTAGAGCCAGGCCACGGTATACCCGGTAGCCGGACCAAGATAGCGCGCGGCATAAACGTGAAACGCCCCGGTCTCCGGCATCGCGACCGACAGCTCGCCCAGACACTGCATAACCAGCCAGACCACCAGCGCGCCAATCAGATAGGCCAGCAGCGTTCCCGCCGCTCCAGTGGTGGAGATGATGTACCCGGTATTGAAGAATAATCCTGTGCCAATCACGCCGCCCAAGGAAAGCATAATCAGGTGACGCGTTTTCATTGTGCGCTTCAGTGGCGCATTTTGTTGTGTTGTTTGCATATAACCTTCTAAACGTATGGACATCTAAACATCCAAAGAAGGTTTGTTATACCGCGTTTGTTAACAGAATGCAAAGTCAACCCTGCACCAGACGCAGATGCCCGCGCCGGGCGCTTAATAGCGGGTGGGGATTAATAATCAGATACAAAAAGGGCCGCCAGCTCATAACGCCTCCGTTGCCATGTTTTATCTAAACTTTGGCAACACAGTTGACTGACGGCGTTAACCCGGAAGTGGGAATCAAATCTCCCCACTCCCACAACCGGATGAGTGCTTAAGCACCGCTGGCTGGGATCGGCATCTGCGATTTGCGGCTCATCAGAATAAATACCGCCAGGCCTGCCAGCAAAATGCCCGGCGCAGAAGCCGCCATCACCCCTACCGTTCCGGTACCGAGCGCTAACATTTTCCCTGCCAGCAGCGGGCCGCTCATCGCCCCCAGACGCCCGACTGCGACGGCGGTTCCCACGCCTGTGGCGCGGATCTGCGTGCTGTAAAACAGCGGCGCCAGCGCATACAACACGCTTTGCCCGCCGGTGGCGAACATCCCCGCCACAAATCCCGCCATTAGCATGCCGCTCAATGACGACACCGTACCCAGCGCCAGCAGTGAAGCCAACATCCCGGTGTAGATCAGCAGCGACATCACCACCGGGCGCAGTTTATCCATTAACGCCCCGAGAATTAACGTGCCGCTGGCCGCGCCAATTTGCAGAGCAAACATTACGCCTGCCGCCTGCGATGGTCGAAAGCCCTGCTCCACCAGCAGCATCGGCAGCCAGTTGATCAGCATATACACCACCAGCAGGGTGAAGAAATAGCACAACCACAGCAGCAGCGTGGCACTCGCCGTCGCTGGCGCAAACAGGGCACGCAGCGGTGCGGCGGCCACTTGCGTTTGTTGGGTATAAACCTGTGATTCCGGCAGCCAACGCATCAACAGCGGCACCAGCAGCAGCGGGATCACCCCGCCAACCCAGAACACAGTTTGCCAGGCGGAGGCCAGGCCGCTAAACCCGAGCGCTGCCGCCAGCGCCGCGCCAATCGGCACACCGCAGTACATCAGGCTCACCGCCGTACCGCGAAAACGCGGGCCCGCCGCCTCGGAAGTCAGCGCGATCAGATTCGGCAACGCCGCGCCCAGCCCGACGCCGGTCATCAGGCGGGCAAACACCAGCGATGAGAAATCCCAGGAAATCGCCGTCGCCAGCGAGAACAGGCCGAACAGCGCCACAGAGGCAATGAGAATACGCTTGCGGCCATAGCGGTCGGCCAGCATGCCGCCCACCAGCGCGCCGGGCAGCAGCCCGAGAATGCCCACACTGAAGATCCAGCCCATCTGCATTTTATCCAGCGCAAACGCGTGGGCGATACCGACGGCAGCGATACCGGCGGCCTGTAAATCCAGCCCTTCCATCAGGGCAACTAAAAAGCAAAGCCCAACGGTCAACGTCAGGCGGTAAGATGCGGGGGTACGGGTCGTCATAAGATGTCCCTCTGAGGTCACGATGCAGGTGAATCGCGGCTGATACGTTGCCAGCCGCGTTATCATTTTTTATTTGCGGTTGCGCAGGTCCAGCGCTACGTCGACGATCATATCTTCCTGGCCGCCCACCATCCGACGTTTGCCCAGTTCCACCAGAATATCTACTGCGCTCAAGTCATAACGTGCTGCCGCCACTTCGCAATGACGCAGGAAGCTGGAGTACACCCCGGCATAGCCCAGCGCCAGCGTTTCACGATCCACCCGCACCGGACGGTCTTGTAATGGACGCACTAAATCGTCGGCGGCGTCCATCAGTGCATAGAGATCAGTGCCGTGCTGCCAACCAAGCTTATCCGCAGCGGCGATAAATACCTCCAATGGCGCGTTGCCCGCGCCTGCGCCCATCCCGGCCAGGCTGGCGTCGATACGGTCACACCCCTCTTCTACCGCGGCAATGGAGTTCGCCACCCCAAGACTCAGGTTGTGATGCGCATGCATTCCGGTTTCTGTTTCCGGCTTCAGCACCGCTTTCAGTGCGCGGAAGCGGGCGCGAATATCGCTCATGTTCATTGCGCCGCCGGAATCGACCACATAAATACAGGTCGCGCCGTAGTTTTCCATCAGCTTCGCCTGCTGCGCCAGGTTCTCCGGTGTGGTCATATGGCTCATCATCAGAAAGCCGACGGTATCCATGCCAAGCTCACGCGCATACTGAATATGCTGGGCCGACACGTCTGCTTCAGTGCAGTGGGTCGCCACGCGCACTACCCGTGCGCCGGCCTGATATGCATTTTTCAGGTCATGAATAGTGCCGATACCCGGCAGCAACAGCGTGGCAATTTTGGCATGCTTCACCACGTCCGCCGCCGCTTCAATCCACTCCAGGTCGCTGTGCGCACCAAAGCCGTAGTTAAAGCTGGAACCTTGTAAACCGTCGCCGTGGGCCACTTCAATAGAATCAACCCGTGCGTCGTCCAGCGCTTTGGCTATCTGGCGTACATTCTCCAGCGAATATTGATGACGAATGGCGTGCATACCGTCGCGCAGGGTCACGTCAGAGATATAGATTTTTTTACCGTTCATGCTGCTTCTCCTGCCTGACGAGCGAGGGACTGCGCCATCTTCTCAGCGGTCGCCAGCGCGCTGGAGGTCATAATGTCGAGGTTGCCCGCGTAGGCTGGTAAATAGTGCGCCGCGCCTTCCACTTCCAGATACACCGCGGTTTTCAGCCCAGAGAACTGGCCGATACCCGGCAGATTCACCGGTTTATCTTCCGGGATGACTTCAAACTGGACACGCTGTTTCAGGCGATAGCCCGGCACGTAGGCCTGCACCGCCGCCGCCATCTCATTAATCGACGCTTCAACTTCAACCTCAGAGGCCGCTTCGCTCAGCACATACACCGTGTCACGCATCATCAGCGGCGGCTCGGCCGGGTTAAGGACAATAATGGCTTTGCCTTTTGCCGCGCCGCCGACCACTTCAATCGCCTTCGAGGTAGTTTCGGTAAACTCGTCGATATTGGCGCGGGTACCCGGCCCCGCCGATTTACTGGCGATCGAGGCGATAATCTCGGCGTAATGGACTTTTGCCACGCGAGAAACTGCCGCCACCATTGGGATGGTTGCCTGTCCGCCGCAGGTCACCATATTGACGTTCTGCTGATCAACGTTGGCTGCCAGATTCACCACCGGCACGCAGTAAGGACCGATTGCCGCGGGCGTCAGGTCGATCAGGCGGATGCCTGGTTTAACGGCACGTAGCGCGGCGTCGTTCTTCACATGCGCGCCTGCGCTGGTGGCGTCAAACACAATGTCGATATCGGCGAATTCCGGCATGGCGATAAGCCCTGCCACCCCTTCATGGGTGGTGGCAACGCCCATGCGTCGGGCACGCGCCAGGCCATCAGATTCTGGATCGATACCGACCATCACCGCCATTTCCAGATGCACGCCGTGACGCAGAATTTTTATCATCAAATCGGTCCCGATGTTGCCGGAGCCGATAATGGCGACTTTACGCTTACTCATGACTGACTTCCTTTTGTAACCGCCGCTGAAAAGGTGGCGGCGACTGAACCAATACCGTCGATATGGGCTTCGAAACGATCGCCCGCATTCACCGCCACCATCGGGCCTAACGCTCCGGTGAGAATAATGTCTCCCGCACGCAGCGGCTCGCCGAGGCTGGCCATTTTGCGCGCCAGCCAGACGGCGGCGTTGATCGGATGTCCCAGGCATTCGCTGCCGCGTCCGCTGGAGACCTCTTCGTTGTTGCGCGTCATTTTCATCGCGCAGTTTTTCAGATCTAATCCTGCCGGACGCTGTGCCGGACCGCCGACCACATACACGCCACAGGAGGCGTTATCCGCCACGGTATCAACAAATTTGATCGACCAGTCGCGGATACGGCTGCCGACCACTTCCAGCGCGGGAAGTACCCACTCTATGGCGTTGTAAAGCTCGTCAAAAGTGGTGTCGGTATTGGGCAGATCGCGGTTCAGCACCAGCGCAATTTCGGCTTCAATACGCGGTTGCAGAACACGGGAAAACGGGATGGTTTCGTTATCGCCATAACACATATCAGCAAACAGCGTACCGAAGTCCGGTTGATCGACACCCAGCTGCTGCTGCACTTTCGGGTGCGTCAGCCCCACTTTGCGCCCGACCACGCGACGCCCGCGCGCTACGTCGTACTGTACGTTGATGCGCTGAATGGCGTAGGCCGCTTCGGCGTTATCCACACCAATCAATTCACGCAGCGGGGCGATGGCTTCCCCTTTTTCTTCAGCCTGACGTAAATCGGCGGCTAGCTGCTCAAGATTACGATTCGTCATGTCCGTTCCTTAAGGGCGTGCGAGGAAGTTCAGCACCAGTTGGTTAAAGGCATCCGCATGTTCCCACTGCGCCCAGTGCCCGCAGTCGCGGTAGATATGCAGCTCAGAACCGGCAATTCCTGAGAGCAGGCGCAGACCGGCATCCATCGGTACAAAGCGGTCATTGCGTCCCCAGACAATCAGAGTCTGAGCTTTGATTTCACCCAGACGCGGGCTGAAATCCGGGAACTGTTTCGGGTTGGCCTCCAGGCTCTGGACAAAGTTTTCCAGGTGATCGCGACGCGACAGCATGTTATTCAGGCGCGCCTCAAACAACGCCTCGGTCAGATCGCTGGTGTCGAAGACAAAGATCTCCATCATCAGCTTCAGGTTCTCGATGGTCGGCTCACGATACAGCTGATTCAGGCGCTTGATACCTTCGGTCGGCATCGGGGTAAACAGGCTCATGCCGCCCGTTCCGCCACCCATTAGCACCAGTTTGCCCACGCGCTCCGGCCAGCTCAGGGTAAACGCCACAGCACTGTGACCGCCCATCGAGTTACCCAGCAGGTGGACTGTTTGAATATCCAACTGATCGACCACGCTTTTCAGGATGCGGGCGTTGAGATCGGATCGCGAACCGCGGTTAACGATCCCATCGCTTTTGCCCCAGCCAGGACAATCCAACAGGATCACCCGGTATCCGGCCTGTACCAGCGGATCGATATTGCGGCTGAAGTTTGCCCAGCCCGTCGCGCCAGGACCGGATCCGTGCAGCAGCACGACGGTCTCTTCGCCCTGCCCACAGTCATTGAAATGCACGCGTAAGGTTTCGCCTGCTTCCTGCACCTCCAGAAAACGACTGGTAGCGGCTTCGGTTTGCGGTTGGTAAGTCATGATGTTCTCCTGCATATTCAGTTCTGTTTTAGTTCTGCGTAGTGGCGCTCAGGGAGCCGAATCCGGCGATCCACTCCGGGATCGGGCGGTAATAACGGCCTTCGCTGCGCCAGTTGCCAAAAGCAGAAATAGCGGCGAAGGCGGCAACCCAGGTTTTCACTTCGTGCGTTGATTTGCCCGCCATCGCGGACAGCTCTTCGTTACTGACCGCGTCCAGCTCCTGCAAACGCCCCTGCTCAAGCAGGGACATAAAACGGTTATCCCAGACAGGGTTAAGCGGGTGTAGCGTGTTTTGATCGACCACAAACTTCTCGGCGGCGCTGATCACCCGCTGCTGGCGCAGCTCGCGCTCGTTTTCAGGTAACTGTTTGCCGCTGCCGAGCAGGCGGTCACGCATATGGGCATCAGCCTTCGCCAGCTCCGGTACCGGCGGCTGATGCGACAGACCACCGGAGCCTAAAAACAGCACGCGCTTATTCAGCGAGCTGGCGAAACGGCCAATCGCTTCACCGAGCATGCGGGTACGCTGAAAGCCCGGTAGCGGCGTGGCGACGCCGTTAATAAACACTGGCAGCACCGGCACCTTATCCAGGCCGCCGAGCAAAAACTCCAGCGGCTGCGCGAAGCCATGATCGACCTGCATGTTGTAGGACACGGCGAGATCGATACCGCTTTTCATTACCGCGTGGGCGCAGGCTTCAGCCAGATCTGTCGGCACCGGTAATTCCCCCGCCGCACTACCAAAATCGCCGATCGCTGTAGCTCCAACGCCTAAACAGAACGGCGGCATCACGTCGTAGAAAAATCCGTTGTAGTGATCGGGGGCAAACAGCACGACCAGTTCAGGTTCGAACGCCGCAATACGTGCCCGAGCGCTGGCGATCACGCCGTTAACCTCGTCGAGCACAGCCTGTGCCGGGTCGACATAGCCCACCAGCGGCGAGTGGGAAAGACAGTGAAGATAAGCGTGCATATCAGGCAACCTTTTCAACAGGAATGTCGGCAGTAGCGCGAGTGAGCGTCATCACCGACGCCAGTTTATTCAGGGTGCTGCCCAGGGTTTGCGGAATGGCGATGGCGGCCACGAAGCGGTCCGGGCGCATTACCACCAGCGCGGCGTTGTGCTGGGCAAACCACGCGCGCAGGCGGTTTTGCGTATCGCCAATGCGGGTAACGCCGTCGTGGTTATCCTGATCGGTATGTATCTGCGTATCCGGCACGACCTGGATAAAACGCGTCCCCAGCGCCTGCCACTGTTGGATCTGCGCCTCGCTCATGCCCCATAGTGGGTTACAGCCCCAGCCAATCACCGCGAAATTCGGTCCGATGACGTTGTCGAGCAACGTCACTTCGCCCGATTCCAGCGTCACCTTCGGCTGGATAAACATCTTGCCGACCGGTGAAGTTTTCGCGTCGCCTTCACGCACCAGCGCCCCGGCGTGGTACTGCGGCATCGGCTTAAACCGCATTTCAAGGAAGTAACGTTTGACCGGCGGAATATAGTTCAACAGCCAGGAAACCCCGTCGCGTACCGCGCCGTGCCAGCGTTTGGGCGGCGCTAGTACGTTGCCAGCGGTCACGGAGAGGTCGATCATCGCTTTGGCGTGGTCGCGGCGTTCCTGCTGGTAGGTATCCAACAGCGCATCGCCGGCTTTACCGTTAATCACCAGCGCCAGTTTCCATGCCAGATTGAAAGCATCGCGCATGCCGCTGTTGTATCCCTGACCCTGCCAGACCGGCATAATGTGCGCCGCATCGCCCGCCAGCAGCACGCGGTCAATACGAAAACGTTCGGCCAGACGAGCATTATGGGTATACACGCGCTGGCGGATTAGCTCGACGTTGTCCGGGTTCGGCAGCACTTTGCTCAGCAACTGGCGCATATTCTGCGGCTCGCTAAGCTGCGCTTCGGTTTCCCCCGGCATAACCATAAACTCAAAACGGCGCACCGCGTGCGGCAGCGCGGCGGAGACATACGGGCGCACCGGATCGCAGCACAAATACACATGCGGCGTGCTGAGCGGATCGTTGGCAATATCCACCACAATCCACTGATTCGGTGCGGTTTTACCTTCAAACGGCACGTTCAGCGAGCGTCTGACGTTGCTGCCGCCGCCGTCGCAGGCCACCAGCCACTGAGCCTTCACCGTTTCACGTTGACCGTCTGGCGCTTTCAGATTTAGCGTCACTTCGCCGTTTTGCTGGCTGAAGGCCTCCAGTTCGCGGGAGAACAGGCAGCGCACGTTGGGAAAACGCGACAACCCTTCCAACATCACCGCGTCCACCTGCGGCTGAATAAACGCATTACGACGCGACCAGCCAAATTCGTCGGTCATCGGCTGGATATCAGCAAAACAGCGGCCTTTCGGGGTGAGAAAGCGCATCGCGTGCCACGGCGTGGTGTGCGGCAAAACGTTCTCGACCAGCCCCACAGACTGCATAGTGCGCAGCGCTTCATCATCAATGCCGATGGCGCGAGGATAGTCGATCAGCGTGTCGAGCTTCTCCACTACCAACACCTCAATGCCCATCTGGCCAAGATAGTTGGCCATCATCAGCCCTACCGGACCAGCACCGGCAATCGCCACCTGCGCGGTATGCTGCACAGCGGGTTGGATATCCGGGTTTTTTGTTGTCATTTCAGAACCTCACGACTCGGACAAAACGCAATTGCGGACCCTGGTGAGGCGCAATCTGTTTTGTTAAAAATATGTGAATAATTTTTTGTTGTGCGGTCAGTATAGAAGCGAGTTTTTGCGCTACAATCAAAACATGCCAGGATGTGCACTAAGTGCACAACATTGTTTTACCTGTAGATTTGTCAATGAATATGAAAAATGACGAGAGCACTGAGTACAAAACCGTACGCGGATTAACGCGCGGATTAATGTTATTAAATATGTTAAACCGGCTCGATGGTGGGGCCAGTGTTGGCTTACTTGCTGAGTTAAGCGGCCTGCATCGCACCACGGTCAGACGGCTACTGGAAACCCTGCAGGATGAGGGTTACGTCCGGCGCAGCCTGTCCGATGACAGCTTTCGCTTAACCATTAAAGTCCGCCAGCTCAGCGAGGGGTTTCGTGACGAGCAGTGGATTTCTGCACTCGCCGCCCCGCTGCTGGGAGATTTGCTGCGCGAGGTCATCTGGCCGACCGACGTTTCCACGCTGGATGTGGACGCGATGGTGGTACGTGAAACCACCCACCGTTTCAGCCGTCTGTCGTTTCACCGGGCGATGGTAGGGCGTCGTTTGCCACTGCTGAAAACCGCATCCGGCCTGACCTGGCTGGCATTTTGCCCGGAGAATGAACGGCAGGAACTGATTGAAATGCTTGCCTCCCGATCGGGAGAAGAGTTCCAGCTTGCGCGCGAGCCGCTGAAGCTCAATGCCATTTTGACCCGCGCGCGAAAAGACGGTTTTGGGCAGAACTTTCGCGGTTGGGATCAGGAAGAGAAAATCGCTTCTATCGCCGTCCCCATCCGCAGCGAACAGCGGGTGATCGGCTGCCTGAATTTGGTGTATATGGCCAGCGCCATGACCATCGAACAGGCCGCGGAAAAGCATCTTCCGGCCTTACAAAAGGTGGCGAAACAGATAGAGGACGGCGTCGAATCGCAGGAGATTTTGGTTGCCGGGAGGTGAGATGGATCACAGTTATGCGGATCATCTGATTGATAGCTGGCATAACTCACTATCCGGCCGATAAAACTCTGTGACCTCTTGCCCAAAAAATATCTTCATTACATAGTGTGCATTCGTTTTCTGCCAGGAGGCTGCATGTTAAAGGTCATTGCTGAGGATTTCATCAAACCTGAGTATATTGAAACTGTTCTCCCGTTGTATCGTGAGCTAATAGCGGCAACGAAGAAAGAACCGCACTGCATTGCTTACGACCTCTATATTGATGAAAAAGATCCGGGGCATTTTATTTTTATCGAAGAATGGCCAAACCACGCGGCTCTCGATGAACATTGTGCCAGCGAGCATTTCCAGCGACTTGTACCATTAATCGATCAATACACGCGCCAGGAAGCACGTTACATACTGATGGATGACGTGGTAAATCCGGCAGTCTCGTGATAATGAAGAAAGTAGTTGGAATACTGTTAATTATGTTTTTGGCAGAATGCTCAACACAGGAAAGACAGTCTTTTACTTCCCTGGTCGCTGAGGGCTTAAAGACTCTTCAAAAGAGGCTTTAAGCTTTGCAACAATGCATCCCACGGATTACAAAACGGAATCATCACTGTTCCAGATATTAAGCGCATTTTTACGAGGCCATTTTCATCGCGGCACCAATAACTGCCATACACATACTGCTCGCAAGTAAAACAATAAACCAATATATATAATTATTAAACTTTGTAAATAACCAGATAAATCTAAGCAATGACAATGCAGCAATAGAAATAGAAGACACAAACATTGTAAATATATAAATACCAGAAATTATCCATCCTGCTTCTTCGTAAATACTCTTCATTGTAAAAATAAGGATAGATAAGTAAAATGCTGATAAAGCAAGCCCGCTCAGAAAATCATAATAATCGATGTATGTGATGTTTTTATCTTTCTGCGGAAGAGCTATAAACTTTTCAAGTTTCTCATTGTCTACTCGTGACAAAAACCGATTAATTAGCGGAGTAAACATCACTAATATCATCACCAAATGAATGAATAGTAAAGAAAGTTTAATTCTGTCATCAACCGATTCATTCTGTGGCCAGATAGATATTATTTCATAATCCATTTTTGCAAGGAGAAAAAAGCAAATGGCCGATGGTATATATTCAGAAGATATAGCTTTCCATATTTTTTTAAAAATCACTTATATTACCCCATTAGTTATACCGGTGAATCACTATTAGTTAACCGCGCTACTAATCTGCAAATAGTTGGCGATCATATTTATTTAATACGGATAATATATACCTATTCAGAAACGGATTGCTACCTACTAATTTTATCACTACATACCTGAATCACGTAAATTACACATATCAAAAAAAAACCGAAACCCGCTCCTGAAAAGAGCAGCGTTCCGGTTTTTATTCAGTCCGAAGGGTTTCAGACTTTAAGCAGTTTCACCGTCGCGTCGATGTCGATTTCATCTTCCGAGAAGATCAGCGTCGTGCCCTGGAAGGTAGTGATGGCCAGCTTTTTCAGCGTGCGCATTTCACCAGGCTTGACGTCTGATTTCGGTCGGATGCTGTTCATCAGCACGCCGACAGACAGCACAGCATTTTCTTTGTCGATACGGGTCTCTACAGGGACTTCTTCGCTGTAGACCAGGAATGACTTGATCGAGGTGAGCTTCAGACGCTCGCCTGCGATATAGATGTACTTGCTGTCTGGTATGACTTTTACCGCGTAGGCAGACAAGCCTTTGTTGTTGGTGGTGGGCTCAAAAGTCACCGCCGCGTCTTTCTTGATCAGCTCAGGATTAGCAACCTTAATCACATGAAAATAGCGGTTGTCGCCGTTTTCATCTTTGATAAATCCAAAGCCTTTATCTTTAAACCACGTTGTGATTGTTCCGTTCATTGCTGTTTCCGCCTGATTAAACCTATTACTTGTAGAGTATACCTACTCAATTTGCGCGCAGTGTAAAACACAGGCCATGTCTTTGGCTACTCGTTACCCCAACGATTGAGAAACTCCGCAATATCATCGATACGCTGAGCGTCGACACCTGCCACGGTAGCCATCTCCTGCTGCGCTTCTTCGCTGATCTCTTCGTTGTTCATCAAACGAGTGATCAACTGCTGGAAGTAGTGCGCCAGCGCGTCACGTTCTGTGTCGCTCACCGGCTTTGCGGCCTCGGTCGCGTACTCGTCGGCGATATCATAATATTTTAGCGGAATGTCGTTGTTCATCAGTTGCTCCGGGGTAAATGCATATGCCAGCAGTTGCCTGCCGCGTCTGGTGTGAATGATAGCATTCTTATTTCATGGTTCGCGATCTGTTTTATTGGTCACTATGCATTACATATATCAATAATGTTTTCCGGCACAACTTCGCATTTAATAAACCTTTCCGTATTTAAATAACAGCATTCTTATTCAGTTCGATATAATAGCTACTTATTAAATAACGAGCCACCAAGGAAATATTAAATTACTTTAATTCTAATTACATTATCGACATCTGTAATCCGCAGTTGGCCCAATCCCATCGCTAGTTGCCCATTTGCCCACATTCATCTTCTGGACAACACTCTACGATGACACCACTGACCCAACACGTGGAGCAAACACCATGAACATCACGCAAATCCGTAACGCTACGCAGCACATCACTTTTGGTGGCAAAACCTTTCTGATCGACCCTATGCTGGCG
The DNA here is from genome assembly GCF_030332765.1 of Citrobacter sp. Cpo071. NCBI lineage: Bacteria > Pseudomonadati > Pseudomonadota > Gammaproteobacteria > Enterobacterales > Enterobacteriaceae > Citrobacter > Citrobacter sp. Cpo071. The sequence continues at coordinate 63,805 of NZ_JAOWHE010000087.1, read as the reverse complement.
GCAAAAGGTACTTATCCGGGCTTTGCCGGTACGGCACGCGCCGAGATCCGCAACCCGACCGTTGATCTGCCTGTCGATATCGACACCCTGCTCAACGTTGATGCGCTGATCGTGACCCATCTGCATGAAGACCACTGGGATGAATCCGCGGCTCGTGTCGTACCGAAAGACAAACCGATTTATGTGCAAAACGATCGCGATGCGCAGGTACTGCGGGAACAAGGTTTCACGCAACTGACCGTACTGACGCAAAACACTGCGCTTGGTGATATCACCCTGCGTAAAACCGGCGGCCAGCACGGTTCGGATCGCGCTTACGCCATCCCGCAAATGGCTGAGCGTCTGGGTGATGCCTGCGGAGTTATCTTCCAGCATCCGGCGGAAAAAACGCTGTATCTGGTCGGGGACACCATCTGGCGCGACGAGGTGGAAACCAACATGCGAACTTTCCAGCCAGGCGTGGTCATTCTGAACGCAGGCTTTGCTCACGTTATCGGGTTTGGCCCAATTATCATGGGCGCGGAAGATGTGCTAAAAACCCACTTCACGCTGCCCGAAGCACAAATTGTGGCGACCCACATGGAGGCGATTAACCACTGTCTGCTGACCCGCGCAGCCTTGAAAGAGTACGCCTGCGACAACCAGATTGCGCAATTCGTTAACGTGCCGGAAGATGGTGAAACCCTGACGTTTTAAACTCCACAGAGGACTCGTATGCAACCGCTTAACGTCGCCATTGTTGCCGTGGAAGATTTCAGCCCGTTTCACTTCTCGGTGCCGTGCATTATTTTCAGTGACAAAGTGGCGACGAAAAAGCGTTTTGAGGTGCAACTGTGTGCAGAACAGCCGGGCATCGTTTCCTCGCAGGATGGCTTCTCCATTAACGCAGCCTACGGCTATGAAGCGGTGGAGGCCGCCGACATTGTGGTGATCCCCTGGTGGGGTACCACGGCACATCGGCCACCACAAAGCCTGCTTGATGCGCTCAATCGTGCGCGACAAAACGGCGCGCAGATTGTTGGGTTATGCCTGGGTGCGTTTGTCCTCGGCTACGCCGGTCTGCTGGATGGCAAACGGGCGGCTACGCACTGGGAGTTCGAGCAGGATTTTCAGGCCCGCTTTCCGGCAGCTCATCTGGATATCAACGCGCTGTACGTAGATGACGACGGTATTATTACCTCGGCAGGCACCGCCGCTGCGCTGGATTGCTGCCTGTACGTCATCCGCCAGCGTTTTGGCAGCACGGTGGCGAATCAGATTGCCAGACGGATGATTGTGCCGCCACATCGCGAGGGCGGCCAGGCACAGTTTATCGAGCAACCGGTGGCGAAAAATACCAAAGATCAGCGCATCAACGTCTTGCTCGACTATTTGCGCCAGCATCTCCATGAATCACATAATCTTGACGAGCTGGCGCACCGGGTGATGATGAGCCGTCGCACCCTCACCCGTCATTTTATGAAGGCCACAGGGTCAAGCGTGGCCGAATGGTTGATTGCCGAGCGCCTGCGCCGTAGCCAGACGTTGCTGGAGTCCAGCCAGTTACCCGTTGAACGCATCGCAGAACAGGTTGGTTTTCAGTCGCCCGTCACCTGGCGCCAGCATTTTAAATCCCACTTTGGCGTTAGCCCGGCTGAATGGCGTAAAACCTTTCGCGGTGATTAGCCTCTTTTTTGCGCCAGCCAGATGGTATGCCCGGTGCAGTGCGGATCTTCCATCACCATCTCGACCACCGCAAAACCGTGTGCTGACAGCAGTGCGCGGTATTCATCCGGCGCGAGGCTGGCGTGAAACAGCGGCTCACCTTCAAATTGCCCCATCGCGATGCCGTTGTCCGTACCGCTGGTAAACATCAGCGCGCTACCGGGATGGCTGAGGCGGTCAAAAATCGGGAACATCTTTTGCTGGTCCTGCTGAGTTAAATGGAAAAAGCTGTCCCAGGCGATCAGTCCATCGAAAGTCTCATTGAGTGCCAACTCGCGCATATCCTGTTCCAGCCAGCGCTGTGCAGGATAAGTGTTTCGGGCCCGCGCCAGCATCGCCGAGGAACCATCAACGCCGGTAAGCTGAAAACCTTGCTGGATAAAATAACCGGCGATCGGCTGACCGTTGCCGCAGCCAATATCCACAATGCTGCCCTGCCCGCCCATCACGGAAATAAATTTATCGAGCCAGCTTTTCTCGAACAAGGTGCGCGAGCGCTGGCTGGCAAAAGCATCCGCATGGCGTCGGTAGATGGACAGAATATTTTTTGCCGCAGAATCGCTCACAATGTCCTCGCTTTTTTCTTCTGTTAGGTATAACGGCGATAAATCCTTCAGCACGCTATCCTCAAACCCTGGAATGCGCCTCGCAGAACCCATGCGCAAATACCCCAAAACCGTCCTGCTGTGGCATCATAGCGCACAGATAACGTCATGACAGGGGTGATAAACGTGAAACCGGTAACGCTATACGATGTGGCAGACCATGCAGGTGTCTCTTACCAGACCGTCTCTCGCGTCGTGAACCAGGCCAGCCACGTTTCCGCAAAAACCCGACAGAAAGTTGAGGCCGCGATGACGGAACTCAATTACATTCCTAACCGCGTTGCACAGCAGCTGGCTGGCAAACAGACGCCACTGATTGGCGTTGTGACGGCAAACCTTGCCCTGCATGCCCCCTCACAAATCGTTGCTGCCATAAAATCCCGCGCCGACCAGTCAGGTGCCAGCGTGGTGATCGCCATGGTCGAGCGCAGCGGCGTTGAGTCCTGTAAAGCCGCGGTCCACAATCTGCTTTCTCAACGCGTAACCGGGCTTATCATAAACTATCCGCTGGATGAAGAAGATGCCATTGCCGTGGCAGCTGCCTGCGGTACAGTGCCGGTGCTGTTTCTCGATGTCTCTGACTTGACGCCAATTAACAGCGTGATTTTCTCTCATGACGACGGCGCGCGCCTTGGCGTTGAACATCTGGTGCAGCACGGACATCAACGGATCGCCCTGCTGAGCGGGCCGCACACTTCCGTTTCGGCAAGGCTTCGGCATGCGGGCTGGCACAAGTATCTGGCACATTACCAGCTACAACCCGTTGTGGAGCTGGAAGGCGACTGGAGCGCGATGTCTGGTTTTCAGCAAACGATGCACATGCTGAATAACGGCAACCTCCCTACCGCCATGCTGGTCGCTAACGATCAAATGGCGCTGGGCGCGATGCGGGCAATCAGCGAGTTCGGTCTGCGGGTTGCAGTGGATATATCGGTAATTGGCTACGATGACACCGAAGACAGCGCCTGTTACATCCCACCGCTGACCACCATCAGGCAGGATTTTCCGTTGCTGGGTGAAACCAGCGTCGACAGGCTATTGCAACTCCCCCGTGGCGGCTCCAGCGTGGGTAACCAACTGCTTCCCGTCACCCTGGTCAAGCGCAAAACGGTTCTGCCTCCCGATACGCAAACCACCACTCCCCAGGCGCTGGCTGATTCACTGATCCAGCTGGCACGGCAAGTTTCTCAGCTCACACCCAAATTGTGAACGCATAACAATTGTGTGAGTCAGTTCACTTATTGAACGCCCCATCCTTTACAGCAAGGAGCGCTTGTTCGTATTTTGATTGAAATTGTGAGCGAGTAACAAATTCAAACAGGATACCGTTATGAACCTGAACACAGATTCACTCTCCGCTGTTCTGGCCCGCCGCGACTGGGAGAATCCCGGCGTCACGCAGCTCAACCGGCTGGAAGCACATCCGCCGTTCTGTAGCTGGCGCTCAGTGGATGATGCACGTACCAATCAGCGTTCGAGTCAGTTACGCTCGCTGAATGGCCAGTGGCAATTTGCCTGGTTTGCCGCGCCGGAGGCTGTCCCAGAAAGCTGGCTGACAAGCGATCTGCCACAGGCAGACATCATCAACGTCCCCTCTAACTGGCAGATGGCCGGTTATGATGCGCCAATTTATACCAACGTCACCTACCCAATCCCGGTGAATCCCCCGTACGTTCCGGCACAGAACCCGACAGGATGTTACTCGCTCACATTTAATATTGAAGACGCGTGGTTAGAGGAAGGCCAGACGCGCATTATTTTTGACGGCGTGAACTCCGCGTTTCATCTGTGGTGCAACGGTCGCTGGGTCGGCTACGGTCAGGATAGCCGTCTGCCGTCTGAGTTTGATCTTAGCGATTATCTGCTGCGCGGCGAAAACCGTCTGGCTGTGATGGTGCTGCGCTGGAGCGACGGCAGCTATCTGGAAGACCAGGACATGTGGCGCATGAGCGGTATTTTTCGCGATGTCTCCCTGCTGCATAAGCCCACTACGCAAATCCGCGACCTGCGCATTAATACCCGTTTTAATGACGACTTCAGCCGCGCCACGCTGGAAGCGGAAGTCAGAGTGGGTGGCAACGAGAGCGAAGATTTACGCGTCACCCTGCAATTGTGGGAAAGTGAAACGCTCACCCACGAAACGACCTCACCGCTCGGCAGCGAGATCATTGATGAACGCGGCGCTTATCATGACCGGGTGACTCTGCGTCTGAACGTCGAAAAACCGGCGCTGTGGAGTGCCGAAACGCCCAATCTGTACCGCGCCGTTGTGCAGTTACATACCGCAGGCGGAGTACTGATTGAAGCGGAAGCCTGTGACGTTGGTTTTCGTCAGGTTTGTATCGAAAACGGCCTGTTGCTGTTAAACGGCAAGCCGCTGTTGATTCGCGGTACCAACCGCCATGAGCACCATCCGGTCAACGGCCAGGTGATGGATGAGGCGACGATGGTGCAGGACATCATCCTGATGAAGCAGAATAACTTCAACGCCGTGCGCTGTTCCCATTACCCGAACCATCCGTTGTGGTACACCCTGTGCGATCGTTACGGCCTGTATGTGGTCGACGAAGCCAACATTGAAACCCACGGCATGGTGCCGATGAATCGCCTCACCGACGATCCCGCATGGTTGCCTGCCATGAGCCAGCGCGTCACACGCATGGTGCAGCGCGATCGCAACCACCCGAGCATTATTATCTGGTCACTGGGCAATGAATCCGGCCATGGCGTCAATCACGACGCGCTCTACCGCTGGATAAAATCAGAAGACCCGTCACGTCCGGTGCAGTACGAGGGCGGTGGAGCTGATACTGCCGCCACCGACATTATTTGCCCGATGTACGCCCGCGTCGATCAGGATCAGCCCTTCCCCGCAGTACCCAAATGGTCGATTAAAAAGTGGCTGTCGATGCCCGGCGAACAGCGTCCGCTGATCCTTTGTGAATACGCCCACGCTATGGGCAACAGCTTTGGCGGCTTCGCCAAATACTGGCAAGCGTTCCGTCAGTATCCGCGCCTGCAGGGCGGATTTGTCTGGGACTGGGTGGATCAGTCGCTGACCAAATATGATGAGAACGGCAAAGCATGGTCAGCCTACGGTGGCGATTTTGGCGACACGCCTAACGATCGTCAGTTTTGCATGAACGGGCTGGTGTTCGCCGATCGCACTCCGCATCCGGCGTTATATGAGGCCAAACATGAACAGCAGTTTTTCCAGTTCACGTTACTGCCGGGCGCTGAACGCCAGATTGAAGTGACCAGCGAATATCTGTTCCGCCGCAGCGATAACGAAGTTCTGCACTGGTCGATTGCCCTTGACGGCAACCCGCTGGCCGCCGGAGAAATCATTCTGGATATCGCCCCACAGGGTCGCCAGGTGATTACCCTGCCGAACGTTCCGATGCCGGACACCGCAGGCGAACTGTGGTTGACGGTGCGCGTAGAGCAGCCTCAGGCAACCGCATGGTCAGAAGCCGGGCATATCAGCGCCTGGCAACAGTGGAAGCTGGAAGAGAAGCTCAGCCTGGTACGTCCATCACACGCCAGCAGCGCACCACAGCTGGATGTTAGTGAGAGCAATTTTACCGTGCTGGCCAACAACACACGCTGGCAATTCGATCGTCAGTCCGGCCTGCTAACACAATACTCGATTAGCGATGAAGCCCAGTTGGTAAGCCCGCTTATTGACCAGTTCACCCGCGCGCCGCTGGACAACGACATCGGCGTGAGCGAGTCAACCCGCATCGACCCTAACGCCTGGGTTGAACGCTGGAAGGCCGCCGGTCACTATCAGGCTGAAGCAACGTTACTGCACTGTGCTGCCGATACGCTGAGCAATGCGGTACTGATCACCACCGAACATGCGTGGCAGTATCAGGGCGAAACGCTGTTCGTCAGCCGAAAAAGCTACCGTATTGACGGCAATGGTGAAATGCAGGTAACGGTGGATGTCGACGTTGCCAGCAGTACGCCACATCCGGCCCGCATCGGCCTGAGATGCCAGCTGGCGCAGGTTGCGGAGCGAGTGAACTGGTTAGGTCTCGGCCCGCATGAGAACTACCCGGACCGTCTGGGTGCCGCCTGTTTCGATCGCTGGGATCTGTCGCTTGATGAGATGTACACCCCGTATGTTTTCCCGAGCGAAAACGGTCTGCGCTGCGGTACGCGCGAACTGTACTACGGTGCGCACCAGTGGCGCGGAGACTTCCTGTTCAACATCAGCCGCTTTAGCCAGCAGCAACTGATGGAAACCAGCCACCGCCATCTGCTGCAACCTGAGGCGGGCACCTGGCTCAATATTGATGGCTTCCATATGGGCGTCGGCGGCGATGATTCGTGGAGTCCTTCCGTGTCGCCGGAATTCCAGCTGAGCGCCGGACACTACCACTTCCAGTTCGTCTGGGGCCAAAAATAATAATATAAGCAGGGCAGGTTGATACCTGCCCGCATTTATAGGAAGTCTGTTATGTATTATTTAAAAAACACTAACTTTTGGATGTTCGGCTTTTTCTTCTTCTTTTACTTTTTTATTATGGGTGCGTATTTCCCCTTCTTCCCTATCTGGTTACACGATGTAAACCATATCAGCAAAGGCGATACCGGCATCATCTTCGCCTGTATCTCACTGTTTTCTTTGTTATTCCAGCCAATTTTCGGGCTACTGTCCGATAAGCTTGGCCTGCGTAAACATCTGCTGTGGGTAATTACCGGCATGCTGGTAATGTTTGCCCCGTTCTTTATTTACGTATTTGGCCCATTATTGCAGGTTAATATTTTACTGGGTTCAATTGTCGGCGGGATTTACCTTGGCTTTATTTACAATGCCGGTGCCCCAGCGATTGAAGCCTATATTGAAAAAGCCAGCCGCAGAAGCAACTTTGAATTTGGTCGCGCGCGCATGTTTGGCTGCGTGGGCTGGGCGCTGTGCGCCTCGATTGCCGGAATTATGTTCACCATCAATAACCAATTCGTCTTCTGGTTAGGTTCTGGCTGTGCGGTCATTCTGGCATTGCTGCTATTATTTTCAAAAACAGATGCCCCCTCTTCTGCAAAAGTCGCGGATGCGGTAGGCGCCAATAACTCGGCATTCAGCCTGAAGCTGGCGCTGGAGTTATTTAAACAGCCGAAACTTTGGTTCCTCTCCCTGTATGTGGTCGGCGTTTCCTGTACTTACGATGTGTTTGACCAGCAGTTCGCCAACTTCTTTACCTCATTCTTTGCCACCGGTGAACAGGGTACCCGCGTGTTTGGCTACGTCACGACGATGGGAGAATTACTCAACGCCTCGATCATGTTCTTTGCACCGCTGATAGTGAACCGAATTGGCGGAAAGAACGCCCTGCTGCTGGCCGGCACGATTATGTCGGTAAGGATTATTGGCTCGTCATTCGCCACCACTGCACTGGAGGTCGTTATTCTCAAAACGCTGCATATGTTTGAGATACCGTTCCTGATCGTCGGCTGCTTCAAGTACATCACCAGCCAGTTCGAAGTACGTTTCTCGGCCACGATTTATCTGGTGTGTTTCTGTTTCTTCAAACAGTTAGCCATGATTTTCATGTCAGTTCTGGCCGGGAAAATGTATGAGAGTATTGGTTTCCAGGGAGCTTATCTGGTGCTGGGGATTATTGCGCTGAGCTTCACGCTGATTTCCGTATTTACCCTTAGCGGTCCGGGACCGTTTTCCCTGCGGCGTCGTCGCGAAAGCGTCGCGCAGTAAAAGCCTCTTTGCCGGATGCACCACTCACGTGGTTAATCCGGCCTACGATACTAAAAGGCCCGGTAAGCATTGCGCCACCGGGCATCACACGATGTTACTCTTCGATCGCCTGACGGATTTGCTGCAGCGACGCCGGATCGTCAATGGTCGTCAGATCGCCGGGATCGCGACCTTCACAGATCGCCTGAATTGTGCGACGCAGCATTTTACCGGAGCGCGTTTTCGGCAACTGCGACACAAACCAGACGTGCGCCGGGCGGCCAAAATTACCAATCTGACTGTCCACCAGCGCCATAATCGCCTTCTCTTCCGAATGTGCGATGTCGCGATCTTCAAGGCTGTCGCTCTGTTTAGGAATGACAAACGCGACCGCGACCTGCCCCTTTAGCGCGTCCTTCACGCCGACCACAGCCACTTCGGCAACGTTCGGATAGCTGGAAATACTCTCCTCTATCTCACGCGTCCCCAACCGATGCCCGGCCACGTTGATGACATCATCCGTACGGCCAAGGATGAAGTAATAGCCGTCCGCATCGCGAATCCCCCAGTCAAAGGTGGCGTACACCTGACGAGAAAACAGCGACCAGTAGGTATTCACAAACCGCGCGTCATCACCCCAGATAGTCTGGATACAGCCCGGCGGCAGCGGCCCTTCAATCACCAGCATGCCCTTTTCATTCGCTTCGCAGGGCTCACCGGTCACCTCATTGAGCAACTGCACGTTATATCCGTACATCGGCACGCCTGGGCTGCCCAGCCGCGACGGGCGGTCGTCCAGCCCGCGAGCGATCGCCATAATCGGCCAACCGGATTCAGTCTGCCAGTAGTTGTCGATAACCGGGACGCCCAACGTTTCCGTTACCCAACTGGCGGTCGGTTCATCAAGCGGCTCACCCGCCAGATACAGCACCTCCAGCGAGGAGAGATCGTGATTGCGGATTTGCGCGGTCGGGAATTTCTTCAGCACGCGGATGGCGGTTGGGGCGGAGAACATCCGGCTGACCTGATACTTCTCAACAATTTTCCACCATACGCCACAGTCTGGATACGTTGGCAGCCCTTCGTACACCACCGTCGCCATCCCCACCAGCAGTGGGGCATACACGATATACGAATGCCCAACCACCCAGCCGATGTCCGACGCGCAGAAGAACACACCGCCCGCTTTACCGCCGAAAATGGTGTCCATCGAGGTCGCCAGCGCGACCGCGTAGCCGCCAACGTCACGCTGGACGCCCTTCGGTTTACCGGTTGTCCCGGAGGTATAGAGAATGCAGGAGGTTTCATTCGATTCCAGCCACGTCACCGGCACCCGCGCGCCGAGATGCTGCTGGCGCAGCGTGGCAAAGTCGAGGTCTCGCCCCTCTACCCGCGCCATTTTCGCCAGACCGCGATCGACTAATACCACATGACGCGGCTGATGCTGCGCCTGATCGATCGCATCATCGAGCAGCTTTTTATACGGCAGGACTTTACCGCCGCGCGCCCCGGCATCCGCCGACACGATAACCACCGGTCGGGCGTCGTCGATACGCGCCGCTACGCTGTGCGAGGCGAAACCACCGAACACCACCGAATGGATCGCCCCTATACGTGCGCAGGCCAGCAGCGTAATGTGCGCCTCGGCGATCATCGGCATATAAACCAGTACCCGATCGCCACGCTGTACGCCCAGCGACAACAACATCGCCGCCGCGACGTTCACTTCGTCATACAGCTGACGAAAGGTAAACGTGCGTTCTTCTTCAGTTTCTGAAGAAACGGCAATCAGCGCCAGCGCGTCAGGCTGTTTCTCCACCCAGCGGTCGATGGCGTTATGACACAAATTGGTCTTGCCGCCGCAAAACCAGCGGGCAAACGGCGGGTTGCTGTGATCCAGCACCTGCGTATACGGCTGCTGCCAGTCAATACGCTGGGCCTGTTCGGCCCAAAACGACTCCGGCTGCGTAATAGAACGTTGATAAAACTCGCTATAAGACATAATGCTCTCCTGTTGAACTTACGCCTTGCCGCACGCAGGTTTAGATTACATAAAGGTCCATATACTCATTGACCGGCATCTGCTCCAGGCGAGTTCTGTCCAGGGAGACATCCAGGATGCGCTGCTGCTGACGGGTCGGGAACTGACGCGCCAGGTTAATTTTGAACTTCTCGACCAGCTTCGGCATACCGTCGTTACGACGGCGCGCGTGGCCGATTGGGTATTCCACTACCACTTCTTCAAAGCGTGAGCCGTCGGTGAATTCAAGCGTGATGGCATTCGCGATGGCGCGTTTTTCAGGGTCGTGGTAATCCGCAGTGAAGGTCGGATCTTCGAAGCAGTTAATCTTTTCACGCAGTGCATCAATGCGTTTGTCCTGCGCCACGCCGTCTTCGTAATCTGCCGCCGTTAAGCGTCCGAACAGTAGCGGGATAGCCACCATGTACTGGATGCAGTGGTCACGATCCGCCGGGTTATTCAACGGGCCTTTTTTATCGATGATGCGGATACAGGCTTCATGCGTACGAATGGTCACTTTTTCGATATCGGCAGCGGTCTTACCTGCGGCCTGTAACTGCTCGTACAGCGTCATCGCCGCTTCTACCGCGGTCTGCGAGTGGAACTCTGCCGGGAAGGAAATTTTAAACAACACGTTTTCCATCACGTACGAACCGTACGGTCGCTGGAAGCGGAAAGATTCGCCTTTGAAAGAGACATCATAGAAGCCCCAGGTTTTCGCCGTCAGTGCAGATGGATATCCCATTTCACCGGTTTTCGCCATCAGCGCCAGACGCACAGCACGTGAGGTGGCATCGCCAGCCGCCCAGGATTTACGCGTGCCGGTATTCGGCGCATGACGATAGGTACGCAGCGACTGACCGTCGACCCACGCCAGCGAGACGGCGTTGAGAATTTCATCCCGGTTAAGGCCGAGCATCTCGGCAACCACCGCCGTGGAAGCGACTTTTACCAGCAGGACGTGATCCAGACCGACGCGGTTGAAGGAGTTTTCCAGCGCGATACAGCCCTGAATTTCATGGGCTTTAATCATTCCGGTTAACACTTTTTTCATGGTTAACGGCGCTTTACCCACCGCCACCGCATTGCGCGACAGCCAGTCAGCCGTCGCCAGAATACCGCCGAGGTTATCGGAAGGATGACCCCATTCTGCGGCCAGCCACGTGTCGTTAAAGTCCAGCCAGCGGATCATCGCACCGATGTTAAACGCCGCCTGCACCGGATCGAGCTGGAACTGGGTACCAGGTACGCGCACACCGTTCGGGACGACGGTACCCGGTACAACCGGCCCCAGCAGTTTTTTACAGGCCGGATATTCCAGCGCTTCCAGGCCACAGCCAAGGGTATCAAGCAGGCAATAATGCGCGGTGTCATACGCCACCTTCGAGGTGATCTCGTAGTTCATGACATAATCAACGATATCAACGATTTCACGGTCAAATTCAGGGCGGACGTTCGAAATATGTGCAGACATAGGGTACATTTCCTGTTTTTTTATCTTTAGAGGTTTTGCATTAGCAACGTTTTTCAATCGAGACAAATACGCGATCTTCCGGGCCGGTATAGTTGGCGGAAGGACGGATAATTTTGTTGTCCTGACGCTGTTCGATGATGTGCGCCGCCCAGCCAGTGACGCGGGCGATAACGAACAGTGGTGTGAACATTTCAGTGGGGACGCCCATCATGTTGTAAGAGACTGCCGAGAACCAGTCGAGGTTGGGGAACATCTTTTTCGTTTCCCACATCACCTCTTCCAGACGGTCGGCGATGTTGTACATTTTCAGCGAACCGCCTTCCTGAGAAAGCTGTTTCGCCACGCTCTTGATCACCTGGTGGCGCGGGTCGGCGATGGTGTAAACCGGGTGACCAAAGCCAATCACCACTTCTTTATTTTCAACGCGTTTACGGATATCTGCTTCGGCTTCATCCGGCGTTTCATAGCGTTGCTGGATCTCCAGCGATACTTCATTCGCTCCTCCGTGTTTCGGCCCACGCAGTGCGCCAATCGCACCGATAATCGCGGAGTACATATCAGAGCCAGTTCCCGCAATCACACGCCCCGTGAAGGTAGAAGCGTTAAACTCGTGCTCGGCGTACAGCACCAGCGAAATGTGCATCGCCTTTTCCCAGCTTTGTGATGGCTTTTCACCATGCAGCAAATGCAGGAAGTGACCGCCAATAGAATCATCGTCGGTCTCCGGCTGAATGCGCTCGCCGTTATGGCTGTAGTGATACCAGTACAGGAGGATAGAACTGAGCGAAGCCAGCAGTTTGTCGGCAATATCGCGTGCGCCGGAGACGGTATGTCCTTCTTTTTCCGGCAGCGTACAACCCAGCGCGGAAACACCAGTGCGCATCACGTCCATCGGATGCGAGGCGGCAGGCAGCGCTTCCAGTACGGTACGCACGTTAGCGGGCAATCCGCGCAGCGCTTTCAGTTTGCTTTTATAGGCGGTGAGCTCATCGCGGGTGGGTAATTTCCCGTGAATCAGCAGATGCGCAACTTCTTCAAATTCACACTGTTGCGCCAGGTCAAGAATATCGTAGCCACGATAGTGCAGATCGTTACCGCTTTTACCCACGGTACATAAGGCAGTATTTCCGGCAGCGACGCCTGACAGCGCAACCGATTTTTTGGGTTTAATGACATGGGTACTATTTTGCAGGATCGTTGTGTCGCTCATGTTGTCCTCGTCATTATTGTAATATGTAGGGTACTAATTTATTGCCGGATGGCGGCTACGCCTTATCCGGCCTACGACGGTTACTTTTTTGTGTACAACGCGTCGAGTTTCTCTTCAAACTGGTAGTAATTGATGCTTTCATACAGCTCGTTGCGCGTCTGCATAATGTCGATAACGTTCTTTTGCGTACCTTCCTGACGCAGCACGTTGTAAACCTTCTCCGCCGCGCGGTTCATGGCGCGGAAAGCTGACAGCGGGTATAGCGCCATCGCAACGTTCGCGCTGCGCAGTTCATCGGTGGTAAACAGCGGTGTGGCGCCAAATTCAGTAATGTTGGCGAGAATTGGTACCTGTACCGCATCGGCAAACTGGCGGTACATCGCAAGTTCGGTAATGGCTTCCGGGAACAGCATGTCAGCGCCCGCTTCGACATACGCCTGGGCACGATCGATGGCAGCCTCTAGCCCTTCCACCGCCAGCGCATCGGTCCGCGCCATAATCACAAAGTTGGGATCGGTGCGCGCATCAACGGCTGCGCGGATCCTGTCGACCATCTCTTCTTTCGAGACGATCGCCTTGTTCGGGCGATGACCGCAGCGCTTGGCGCCGATCTGATCTTCAATATGCAGCGCAGCAGCACCCGCTTTGGAAATCGACTTGACGGTACGCGCCACGTTGAATGCAGACGATCCAAAACCGATATCCGCATCCACCAGCAATGGCAGCGGGCAAACATCCGTAATGCGACGAATATCAGTCAGCACATCATCAAGGGTAGAAATGCCGAGATCCGGCAGCCCCAGCGACCCCGCAGCGACACCGCCGCCGGAGAGATAAATCGCTTGATACCCGGCACGTTGAGCCAGCAGAGCGTGGTTGGCGTTGATGGTGCCAACGATTTGTAATGGGTTTTCTTTAGTGAGCGCAGCGCGAAACGCCAGCCCTGGGGAGTGTAGAGACATATCCCGTCCTCTTGTTATCAACTTGTTATCGTTCGTTGATATTTCTAAAGCAAGGGGTATGCCAGGGAGCTTATTTTCTCTTCTATTTAATTTTTTATCTTTTAAAACAACAGATTAAATCCAATGTTTCTATTTTTGTTGCACAAAAGCGTGTCAGCTATCGTTTCATGAAACGTTCCTTCACGTTTCATTGCAACATTTATGAAACACAACTAAACCCTACTACTCGGTTCCTTAATTTTTGGGGTTAGTTATGGCAGATACGCATCTACCGCCGCGAGTGAACGACGATAAACCGGTTATCTGGACAGTCTCGGTCACCCGCCTGTTTGAACTGTTTCGCGACATCAGTCTGGAGTTCGACCATCTGGCGACCATCACCCCCATTCAGCTTGGTTTCGAAAAAGCGGTGGCCTATATCCGTAAGAAGCTGGCCACCGAGCGTTGCGATGCCATCATTGCGGCAGGCTCCAACGGCGCATATCTGAAAAGCCGTTTGTCTATTCCGGTGATCCTGATTAAACCCAGCGGATTCGACGTGCTACAGGCACTGGCAAAAGCGGGAAAACTCACCTCGTCAATTGGCATCATTACCTATCAGGAACCCCTCCCGGCGCTTCTCGCGTTTCAAAAAACTTTCAATTTGCAGCTTGAACAGCGTAGCTATATCACCGAGGAAGATGCTCGTGGGCAAATCAACGAGCTGAAGGCCGGCGGTACACAAGCGGTAGTTGGTGCGGGGTTGATTACCGATCTGGCAGAAGAAGCAGGTATAACCGGCATCTTTATCTATTCGGCGGCCACCGTGCGCCAGGCCTTTGTCGATGCGTTGGATATGACCCGCCTGACATTACGCAGAAACGGTCAGTACGTCTCTGGCGATACGTTGCGCACTCGCTACGCGCTCGGAGATATGCGCGGTCACTCTGCGCAGATGGAACAGGTACGGCACACCATTATGCTGTACGCCCGTTCGCGTGCGCCGGTCCTCATTCAGGGCGAAACAGGAACGGGTAAAGAGCTGGCCGCACAGGCCATTCACCGTGAGTTTTTCACTCGTCAGGAGAATCGGCGCGGTAAACCCTCACCGCCGTTTGTTGCCGTCAACTGCGGGGCAATCACCGAGTCATTGCTGGAAGCGGAGCTGTTCGGCTATGAGGATGGCGCCTTTACCGGCTCTCGCCGAGGGGGACGCGCGGGCCTGTTTGAAATCGCTCACGGCGGAACCCTGTTTCTTGACGAGATAGGCGAGATGCCGCTGCCGTTACAAACCCGACTGCTGCGTGTGCTGGAAGAAAAAGAGGTTACCCGGGTCGGTGGACATCAGCCGATTCCGGTCGATGTCCGGGTGATTAGCGCCACACACTGTAATCTGGAGCAGGAGATGAAACAGGGGGAATTTCGTACCGATCTGTTTTATCGCCTGAGCATTTTACGCCTCAAGCTGCCGCCGCTGCGCGAGCGGTTGCCCGATATTCTGCCACTGGCAGAGGGCTTTTTAAAACAGTCGCTGGCGGAACTGGACGTGCCTTTTTCTGAGCCAGTGCGCAAGGGGCTGGGATTAAGTCAGCCGACGCTGCTGAATTATGGCTGGCCGGGGAATATCCGCGAACTGCGTAATATGATGGAACGTCTGGCACTGTTTTTAAGCGTCGAGCCGCAGCCAGAGCTGAATGTGGATTTTTTACAACAGCTGTTACCGGAACTGGCCATTGTTGCAGACTCACCGCAAGCATCGTCATTGCTGACGCCACAACAGGTGTTGGCACAATTCAATGGTGATAAAACCGCGGCTGCACGCTATCTCGGAATTAGCAGAACCACGTTCTGGCGCAGATTAAAAGAAAACCCGCCGGTACAATGACCGACGGGTGTCGTATTTTTTACAGCTGCACGTTATTTTTTCTTGTAAATATTCGCTGTGCCATGGATTTTGTTATCCGTTTGGCCGGAGGTTAATACCACCACGTCAGCGCCTTTCTCTTCAGCTTTCTTCAGAAGGTCTTCTTTAGCATCCGAAGTAGAGACTTCATTACTCGTTGAAATATCACCGATTTTTGTATACTGAGACTCAACCTTTTCAAACTCAACCTTCGTCATAAATTCCGCGGCGTACGCGTTGGTCACAACAAAAGCTAACGCACCAATAAGTACTTTAATTCCAGTTTTCATATAAAAGCTCCAGATTTTGTTATATATGCCATCATCGCCCCCTGAACATTCGACACGCGAGTCAAGGATGATTAATAAGTAGTTCAGCCTGGCAAAAAGATCCAGAGCAGGCGGAAATATAAAGAGATTTTGCGAATCGTTGATAACAGAAAACCTGTGCCGTCGCGTTATCTGACGCGCCAGGTTTGCACAAAATAGTCTATGAAGTCATTTGCAAATCTCAGCGCGTTTCACTGCGCAGTGTGAGTGAATACGCAGAATGATGAACACACTAAAATTATAGTGTTAGCTGTCACTTAAGCGCTTACTAATGGAAATGTTGTCTATGGAACCTCTGCACGCCGTCGTTCTTACCATCAGCCTCTTTGTTTTAACCTTTTTTAACCCCGGCGCAAACCTGTTTGTGGTAGTACAAACTAGCCTGGCATCCGGACGACGCGCAGGTGTGATGACCGGTCTGGGTGTTGCCTTGGGTGATGCGTTTTACTCCGGCCTTGGGCTTTTTGGTATGGCAACGCTAATCACCCAGTGTGAAGAGATATTTTCATTGATTAAGATTGTCGGCGGCGCCTATCTGCTGTGGTTTGCCTGGAACAGCATCCGCCATCAGGCCACGCCGCAAATGCCCACTCTACAGCAACCGCTTTCCGCTCCCTGGTATGTGTTTTTCCGCCGTGGATTACTAACGGATTTATCAAATCCGCAAACCGTGCTGTTTTTTATTAGTATCTTCTCGGTCACCTTAAGCGCTGACACACCAACGTGGGCCAGGTTGATGGCCTGGGCAGGCATAATATTGTCTTCCGTTATCTGGCGTATTTTTCTCAGTCAGGCGTTTTCATTGCCCGCCGTGCGCCGTGCTTATGGCCGAATCCAGCGGGTTGCCAGCCGGGTGATTGGCGCAATAATAGGTGTTTTCGCGCTAAGACTTATTTATGAAGGTATTAGCCATCGATAAGAGAGTTTAACTTGACCATTGTGAGGTAATTGTCCGTAATACCGCCTGAATTTTTAATCGCAGGTTGAGTGGCAGTGAGATGGAACAGGTTGAACCGGTAAACGACACATTACTCCTTACAGAATGGCAGGCGCTGATACGACAAACATCGCCTGACGTTCACACGCTCCTCACATCGTTAAGCGATGAAGAGATCCGCCATTTAGTGACCGTTTTTTATGACTATATGCTCTCCCATGCCCAGAGCGCATTATTCCTCAATACAGAACAGGTCAGTACCCGCCTCAGCGGCAGTATGTTTGACTGGTTACGCAGCGTGCTTGGCAGCGCGCACGAAGATCTACCGCAGTTGCTGGCCAAACAGCGAGAAATTGGCGTGGTGCATGCCCGTATCGGCCTGCCCATCGATCTGGTAAACCGCGGCGCGCGTAAGCTCAAGGATGAGCTGTATCGGGTATTGAAAACCAAAGCTGACGACTCGTCTTCCCTGTTGAGCAATGCTATCTGTTTCAGCAGCCTGGCAATGGATACTGCGCTGGAGGCCATGACCGTCTCCTATTCCCCAAGCCACCAAAACTCTCTGCATACGCAGGAGCAGTATCGCCTGCAGACCATTTACGATGACGTTAACGTCGAGCGCGAACGGCAAATTCGCTCATTTACCGACTGGGAAAACCAGTTTATCTATAACATTGCCACCGGAATGCCTTTCGGTGAAATGGTGTTTCTGGCGAACTCTGATTTTGGTATGTGGTTCTCACATAAGGGAAAACATATTCTTGGCAATAGCAATCTGTTGAAAGAAATGGAGTCGCTGATAGCAGAGATCGACACCCGTCTGACGACCACCCTGTCACCTCAGCATCAGCCGACAGAACCCGAGCGAATGAGCTTATTACAGGATGTTCGCCAGCTGTCGGCAAAAATCCATTTCCTGCTCGCTTCAATGTTTGAGGCGCTGGTTAAGCAGGAAAATGGTAAAGATTCGCTGACCCAGTTGCTTAATCGCCGCTTTATTCCGACCATCATGCGGCGTGAGATTTCGTTAGCGTTACATGCGCGTAAGCCTTTTAGCCTGGCGATGCTGGATATCGACTACTTCAAGCAAATTAACGATAACTTCGGGCATAATACCGGCGATCTGACGCTCAAAAATGTCGCAGCGGTCATTTATGATCATATCCGTAGCAGCGATTACGTGTTCCGCTACGGTGGTGAAGAATTTATGATCCTGCTCGTCGAGTCAGATGAATCGCAGGCCAGTATTATTCTGGAAACGCTGCGTATGAAAATTGCCGGGATGCGCATGGCAGCCTCTGCGACAGAAACGTTTTCTATTACCGTCAGTATCGGTATTGCCGAATATGATTATCATCCCGACTACAAACAGCTGGTTGATAAAGCCGATCGCGCGCTTTATCAGGCAAAAAGTAATGGTCGCGACCGCGTTGAGGTTTATCAGGAATAACCTTCTCCGCCACAGAGAAATAAATACCCCGTTCAGGGTATTTATCTGATCGGCGATAAATACCGAGCTGTTATTTTTATTCAGGCCTATTTGCGTGATGAAAATAACAGCCACGTAATAAGATGTAAATCAAATACACCAAATCTGAATAGCGCTAGCATATCCCGGTGATGACGCCTTCTGAATGCAGAAGGGGAAATATGAGGGATAGTATAAAACCATGAACGGGAAGAAAAGAACGCGCTGGCAGCGCCGTCCAGGCACGATCGGAGGCAAACTGCCGTGGAATGACTGGCGCAACGCCAGCAGCTGGCGAAAAGCCACCCAGTTTCTCCTGCTGGCTATTAATATTTATATTGGCGTAACGTTCTATTACTGGGTCCGCTATTTCGAAACCGCCGGCACCAGCGTCTATATTCCAAGGCCAGGTGGTATTGAGGGATGGCTACCAATCGCGGGTTTGATGAATATCCGCTATACGCTGGAGACTGGTTTTCTTCCGCCTATCCATGCCGCCTCCATGCTGCTGTTAGTTGCGTTTATCCTGATTAGTCTGTTGTTAAAAAAAGCCTTCTGTTCGTGGTTATGCCCGGTGGGCACGCTGTCCGAACTGCTCGGCAATCTGGGGAAAAAAGTATTTGGTCGCAACTTCACGCTGCCGCGCTGGCTGGATATCCCGCTGCTCAGTCTGAAGTATTTGCTGCTGAGTTTCTTTTTGTATATCGCCCTGTCGATGCCTGCACAGGGGATTCAGTATTTTCTAATGTCGGCCTATGGCATGATTATCGACGTGAAGATGCTCGATTTCTTTCGCCATATTGGCTCCGCTACGCTCATCTTTGTTGTCGTTATCAGTGTCCTGAGCCTGTTTATTCGCAATGCCTGGTGCCGCTATCTGTGCCCTTATGGTGCGCTGCTCGGTCTGTTCTCGCTGCTCTCGCCGTTTAAAATCCGCCGTAACGCAGACAGCTGCATCGACTGCGGAAAATGCGCGAAAAACTGCCCGTCGAATATCCCGGTCGACAAACTGATTCAGGTGCGTACCGTGGAATGCACTGGCTGCATGACCTGCGTTGAATCCTGCCCGGTGGCCTCAACGCTGAGTTTCTCACTGCAAACACCGCCGGGGGCGCAAGACAACGGTAAACCGTTATGGCGACAGAAGACGCTATCAGGTGTTGCCATGACGCTACTGGTGCTTGGCATTCTGTTTGCCACCATTGGTTATGCCGTTTATGCCAATGTCTGGGATACACCAGTGCCTGATCATATGTATTTCCAGCTGATCCCGAAGGCAAAGATGATCGGCCATTAATTTTTTTATCAGTATGTTCAAAACCCTGCCAATTCTGGCAGGGTTTCCCGCCTGTCCTGCCATTTTAAGACAATTGAACTTGTGCCATCGCGCTCTCGTTTATACAACCTTAAATATCATCTGTAATAATTTTTCTATTTTGTTATGGGCGACTGGGATCAAAATAATGAACGGGATAACATCATGACTAAAATAAAACTGGCACTGCTATTACCTCTGTTTCTGGCAGGTTGTACGATGAATGACGGGGAATTAAGAAACGCTTACGCTCAGCATTATCAGCAACCTACCGCTTATGTAGATGCTTATAAACAGAAAATAGCCAGTATGGATATTCATGCGCTGGCCCAATATGCCGCCGCAGAAGATAAGAAAAAAATGCGTGGGCAGCCAAGACTGAAAATCGACGAATTCATTACCATTGAGAACGTGCAGGCGAAAGGAAATCGGGTGGTCTACGATTACTCACTATCCGAAAGCTGGCTGGCGCTGTCCGCAGATAAACAGCGCGAGAAGCAGACCAATATGAATAAAGACCTGATCTACCGTACCTGCTCGCTGGAAACGGTACGTCTGGCGCAGGCAAAAGGGCTGGAAGAAGAGCATAACTATTACAGCCAGTACCCAGACAAAGTCGCCTTTACGCTGAGAACCAGCGCGCAGATTTGTCTGCAGAACGGTTTTACACAATAACCGCAATCACAAAGCCTGATGCGCTGCGCTTATCAGGCCTACGATTTGCAC
>NZ_JAOWHE010000087.1:0-43425 GCF_030332765.1 Citrobacter sp. Cpo071 | reverse complement strand
TTTGTCTGCAAAACGGTTTTACACAATAGCCGCAATCACAAAGCCTGATGCGCTGCGCTTATCAGGCCTACGATTTGCACGCTGCCGTAGGCCGGATAAGGCGCCAGCGCGCAGGTTTGTCTGCAAAACGGTTTTAGACAATAGCCGCAATCACAAAGCCTGATGCGCTGCGCTTATCAGGCCTACGATTTGCACGCTGCTGTAGGCCGGATAAGGCGCCAGCGCGCAGATTTGTCTGCAGAACGGTTTTACACAATAGCCGCAATCACAAAGCCTGATGCGCTGCGCTTATCAGGCCTACGATTTGCACGCTGCTGTAGGCCGGATAAGGCGCCAGCGCCGCATCCGGCTAAAACATCAGAATTTCCAGGACACACTGCCGACAATGCTGCGCTCGGCGCCGAAGTAGCAGTATGAGAGCGAGTTACAGGCCGCAACGTAGCGCTTGTCGGTCAGGTTGTTAACGTTCAACTGCGCGCTCAACCCTTTAATGCCGATATTCGTTAAGTCGTAACCAATCACCATATCCACCAGTGTGTAGGACGGCAGGGTGTGAGTATTCAGGCGATCGCTGGTAATACCGTTAACGTAGCGCACACCTGAACCCAACGTCAGGCCGTCCAGCGGACCGCTTTTCACATCGTAGCTCAGCCAGGTACTGGCCTGGTTACGCGGGGCGTACACTGCTCGCTTGCCCTGCTCTTCCGGGCTACTTTTCTTATAGCGAATGTCGGTATAGGTATACGCCGCCTGCAAACGGAAGCTATCCGTCAGTTGGCTAATTGCCTCCAGCTCCACCCCTTCAGATTCAATTTCCCCAATCGAGCGGTACGGATCGGTCGGCTCTTCTTTGGTGGCTATATTCGTCTGATTGATACGGAACACCGATGCGCTGAACTGGCTGTTGAGTCCTTCCGGCTCATATTTCAGCCCGGCTTCCCACTGCTTGCCTTTCATCGGATCCAGCAGATTGCCGTTCTCATCGGCAAAACTGGTTGGCGTAAAGGCAGTGGAATAACTCACGTACGGCGCAAAGCCGTTATCGAATAAATAGAGCAGCGCGGCACGGGTACTGAAGTTGTTTTTATCCAGATCGCTGCGAGTATCCTTGATCTTATCAATGTTAGAAACGCTGACCTGATCGTAGCGACCACCGAGCGTAATACGCCAGCGATCCCATGACATCTGATCCTGCAAATAGTAACCCGTCTGGCGCAGCTTGTGTTTCTCACGCGCATACATGTCGATGTAATCAGGCTTCGCGCCGTACACTGGATTAAAAGCGTCAATCGGCGGGAATGCGCCGTAGTAACCGGTAGTATTGTTGCTGCGATCCTGATAGTCGATCCCCACCAGCAGACGGTGGTTTACCTGCCAGGTATCAAAGCTGCCGTCGAGCTGGTTATCCAGCGTAATCGCCGACATTTTTTCATCGGAGCCGGAGTAACCGCGATTAAGCTCGGTTTCATTCAGCCAGCCCGCCGCATACACCTGATTCAGCTCAACGTCGGTATGCAGATAGCGTAGCTTTTGCCGCACCGACCAACCGCTATCAAACATATGCTCAATGCTGTAGCCCACCATGTTTTCACGGCGATCGTATTTGTCGTAATCATCCTCGCCTTCGTAAAAGGTGTTGGAGATCTTTTGCCCGTAATGCGGAACCACGGTGCCGTCATACGGCAGACCGGAGTGGCTACCGCCTTCCGGGTCGCGGTGCAAATAGGCCATCAGATCCAGACGCGTCTGGTCGGTGATACGCCAGGTCAGGCTGGGCATCAGCGCGTAACGCTCTTCCTTCAATGGACCAAACTGCGAGTCCGCGTAACGCGTCATCCCGCTCAGTCGCGCCGCCACGCGATCGTTATCATCCAGCGCCCCGGTGACGTCAAACGCCGCGCCGCGCTGGTTATTGTTGCCGGCAAACAGCTTCACCTCACCGCCCGCATCAAACGACGGCTTACGTGAGGTCAGCGCCACAATGCCACCCGGGGAGGAACGGCCATACAGTACGGAAGCCGGGCCACGTACGACTTCGATATCTTCGAGGAACCACGGATCGACCACCAGCGAGCTGTGTGAGTTGGTGTCGCCCATCATCTTCAGACCATCAAGATAGACGTTATCCAGGCTACCGTCAGAAAAGCCACGTAGCACGATGTAGTCAAAGCGGTTGGAGGCGCCAATCTGATTGCTGTACACACCCGGCGTATAGCTGACGGCCTGGCGCACGCTGGTTGCGCCCTGCTCTTCAAACTGTTCACGGGTAACGATCGATACCGACTGCGGCGTTTCAATATCCGGCGTGGCAAGCTTCGTGGCCCCGCTCTGCATCTGCGAGGTGACAACCACCGTATCGTTTTTTGTTGTTTCCTGCGCCAGCAGAGGAAAAGCCACGCTGCCGGTAACCCATCCCACCAGCAGCGCCAAGCGAGTCTTCGCGAACATGAATATCTCCAAAGGCATGTCTAATTGTAAGTGAGAATTATTACCTTTTTGCTGACGGAGATAGCTATGCCGGATGCCAGGTTGCCTATGCGCAGTGCCAAATTGTCAGGAAATCACGTGCGTAAAACGCAAATATGGATTAGCAAAGTTTGAGCAAATCACCGGGTGAAAAGCCGTAACGGCGACGAAAAGCGGTAGAAAAGTTGGTGGCGTGCTGATAACCCGACATCCAGGCCGCCTGCTGTACGCTATATCCTTCCAGTAGATAGCCGCGTGCACGTTCCAGACGGCAATCGCGCAGGTAGTCGAATACCGAACAGCCATAGGCTGCGCGAAACTTACTGCGCAGGCTGCTGGGACTCATCGCTGCGCGTTGGGCCAGTTCATTAAGGGTGTAGTCATTTTCGGGACTTTGCTCCAGCAGTCGGCGAACGACCTCCAGCCGCTGCTGCTCACCGCTCGCCGCAAGACGTTTACCGCTCTCGACCTGACACACGCTGAGGCCATGACCAAACAGTTGTAATATCAGCCCTTCCAGCATCAGCTGACGAGAAACATGGCTAATCGTACTCTGCTGCGCGTACTGCAGTCCGCTGAGTAAAAAACCCGGCACCTGCCAGATAAGCGTCGGCGTCTGGCATCTTTCCCACTCACGCATCAACGATTCGAGCAACCCCGTGCGACACGCGCCGTCGGGATACAAACCAAGCGATAATGTCCGCAGTTTACAATCAGCATGATGACGGGCACGCATCGTCTGGTGCTCACTCAGGCGTGAGCTAAACGCCATGCCGGAGCGCACCACGTGCTCCTGTCCGTTAAGCGTCAGGATCACGCAGCCTTCCAGTACCACCAGCATATACAGAGGGCTGTCGTGACGAGAGGTGGTTTCGTAGGGTTGCAATACCTGTACGTCGGAGTGCGTCACGCACATCCCACATGGGAGAGTCATCTCCTCAATTTCACCTTGCAGAACAGGGCTGCCAGACGGTAAATCCGGCCTTTGTGCCAACTGGGGAAAGCGGTAATCGATCCCGTAGCGCTCACCAAAATCCATAAACTCGCTGACGGAGAAAGTGCGAGCGACGCGTCCGGAGGCATTCAGGGCGGTGGTATTGTTCATGCTGTCTTCTGCACAGGAAATGGAATTAACGGTTTATAACTGAAGCAACATTACCATTACCTGCGCAATACGACAATAATAATGAGAACCATTATCAATATGGGTGATTAGCAGAATAAACAGCTTAATCCAGCCAGTTTAGATCTGCCGAGGAGACACACGGCGCAGCCTCTTTTAACCAGCGATACAGCAGCTCAATATTTCTAAGCCGTGTTGAAGCCTTTGGCCAGACAAGGTAATACCCCTCGCCAGTCGCTACCGCATCTTTAAACGGTAACGCCAACATCCCTGCCTGAATGGCCGCCAGGCTTAACAGCAGGTCGGCAACGGACACGCCATGACCGCTCATCGCGGCAAGACTGCCCTGCTCCAGGGTGTCGAACACTTTGCCTCGCGCAAGATTCAACGCCGGAAACTTCCCGGTGCGTTGCAGCCACCGACGCCAGTCACGGCGATCCGCTGAGGGATGAATCAGTTCACAGGCAGAAAGATCGCGCTGCGCCTGCACCAGCAGTGCGGGTGAGCACACCGGGATAAGCCACTCCTGAAACAGCAACCGGCTGTCGGTATCGTCACCAAAATGGCCATTCCCTAACAGGATCGCACAGTCATACGGTTCACGACCGAAGGATACCGAATCGGTATCCATCCAGACGCTGGAAATTTCGACAACCGGGGTCGGATGCGCTTCACGGAAATGACGCAGCACGTCCAGAAGCCAGCGCATCGTCAACGTAGACGGCGCTTTCAGCCGTAGCTCATGACTGCTGCTGCGAAAGGCATGACACGCGTGTTCCAGACTCTGAAACCCAGCCGTCAACTGCTGCGCCAGCCCTTGGCCAGAAGGCGTTATCTCGATACGCGGGCCGCTGCGGACAAATAGCTCGCAACCAAACCATGCCTCCAGCGTGCGAATATGACGGCTTACCGCGCCCGGCGTCACGTTAAGTTGAATAGCGGCTTTACTGAACGATCCCAGACGGGCTGCGGCTTCAAAAGCCCTCAGTGCATACAACGGAGGTAGCGTCATTCTCAGCTTCTATATTGAGTTTTACTCACAGTAGAGCGCAGTTTTATTCGTTTTTCAATGCGCCACGCAGGCGGAATACTGATGGAAAATATCATCAGGATAATCAGGTATGAATTTCACTTTACTGGCTGCCTATAGCCTCAGCGTAGTAACCCTGCTGTTAACTCCGGGTCCTGTCGTGGCGCTGATTACCACCACCGCGTCGCAGCACGGCTATCGCCGGGCCTTTATCACGCTGATTGGCACTAACGGCGCTTCTTTAGTATTGATTGCTCTGGCTGCACTGATGCTAGCTGGCGTGGTTTCAATCTCTGCGATATGGCTTTGCGTACTGGGTCTTGTGGGATCGTTGTATATCGGTGTGATGGCGATTAACGGCCTGCGGGCCAGGGACTCAAACCCCGGACTGTGTGCGCCAAAACGCGATAACAGCGGGCTTATCCATGGATTTCTGACAGGGGTCGCTAACCCAAAGGACATTTTGTTTTTCGCAGCGTTTTTTCCCCAGTTCATTGCCATTACGCAAGATTTCACCACCAGCATTGTGACGCTAACGCTGGTATGGGTTATTTTTGATGTTACGGTGCTGTCTTTTTACATCATGGTTTTCAAACGCTGGATGCCAGAGCGGTTTGCCAGACGCAGCGTTTTTATCTCCTCCCTGTTTCTGCTCGCGGTGGCGGTGCTTGGCATTATTTATAATGTACACGCGCTACAAATGCTCTCACCCGCGATGTGATCCCCAACGAATTGTTCAGCCAGACATCTCATCTTGAACCGGGAGGAATAAAATAAGAACAAATCGACATTAACATTATTAATGGATTTATAAACCAGGATTCAGAAAATATAGACGATAACATTTTCCTGGCGTTCAACTGGCACCCTTACCCATGACAACGCATCAACGGCGACAGGTGCCATTTCATTTTCTAAGCGAAGTAAAGGAGTGTTGCCATCTGGTACAACCGTGCTTTCACCGATCTCAAGAACGCCCCGAAAAGAAATGGACACATTGTCTGGCGTATCCGACAACCTAATCCATTCGGTTGTAATCACTAACTTTCGAGTAAACATTCGCTGTCCTTTGCGCGTGGTATAAATCCGATAATTTCACAGGTAGATCAATACACTCTTTGAACAAACAGAAATTTGTCCCCCATATCAGTTAAGCATTACTTAACAGAAAGAAAATTGAAGTAATAAAACTCATTCGAAATATGTTTCACAAATTCAACCGGCAGGTTATGTTTGATGAACGTTAACTTTGCAAACTCAATATCGCCGTACACTCGAATACAGAAAGGTTTGACTATCTCGCCCTGCACGCCAAAGCACTCCTGAAGCCGGGTGTCATCCATAAAAATAAAGTCACCTTTTCTGACCTTAATACTTTCATGAAGGCCTTGCCACTTCTCCGGAGTGAGCAGAAAGCTCTCCCATCCATTATTTCTCAACACTTCAATCGTGTGAGTAAATTTAAAATAGTCGTTTTGCATTGTCACATCACCGCTCGATGTGGCGTACAAATATTCTATTTTAAATTTAAGTTGTGCATTGAGGCTTTTTTTCTTCCCCTCATCAATTAACCACTGAAGCTCACTGACAATGCTCTTCGAAAATATTTTTCTTTTTTTGGCAATAGCCAGCCAATGCATAATGAATAGATGCTCTGACATTTTAGAGTAGATTTTATGATCCTTTATTGCAATACCAATTGCGACTAACGCACTCCAGGTAAAGGCTTCCAGATCATCCTGATAATGATGTCGTAACGTACTAACTCTTCCAGAATCCCTTACCACTTAAACCTGCCCAAATAAATCATCATTGTTATTCCACGTCATTCTTGTATTACTCTATTAAAAAATTACTACAACTAAAATCGCCAAAATATGATCCAGATTAACTTATCTCTATGTAATAAACGTGCAAATATAATACATCATACTTATTAATCATTAATCCGGGGTGGCTCAACAATGACTAATAAGAATAATGCGATAAAGATAAAGGTTAATAATAATCACCAGTAATCAATATCACCTTTTGTGATGAGACCTGTAAACAGAAAAAGCAAACTACCGGGCATTCAGCAACCCGGAAGTTTGCTTATTACAGACGAAGTTAATAGAAAATACCGATGATCAGGGTATGCGTTACAAAGCCCACGATCAACGGTACGGCGGTACGTTTAACCACATCAAATGGCGTTATTTTCGCCCCACTGGAAACGGCAATCACCACACCGGAAACCGGTGAAATTGCCCGCCCCATATGTGATGCCTGCTGCATCGGCAGGATCATGGCAACAGCGTTAGCGCCCATACTTGCCGCGATTTGCGGGATCAGCTCAACGAAAGCAAGGAATGGCGCATTACCCGATCCCATAATAATTGCTGCCGCCAGCGTCACCAGCGCAAACACCACCGCCATAGCAAATGGAGGTAATCCCACGTGCTCCGCCATCAGGATTAATTGATCAATGGCACCAATAACTTTAATCCCGTGAGCAAAAACACCTGCCGCAACCAGTAGCCCAACCACCCCGGTAAAGGCGGTGCCCATGCCATTAAGGAAATGGCTGAATCCTTCGCATACTGACTTTAAATCACGCACCCGCAGCCACTCAATCAACATGCAGACAGCCATTGAAATGAGCACAATGGTGATAATATTCAGGTTAATACCACTGACGAACATTTCCGATGATCCCACCGCCATCAATATCGGAAGCATCGGGAGCAGCGCATAAAAAGCCGGAGCTTTTCCTGAATCAGTCACCTCAGCGCTACCGATTTCCCGTGGAAGCGTCCCCGCTTTACGGTCGCAATGCCGCTGCCAGAAGAAATGGCAGACGCCGACGACCAGCACGGTTGCCAGCGCTGCGGGTCCCTGGTGGTAAACAACGTATTCCACCACATCCATATTGACCGCTTTAGATCCCCTGATAGCATCGATGGCCGTCGGGGTATACGCCACACCAAGCGAGGTGGCAATAACCCCAGCAGCCGAGGCCGCAGAAAGCCCTAACCCCAGCATAATGGGGAACATCGTCCCCATCAGCAACACGGCAAGCCCGGTAGCGGATGGGATGGCCAACTGCAGGAGGCTGGCGAGCAGATAGGAGAAAAATAGAAGCACATAGGGCGAACGCAGCGCGCGCAAAGGCTTCGTCACGACCCGCACAACCGCTTCATTTGCCCCGATATGATCCATGTAATGCGCAAATCCCATGAGCGCCATAATCATCAGGCCGAGATCGGCAGCACGCGTACTAAAGAGATCGCGCATCACCTCGAAAGGATCGAGAAATGAAATCCCCGTACTGGCAACGCCCTTCGGTAATACAGAACCCCATCCGGTTAACGCCGTACAAATCATCAACACCAGGCCCGCAATGAACAGCACGGGTTCAGCGCGATAACCTTTCAGTATCAGACGCGCGACCACCACGATAACCAGTAGGGCAATTAACACCTGAATCATGACTGAGCTCTCCTCTGCGCGAACTCAGCAAAGGTTTCCTCAATGACCGCTACCACCACATCGCTGGCGGCTCGCAGTGAACGCACCGGTAGATATTCATAAATTGAATGAAAGTTATGGGCACCGGTAAAAATATTCGGGCAAGGCAGTCCTTTCTGCGATAGCACTGCGCCATCATACCCACCACGCATGGCGACAGGTTGCGGGGTAATACCACACTTCTGATACGCGCGTAACGCAATATCAATCGGGTAGTGTGCATCGCCCTGCAAACTATTGAACACATTGGCATAGCGATCGGTTAAATGGCAGACCACGCTGTTTTCTCCCCACAGCGCGCAGGTGCTGACGGCAAGCTGACGGATATATGCCATACGCGCCTTATACCCTTCTTCGGTAAAATCCCGGATATCCAGCTTAAGTACCGTACGGGCGCTGTTACCCTGAAGCTGTTTTACCCAGTAATACCCTTCGCGTCCTTCCGTATACTCAGGCGCCTCTCCTCCGGGCAGCATCGCAATAAACTTATGCGCCATCAGCAGAGAGTTCTTCAGCTTACCTTTGGCCGACATAGGGTGCGCGGACTGGCCGGTAAAGATGATTTCCGCATCACCCGCGTTCCAGTTCTCATAGACAAACTCTCCAATGCCGCAGCAGTCCAGGGTATAGCCAAAATCAGCGCCAAACGCCGCAACATCAAACGCTTTTGCTCCCCGTAATCCCTGCTCTTCATCAGGAACAAAACCGACTTTCACCGGCCCATGCTTAATCTCCGGATGCGCGACCAGGTACTCCAGGGCATTCATAATCGCGGCGATGGCCGCTTTATCATCAGCCCCTAGCAGACTGGTACCATCCGTCACCAGCAGGTCATCGCCGACATAATTTTTCAGTTCCGGAAATTCACTTTCACGCAGATAAATATTCAGCTCCTGGTTCAGACACAAATCCCCACCGCTGTAGTGAAGACGTTGCGCATTTGTGTCCGCGGTCTGTTCTGCGCTGGTATCCAGATGACCAAAAAAGGAAACGACAGGGATGGTGTCATCGGTATTTCCAGGTAAGGTCGCGGTCACAATAGCGGTATCACTGACCTCAATGTTTTCCATTCCTAATGCTTCAAGTTCTACTGCAAGTAGTTTTGCCAGTTCCATTTGACCAGGTGAAGAAGGCATTATCCCATTAGCACCATTTTCCCTTGAGGTCGTGGTATTGATTTTCGTGTAGTTAATAAAGCGTTCAACAATATCCATTCCAGGAGATCCTTTAATGTATCATTTACGTGGTACTGCAAGAGAAGACCTGCATACAGCGTGGGTTGAATAATCTGAGAACAAAATAAAATCAGCGCTCATCCCAGAACGCTGATTTTATGGGTGTTACGACAACGATTTATATAAAGGAAGATAAAAAAGGCCAGTAATTATACCAGTGATTAAAAACTCCTTTTGATTGATAAAATCATATTCCCTGTCTGTTTTTACTACATTTTCCATGGTGTTAAGCTAACAGAAGTCATAAACTGAATTCGTATGTCTAAGGGATAATAAAAATCATTTAGATTCTTGCCCCGATACCGACACAAGACATACCATCGCTATATTTTTTTAATGAACAAATGCTGTAACAGCAACATGCAACCGTTTGCACCTCTCTACAAATAGCCACTTAACACACTAAAATCCGTGAACAAAATCACAATTACTTCAAAAGCGAAAATTAACATAACGCTTAAAAACAGATAGTTATAAGAAAAACTATATAATACCCCTATAAATAAAGATGAAATCACACTATTCACCATGAAATAGATTCATAGCGATACTATTTCAACATTACCGTATGGTTCACAGAACAAAACCTGTCGTCATCACTAATGCAAAACAACAAGAACAATAATATTAAATTATCTATATATGACGATTATCAAAATTATACACAGGCAAAAAAAACCTCTCCCCTGAGAAGAGATTCAGGGCAGAGGTAATACGGGTGTTAAGGACATTTTTATAGTTTTGATGATAACAGAAGAGCTTCTTGCTGGATTGAGTATACACACTTCACGACGTTAAGAAAATTCCTAAAAAGAATTAAAAGAAAACACCATTAAAAATCCTTTTTATAATAAAGACATGTTTATCAAATAAAACAAAATTAGGATAGGGAAAAATTAAATATCACTAATCTATAGTATGACGCAAGTGGGGCTAACAACGCATCATTACGGCCAATACCGCTACTGACGATGTCTGAATATTCAATAAATTTAATATATCCATACACTGCTCAGCTAACGAGAGTTAAAAAATTATAAAATAAGCTAAACGCAATTTTTCGTCATAGATCACATTTTCCCGACAGAACGATTCCCCTACTCGCCCAGGCTGGTATGATTCAGCAGGTAAATACCTATCAACTCAACCCGAGGCTTTGATGCTGGAGAATGTAATCATCAGATAATCAGCTTACCGACCTCTTCAGGCCGGACTGGTTATCAATGCGCCGAAATCGAATGCGGACACTGCTGTGTGTTTGCACGTTTTGCACATGATGATTAAACAGGTTTTCCAGTATGAATTTATCCCGTCAGGAACAACGTACCTTACACGTTCTCGCCAAAGGTGGCCGTATTGCTCACGTCCGCGATGCATCTGGTCGCGTCATTTCCGTCGAATGCTATAGCCGCGAAGGGTTACTGCTCTGCGACTGCACGCTCGACGTATTCAAAAAACTCAGAACGAAAAAGCTGATCAAATCCGTTAATGGTCAGCCCTACCGCATCAATACCACCGGGCTGAACAACGTTCGCGCCCAACTGGATAATCGCTAAGGAGAGAGAGATGGATATCCCGAAGATTTTTACGATCAGCGAAAGCGCACATCGCATTCATAATCCATTCACCGCGCAAAAATATGCGACGTTAGGTCAGGTTTTACGGATGCCCCCAGGAACCCGCATCCTGGATCTCGGCAGCGGCTCGGGCGAGATGTTGTGCACCTGGGCACGCGATCATGGAATTTCCGGCGTTGGTATCGATATGAGCCAGTTATTCAGTGAACAAGCCACCCTGCGGGCAAGTGAATTGGGCGTCACTGAGCACGTGCGTTTTATTCATGCCGATGCAACAGGTTATATCGCCGAAGAAAAATTCGATATTGCCGCCTGCGTTGGTGCAACCTGGATTGCCGGCGGCGTTGCCGGAACGATCAAACAGCTGGAACAAAGTCTCAAACCAGGCGGGACCCTACTCATCGGCGAACCGTACTGGCGTCAGATGCCCGCAACGGAGGAGATCGCTATGGCTTGCGGCGCAACTTCAGTAGCCGATTTTCTTTCTCTGCCAGAACGCGTTTCGTCTTTCGACCTGCTCGGTTATGACGTGGTGGAAATGGTACTGGCTGACCAGGAAGGTTGGGACAGATACGAGGCGGCAAAATGGTTGACGATGCGCCGGTGGCTGGAGGCTAATCCGGACGATGAGTTTGCCGCCGAAGTCAGAGAGCAACTGAGAAGTTCACCAGTCCGCCACGTTGCATTCACCCGGGAATATATCGGGTGGGGCGTGTTCGCACTCATGCAGAGGTAATAAATGCAGTCGGTATAGCCTGGCAGGTTATACCGACTTTTTCATCGCATCATCGCTTACTTCATTAATACTTCAACAAATTTAGCTAACCATTGCGGATGCGCGGGCCATGCTGGTGCCGTCACCAGATTGCCATCAACGTGGGCCTGATCAATGCCAATATCGGCATAATGTCCACCGCTCAGACGAACCTCGGGCGCACAAGCCGGATAAGCGCTACAGGTCCGGTTTTCTAACACCCCCGCCGCCGCTAACAGTTGTGGCCCATGACAAACTGCGGCGATAGGCTTACCGGCAGTGTTGAAATCTTGCACCAGCTTAATGACATCCGGATTCAGTCGAAGATATTCCGGAGCACGCCCGCCGGGGATCAACAGTGCGTCGTAATCGGCGGCCCGCGCCTCGGCAAAATTAGCATTTAACGTAAAACGATGCCCCGGCTTTTCACTGTATGTCTGCGCCCCATCAAAATCGTGAATGGCGGTTTGAACGTAGTCACCCTGACTTTTATCCGGACAGACGGCATCCACACGATGCCCAAGCATTTGCAAAGCCTGAAAAGGCACCATCGTTTCATAATCTTCGACATAATCTCCGACCAGCATCAGTATCTTCTTCATTCACATCCCCCACTCACGGTTATTAATGATGAGAAATAACGGCCATCTTTACTATAGTCCACACGGTTCATGGCATTAATAAATACAACAGAACAATCGGCCAGATCACAATCCACGGCAAGGCCCGCCAGACGAGGGCTCAGAGCCAACGGCGTGACATATGTTCATGCTGATAAATATAAATTATATATAAATATATAGTTGAGAAATTTTAATAGTAGCCAGTTTCACTCATTATATAAAACTAAGAGATTGCAACGCATATCTCCTGTGCTATATTTCGCGTGAAATTTACCCGCGATTGCTTTATTTATTATTTAATATTTAAAATACGCATAATATTTATTATCTATTATTATTTCATTCACCTGATATCAGGTAAAAATACGCAAAGGTTAATCCTATGATGACAAGACGTTCATTCGTCAGACAAGGTCTGGTGACTTCAACGAGTATGCTACTCGCCGGTATGACGGGCTTCAGCTTTAGCCAATTTGCCCGCGCAACAGAGAACCGCCGCTGGCAAATGCCTGATGAAGGCGCACCGCATGCGGCAACCTGGATGGCGTTTGGTGCCAGTGCGGAGATCTGGGAACCTCATCTGCTACCGGTGGTGCAGGAAAACCTGGCGTTAGTTGCCAAAACCATCGCCGCATTTGAACCCGTGAATATGTTAGTACGCGAAGAAGACAGCGAGCTCGCCGCGCGTCTGTGCGGGCCGTCAGTCAATCTTCTGGTTCACCCAATAGACGATCTGTGGATCCGCGACACCGGGCCGGTGTTTGTGAAAAGTGCCAGCGGCGCGCTCGGCGGAGTGGGATTTAATTTCAACGGCTGGGGCAATAAGCAAGAGCACGAACGAGATGCCGATGTGGCTGAATTTGTTACTGATTACGTTCAGGCCGAGTTTATCCGCTCAGTGCTGACTCTGGAAGGTGGCGGTATTGAGGTAGATGGTGAAGGAACAGCAATCATCACCGAGAGCTGCGTGCTTAACTCCAACCGTAATCCTGGCGTCAGCAAAGCCGAATGCGAAGAAGAACTAAAGCGACTGCTAGGTCTGGAGAAAATCATCTGGTTGCCGGGTATTGCCGGCAAGGATATTACCGACGGCCATACAGATTTTTACGCCCGATTCACGCATCCGGGTACGGTGGTGGCGGGTCTTGAGCAGGATCCGTCATCCTTTGATTACGCGATCACCCGACGTCATCTGGACATATTACGGGCCGCCACGGATGCCAAAGGCCGACGGTTGGAGGTAGTCACGCTGGAAGGACCTTCTACCATCCGCCAGACTTATGCGAGCGATGATTTCGCCGCGGGGTATATCAATTTTTATCTGTGTAATGATGCCGTCATTGCACCGCAATTTGGCGATAAGCGCACCGATCGTAATACCCATACTATTTTGCAGGAGCTGTTTGCCGATCGTGAAATTATTCAGTTGAATATCGACGGTATCGCTGCCGGTGGCGGCGGTATTCACTGCGCGACACAGCAGCAGCCTCGTTAATGATTAACAATTGAGTGCGTTGTGGGAAGGTGGGGAAACTCACTTTCCTGGCAATAAAAGAATGATTCCCTTAGAAAGATGCCTCCGTAGGTTAAATTTTAATAAACAAAGCACTTAATTAACATTTATGAAATAAATACCATTAAAAGATAACACTTTAATAGCTTTCATCGATCTTTCATGGTATTTATGATCTGCTAAACCTATCGATAAAATCTATCAAAAGATTTATATTGATCGTTATTATCGATCGTATATTCTGTCTTAAATAATGACTTCTGACGCAACTTTTATTATCAGTACAGCCACAAAGATTGTTCTCCCCTGCGTTGTGAAACACAGTGAAATTATCGAGGGTTAAATTTAAAAAATCCATATAACATATTTTAGAATAGTTTTCAATTAGTAAAAACATCCAAAAATACACATTTCAAACCTCTAGTCTAACCTGTTTTAAGTAGATGACTTAAATCGAGAACGGTGATAACTCACTGAGAATTGCGAATGATGATATTGCTAAGAAAAACGGAAAGTATAAATTTCATTAATACATTTAGAGACTATTTTTGTGTCGGCATCGCGTTTCTTGCATTACAGCTGGTCGCAGGTCATCTCAGTAAGCAAGAGGATGTTGCGGGTATAACACTGCATTTTTACGATCTCACTTTACCTCTCATTTCTGCACTGCTGGTTTTATACCGGCAAAAGGCACTGCCAATTTTGGCTGCCTTTTTCTTGTATGCGCTTTACTCATACTCTTTATCTTCGGTATTCACACTAACGGCTCAGCTACTGGCTGCTCTCATTAGCCAGACACTCTACTTTTTCTCGACAGGCAAACGAGGCGCGGTTAGCTTTGGTCGTAGCCAGCTTACAACCCTGCGTATTGTCTGGCTCGTGTGTTGCAACGCCTTACTATTCATCTCAATTGATCACTGGTTCCAATCGAACACAGCCTCTGCACCGATCGCAAACCTTTTTACACTACAAACATTAATTAACTTACAGTGGCTGATGAACTCTTGCCTGACTGGCATCCCTTTTTGTTATCTGTTGCTTAGAAGCGTTCAAAATCCTGCATGGTGCATTCTATACATTAGACAAGTAAAGGCGCTGATAAAATCCGGCCCTCCTATTCTGTATCAAATATTATGGCTGGTGCTGTTACTCTGCATTATGTCCGCTTTGATCGTCATCAGAGAGGATATTCTTATATTTACAGACTATTCATTACTGTGGTTACTTCCAGTAATGCTATGGGGAGTGATCTGTATTGGCCATGCTTTGATATCCCCTGTATGGGTAACAATGCTTATCCTGTTGGGATATTATATAAACAGTTATATTCCACCTGCTAACTATAATAATTATTTACATAGTCTCGTGATTTCCTCCACGATAGTGTTTGTCTTTTCTATTACGATTGTTGTTACCGGTGTACTTGTGGTTCATAACCGAAAATATCTCCGCCGCCTCAAACAACTTTTTAGATCAGAACCTAACACCGGACTGCCTAACTTTCAGGCTCTGCAAATGGACATCCGCAAACACGCAACAGGGTGCTTGTGTTACATCCGTTGTACAGAGTTGAATACGCTGGAGCAAACTCACGGCATAGAATTCCGTTTTGAATTTGTAAAAGCGCTAAGCGCATATGTACGTAAATTGATTAAGGGTACAGGTGACATTTATTACGCACCAGGTCATGGAATAATTCTTCGCCTTAATGCTGTCCCTGACATTCCTGATCTCTACAAGGACCTAAACTCTTTTCGTTTTATCTGGAAGGACTACCAATTAGGGCTATCTTGTGGTGTGGCATATACCACCGAGAAAAACCTGATTAAAAATTTATCTCAAGCAATTAAGCATCTTAATACCCAAAGCTACATCTCGTTAATGCAGGGGCAACCGTTGTTACTCAGCCCGCAAGTGCCAGGTGATAAAATTGTCAGCCAGGCTGTCATTCGTCATATGTTGCAAAAGGCAATTGACAGAAAGTCGTTTGAGCTTATGGCTCAACCCATCGTATCAACGATGCTGGTTGTTCAGCCGATCGTTTCAACCACGGGACTGACACGTTATCACGAGATACTTATTCGGATAAAAATGGTTGATGGTAAGTTAATCTTTCCAGACACCATCCTACCGGTTGCTCGCGAGGCAGGATTACTTCCTGCGCTGGATATCACTGTTATAGAGCAAACATTTCGTTTTATACAGTCACGGCAGAAATCTGACCCTAACAGTCACTTCTCCATTAATCTGACGCCTGACTCGCTTAATAAAATTGATTTTCTTGATAATGTTTTTACATTGTTTAGAAAATACTCAATAGCACCTGAACGTATAATATTTGAAGTCATTGAATCAGATATTATTGACAACGCTAATGTCACTGATGTTCTGAGAGCACTACGTAAAGCCGGTTCTAAAATTGCTATTGATGATTTTGGCACAGGAGCATCAAGCTATTCACGACTACGAACATTAGATGCAGACATTCTGAAAATTGATGGTTCCTTCATCCGTAATATATTGACCGATGAATTTAGTCGATGCGCCGTCAGATCCTTCTGCGAAGTAGCAAAACTCAAAAACATGGAAGTAGTCGCTGAGTTTGTTGAAAATGAGGAAATTGAAAAGATGCTAATTACGATGGGTATTGGTTGGTTACAGGGATACCATATAGGGAAACCCGTTCCTATTGAGTTGGCTGAATTATAATTCAGTAATTATAATAATAATTATATTTCTACATTGATTTACTTACCGGCTCCCGTGCCGGTTTTTTTATTCCCTAAAGCAAGCGGGACTTTAATTAAAGCAGGTATGCCGCGGCCGTTTGCCGCGACATACCGTGTTTCATTTTTAACTCAACTCAGCCGAATGCTACGGCCTATTCAGCTTCCATCACTCCCAGGCGCGCTCAGATTTCGCGGCGTCAAACTGCGGCGGCGGTTTGCGAAAACGTCCGGTCAGCCAGGCAAGATACACCAGCCCAACGCCGGCCCATACCAGACCCAGCGTCAGCGATGTCACCTCAAGATTCACCCACAGTACGGCAACCGTGGCGGCACCGACCATTGGCAATACCAGATAGTGCAGCTTCTCCTGCCAGGTATGCTTGCGTCCTTCACGACGCCAGAAGTGGTTAAACACGGAGAGATTAACGAACGTAAAGGCCACCAACGCACCAAAGTTAATCAACGCCGTGGCAGTCACCAGGTCAAAAAACAGGGCCGACAGCGCCACAATCCCGACCATGATGACGTTCAACGCGGGAGTACGCCATTTGGGATGGACATAACCAAAGTACTTCTCCGGGAAGACGTTATCGCGGCCCATCACATACAGCAGACGCGAAACGCTGGCATGCGACGCCAGACCTGAAGCCAGCGTATTCACAAAGGTGGTACAAAGGAAAATAGACTGGAACAGCTTGCCGCCGACGTACAGCGCAATCTCCGGTAGCGCCGCATCCGGGTCTTTGAATCGGCTAATGTCCGGGAAGAACAGTTGCATAAAGAACGAGGCAGCAATGAAGATCAGCCCACCGTACAGCGCGGTAAGAAAAATAGCTTTCGGGATGGTGCGCGCAGCATCCGGCGTCTCTTCAGATAGGGTCGTCACCGCGTCAAAGCCGAGAAACGAGAAGCAGACAATGGTCGCCCCGGTGATAATCGGGATCAAATGCGCATTCTGGCTGATAAACGGTTGCAGCGACCAGACGGTCCCAACCCCTTCCCCTTTGTGCAGCCCCTGCACCACGAGGAAAATGAACACCACGATGATCGCCACCTGCACCAGTACAAACAGCGCATTGAAGTTGGCTACCAGATTAACGCTTTTCAGATTGGCCGCGGTGAGGATCGCGACGAACATCACCACCCAAATCCATGGCGCAACCCCCGGGAACAGCGCGGAAAGGTAAATTTTCGCCAATAGTACGTTAATCATCGGCAGGAAAAGGTAGTCAAGCAGTGACGACCAGCCGACCATAAACCCGACATGCGGGTTGATCGCTTTTTGCGCATAGGTATAGGCCGAACCGGCCTGTGGAAACTGGCGCACCAGCTTTCCATAACTGATGGCGGTAAACAGTACTCCCGCCAGGGCCAGCAGGTAGGAGGCTGGAACATGGCCATTGCTGATACCCGAAACAATGCCAAAGGTGTCAAACACCGTCATCGGCGTGAGATAGGCAAGCCCCATCACCACCACCTGCCACAGCTTGAGGGATTTACGCAGCTGTGCTTTGCCCGGCTGGGCAGAATGATCAACAGAAGAGTTAGTCGACATAGTTTTCCTCCCCGCTACGAGTCCAGATCTGCGTTCGAAACGTGGGTACAGCAGACCTGGGTCGTGTCGGGGAGGAATGGCATAAAAAAGGCGTCAATGGGGTACGGCACAGATGCGGTCCGTATTTACTGCGGGAGCCATGAATACTCACGCGGGGCGGGTTTTTAAACATTGGCATCATCACATTTCCTCGTCACAAACTCTGTCGGTTATCTGAAGACCCGTTGTCGCCCGCGCTCCATTACGCGACATCCGGGAAATGGCAGGTATTCCTGCAATTTTTACGGGCTGGCTCCGCTCAGCCCACATGATGCGACTTCTTTTTCAATGACCTGTACAACGGTCAGGCGTTTTTCAGCATCCACTCAATTTCAGTGTCGGTAATCAGACGTTCAAACTGGATAAGCTCATCGTTTTTACAGGCGTGATACACATGGCTAAACCGCTCACCCAATAGTTCACGCAGACTGTCATTTTGCATAAACTCCCACAGTGCATCGCTCTGGCGAATCGGGAACGGCAGCCCTTCCTGCTCCAGACCGTTACCCTCAACTTCTTCTTGTAACGGCAGTTCGTTATCCAGACCGTGAAGGATCCCCGCCAGGATGGTCGACATCACCAGATACGGGTTGGCATCAGCCCCCGCTACGCGATATTCAACCCGATGGTTATCACGGTCG
Organism: Citrobacter sp. Cpo071; assembly: GCF_030332765.1. NCBI lineage: Bacteria > Pseudomonadati > Pseudomonadota > Gammaproteobacteria > Enterobacterales > Enterobacteriaceae > Citrobacter > Citrobacter sp. Cpo071. Next base: position 24,630 of record NZ_JAOWHE010000087.1, on the reverse strand, counting down.
CCGCAGGGAATACGCAGCGCCACCGTCCGGTTGTTATGCCCCCAGGAAGCCTGGGTCGGAACATACATCCCCGGCTGGAAGCGGCGATAGGAGTTCACATTCGGCGCCAGCAGCGCCATTGATGCGGGCATCAGATCAATCATCCCAGCGAGCGCACGCTTTAATAACGCGGAATCATCGCCATTCGCATCAGCCAGCACGTTCTCACCTTTGTTATTCATGACGCTGATGTGGATATGCATCCCGCTACCGGCATGCTCCTCATAAGGCTTTGCCATAAACGTGGCATGCATCTTATGTTTCTCTGCCACCAGCCGTACCAGACGTTTCAACGCCAGCGCGTCATCGCAGGCGTCGAGCACGTTGTCGGTATGGTAGAGGTTGATTTCAAACTGCCCAGGGGAGGCTTCAGCCACCGCGCCGTCAGCCGGGATCAGCTGCAAACGGGCCAGTTCATCGATATCGTTCAGCACATCAGCAAAGTGGTTCAGGTTATCAACCGAATAAACCTGACTTTGGGTATTTCGATCGTCCGTTCCCGGCGCGCATGGCGGCTGCAGATAACCTTCGGGATCGCGCTTACGATCGAGTAAATAGAACTCCAGCTCTACCGCTACGACGGGGAACAAACCGCGCTGGCGAAGTTTCTGCCAGAGTCGGTTTAGTACGTTCCGCGGCTCAACGTCAAAGGGAGCGCCATCTTCATCCAGCATCGTCAGCATCATCTGCGCAATAAATTCCGGATCGGCAGCCGAAGGGGTTAACGTACCTGCCACGGGTACACAGGTCCGATCCGGTTCGCCAAGCTCCTGGCCTAATCCCGCCTCTTCGACCACATTGCCCAGAATATCCATCGCGAAAACGGATGCCGGGAAATAGCAGCCTTTCTCTAACTTATGCAATCCCGCAACGGGAAGGCGCTTACCGCGAAAACAGCCATTAAGGTCGGTTAACAACACATCCACATACTGCGTATTAGGATAGCGTTCCAGATATTGCTTAACTTCGCGCGCAAACGCGCTACTTCGTCTCTCTTCAGAATGCTGAACAAAATTCTCAACTTCTACGATATTGGTTTCCATGATTCACCGCCGTTGGCCTGGTAAGCTGTTCTGTGATTTGACTGTTAAATATAATGTCCACCCTTCGACTCTGGATGCAAACAAATTGTTTGTCAAATGTTAAATTAAGTTTGCTAGAAGGTTATTCCGCTGCTAGATTGAGAAAATAATGAACGGAATGGCACAACAAGGAACCGTTTGGCAATAATTTATTCCAAAACGTGAGGTCGATCATGGGCAATATATTTGACAATCCAGTTATTGGTGTAGTGATGTGTAGGAACAGGCTTAAGGGTCACCAGACCCAGACTCTGCAAGAAAAGTACCTGAATGCGGTATTAAATGCCGGTGGATTACCGATAGCGCTTCCCCATGCGCTTGCGGAACCCGAATTGTTGAACACGCTGTTACCGAAACTGGACGGTATCTTCCTGCCAGGAAGCCCAAGCAATGTGCAGCCGCACCTCTATGGTGAAAATGGCGATGAGTCTGACGCCGATCCCGGGCGTGATCTTCTGAGCATGGCGCTAATTACCGCCGGGCTCGAAAGGCGCATTCCCATTTTCGCCATCTGCCGGGGCTTGCAGGAATTAGTTGTCGCCACTGGCGGGACTCTGTATCGTCGCCTGTGCGATCACTCACAGTTCCTGGAACATCGTGAAGATGCGGAACTCCCGGTGGAGCAGCAATATGCACCATCTCATGAAGTCCAGGTTCAACAGGGAGGATTGCTATCTCAGTTAATACCAGGTTGCAGCACGTTTTGGGTTAACTCCTTGCATGGTCAGGGCGCAAAAACCCTTGGCCCGCAGCTGCGCGTGGAAGCACGCTCGCAGGATGGATTAGTGGAAGCTGCCAGCGTCCATGACCATCCTTTCGCGCTCGGCGTGCAGTGGCACCCGGAATGGAACAGTAGCGAATACGCCCTGTCGCGTTTGTTACTTGAAGGTTTTATCACCGCTTGTCAGAACCACCTCGCTGAAAAACAGCGACTCTGACCACTACAGTTAAGGAAATGCAATTATGAGCGATGACGGCCTGGCGCCGGGTAAACGTTTGTCAGAGATCCGCCAGCAATTGGGTCTTTCGCAGCGTCGTGCCGCCGAACTGTCTGGGTTAACGCATAGCGCCATCAGCACCATAGAGCAGGATAAAGTCAGTCCTGCCATCAGTACGCTGCAAAAGCTATTGAAAGTATATGGGCTGTCGCTCTCCGAGTTCTTCGCGGAACCGGAAAAGCCTGACGAACCGCAGGTGGTTATCAATCAGGATGATTTGATTGAGATCGGGAGTCAGGGAGTATCCATGAAGCTGGTACACAACGGAAATCCGAATCGTACGCTGGCAATGATGTTTGAAACCTATCAGCCAGGCACGACAACCGGGGAGAGAATTAAACATCAGGGTGAAGAGATTGGCACAATACTGGAAGGTGAAGTGATACTGACCATCAACGGTCAAACGTATCCTCTTGTTGCAGGGCAAAGCTATGCCATTAACACCGGCATACCACACAGCTTCAGCAACACCTCGGCAGGGATCTGCCGCATCATCAGTGCCCACACTCCCACCACTTTCTAATAAGTAGCGGCCTGAGTTTCTCAGGCCTTCTTAAATAACGCGCATTAACAGGGTACATCCCTGGGGCATCGTGCAGCCTGATTTTGCCTGAAGAAGATCAGCAACGAACTTTATCTTATTGATATAAAAGGAGTAGCTATGAACTTTCAGAATCTTAAATATTGGCGTGAGAAAGCCAGCCATTATTCACCAGAGACCCGTTTATTTATTAACGGCGAATATTGTGCCGCCGCTGATAACGAAACCTTTATTACGCTGGATCCGGCAGGACAACGTCCTCTGGCTAAAGTCGCCCGCGGTAAAAAAGCGGATGTGGACCGCGCGGTCACCGCAGCCCGTACCGTCTTTGAACGCGGAGACTGGTCGCAAGCATCACCCGCAGAGCGCAAAGCGGTACTGCACAAACTCGCCGATTTAATGGAGCAGCATCACGAGGAGCTGGCGCTACTGGAAACGCTCGATACCGGTAAACCGATTCGCCATAGCCTGCGTGATGATATTCCCGGCGCGGCACGCGCCATCCGCTGGTATGCCGAAGCTATAGATAAAGTCTATGGCGAAGTTGCCACCACCTCGGTGAACGATCTGGCACTGATTGTGCGCGAACCGGTAGGCGTGATTGCGGCTGTCGTGCCGTGGAACTTTCCTCTGCTGCTGGCCTGCTGGAAACTCGGCCCGGCACTGGCTGCGGGTAACAGCGTGATCCTCAAGCCTTCCGAAAAATCACCGCTGACCGCCATTCGCCTGGCTGCGCTGGCTAAAAAAGCAGGTTTGCCCGATGGCGTTCTCAGCGTTGTTAGCGGGTATGGTCACGAAGCGGGTCAGGCGTTGTCACAACATCCGGATGTTGATGTGATCACCTTTACCGGCTCGACCCGCACCGGCAAACAACTGCTCAAAGACGCGGGCGACAGCAACATGAAACGCGTCTGGCTGGAGGCCGGAGGTAAAAGCGCCAATATCGTGTTTGCCGACTGTCCGGATCTGCCGAAAGCCGCCGCTAATGCAGCGGCAGGTATCTTCTATAACCAGGGCCAGGTTTGTATCGCCGGTACGCGCCTGCTGCTGGAAGAGAGTATTGCCGACGAATTTATCGCGCTGCTGAAAGAGCAGGCGAAAAACTGGCAGCCTGGCAACCCGCTGGATCCGGAAACCACGATGGGCACGCTTATCGACAATGCGCATGCCGACACCGTAGACACGTTTATTCGCGACGGTGAAGCGCAAGGCACGCTGGCGCTGGATGGCCGCAGCCACGTACATCCGGCCGCTATCGGCCCGACGATTTTTGTCGATACCGCACCGCAGGCCCACGTCAGCCGCGATGAAATCTTCGGCCCGGTACTGGTCATCACCCGTTTTAGCAGTGAAGCCGAAGCCCTGGCGCTGGCCAACGACAGTGACTACGGCCTCGGCGCCGCGGTCTGGACCCGCGATTTGTCGCGCGCCCATCGTATGAGCCGTCGCCTGAAAGCCGGCTCAGTCTTCGTGAATAACTACAACGACGGTGATATGACCGTGCCGTTCGGCGGTTATAAGCAAAGCGGTAACGGACGCGATAAATCCCTGCATGCGCTGGAAAAATTTAGCGAACTGAAAACCATCTGGATCTCCCTGGAGTCTTAATCATGACTGAACATACCAGCAGTTATTACGCCGCAAGCGCCAATCAGTACGAACCGTTTCCGACCCTTAGCGAATCGGTTAGCTGTGATGTTTGCGTTGTGGGCGGTGGTTATACCGGACTCTCCTCCGCCCTGCATTTAGCGGAAATGGGTTACGACGTGGTGCTACTGGAATCCGCGCGTATTGGTTTCGGGGCCAGCGGACGTAACGGCGGTCAGTTGGTGAACTCCTACAGTCGCGATATCGACGTCATCGAACGTACCTATGGCCCGGACGCCGCTAAAATGCTCGGTGGAATGATGTTTGAAGGCGGCAATATCATCCGCGAACGCATCAAGCGTTATCAGATCGAATGCGACTATCGTCCCGGCGGGCTGTTTGTAGCGCTGAACCACAAACAGATGGAAACGCTGGAAGAGCAGAAGTCGAACTGGGAACGCTACGGCAACACGCAGCTTGAACTGTTAGACAGCAGTGAAATTCGTCGCGAAGTCAGCAGCGATCGTTATGTCGGCGCGCTGCTCGACCACAGCGGTGGTCATATTCACCCGCTGAACCTGGCGATTGGCGAAGCTAACGCCATTCGTCTGAACGGCGGACGCGTCTACGAACAGTCGCCAGTCACCCGTATTCAGCACACCAGCCCGGCGGTGGTCAGCACTGAAAAAGGCCAGGTGACGGCCCGCTTTGTGATCGTCGCGGGCAACGCCTATCTCGGTGACAAACTGGAACCTGCGCTGGCAAAAAGCAGCATGCCGTGCGGCACGCAGGTGTTAACCACCGAACCGCTGTCGGCGGAGATGGCGCGCTCGCTGATCCCGAAAAACTACTGTGTGGAAGATTGTAACTACCTGCTCGATTACTACCGTCTGACCGGGGATAACCGCCTGCTGTACGGCGGTGGTGTGGTCTACGGCGCTCGCGATCCGGACGATATTGAGCGTCTGGTAATGCCGAAACTGCTGAAGACCTTCCCGCAATTGCAGGGGGTAAAAATTGATTACCGCTGGACCGGTAATTTCCTGTTAACGCTGTCTCGTATGCCGCAGTTCGGCCGTCTTGATACCAACATTTACTATATGCAGGGCTACAGCGGCCACGGCGTGACCTGTACTCACCTGGCAGGACGCCTGATTTCCGAACTGCTGCGCGGGGATGCCGAGCGCTTTGACGCGTTCGCCAACCTGCCGCACTACCCGTTCCCGGGAGGCCGCAGCCTGCGCATTCCGTTTACCGCCATGGGGGCGGCATATTACAGCTTACGCGATCGCCTTGGGGTTTAAGTTCTTCCGCGATAAACCCGACGCACAGGGCGATCCCCCCTGTGCGTTTTTTTATTCCTGGAAAGCGAAAAACAGATAACAGGTACGAAAATATCGCAATAGGACATAACCACACTCTTTGCATTGTTTCTCCCTTCCGATCGGATACGCTTTTTTAGATATCGCTGGCGGCATGCGCCAGAACTCAACGGGGGAAGAAACGCGTGTTATGAATACGAATAACGAGGAGACCTTTTATCAGGCGATGCGCCGCAAAGGCGTAAGCAGACGCAGTTTTCTCAAATATTGTACCCTCGCGGCTACATCGCTGGGGTTGGGAGCCGGAATGACGCCCAGAATTGCTTGGGCGCTAGAGAACAAACCCCGGATCCCGGTAGTCTGGATCCACGGGCTGGAATGCACCTGCTGCACCGAATCATTTATCCGCTCCTCTCACCCACTTGCCAAAGACGTCATCCTCTCCCTGATTTCCCTCGATTACGACGACACGCTGATGGCCGCCGCCGGAACGCAGGCCGAAGAGGTATTTGAAGACATTTTGCGCCAGTACCATGGCCGCTACATTCTGGCCGTCGAAGGCAACCCTCCGCTGGGCGAGCAAGGGATGTTTTGCATCAGCAGCGGGCGCCCTTTTATTGAAAAGTTAAAACGAGCCGCAGCAGGAGCCAGCGCGATTATCGCCTGGGGAACCTGCGCCTCCTGGGGCTGCGTGCAGGCTGCCCGGCCTAACCCTACCCAGGCTACGCCGATCGATAAGGTGATCACCGATAAGCCGATCGTGAAAGTGCCCGGCTGCCCGCCGATTCCGGATGTCATGAGCGCCATCATTACCTACATGGTGACATTTGATCGTTTGCCTGAACTCGATCGTCTGGGTCGTCCGCTGATGTTCTATGGTCAGCGTATTCACGATAAATGCTACCGCCGCGCCCACTTTGACGCCGGGGAGTTCGTTGAGAGTTGGGACGATGACGCCGCCCGCAAAGGCTATTGCCTGTACAAAATGGGCTGCAAAGGGCCAACCACCTATAACGCCTGTTCCACCACCCGCTGGAATGGTGGCGTTTCTTTCCCCATCCAGTCCGGCCACGGTTGTCTGGGATGTTCGGAAAACGGCTTCTGGGATCGCGGTTCGTTCTACAGCCGCGTGGTTGATATTCCACAAATGGGGACGCATTCAACCGCCGATACCGTGGGCCTCACCGCGCTAGGCGTCGTGGCGGCCGGTGTCGGTGTTCACGCAGTCGCCAGCGCCGTCAACCAACACAACCGCCACAAACAGCAACTAGCCGACGCCGGACAACAGTCTCCAGACAATAAGGATAAACAGGCATGAGCAATTCGTATCAAACCCAGGGATATACGGTCAATAATGCCGGTCGCCGCCTGGTTGTCGACCCCATCACGCGCATTGAAGGCCATATGCGTTGTGAAGTGAACATTAATGAGCAGAACATCATCACCAACGCGGTTTCCTGCGGCACCATGTTCCGCGGGCTGGAGATCATTCTACAGGGGCGCGACCCGCGCGATGCCTGGGCATTTGTCGAACGAATTTGCGGAGTGTGCACCGGCGTACATGCGCTCGCCTCGGTCTATGCCATTGAGGACGCTATTGGCATAAAGGTGCCCGACAACGCCAACATCATTCGCAATATTATGCTGGCGACGCTGTGGTGCCACGACCATCTGGTGCACTTTTACCAGTTAGCCGGAATGGACTGGATTGACGTGCTGAATGCACTGAAAGCAGACCCGCGCGCCACATCGCAGTTGGCACAAAGCCTTTCAGCCTGGCCGATGTCTTCTCCAGGCTACTTCTTTGACGTTCAAAATCGCCTGAAGAAATTTGTCGAAGGCGGTCAGTTGGGGATTTTCCGCAACGGTTATTGGGGACATCCGCAGTACAAGCTGTCGCCAGAGGCCAACCTGATGGGCTTTGCCCACTATCTGGAAGCGCTCGATTTTCAGCGCGAGATCATCAAAATCCATACGGTGTTTGGCGGTAAGAATCCGCATCCGAACTGGATTGTCGGCGGGATGCCGTGCGCTATCAATATCGATCAGAGCGGCGCGGTAGGCGCAGTCGATATGGAACGCCTGAACCTGGTGCAGTCGATCATCACCCGCACCGCTGATTTCATCAACAACGTCATGGTGCCTGACGCGCTGGCTATCGGCCAGTTCAATAAACCCTGGAGCCAGATTGGCACCGGGCTTTCTGATAAGTGCGTCTTAAGCTACGGCGCGTTCCCGGATATCGCCAATGACTTCAGCGCGAAGAGCCTGTTGATGCCTGGCGGCGCGGTGATTAATGGTGATTTTAACAACGTCATGCCGGTGGACCTGGACGATCAGCAGCAAATTCAGGAGTTTGTCGATCATGCCTGGTATCGTTATCCGGACGATCAATTAGGTCGTCATCCGTTCGAAGGGATTACTGAACCCTGGTATAACCCGGGCGATGTCAAAGGCAGTGATACCGATATCAAGCAGCTCAACGAACAGGAACGCTACTCGTGGATTAAAGCCCCGCGCTGGCGGGGACACGCTATGGAAGTTGGGCCGTTGGCGCGTACGCTGATTGCCTATCACAAAGGGGATGCCGCCACGATTGAATCCGTGGATCGCATGATGTCCGCCCTCAAGCTGCCGCTGTCGGGTATGCAATCAACACTGGGACGTATTCTGTGTCGCGCGCACGAAGCGCAGTGGGCCGTGAGCAAGCTGCAATATTTCTTCGACAAGCTGATGACCAACCTGAAAAACGGCAATCTGGCTACCGCAAATACCGAAAAGTGGGAGCCTGAAAGTTGGCCGCAGCACTGTCGCGGGATCGGTTTTACCGAAGCGCCGCGCGGAGCATTAGGCCACTGGGCATCGATTCGCGACCAGAAGATCGACCTGTATCAATGCGTGGTGCCGACCACCTGGAATGCCAGCCCGCGCGATCCAAAGGGACAAATTGGCGCTTACGAGGCGGCGCTGATGGGCACCCAAATGGCGATACCGGATCAACCGTTGGAGATCCTGCGCACCTTGCACAGCTTCGACCCCTGCCTGGCATGTTCAACCCACGTACTCGGCGACGACGGCAGCGAACTTATCGCCGTCCAGGTTCGCTAAGCGTTAAGGAACGGAACGATGACTGGAAAAACATCCCCACGCGTCGGGGAGGCGCGTGATACCGCCACCAGCCACTATGTGTTTGAAGCGCCAGTACGCTTGTGGCACTGGCTGACGGTGGGCTGCATGTTGGTGTTGATGGTGACCGGATACTTCATTGGCCGACCGCTGCCGTCGGTCAGCGGTGAGGCCACTTATCTGTTCTACATGGGCGACATCCGGCTGGTGCATTTCGCCGCCGCCATGGTGTTCACGGTGATACTGCTGATGCGCATTTACTGGGCCTTCGTCGGTAACCGTTATTCACGCGAACTGTTTATCGTGCCGGTCTGGCGGCGCAGCTGGTGGCAGGGTGCGTATTCTGTGGTGCGTTGGTATCTGTTTCTGGAAAAAAAACCGGGAGATGATATCGGTCATAACCCCATCGCACAGGCGGCGATGTGCGGTTATTTCCTGCTTTCCGTTTTTATGATCCTCACCGGTTTTGCCTTATACAGCGAACATAGCCAGTACGCCATTTTTACCCCTTTCCGCTATGTGACAGAGTTTTTCTACTGGACCGGCGGGAACTCTCTCGATATCCACAGCTGGCATCGGTTAGGGATGTGGTTCATCGCCGCCTTCATCGTAGGCCATGTGTATATGGCGATTCGTGAGGACATCATGTCTGACGAGACCGTCATCTCAACCATGATTAACGGCTTTCGTAGCCATAAGTTTCCCAAGGGTCAGCACGATAAGGAGGCGTCATGAGCGAACCTAACGTCATCGTGATGGGCTTAGGCAACCTGCTGTGGGCAGATGAAGGGTTTGGTATTCGCCTCGCTGAGCGCCTGTACGCTCATTATCACTGGCCTGAATCGGTAGAGATTGTTGACGGCGGCACGCAGGGACTGAATCTGCTGGGCTACGTTGAGCAGGCCAGCCATTTGCTGCTGCTTGACGCCATCGACTACGGGCTTGAGCCGGGAACCCTGCAAACTTACGCCGGAGACAAAGTCCCGAGTTACCTCAGCGCTAAAAAAATGAGTCTGCATCAGAACAGCTTCTCTGAAGTGCTGGCTCTGGCGGATATTCGCGGCCATCTCCCCGCGCACATCGCTCTGGTGGGACTACAGCCGGTACAGCTGGACGACTATGGCGGCAGCCTGACCGACATCGCGCGCGCTCAGCTCCCGGCGGCGGAACAGGCCGCGCTTACGCAACTGGCCGCGTGGGGCATTGTGCCACAGACAAGCGATGAAACGCGTTGCCTGAACTATGACTGCCTGTCGATGGAAAACTATGAAGGCGTGCGTATTCGCCTGTATCGCGTAACGCTGGAGAGATAATTAACATGTTGAATGACCAACCGTTTTCTGCGCTATGGCAGCGAATGCTGGCTAAGGGCTGGCAACCGCTGAGCGCATCTGAACTGGATGACTGGATAACCCGCGTGGGTGATGGCGTGGTCCTGCTCAGTAGCGATCCTCGCCGTACACCGGAAGTCAGCGATAACCCGGTCATGATTGCCGAGTTGCTCCGCGAGTTTCCCCAGTTTGACTGGCACATCGCCATGGCGGATCTTGAACACAGCGAGGCGATCGGCGATCGCTTTGGCGTGTTCCGTTTTCCGGCTACCCTGGTGTTTACCCAGGGTGAGCTGCGCGGCATTCTCAGCGGTATCCACCCGTGGGCCGACCTGCTCAACCTGATGCGTCCCCTCGTTGAACAACGCATACCGCCGGAGTCTGCATGATGAGCGATTCCTTTTTTCATCTGCTGGGGCCGGGAACGCAGCCGGGTGATGACAGCTTCAGCATGAATCCCTTGCCCCTCACCTGCCAGGTCAACAGCGACCCCAGCATGGCAACACTGGAAAACTGTCCGCACAGCCCGACGGTGATGGCATTGTTAGCCGATGTGCGCCACCAGCTCATCCAGAGAATTCCCGCCAAACAGGATGTGCTGGGATGGGATTTATCCTCGCTCAATGCAGACGATCTCACCTTTCTGAATACGCTACTCGGCGAAGGCGAAGTTTCCGTGCGCATTCAGCATGCTGACGGCAGGGCGAGCGAGATTCAGGAGTCGATTTTCTGCGGTATCTGGCGGGTGCGCAGTCAGGATGACAAGGGGCAATGGCAGGAACATCTGGAAGCAGGCAGCGCGCCGCGGGCGCTGTGGCAGGCGGCAACAATCAATACGCTGCCGGACGATAGCCTGCTGCCTCCGCCTATAGATGGGTTGATGAATGGCCTGACGCTGGCCCAGGAACTGCTGGCGCACGTGCGCGATCCGGCAGCGCAACCCCATAGCATTAACCTCACCCAACTGCCGATTAGCGACGCGGATCGCCTGTTCCTCGCCCGCCTGTGCGGCGAAGGACACATTCAAATCCGCACCATCGGCTACGGCGAGAGCCAAATCGACGCCACGGCGCTGCGCCATGTCTGGCATGTTCGCTGTCTGGATACCCTGAAAGGGCTTCTGCTTGAGAGTTATGAGATCTGTCCGTTGCCGGAACTGGTATTGGCCGCACAGGAAGATCTGCTCGACTCGCTCGAGCGCCTGGATGAAGTCTGCGGCTGGCTGGCATCCGGCCCGCCTGCCTGATCCCCTCTTTAGACCCGCGTACTTGTCTACTGCGGGTCTGACGTTTTTTTCTTACCTATTCACTCTCTAATGCCTGATGGAGTTCGCATGTGGGACGTCATTGACCTATCGCGCTGGCAGTTTGCGCTGACCGCGCTGTACCATTTTCTGTTTGTTCCCCTGACGCTGGGGCTGATTTTTTTGCTAGCCATCATGGAAACCCTGTTCGTGGTGACCGGCAAAACAGTCTACCGCGACATGACGCGTTTCTGGGGAAAGCTATTCGGTATTAACTTTGCGCTCGGCGTGGCAACCGGCCTGACCATGGAGTTTCAGTTCGGTACTAACTGGTCGCTCTATTCCAACTATGTGGGTGATATTTTCGGTGCCCCGCTGGCGATGGAAGCCTTGATGGCCTTCTTTCTTGAATCCACCTTCGTGGGGCTGTTCTTCTTTGGCTGGCAGCGCTTAAACAAGTATCAGCATTTACTGGTGACCTGGCTGGTTGCGTTTGGCTCTAACATCTCGGCCCTGTGGATCCTCAACGCCAACGGCTGGATGCAATATCCAACTGGCGCTCACTTTAATATTGATACCCTGCGCATGGAGATGACCAGCTTTAGCGAGCTGGTCTTTAACCCCGTCAGCCAGGTGAAATTTGTGCATACCGTGATGTCCGGTTATGTCACCGGCGCCATGTTTGTGATGTCCATCAGCGCCTGGTATTTGCTGCGTGGTCGCAATCGCGAGTTCGCCCGGCGCTCCTTCGCGGTGGGTTCCGTCTTTGGCACGCTGGCTATCCTCGGCACGCTACAACTGGGTGATAACTCAGCCTATGAGCTCGCCCAGCTCCAGCCGGTAAAACTGGCGGCAATGGAGGGCGAATGGCAAACCGAACCGGCCCCCGCGCCCTTTCATGTCATCGCCTGGCCGCAGCAGGAGCAAGAGCGTAACGCCTTTGCCGTGAAAATACCGGCCCTGCTAGGTATTCTGGCGACCCACTCTTTGGATACGCCGGTTCCGGGGCTGAAAAACCTGATGGCGGACGCGCTCCCACGCCTGCAGCGAGGCCGGGAGGCATGGTTACTGATGCAGGAAATTGCCAAAGGTAACCGCACGCCTCAGGTACTGAACGCTTTTCACGCTGTGGAGAAAGATCTGGGTTACGGCATCCTGCTGGCGAACTACGCGCCTGACATGAACCACGTTACGCCAGCGCAATATCAGGCCGCGCAACGCGGCGCCATTCCGCAAGTGGCCCCCGTGTTCTGGAGCTTTCGCATCATGATTGCTTGCGGTTCGCTACTGCTGCTGGTGATGGCGATTGCGTTGATACAGACCTTACGCTGGCGTATCGACCAGCATCGCTGGGTACTGCGCATGACGCTGTGGAGCCTGCCGCTCCCGTGGATTGCCATCGAAGCTGGCTGGTTTATGACGGAGTTTGGCCGCCAGCCATGGGCGATTCAGGATATTTTGCCGACATGGTACGCACACTCCGCGCTGAGCGCAGGCCAACTGGCCTTCTCGATGGGGCTAATTCTCACGCTTTACACCCTGTTTTTAATTGCTGAGGTCTACCTGATGCAGAAATACGCGCGCCTTGGTCCAGATGCAATGCATAACCAGCAACCAACGCAACAACAGGGATAAAGGAGACAATCATGTTGGATTATGAAACGTTGCGGCTCATTTGGTGGCTGCTGATTGGCATCATTCTGGTGGCCTTTATGGTCACTGACGGGTTTGATATGGGGGTCGGCTGCCTGTTACCGCTGATCGCGCGAAACGATGATGAGCGTCGGGTGTTGATTAATAGCGTCGGGGCGCACTGGGAAGGTAACCAGGTGTGGCTCATTCTGGCGGGCGGTGCATTATTCGCGGCCTGGCCGCGGGTCTATGCCGCCGCATTTTCGGGGTTTTATGTAGCGATGATCCTGGTGCTGTGTGCTCTTTTCTTTCGCCCGTTGGCCTTTGATTATCGCGGAAAAATAGCCAATGCGCACTGGCGTGCTATGTGGGACACCGGGTTGGTTATCGGGAGCCTGGTCCCTCCTGTTATCTTCGGCGTCGCGTTCGGCAACCTGTTCCTGGGCGTGCCTTTTATCTTCACACCACAGCTTCATGTGCAATACCTGGGCACTTTCTGGCAGTTACTCTCACCCTTTGCGCTGCTGTGCGGCGCATTAAGCCTGATGCTGGTTATTCTGCAAGGGGGCGTGTGGCTCCAGTTGAAGACCGACGGCATTCTTCACCAACGCGCGCTCTCTGCTACCCGTCGTAGCGCAATGCTGGTCGTGCTCTGCTTTCTGTTAGCCGGTTACTGGCTATGGACGGGGATCGACGGCTATGTGCTACTTAGCCAGGATCCGAATGGTCCTTCCAACCCGCTATTAAAAATGGTAACGACCTCACCGGGCGCGTGGATGGCGCACTTTTATCAGTCACCACTGCTGTTAATTATTCCGCTGCTTGGCATGATTTTCCCGATGCTCGCGATCTATGCCTGCGGGCAACGTCGGGCCGTATGGGGATTTCTGTGCGCTTCACTGACCCAGGCCTGCGTGATCTTCACCGCCGGAATCACCTTGTTTCCGTTTGTGATGCCTTCAAGCGCGTATCCGCTCTCTAGCCTGACGGTGTGGGACAGTACCTCCAGCCAGATGACGCTCAGTATCATGCTGGTTATTGTGCTGATTTTTCTACCGATCGTTCTGCTTTATACCGTGTGGAGTTATTACAAAATGCTGGGACGAATCAGTGTAGAAACGATCCGCCGCCACAATCACGAACTTTACTAGGGAGGACTGTACGATGTGGTATCTGTTTTGGTTTGTCGGCATTCTGCTGATGTGCGCACTCTCCACGCTGGCGCTGGTCTGGCTGGAGTCGCGGCAGAAATAATACTGCGCGTGCGCTACGCTTTCTGGCTCCCCGGTTTATTCGGGGAGCTTTTTTATCCCCTTTCCATCAGCTCGCCAAGGCGCCGAATCTGCCGTCCCTGGCTATCGAAATTACGCTCATCGAGCCACAGATCGTAGGCAGGACGGAGTATCGGGTACTCACCGTCGATGATTGAGTACCATGCGGTATCACGATTTCGTCCACGGGTAACGATAGCCTGCCGAAATACACCTTCAAAACTGAAGCCAAAGCGCTCCGCCGCCCCACGGGAAGGCTCATTGAAGGCATCACATTTCCATTCAAAACGGCGATAGCCCAGATCCTCAAAAACGTACTTTAAAAGCAATGATATGACTTCCGTTGAAATTCGCGTGCGTTTCATGCGTACGGAGTAAGAAACATGCCCTACCTCAATCACACCATTTGCGGGATCAATCCGCATAAGAGCAAACGTACCAACAGGCTTCATACTGGTTAAATCGATCACGGCAAAATGCATCGGATCTGTCTGTTCTTCCATGTTTTTTAAATAAACCAGGAAGGCATCAAAAGTTTCAAAAGGTCCGACCGCCAGATATGTCCAGTCACGACAATCGCTTGCTTCGCAGTACGCTTCATACAACTCTTTTGCATGGCGTTCGGTGTTAATGCGCTCAAGCTTACAATAGCGACCTGTAATTTGCTGAGCCTGTGGAAAGGGTGCGCCTTTCCAGTCAGACAAAGTCATACCTACGGGTTGTTGGAATTGATTAAAGACGCCCGGCATATCTGTACCTCTTACAAAACAGAACTAAACCAGCGCAGGGTATGATCAAACTGAGCGGCCCAAAAGAACCACAATGCGTGTTTTTAACGGATCCACACTATTTAATTGTACAAAAAACAGACGCTATATTTTTGCCTGTAGCGAAAGAAACGTATTTACTGCATTAATGCTAAGAGCTAAATAAATTATAATTTAAATAACCTGAGCCAAACGGCGAATCCCATCAACAATTGCCTCTACCGGATGATTTGCAAAACCAATCAAAATCCCCTGTCGTGAGATATCGCTCTGGTAATAACGACTTAGTGATAGTATTCCCATCCCTAGTAATCTGGCTTGCTCCTCAACTTCATTTCCGGTTAATCCGTTTTGTAGCCAGCACACAATATGGACGCCAGAGTCAGAAGGCTGCACAATCATTTTATCAGCCAGGTATTCTTGAATAGCATTGACCAGCGCAGTTCTTCTTTCATAGCATGCCTTACGAATTCGGCGCACATGACTGGCATAGTGACCATCCTCAATAAAATTCGCCATCACAGCCTGTTCAAGATAACTGGTGCCAAGATCGGAAAAATATTTCGTCACCATAATCTGTTCTTGTAAATCCGGCGGGACAACTAAAAAACCTAAACGGAATTCCGGGTACATCATTTTAGAAAATGTTCCGGCGTAGATTACGCGTTGATTCTGATCTAATCCTTGCAGAGCTTGTAAAGAACGGTCGGCATAACGGAACTCGCTATTATAGTCATCTTCAAATATCCATGCCTGATTCGATTTCGCCCATTCCAGCAACTCAAAACGTCGGGATAAACACAACGTTCCACTTAATGGATATTGATCCGACGGGACGACATAGGCCAGCTTAGCGTCAGGAAAATGATCAATACCATAGCGGACGTTCATTCCCTCGCTATCTACCGGTACTGGCCTCACCATCGCGCCAACTGACATGAAGGCTCCGCGGGCGCCTTTGTAACCCGGGTCGTCCAGCCAAACGTCACTTCCTGCCGACAGCAATGCTCGTGCAGTAATGTTCAATGCCTGTTGAATACCATTTACGATGATTATCTGTTCTTCGTTACAGTTCACTCCACGCGTTGTTTTAATGTAGCGGCAAACCGCTTTTCTCAATGGAAAGTACCCGCAAGGATGAGTGTGAGCGCCCAGTTGATGCCGGGATTGTCTCCAGACACGTTGCAGTAGCTTTCCCCATAACGCATGCGGGAAGAGATCCGTACACCCGACACCAACCGCAAATAGGCGGTTCATGCAGCGCCCTTCATACTCATTTGACCACAAATCGCGAACAGGATTATTTCGGCTGTGAACCTGTTCATCAGGCGAGACGACGTCCCCCGACGCCATCTTTGGATAGCTATTGCTGATACTCCGATCCGGAATATTATGTGAGACATATGTTCCAGACCCTTTACGGGTCAGGATATACCCTTCATCTAAAAGCCTGTCATAACCGGCGATCGCTGAGTTTCGTGAAATTGACATCATCTCGGACAATGCCCTGGTTGACGGCATTTTTGTTCCTGGCGACAATCGCCCTTCGAGGATGTGATCGCGGAGGAT
Source organism: Citrobacter sp. Cpo071 (assembly GCF_030332765.1). Taxonomy (NCBI): domain Bacteria; kingdom Pseudomonadati; phylum Pseudomonadota; class Gammaproteobacteria; order Enterobacterales; family Enterobacteriaceae; genus Citrobacter; species Citrobacter sp. Cpo071. The sequence goes on along the minus strand of NZ_JAOWHE010000087.1, from coordinate 8,122 downwards.
GTGGTAAACCTGCTCCTTAACCGCGCCTTTTCCTAAAACAAATCCTTGAAATAAAGGCGCATTGTTTTTCTTCATTGTATTAACCTTTATACTAAAAGTGGATCCTATCAATATATCGAAAGTGTCTCTTTACGAGAAATTATAAATTTCTTAGTATCATCATACTAACACATTACTCGTATAAAATATCAGGATATATATGACTAACATGAATACCGTCACTATTGAAAGTGCAGAACAAAAAGACTACGCCAGCTGGCTTCCTTTATGGATAAACTATCAAACATTTTATCGCACTAAAATTTCAGATGAAGTAACAAAATTAACGTGGGAGCGTTTCCTTACCCCGAGCGAACCTGTTTATTGTGCTGTTGCCAAATATGATGGAAAAATAGTGGGACTGGTGCATTATCTCTTTCATCGTTCAACATGGGCAGAATCCAACTATTGCTATCTCGAAGATTTATTTGTTAGCGAAGAGGTACGTGGCCAACATATCGGTAAACAGCTTATCGAGTATGTCCAACAACAAGCCAAAAAACACCACGCGTCAAGATTATACTGGCATACGCATGAAACCAATCTCCGTGGACAACGTCTGTATGACTGGGTGGCCCAAAAGAGCGGGATGATCGAATATCGTATGTAAGGATAATAATACTCAGGATAGTATTTAATTATTCAGTACTAAAAATAAGCCTCTGAGTAGATATACTCAGAGGATGTCTCGGTGACAAATCCCCCCAACCTGAATAAGATAAGGAAAAAAACCAGCGATAAGCAAATTCTTAAGAATCAAAAAGGTAAAGAGCCAGCATGGCAACGATAAAGGATGTTGCAGAGTTAGCGGGAGTGTCCACCGCAACAGTTTCACGTGTTATTAATCAAACCGCATGGGTTGAACCCGTGACGCGTGAGCGTGTTGAAAAAGCCATGCGCGAACTGAACTATCATCGCAATGCCGCCGCTATTGCATTAGCGAAACGTAGCGGTGACATGCTCGGGTTATTGACCGGCAACCTTGCCGATCCCTTTTTTGCCAGGCTTGCCCGAGGCGTGGAAGAAGTATCACGCCAGCAGCAATTTCGGCTGATGGTATGCAGCGGTGGCCACGATGAAGGAATGGAAAAATCAGGACTCGATTTCCTGATAAACCAGGGCTGTGAAGCTATTGTGGTCCATGCCAGTAGACTGTCTGAAAAGGAACTGTTGCGATATGCCGCTCATTTTCCTGCCATGGTGGTCGTGAACCGCTATATTGCCGGGATGGCCAATCGCTGCGTGTGGCTGGAAAATAGTCAAGCAGCTAAAACAGCCACGCTACATCTCCTGGAACAGGGGCACCGTTGTATTGCCTGCGTGACAAGTGATTTACCGATTATCGATCGCCGTGAGCGGCTGGAAGGCTATCGCCAGGCGCTGGCCGAATATGGCATTACGCCAGATAAAAACTGGGTGATTAGCGTGCCCTTTAATGAAGAAGGTGGCGAACGCGCTGCACACCAGCTGCTTAATTGCGGCATTCCTTTCACCGCAGCAGTGACGTTTAATGATGTAATGGCCGCCGGGATTATGCGCATCCTCCATCAGCAGGGAATTACACTTCCGCAGCAGCTTTCGATCGTTGGATTTGATGATGTGGTGATGGCTCGCTATCTCTACCCCGCACTCACAACAATGCATTATCCCGTTGAGCGCATGGCTCGCTGCGCTTCGCAGCTGGCGATACAGCTTTTTAAGGGCGCAACTCAGCGTCCCAGCGTGAATAGTTTCACTGCGGATTTAGTGATCCGCGATTCTGTTCTTCCCCCCTCTCTCTGAAATCAATGCGTAAATCGTCAAGCCCCTGAATTGTGATCGACTTCAAGTTTAACGTCTTCATGTAATCGCTTACATGAGGGCCAATGAGCGATCACAGTCAGGCAAAAGGGTGTTCTCTACTCTTGAGCGACCTTACAGACTGGAGATTCATGAATGAATGCCTCTCAAAATCAGAAAAAAACACTCTCATTTGGACTGGCAGTGATCCCTATTTTAGCCATGCTACTGCTGCTAATTATTGGCTACGGCATCATGGGGCTACGTATTGAGCCTTTGTTGCTATGTTCTGCTGCAGTCGCCGCGGGTATGGCCTGGTGGCAAGGGTATTGCTGGGAAGACATCATTAATTCGGTGGTTGATAAACTCGCCAAAGCAATGCCGGTTATCATGATTCTTATCTGTGTCGGCGGCCTGATTGGTACATGGATGTTCAGCGGCACCATCCCTTACATGGTGTACTGGGGACTTAAACTCATCAGCCCCGAATACATTCTCATCGCCGCGTTCTTTTTGACCAGCGTCGTATCGGTGTGTACCGGAACCTCCTGGGGTTCCGCCGGAACGGTTGGCGTAGCATTGATGGGCGTTGCCGCCGGACTGGATGTTTCGATGGCAGCAGCGGCAGGTGCCGTTGTTTCTGGCGCTTACTTCGGTGACAAGATATCGCCGCTGTCAGACTCCACCAACTTTGCGGCCATTGTTGCAGATACCACCCTTTTCGAGCATATCCAGCACTTATTATGGACCACCATTCCCAGCTTTCTGCTTGCCGCCGTGGTTTATCTTATTGCCGGCCACAGCAATATGCTCGGCGAGGTCGCCACGCCGCAACGGGTTACCGATATTGTCAACGCTCTGGAGTCGCTGTACCACTTCAATATCATTCTGATTTTGCCGCCGGTTATTGTGTTGTGGGGTGCAATTCGTAAAAAACCGGTCATTCCTTTAATGCTGAGTGCATGCGTATTAGCCCTGATTCTGGGCGTTGTCATGCAAGGACTCAGCATCAAGCAGGGACTGGATGCCTTTATAGATGGATTCAACATTACTATGTTCCCGCAAGGGAGTGAGGGCATTATTGCTGATGTTCCGCGCCTGCTGAACCGCGGCGGAATGTTCTCAATGATGAGCACTATCCTTCTGGTATTTTGCGCATTCTCTTTTGCCGGTGCCTTAACGTTAACGGGCGCGCTCAACATTATCATTAACCGCTTACTGACGGTCATTCACAGTGTCGGTCAGTTAATTGCGGCAACCATTGGTACCACCCTTCTGGTGACCGGAGCGACAAGCGACGGCAAGCTGGCTCTTCTGGTTCCAGCTGAACTGTTTAAAGACGCATATCGTCGTATGGGACTGGATACCAAAAATCTGTCCCGCACCATTGAAGACGCTGGCACCGTCATTGAGCCGTTATTGCCGTGGACCGCTGCCGGAGTTTATATGGCCACGACATTAGGAGTGAGCACGCTGGATTTATTGCCATGGGCGATTCAGTGCTATGCCGCAATCTTCTTCGCCTTGATTTACGGTTTCACGGGAATCGGTATTGCGAAGGCGCCATCAGTGGCAGAAACAGAAAAAAATATTACGGCAGCAGAATAGGGAGAGCATGTAATGGATTTTAATAAGATTATCGATCGTCACGATACCGCCTCGTTGAAATGGGACTTTATGGCGCGATATTTCGGCGAGGATACACATCAACTGTTGCCAATGTGGGTGTCTGATTTTGACTTTACTTGCCCGCCCGCTGTTCAGGAGGCTTTAACTCACCGCGTCGGGCACGGTATTTTTGGTTACAGCGAACGACCACAAAGCTACTTTGATTCATTAATTTCATGGTTCTCAACCCGGCATCAGCTGGAAATCAAGCAAGAGTGGATCTGCAGTATTGAAGGTGTTGTTCCGGGATTATCGCTACTCGTACAAATGCTAAGTCAACCCGGTGAAGGCGTGGTCGTTCAGGGGCCTTATTATGGTTCATTCGCTAAAATTATCTCTCTGAACGGCAGACAGCTGCTGGAAAATCCGTTGTATGAGGACCCGGCTACCGGTTATCAAATGGATTTTGCTCACCTGGAAATGTTATTCCGGACTGAACGTCCGCCGTTGATGATTTTATGTAATCCGCATAATCCAACCGGTCGTTGTTGGACTGCACAGGAGCTGGAACAGCTACTTACGCTATGCGAGACCTATGATGTGACGTTGCTGTCTGATGAGATATGGGCAGATTTATTGCTTCCTGGAGAACAATTTACTTCAGTTCTGCATCTGGGAGAACGCTGGCATTCGCGTGTAATTTCAGCTACTTCAGCCAGTAAAACGTTTGGTTTGTCGACATTGCGTATTGCTAATTTTCTGATACCGGCACCGGCATTGCGTGAACACTTTTTACGCCGTCTGGATGCGCATGGACTGGATGTATTCAATGCGCTATCCGTCGAGGCGAGTACGGCTGCATGGCAACATGGTGCACCATGGTTAGACGATTTACTTGGCTATCTGGCTGAAAATCGACGCTGGTTTATTCAACAAATTGATGAATATCTCCCATGGGCTCGGGTTGTTCCTTCCCAGGCAACGTATCTACTGTGGATAGATTGCAAAGCGCTTGGACTGGATGATGAGCAGCTCAAATGGGTAATGCTTGATGTTGCCGGTATTGCGCCTTCAATGGGAAATGGCTTTGGTCCTGCAGGAAAAGGTTTTATCCGCCTGAACATGGGATGTCCACGCGCCTACCTCGAAAAAGCGGTAGAGGGGTTGAAGCGTATTGCATTTACATCCTGTTGAATCTGCTCAGTAAACGAATCGGCCCTGGCACAGGGCCGCTCGATATTATCAGCCATTTCGACGAGGCCTGATTAACGACCTCTGAACTACCAACCAAAAATGGCGATGCGGAGAACGTGGTGCAGGTTACCCGGAAAAAATAAGATGCGCACTGAAAACCGCAGTAAACGGGGTTTGCGTTGATTTCGGTAGACCTGGGAAGAGTTTGAAATGGTGCGATAATAGGAGTCGACAAACAAGACCAATTAATTGATTTTATTGAATAAATTAATATCGAAGAATAAACCTATACACGCCCCTATACACGTCGGCGATAGCGTTCATTTTTTGAACCTGATTCTGAGTAAGAAAAAGTTTTTTTGCACTTAACTGTTCACACTGTTCACCTCGATTATTTTTCATTTAATATCAATTTGTTAGGTGGTGATGAGTTGGTGAAGAGTGAACAGTCGACTCTTCACCTTTGTGATTTTTGCTCGTTCTGGATCTGCCCGGTCGGGCGATGCGCGGGGTGATAAAAAGTTTTTTTAGGTTTTACTGTTCACACTGTTCACCTCTGATTTTTTATTAATAATTTCATGGTGATACAGGGTGAAGATACGGTGAAGGGTGAACAGTGGATTGTTCACCTTGTGGCAATGGCCAGAAAGGAAAAGACCGGCTGTTGCCGGTCTGAGTGAGGTTATGTTGCTGCGGGGTCGTCGCACTTCGGCAGCCAGTCGCCGTAGCTTTCCTCTTTCAGCGACAGGTTGGTTTGTATCCCCTGCTTTGTGTGTCGCTTCTCATAATTCAGGCCGTACTCTTTCAGCATCATGGGCAGCCCCAGCCCGAACATTTTCAGACTGAGCACGTTCCTGTATCCGTTGGCCTCCATATAGGCCAGATACGCGTGATAGAGATATTTACGATAATTACGCGGGACGATGCTGGCATTGCCCATAAACATCCCGTTGGTCTGCGGCAGCATTTCCAGATAGCCGCAAAAATCAAATGTCGGGTCAGCGTCGCGCTTGATGCTGAGCGCCTCGTCGGAGTTCTGCTGCGACTGGAGCAGTGCACGCGCTGCCATCGGGGCGCTGAATTTCTGCATAAGCTGGCGTACGATGACGGCCAGCTCGCGCGCAATTTTATCCCTGAGCTGCGGGTCGCGTTCCTCCGGGGCAATCTGCTCCGGGAAATGAATAATCACCCGGCGACGGGAGACGCCGCCGCTGCGGTCGGTGAAACGCATCGGGTTATTGTTCACGGCCAGAATCACCGCCGGAATATGCGTTGAGTACGGATTCTGGTATTTCGGGTCAACCGAGACCGCATCACCGCCGGTGATGGCCTTAAGCCCTGCACCGTCACCGCTCCATTTTTCCTGGTCTGGCAGACGGATAAGCGAGAAGCCAATCAGGGAGGCACGCTTGCGCGGGTCTTCCAGTGTGTCGATATCGGCTGACGTGGCGTTATCTTCCCCGGCGAGCAGGGTCGCGATTTCGGCCAGAATACTTTTGCCGCTCCCGCCGGGACCGGTGACTTCGAGAAAGAGCTGCCAGTCGTAACGGTTCGCCAGCACCATAAACAGCGCAGCCAGAATCACGTCGCGTTTTTGTGGATTTTTACCGGCCGCACGGTCGAGCCAGCGCCAGAAGTTCGGCGCGTGAGTCTCCAGCGTTTCCCCTTCCACCGGCGGGGTAAAATCCACATCACACAGCGTGCGCAGCCAGTGCGATTTATGGTGCGGGCTGAATACGCCGCTTTGGGTATCGAGTACCCCGTTGCGAAAGCCAATCAGACGACGTGCCGGTGTATCCTGCTGCGGAATAATCAGTTTCAGGGTCTCCACCACCGAGGCGATTTTCCCGGATGAGAACGGGGCGCGCAGGCGCTGGAATAAATCAGCCACATTCCGTGAAAAAGTGGCGGCAGGGATATTTTTCCAGATGCCGTTTTCATAGCGGGACAGGAGCTGGCCGTTCGCATCCACCGCCAGCGCTTCGCCGTAATGCTCATGCACCCGCAAAGCCTTGTCGCTGGCGCTCATGGCGGTAAATTCTGCCTCGCTCATGGTATCGAACGGACTTTGCGCCGGTGGCCTGATGGCGTCATAAATGGCTTTGCGAGTGGCCTCCTCGCCGTACTGTATAAACGCATCATTCCAGTCACCGAATACCGGCGGCAGGGCAACAATGCCCTCACAGGCATCTGTGGCCGCTGCGGCTTTACTCTGGCCGTCGCCGTTAAGGTCACGGTCGGCAGCGAGCACAATCTGACAGGCCGGATATTTCTGACGGGCAAGGCTCGCCAGAGAAAGGAGGTTCACGGAGGACAGCGCCACCATGACGGTTTCCCCGGTCAGGTGATGCACGGTGAGTGCGGTCGCATAACCCTCTGCAATCCACAGGCGTTTTCCGGCCTGTTTTTTCCCTTCGATGATATGACATGCCCCTTTGACCTGCCCGCCTTTCAGGGTGCGTTTGAGACCGTCAGCATTGATAAGCTGAAGGTTAACCAGTGCGCCGGTATCGTCATACAGCGGGACAGCCACATCACCGGTGCGGAACGCCACGCCGCCGGTTTTATGCATGACGGTGAGCGTCAGACATTCCAGAGCGGGGAAGCCCTTTCGGGTGAGGTAGGCGTTGCCGGTGGCTGGTCGGGTTTTCTCCATCAGTTTCGCGGCCAGCCCGGCCGCCGCTTTGCGGTCGGCATCGGTTTCAGCCTCTGCGGCCGCAATCACTTCCGGGGCAACCGGTGACAGATTGCCGGTCACGGCGTTCACCTTCCCGGCAGCTTCTGACGGGGTCACGCCAAACACTTTCTCTACCAGCTTAAGCCCGTCACCTGCGCCACACTGATTGCAGAACCACGTCCCGCGCCCCTCTTTATCGTCAAAGCGGAAACGGTCAGAGCCGCCACACACCGGACAGGCCTGATGGCGGTTTTTAATCACCTTCACACCCAGCGCAAGGAGAATGCGCGGCCAGTGGCCGCACGCCTGTTTTACCGTTTCTGTTACGTTCATTTTCATCGTTGTTTTCTCCCTCAGTGCAGTACCGGCGACGTGATATGACGGGCGCAAAGCTCATCCATCACGGCCAGCCCGAGAAAGGACAGCGATGGCGCGGCTTTGAGTGGTCCGGTTTCCATTAAATCTTCCAGTAGTGCACAGGCAATCTGGCGGCCTTTTTCCTCGCCGTGCTGGCGCAGGTAGAAGCCTTCCAGCTCGGCGGCAATGGCGCTTTCCAGCGCGTCGAGGGTGAGGTGCGGGTAGCGGTGCTGGCGTTCGCACAGGGTCAGCCAGGCACAGGCCACGGCGCGACGATACAGCGCGGCGCGTAATACGGGCGGTAATGGCTTTTTCATACGTTACCCTCCCCGGTCAGCCACTGCTGATTGCAGCGTTCGACCACGCCGTCGAGCTGGGCGGTCATGAGGTAAATCACGGAGGTGAGCTGTAACTGCTGCGCAGGGTCACGACGAACGGTGGCGCAGTCCTGCACCTGCATCAGGTCGC
>NZ_JAOWHE010000086.1:35865-132977 GCF_030332765.1 Citrobacter sp. Cpo071 | reverse complement strand
TGTAAATAGACCCGTTTTAGTTCCAGGCATTTTTTGAGACCCCGGCCAAATGATTGTGTTGCCGATATTCCTCCGGCGTCATATTGTTCAGTGATTCATGCGGGCGTTCACAGTTATATTCTGACACCCATCTTTCCGTGATTTCCCGCACTTCATTCAGCGTTCTGAACAGATAAAAATCGAGTATTTCTGTACGGTATGTTCGGTTAAAGCGCTCAATAAAAGCGTTCTGCGTCGGCTTACCCGGCTGAATAAATTCCAGTTTTACTGCATGTTGCTCTGCCCATTCAGCCAGTGCAAGTGAGATAAATTCCGGACCATTATCCATGCGTAGCATGACCGGATAGCCGCGATTTGCCGCGATCCTGTCGAGTACACGGACCACGCGCAAAGCTGGCAGATTCAGATCGATTTCAATCGACAATGCCTCACGGTTAAAGTCATCAACGACATTGAACGTGCGAAAACGACGGCCACAGACCAGAGCATCATGCATAAAATCGACAGACCAGCTCTGGTTCAGCGCTTCCGGTGTGGCCAGTGGCGAGGGATTACGCACCGGCAACCGTTGTTTGCCTTTACGGCGAAAATTCAGCTTCAGCAGACAATAAATACGATGGATCCTTTTGTGATTCCACGGGTATCCCTGCCGCCGCAGAACCTGGAAAAGTTTTGGAAAACCATACCGTGGGTATCGCTCTGCCACTGCCTGCAACGCGACAATAACGGGTTCGTCCCGCGTGATATCCGGACGGTAATGGTAAACTGTTCTGCTCAGGTTCAGACTCCGGCAGGCCTGACGGATACTGAGTCCAAATGTCGTTATCAGATGAGTGACCAGCTCACGCTTAAAGGCTGGTTTTAAAGCTTTTTTTCGATAACGTCTTTCAGCGCCCGGTTCTCAAGGCTCAGGTCGGCAAACATCTGTTTGAGACGCCGATTCTCGTCCTCAATATCCTTGATCTTTTTAATATCAGAAGCCTCCATGCCGCCGTATCTGGACTTCCAGTTGTAGTAGGTGGCTTCAGAGATACCGGCCTCCCGGCAGACATCTTTAACGGTTCGTCCGGCTTCAACCGATTTAATTACGGCAATGATCTGATGCTCAGTAAAACGGGCTTTACGCATAGCGATCTCCTTTGTTGGCAGAGTGATTATGCCGGCGGATCTCTAAATGTGAATGGCACGATTATGCGGGATACTTACAGTGGCGACTGGCTCACCTGATCTGCACCCATTTTATTAATGAACGGCAAAGTTAGTAATAACACCACCCGACCATTAGAAAAACTGAGAACATCTGCTTTTCGCTCACAGCGGACCTTAAGCTCAGTTATCTTGTCCGCTGAGTGCCAAAACCGGACGTTGCTGACACCAATAAGTAAAACATTTTTCGTGATACCACTCATGCTATTTGTCCTGGCTCCGAATATGCTCCAGTCATAATCAGGAATAACCGGTTTCAGTCTTGACAATGAGATAGGGGACATCGAACCTTGCGCTGCTACAAAGCTAAGTAACACAGGATTTAATTTAAACACAATATTTTCCTCAAATGAAAAATATAATTGCGTGCCACAGTAATTCGCTTTGCAGGAAGTTAAGCTGCTTATATAAATTGTTTAAAAAATTTAATTCTTGGCATCTGGCGTAATGAACATCTACGTAATGCGAAAGAAAAATCTAGTTAGGGGTTTGGGTTAGGGAATTGTGAGATAGGAGGTGGGGTTTAGGGATTTTGCTATATAAGGAATTGAATAGAATGGCTCTAAATATTAAGAGCCATCACAACACAAAGCACGCTACATTAAAAAAATAAAATTAGCCATCATCTTGAATAGCACAAATACAATTTGCTAGCCGTGTCGGTTTTAAAAGTCGATAAGCATATTTCTCTTTTAAACTCTGAATATGCCCTACCAATGTGTATTCACTACGTCTTGATAAGTTACTTTTTAAATCGGATTCAACTTTAGTATAGTCTTTCACAAAAGCATTGTTTGGTGACTCAATCATAGCTTCTATAATATCAGCCAGCCCTTTAAAACCCATTTTTAAATTATCTAGATCGACGACATTTAACTCTTCAATGGCTAGCGTCAAGTCAGAACTTATATCTGTTACACTATCACCTTGAAAAGCGACAACCCATTGCCCATGAGCAATTCTATTCCTGAGTGTGCTTGGCGTTTTCACATAGTCAATGATTAATTCTTTAATATAAATCTCAGCAGAAGATAATTGAACAGAATTGAATGTTGGTGCTGATAAAACTTTAGCCTTAGCTAGTTTTAAGCATCTACGCCATTTAGCTTCCATTCCTTTTATGTTTTTTATATCCTCTATTTCGCTTAATTCAAAACCATAAGGTGTATGAATTAATTTTGAGAATAACGCTTCAGTCCAGGCAGAATAAATTAGCGAAAGAGTTTTCGTATGGATTCTTGCCTCAGTATCTCGATCATTTTTTAAGGCAAGATTCAAACTAATCTTAGCGATGCGCCAAGCGCGATCCAATTCTTTTACGTTCTTTGTTTGGGATTGGAACACGATAAGTTGTTGGGCTCTATCCATAACGCGCCTTAGGATGAAATTTACGACTCACAAGTATGGAAAAAACACTTAGAAAATATTTTTTCCATACCTGGAATTGAACCAGGAACCTCCTTCAAACCTCAATAGATGCAGATTTAAAGGCGCTCTACCAAATTTGAGCTATATGGGCATAGGCATGATTACAAGCATGTTAAGTTTTGTCAAGTTTTTTGTCAGCAACCCAATGTTCAGCCATATAATGGCTGTAATCGACTAATGCATGAGTAGGAAATTCAGACTGATAGCTATCATCAAAGCTATAAAATAAAGCTAGCTGTGCTGATCTGCTTCCTGTTGTTTAATACGCCACGTTTTAAGTAATAACTTCATCATACTGCGAATGTCTTCTCCTCGCTCTAAACAGACCTTCAGAAAAGCGATATAAAGTACTGCCTTTTACACTTCAATTCCTTTCTGTTTCAGCTCTTTTCTAATCACACGTTTAATCCAGGCTGCCAACGATTCATCGCCATCTTGCCGTTGTGCTTCTTCCATCGCTTTTCGTAGTTCCGGATCCAGACGGAATTGAAACGGGGGATTGCCTCTTCTTTCGTTCATGTGTGTTGACACCTTAATTACACAAGAGTAGTGTGAGTATGTGTGATGACACATTACTCTCACACACCAAAAATGACAACGCCCCGAAAGTGCGGGAACACGATCAGGGCGTCTTACCACAACATTATACGAGGTAATGCTATGGCTGATGCTAATAGTACCACTAACGCCTGTTTTGCGTCTTCTTCTCCCATTCCGCAAGCCGATCTGCTTTATTTCTCACTCGCCGAGGCGTTCCGCCATCTTGATTGTAGCCATCTCACTACCGAAGAAAATCTGGCGCTATCGTTTGGCTGTGAAGAGGCGCTGGCAGGGTTGTACCAGACGCTGAATTTTATGGGCGAAAGCCTGCTGACCATGGGGGGTGAAGGTCAGGAACATTTTGCGTATGAGAGCATATGCCAGTTAGGACACAGTCTGGTCAACATCAGCCAATTGATTCCCGCGCTGGCGCAGTTGGAAGCGAAAGCTGACCAGCAACTGTTCGCTGTTGCATAGTACCTAAAATAGACAGAGCGCCCACCCCTGGCGCTCTGTTCCTGCTTCTTTACCCCGCCCGCGCAAATTCTGCCGCTTCGGCGATTAGCGCGTCATCCGGGCGTACGCCGGTGTACATGGCGAACTGCTCTACGGCCTGTAAGGCAATCACCTCTGCACCGCTGATGGTCTTTTTACCTAATTGCTGTGCCAGTTTGATTACCGGTGTTTCCGGCGGCAGGGCGACGACGTCAAACACCACGCTGGCGGCAGCGACCATTGCTTCGCTGTAGGCCAGTTCATCGCTCTCTTTACCGCCAGCCATGCCGACTGGCGTCACGTTGACCAGAATATCGCAGGTAATCCCTTCCGGCTGCGGTTGCCACTGGAAACCGTACTGTTTTGCCAGCGCCGGACCGCTCTCCCGGTTACGGGCGGCGACGATCACATCGCGAAAACCGGCATCGCGAAATGCAGCAATGACCGCTTTACCCATTCCACCGCTGCCGCGGATCATGACGCGTGCGTGGTTATCAAGCTGGTGGCTGGTAATCAGGCTTTTTACCGCAATGTAGTCGGTGTTAAATCCTGTCAGCGTACCGTTGTCATTGACGATGGTGTTAACGGAGTCAATGACTTTTGCGGAAGGATCGATGGCATCCAGAAACGGCATGCAGCTCTCTTTAAACGGCATAGAGACCGCACAGCCGCGAATCCCGAGTGCGCGAACGCCTTTGACTGCGGCCTCAATATCCTGCGTAGTAAAGGCTTTGTAGATAAAATTTAACCCTAATTTTTCATACAGATAGTTATGAAAGCGTGTGCCAAAGTTGCCGGGACGACCGGCAAGCGACATACACAACTGGGTGTCGCGGTTAATCATGTTAAATTTCCTCGGCGTGAGACAATATGTACTGTTCGGCTTCCTGCGACCAGATCCCCTGATGACGCTCCAGGATAGCGCGCAAGGCCGGATCGTCAATCTGGGTGAGCGCAGTTAACGGCAATGCTTTTCCGGTGTAAACCAGTTTTTTACCTCCACCGACCTGCGGCAGTTCCAGCGTTGTTTCACCTGCCGCATTCAATCCCAGAATGTGCGTCACCACTTTTGCCGCCTGAACTTTCTTCTCTTCGATCAGTTTTACCGCCGTGCGCATGTCGTCGGTATTGCCGCCAGATGTCCCAACATAATGGGTGAAGGCATAGTGCACGTCGTAGAAGTTAATCGGCGCGCTAAACTGCTTATCCTGCGGACCGGCAAAGAAGTTCATGCAACCATCGGCAGCCAGCAAAGAAGAGGCCAGCGTAACCAACTGTTCGTTGGGCACAAACACAAAGATGTCATCAAACCCGTGCCCGCCGCTCAACGCCATCAAGGTGTCATAACCTGCATCCTGGGCGTGGAGATAATGGATCAACGTTTGTGGTTCTGATGGATAGTGCTTGCGGGCGTAGCTCAGCTTGTCGTTATTGGTGTCGGTCACCACCAGCAGCGCCGGGTTAACCGGACCATGCAGCGCGTAGTCGATCGCCAGTAGTCCCATCGGCCCGGTGCCGCCGAGTATCAGTGTACGCCCCTGCGGACGAATGCCCATCTTGTGGTTATACGTGCCTTCCTGTAGGTGATAGTTGGCGTTGAATGCGCCAATCACGCAGGACAGCGGCTCAACCAACGAGCCTTCAAAATAGGTTTCACCTTCGTAGGCTAACAGGCAGTCCTGCTCCATGACTTCATCTGGAATGATGACGTGCGTGGCTTCACCACCTACCCACGGGAAGGAGTAGCCGGGGCAGTCCGGGCGATCCGGCAGTTGCAGGTTAGCCTGAATGACATAGCGCTGGCCGGGCTGAAACTTATGCTGCCATTTTTTGCCTACGGCAATGATATCGCCGCAAAACTCGTGACCGATGATGATCGGGTTGGTAGCCACATCGTCCGGCACCTTTTTGTGGTTCTCGCCCTGGTTAGCCTCTTTCCAGGAAGAAAGGCACAGGCTGTCGGTTACGACTGAGGCCAGAATTTCATCGTCCTGCATTTCAGGAAGATCGAAGGTTTCCAGGCGCAGATCGCGTTTACCATAAAGGCGTAAAGCTGTTGTTGTTTGCATTGTTACCACCTCTTCCTCTTTCGAGGACTATTTGTTGAAGTAGCCCCGGCATCGCCGGGGCGAAAAAATCAGGACAGGAAGCCCAGCGCGTTACCGATAATTCCCAGCGCAAACAGGGCGAAGATCAGCCATACCGGGTTAATTTTCTTGTTGAGCAGACGCACCATCAGCAGCGTCAGACCCAGCGCCAGCAGGCCGGGGCAGAGTTGGTCGAGAATGTTCTGCACGGTCATGGTGACGGTGGTGCCGTCTGCGCCAGGCGTTTGCGATACCACCAGCGGCACGTTGATGCTGGTCCATTTAGTGACCAACACCCCCATGACAAACAGGCCGAGAATCGATGCGCCTTCGGTCAGTTTCTGCAGCAGGTTGCCGCCCATGTCGCTGACGATATTGACCCCTTTACGAAAGCCAAGCTGTAAGCCGTACCACTTCATGGCAAGACGTACTGCATTGAAAATAAAGAAGAACAATAGTGGGCCGAGAATGTTTCCGGACAGCGCCAGCGATGCGCCGAGCGCGGCGGTAATCGGGCGCAATGTTCCCCAGACCAACGGGTCGCCAACACCGGCCAGCGGGCCCATCAGCCCAACTTTGATGCCGTTGATGGCACCGTCGTCAATTTCCGCACCATTGGCACGAGCTTCTTCCATCGCGGCGGTCACGCCAATCACCGGGCCGCACACGGCAGGCGTGGTGTTGAAAAACACCAGGTGGCGTTTGAGTGCCGCAACCTGGTCCTCTTTCAGCGGATACAGGCGCTTGATGGCAGGGATCATGTCGTAGCAAAAGCCCAGCCCATGAATGCGTTCAAAGTTAAATGACGCCTGTTGCAGGTTGGAGCGAACAAACATGCTAAACAGGTCGGATTTGGTCAGTTTTTTCTGTTCCATGGCTGGCTCCATTAGTCATCAAGCTGATCGAGAGCTTGAGAAGAGGCGGGTTGCACCTGCGGTTCGGCTTTACGCCACTGTGGGTTCAACTGGATGTAGACCAGCGCGATAATCACACCAACCCCACCGAAAGCCAGCAGGCTCAAATCGAGATAACCCCCAGCGATAAACCCGAGGAAGAAGAAGGGCATCAGGTACTTCACGCCCATCATGCGCAGCACCATGGCGTAGCCGACCACCACGATAAAGCCACCGGCAATCTGCAATCCGCGGGTGACGAATTCCGGAATGGCGTTGAGCATATTGCTGACCATATCGGCGCTGACAAACAGCGAGACGATTAATGCAGGGATGGCAACGCGCAGCGCCTGTACGCCGAGAGCGGAAACGTGCAGCATGTCGATGGTGCGAAAGCGGGCGTCTTCGGCTGCTTTATCCGCCGCGTGCTGGAACACCACGGTGATGGTACGGGCGAATACCGTCAGCACCTGACCTGCCGCCGCCACCGGCAGGGCGATGGCGATACCGGTAGCAATGCTTTGCTGACCGACGATAACCAGAATGGCGGAGATAATACTGGCGAGCGCCGAATCGGGAGACTGCGCTGCGCCGACGTTCATCCAGCCAAGGGCGATTAACTCCAGTGTGCCGCCGAGCATAATCCCGGTTTTTAAATCACCGAGGATCAGGCCGATAACGGTACAAGCAATTAGCGGACGGTGGGTCTGGAACTCATCCAGCACGCTGCCTATTCCGGCAATACAGGAAAATAGGAATATGGCGATAATTTGTAGGGTACTTATTTCCATAATATGTCACCTTGTGAATGTGATCATCCCTGCCTGTTAAAGCATAAGTACACAGGCATTTTTATTTATTCAGCGAACGATTGTTCTTCTATTTTTTCGAGAATATTAATAGATGGATCGGATGCGACAACGCGTAAATCCAGCGTAACACCCAGTTTATCTAACTCACGAAACGCATTAATGTCGTCGCTGTCTAAAGAAACGGCTTTGGTTAATTGTTTTTTACCTGGTCTCCAGGCCATGCCGCCAATATTTAACGTGGCAATTTTTACCCCTTGTTTTACCATTGCTAATGCATCCTGTGGGCGGGTAAATAGATAAAAAACGGTTTCGCTCTGATATTGCGGGTTATGGTAAACAGCGACCGCCTTTTCGATATTAACGACGTTCACTTTCATTCCCGGTGGGGCGGCCTGACGTAATAATGTGCGACGTACTTCATCGTTATAAACGTCGTCATTACAGATAATAATCCGTTGGGCATTCGCCACCTTCGACCAGACGGTGGTGACCTGACCGTGGATCAGGCGGTCATCAATACGAGCAAGGGTAATGTTCATCAGAAATCCTCTTCGGCCGTTTCCAGATGCTTCCAGACGACACAGGTTTGTTGAGCAATGGTCGTCAGGTGTTCGCACAGTTCATCCACATTCATACTGCTTTGGTTGTCTACCAGTTCCAGCGCCAACGGCAGTGATAACCCGCTAATGACCCGTATCGCCGGATTGTGCATCGCCAGCGTCGCGGCAGCATTCCAGGGACTGCCACACTGTAAATCGACGGCAATCAGCCATTCATCTCCAGTGTGAATGCTTACTAACTTTTTTAGCTTTTCCACAATGTCGCTGGCGTTCTCTCCGGGAACAAATGCCACGGCTTCAACGTTGGCATCACCGTAGACCATCTGTACCGATTCCAGCATGGCGCAGGCCAGTTTGCCGTGAGCACAGAAGATTGCATTGACCATAAAACCTCCTTAGCCGCGCGTTTTTCCGCCCGCAATGTTAGTGGTTACTCCGGTGATGTAACTGGCGCGCTCAGATAAAAGATAACAAACAAAATCAGCGACTTCGCTTAAGCGCCCTGATCGACCAATCGGGATCGCGTTCTTGGTGTAGCCCTCGCGCAGCTGTTCGACGGTGATGTTGCGGGTCCAGGCCAGCGCTTCTTCATACTCGGGGGTCCGCAGTCCGGTTTTTTCCAGAATGCCAGGCGCAATACCAACCACGCGGATGCCGTGTTTGCCCAACTCTTTCGACCAGGAACGGGTAAAACTATTCAATGCGGCTTTGGTCGCGGCGTAACAGCTTTGACCTTCAGAACCTTCCAGTCCGCTTTCGGAAGAGACATTCACAATCACGCCGTTACGCTGTTTTATCATTTGGCGTGCCGCTGCCTGCGACATTAAGAACACACCTTTCTGGTTGATATTAACCATTTTTTCGAAAGCAGCTTCGTTGAGTTCGTATTGCCCGGCGGGTGCTTTTTCATCGACCAGCAGACGCGGAAAATTAACGCCAGCATTATTTACCAGCCCATCAATACGTCCGTAGCGTTGGATAATTTCAGCGACAGTATGATTAACCTCTTTGGCACTGGAAATATCCGTTGGCCAGAAATGATACCCGTCATGGCTATCGTATTTACCTTCTCCACCATGAATATCTGCCATTTGTACATTAGCGCCTTGCGCTAATAACTCTTCGACAATCGCCAGACCAATTCCGGATGCACCACCGGTAACAATAATGACTTTGCCCTGCAAGTTTAACCACGTTTGCATAATAAACTCCCGATTCAGATAAGGGGATCCCACATAAAATTAATTATGGCAGGACCAATTAGAATTTATTTACTTCAACAATAATTCAGCGGTATGGCTGTTGGTAACTAAACAGTTAATATAATTCCCACGTAATGCGCCTAATATCCCACTGTATTTTTCTTCACCCATTGCAATGCCAATGGAGTAACGCGCCTGTTTTAATTTATTGGTTTCGATGGAGAGCGTCTTTTCACTCATATTGGTCTCTACGGTTACACCGTTGATATCGTAAAAGCGCGAGCAAATGTCTCCGGCAACCTGGCGGGCATGCAGGTCATCACTCTCTTCACTGCCGTAAAAAGCGTGCCAGTTGGCGCCATCACGTATCGCCGGAGATCCAATCCCGACCAGCGCGATGTCCAGATTATCCCAGTACGCGGAAATCGATTTAAAATGTCGTGACTGCATGATCCCGTTACGGATCAGCGGGTTTTCCAGCAGTGCCGGGAAATCTGCCAGGTGTGATTCCCCTTTGAGCTTTGCCGCAGCGCCGTAGGTCAGCGTATTGACATGGTAGCGGCTTTCAAGCTTGCCGGATGGTCCGCCGATAATCGGCACACAGATCAGCTGGCGCGACTGGCTGGCAGGAGATAATCCTTCCACCAGTCCCCGTACCGCGCGGCCCCATGAGAACCCGATAATGTCCCCAGGTTCCAGTAAGCGTTCCAGCAACTGTGCGCCATGTACGCCCATCATATTAAGTTGTTCATCTTCCTGCTCGCTATCGCAGGAGACTACGACCGCCTCTTTCAGGCCAAATTTCTGTTTTAGCTGCTGTTCCAGCCACAGATTTTCGTTGTAGTCGTAATTAATGGCGATGGTGACGATACCCTGCTCACGTCCACGTTTTAGTAACCGGCTGATCGTGGTGCGATAAATACCCAGCTCGCGGGCGATTTGCGCTTGTGTCATATCCTGTTCGTAATACAGCTGCGCTATTTTTACGATCAGGCGGATATCATCGCTGTTTTCCGTCGCCATTTTTGGACTCCTGCACATTTGTGCAAATCACGAAATTGCCTTCTTGATCTGATATAACCCCATCTGTTCTCCATCTCAAAGCTATTTCCACTTATTTCAGCGCCCTGAAATGACCGATTGTGTTGCACATTTGATGTGGTGATGGCGCGTTGTCGGCACAGATGTGCATACCTCTCTAATGTATTGATTCTGCTTGTTTTCACTCAACAAAATTGCGGGGATGGATCGCTGACACTTTTGTGTCAAAAGGTGTGACGGATCACAAATAGCGCGTGGACAGTCGAACACGATTATTTTTTATCGTCCGCAAGGTAGGGTATATTTCGCTGTCAAAGGAGAAACTATGCTGCCCGACTCATCTATCCGATTAAATAAATACATCAGTGAAAGCGGAATCTGCTCGCGTCGCGAGGCGGATCGCTTTATCGAACAAGGGAATGTCTTCCTGAATGGTAAACGCGCCACCATCGGCGATCAGGTGATGCCTGGCGACGTCGTAAAAGTAAATGGTCGGTTGATTGAGCCGCGTGAAGCGGAAGATCTGGTTTTTATCGCGCTGAATAAGCCGGTAGGGATTGTCAGCACCACCGAAGACAGCGAACGCGACAACATTGTTGATTTCGTGAATCACAGCAAGCGCGTGTTTCCAATTGGTCGTCTGGACAAAGATTCTCAGGGACTTATCTTTCTGACCAACCACGGCGACCTGGTGAATAAAATCCTGCGTGCCGGTAACGATCACGAAAAAGAATATCTGGTGACGGTCGATAAGCCGGTCACTGATGACTTTATCCGTGGTATGGGGGCCGGTGTGCCCATTCTCGGTACCGTCACCAAAAAATGTAAGGTGAAGAAAGAAGCGCCGTTTGTGTTTCGTATTACGCTGATTCAGGGGCTTAACCGTCAGATCCGTCGTATGTGCGAACACTTTGGCTATGAAGTTACCAAGCTTGAGCGTACGCGTATCATGAACGTTGGTTTGTCTGGTCTGCCGCTTGGTGAATGGCGCGACCTGACAGATGACGAACTGATCGATCTGTTCAAGCTGATTGAGAACTCGTCCTCAGAAGCCAAACCGAAGGCGAAAGCGAAGCCAAAAACCGCAGGCATTAAGCGTCCGGTGGTGAAAATCGAAAAATCAGCGGAGAAAGAGAAATCGCGCCCGGCGGCAAACGGTAAGCGTTTTACTTCGCCGGGACGTAAGAAGAAGGGACGTTAACGTCTGCCGCGCGTCGGCGTATTTGCTGACCAGGAAAACGATGCTTCAGCATCCGGTTTATAGGCCTGCTTTTTCTTCAACTGGCGGGCTTTTTTAGCTTCTGCTTCGCGCAAGGCCATCAGTTTATCGATGTACTCTTTCTTGATGCTGTTGGTCTCTGCGTTGGTCAGCAGACGACCATGTGCAATGCGCGCGCGGTCGAGCAGCGTTTTCAGTTCACGCTGTTCGCGCTCGGTCATCTCTTTTTGGGTAATGCGGGGGAGTGCCATAAGGGTGCCCTCTGTTAGCCGATATCCTCAGTGTACGGTAATCCAGAACCTGCTGATAGCGTCATGTATTGTATTATTCAGCAATACGTAATTTTCCGGCGAAGTCCTGCTGTGTATAGCCCGTTGTTCTGAATCGTTTGTCTGTGATGATGTTATCGATCTCTTTTAATGTGGCGATACACATCACTCCGTCCTGGCCAAATTTTGTATGGTCGGCAAGAATTACCGACTTTTTACTCATAGCAATCATTGATTTGGCAACATAGGCTTCATCGAAGCTTTTCACCAGGACACCATGTTGAGGTGAAATACCACCCGCGCCGATGAAGCAGATATCTGCGTGAATAGTGTTTATTTGCTGACAAACGGAGACGCCGAGATTGGCACGAAAATGGTAGTCATATTCACCACCTAATACATAAACGCGCGCTTTAAGATTATGTTCTTTTATTTTATCGGCAATTAAGGCTGAGTTAGTAATAACGGAGTAGGCCAGAGGAGGTAATTGTTCGGCCAGAATAAGATTTGTTGTACAGGAGTCAATGAATAGAGTGTCGTGCTCGCTGACCATCCCGGCGGCAAGTTTACCAATTGCCATTTTTTCTTCGCGGTGTATATCAATCCGCGCGCCAAATTCATCTTCCTGAACAACCTGCTTTTTGACGGCTCCGCCGTGAATCTTGGTAATTTGCCCTTCAGACTCCAGTATGGAGAGATCGCGGCGAATGGTCTCTGATGTGACTTTTAGCGTTTCCGATAATTTGATAACCGTCACTTCACCGAATTTATTTAATTCATCGAGGATATGTTTTCTTCTTTTAATCGGGTTCATTATTTTCCGCCAACGTCGTGCTTTGGCGCATGGTAACTGGATGTGCAGAGCAACGCAACCACTCCAGCGCACAGACAATACCCTCATCATCATTAGAGGCCGTCACATAGCTGGATTGTCGTTTTACTACCTCAGGCGCATTCCCCATTGCAATACCAATGCCGGCGGCGGAAAACATACTGATATCGTTTTGCTGGTCGCCAATCGCCGCAACTTTATCGGCTGTTATATTTAGCTGGTGCATTAACATGCTAATAGCATAACCTTTATTTATTTCGCTACGTTGGATATCAATGTAATTCTCCCCAGTGATAGTCGCTGTATAACCATAAGGCAATTTATTATTCACGTCTGCACACAACGCATTTATTTTTAACTGCTCAGTAACGAGTGTGATTTTATAAATATCTTGTCGGTTTAAAATATTACCGGGTGCTGCAGGAATAAGTGGTAATTCAAATAAACGGGCTTCATAAGTTGTCCATGGCGCTACCTGTAGGTCGCAACGATGATAAATAGCATCGGCGCTAAAAAAGTGATGAGGGCAGAGGGAAAGTGCAATATGTCGGTCAATATCCCGAAGATTCATACAAGAGAGCGCCGCAGTATGAATATTGCGCTGCTGCGCCATCTCGAGGATCTGACCTCCGTTAAAGCCTGCGCACCAGCCAAACAGCGCATTAACCTGCTGCTGCTGTAGCAGGCGCATCATAGAGGAGACCGGTCTGGCGGAACAGGCGGCCAACAGGCCACCGCGCTGGTGGAATTCTACGAGTGCCTGACGCGTGCGTGGACCGATTGTCTTTTGCGAAGTCAGTAGTGTTCCATCCAGATCGGTGACCAGTAACATGCTTCTTTTCCCTTAATATCAATGCGCAATAAACGGTGTGACAGCCTCTTTGGCGGCGTTGCAGACCATATTGTCGATTGCCGTACCGACGACCAGAATATTGACCCCGGTATCCTTAAACGCTTTGGCATTGGCGAGGTTAATTCCGCCTTCCGCCAGCGTCGGCACGCTTACCGCGCCGACCAGTGCCCACAGGCGATCTTTAATGGCTTGCGGAATATCACCTGCGGCTACGCCTTCGTAGCTCATACCGGTCATTAAACCAATCATGTCGACGCCAATTTCCTGCATCCGTTTTGCTACGCTGGCGACCTCTTCTGGAGTGCGCGCAGGAATACCGAAGGTATGCAGGTCATCCGGGTGACCAATATAAGCATCAACGGTCAGGCCATACTGATGGGCGAGATTAACGATGTCCTGTAGATCGTCCCAGTCGGATTTATGAGTGTGTAAGCCATCGGCACCAGCACGAGCAATCTCCAGTATCTCTGTTTCCGTGAGCGGGACCGGTAACGTTTCGGTAAAGCCACCTGCGATACCGACGGTAATGAAGATATCGTCAGGAACCACATTACGTACGCCATGTACTGCTTCGGCCATCTGGCTGTTGGTGATTTCGTGGCGGATTTGTTCTGCCGCGTGCATGTTACTCACCCCCTTATGCCCACGCGCCAGCGCCAGTGCGGGATGGTTCGGTTCGAGCAGCTTAACGCCCGCCTCACATACTGCTTTTGCCAGACGCGCATCGTCGCCGGTTATCCCTGTGCTGAGGATGGTCTGCCCGCCGTGCAGCGTGATGGCATCTTTCACTTTCTGTAACGCTTTAGCGCGTTTTTTATTCATATCGCCTTTAAACATGGTGTACCTCTGGTGTTGGTGCATTAATTAATGGGCTGACGCGGTAGATTCTTTCTGTGCGACAGCCTTAAAACGGTTGGCAAGAATGGTGGAAATACAGGTCAGGCCCATGACGGTAACCATCACAATCGCCATTTGCAGCGCATTGCTGGATAAGAACGGAGAGGCAAATGCGGGGACATAAGCCACGCCTTTGACGTTAAAGAAACCCAGCATCATGCCGCCCAGACCGGCCCAAACGATCGCTGAACCAAAGACAATTTTGTTGGCAAACATGAACGGATAGGCCGATTCAACGAAGGTCCCAAAGCCGAGGTTGATAAGCAGGCCGGGCGTCGCGACGGCTGCTTCGCTTTTTTCTCGTGGTGCGATGACGTTAGCCAGGTTGATTCCTGCAGCAACCATCACCAGGCCTACCATATCGACAGCGCCGAGGAAGCTGACTCCGGATTTTTCCATTTCCAGGAGCACCAGCGGCAGAATGACTGCGTGATAGACTCCCCCCAGAATAGCTGGCCAGATAACCAACCCAGCCAGCAGGCCAGCAAGAATAGGGCTGAAGGCCAGCGTGCTTTCGATAGCCAGTTTGATGTAATTACCTGCTGACAGCGCCAGCGGACTCAGCAGATAGTGCATGATTAACCCAGCGGCCAGGCCTGAGATCCCACCCGCTACAATGTTGACGGTGGTCATCGGAAAGCGCCAATTCAGGCATAATTCGAACAGCCAACGAACGAAAATCCCGGCCATCAAACCACCGATGATCCCTCCAATCAGACCGCCTTCGACGGAAAGTACTCCGGCGACCACCCCGGCAACAATTGAGACTTCATCCAGTTCCGAAATCTGTTTTGCTGCGAGAACCGCAACTAAAACCGGTAGGCCCTTCAGTAGAATTTCAAAGATATCGTTGAGTTTTTCCAGGCCCGGAATGTGACTGAGTGCGAGCACGATTGCCATGGCAATAAAGCCCGGCAGCGCAGGGATCATTATGCTGCGAATATTGAAGCGCTTAAGCAGACTTTTTCCAGAACCGCCCTGTGAAGGAGAGGCACTGCCCAACTGTGGTTTGTATTTAACGCCCCAGTGCTTACACAGTGATGCGATGAAGGAGACTGCGCGGGTTCGGCTGGTGGTACCCGTCGTGCCCGAGGTTGCGACGACATTTGCCCCTTTTGCCGCCACTAGCGCCATTGAGGTTCCGCCGGTGCCAACAATCGGTGTTTTCATTTCAACAGCTGCGGCAAAGACCGCCTGGTTGGCCTTCACCGGATCGGCGCTCATCACGATGATCCCGTCGATCTCACCGTTACGGATCATTTCAGCAATCCTGCAATCGCTCTCAACTACCGAGTCGTTCACATCTGAAAGTTTGCCCTGAAATATCCTTTGTGGTTTTTGTTGGTTTTCTGTGGTTAGTGCAAATACCGACGCTGGCGTGTGAGCTTTGGCAACGTCCATTGAGGCTTCTGCCGCAATGAACTGCACAGCGGCAACTTCCACTCCTGCGGCTTCGCACTGCTGGTAAATTTCCTGGAGTAGCTTTTCTGGTTCAGCACCACCCAGGTTGTAGAGGTTGCCTCCACTGCTTCCAATAATCGCAATTTTTTTCATAGCGGCCTCGAAGATAGGGTAAGGGTTTATCTGTGTTGTAGTGAAATCATATTCCCAATTAAAACAAACTAAATCAACATTAGAAAAATGATTAAATTTGAATTAAAAACAGGTTTGTTTGTATATTTTATTGAAAAATAACAATTAAATAATTATTTTGTTTTATGTTGATGTTTGTTGTTTTGTGATGGGGTTCAAATGCGGGTAGGGAGAAATGGAGGATGCCTCCTCCATTTATGAAGATTAGTGTTGTTTTACTGAGTGTGGTTTCTCTTCAATCGACTTACCGGACCAGTAGCCTGCCAACAGCGAACCGGAAAGGTTGTGCCAGACGGAGAATAACGCGCCAGGCAGGGCGGCAAGCGGGCCAAAGTAGATCTTGCCCAGCGCAGCGGCAAGTCCTGAATTCTGCATGCCCACTTCAATTGCCAACGTACGGCAGGTTGACTCGTCGAAACCAAACAATTTTCCGCCCCAGTAGCCGCTGAGCAGGCCAATAGTGTTATGTAGGATTACGGCGATAATCACCACAAAGCCGACGGATGCAATGTGCGAGGCAGAACCCGCCACGACGGCGCTGATGATTGCCAGAATGCACACCATTGAAAATGCGGGCAGATACGGTTCCACGACTTTTACGACGCGTGGGAACAGGTGGTGAATGACCAACCCCAACGCAATTGGAATGACCACGATCTGCAGGATACTCAGCAGCATACCCATCACATCCACCTGGATATGCGCGTCGACATACAGCCGTGTCAGCAGCGGTGTGGCGACAACGCCGACCAACGTTGAAACCGATGAAATAGTCACAGAGAGCGCCACATCGCCTTTTGCCAGATAGATCATTACGTTTGATGCTGTTCCGCTGGCGACGCTACCGACCAGCACCATCCCTGCGGACAATTCCGGCGGCATATTAAATGCCAGCGCTAAAATCCATGCGGCGAGCGGCATCACCAGATAGTGCAGGAAAATACCCGCCGCGACTGGTGCAGGACGTGAGAGTACGCGTTTAAAGTCGTCTACCTTCAGGTGAACGCCCATACCGAACATGATCAGCATCAGTAACGACGGCACGAATGGCCCGACAGGCGTAAAGGTGGTGGGCGTGTAATACGCAACAACAGAGAGCAGCAGTGCCCATAACGGGAACAGCCGCGTGAGAGTAGCGAGCATGTTATATTCCTTGCGATTGAAATGTGTTGTTATAAAAAAGCCGGGTTCGAGCCCGGCTATCGTTATTGTTTATTGCGTGATGAAATTTTATTCAAACAAATTATGGTGCAGCTTCTGTACCACCTGTTCGGCTTCAGTACCGGGCACCAGGAAGCACAGGTTATGACTGGACGCGCCGTAGCAAATCATGCGGATGTTGAATGGCTCCAGTACGCCGAACACCTCTTTACCCACTCCACAGGCTTTGGACAGGTCGTTGCCAATCAGTGCCACCAGCGCCAGGCCTTCTTCCACTTCAACCCGACACAGGGCAGACAGTTCCATCAGCAGAGACTGTGTTAACAGTGTATCGCCGGTGGAGGTCGAACCGGTGGTATCCAGCGTCAGCGCCACGCTGACTTCGGATGTGGTAATTAAATCGACCGAAATGTTATGGCGTGCGAGGATGCCGAACACTTCCGCCAAAAAGCCGCGAGAGTGCAGCATATTCAGGCTATGCAGCGTTAGCAGCGTTTGCTTACGGCGCAGTGCCAGCGCCCGGAACAGCGGTGGATTCGCGGTTTTATTGCATACCAGCGTACCGCCTGCTTTTGGATCCTTACTCGAGCCAACAAACACCGGGATATCGCTACGTACGGCTGGCAACAACGTTGCCGGGTGCAGCACCTTCGCGCCAAAGGTCGCCATTTCTGCGGCCTCTTCAAAGGCGATTTCATCAATACGCTGCGCCGCCGGAACAACGCGCGGATCGGTCGTGTAAATGCCAGGAACATCGGTCCAGATATCGACGCGCGTGGCGTGCAGCGCTTCGGCCAGCAGGGCAGCCGTATAATCGCTCCCGCCGCGCCCCAACGTGGTGGTGCGGCCTTTACCTTCACTGCCGATAAAGCCCTGAGTAATCACCAGACCTTCGCTCAGACGCGGGGCCAGCTGGAGCGTTGCCAGTTCGGCCAGCGCCGCGACGTCAGGTTCTGCGCGGCCAAAACGATCGTTGGTGCGCATCACTTTACGTACGTCAAACCACTGCGCCTGCACGTTGCGCTCACGCAGGATCTCGACGAACAGCAAGGTAGACATCAGTTCGCCGTGGCTGACCAGTTCGTCGGTCAGCGCAGTTGAGGTCGCCAGTGACGCCGCTTCAGCCAGCGTGGTGATGTTTTCCAGCAGACGGTCGATCTCTTCACGGATCACGTTTGGATAACGCAGGCGTTCCAGAATATTGAACTGAATTTGACGAATGGCATCGAGTTTTTCGAAGCGCGCGGTTGGCTCCAGCCCTTCAGCCAGTGCGACCAGCAGGTTGGTGATTCCCGCAGAAGCGGAAAGTACCACTACACGGACGTTAGCATCAGAAAGTACTACATCAGCGCTGCGATTCATGGCATCAAAATCCGCCACGCTGGTACCGCCAAATTTGGAGACAACTACATCAGTCATAACTACCTCGTGTCAGGGAATGAATAGAGCGACCATGGCACATAAGGCAGAACAGAAACCGGTGCAGGCGCAAATGCAAATACCGTATTTATAAATAAAATGTGTAGCTTGCACTGTCAACGCTGGGATTATGCGGATTTTTCATGCTGCAACTGCGTTGAGTAACGGTACTAATAACAACGCTGATAACCGCTATACTTTTTAGCCACGTTTGGCGGATGCCCTGGCAATGGCATTAAAACAATCACACTTTTCTGTGACTGGCGTTACAATCGATCTCAGTCACAATTCTCAAAATCAGAAGAGTATTGCTAATGAAAAACATCAATCCAACGCAGACCTCAGCCTGGCAGGCACTACAAAAACACTTTGAAGAAATGAAAGACGTTACTATCGCGGATCTTTTCGCGAAAGATAGCGATCGTTTCACTAAGTTTTCCGCGACGTTTGACGATTTGATGCTGGTGGATTTCTCCAAAAACCGCATCACTGAAGAGACGCTGGCTAAACTGCAGGATCTGGCGAAAGAAACCGATTTGGCGGGTGCCATCAAGTCCATGTTCTCCGGTGAGAAAATCAACCGCACTGAAGACCGTGCCGTGCTGCACGTGGCGCTACGCAACCGTAGCAATACGCCTATCATCGTTGACGGCAAAGATGTCATGCCGGAAGTGAATGCTGTGCTGGAGAAGATGAAATCCTTCTCTGAAGCGATCATCTCCGGAAGCTGGAAAGGCTATACCGGTAAAGCCATCACTGATGTAGTAAACATCGGTATCGGCGGTTCTGACCTCGGCCCGTTCATGGTGACCGAAGCGCTGCGTCCGTACAAAAATCACCTGAACATGCACTTTGTGTCTAACGTCGATGGTACGCACATTGCCGAAGTGCTGAAGAAAGTGAACCCGGAAACCACGCTGTTCCTGGTCGCTTCCAAAACCTTCACCACCCAGGAAACCATGACCAACGCCCACAGCGCGCGCGACTGGTTCCTGGCGACCGCAGGCGACAACAAGCACGTTGCCAAACACTTCGCAGCGCTCTCCACTAACGGTAAAGCGGTTGGCGAGTTTGGTATTGATACTGCCAATATGTTCGAGTTCTGGGACTGGGTTGGCGGTCGTTACTCCCTGTGGTCTGCAATCGGTCTGTCCATCATCCTGTCCGTAGGCTTCGACAACTTTGTTGAGCTGCTCTCCGGCGCGCATGCGATGGACAAACACTTCTCCACCACTCCGGCTGAGAAAAACCTTCCGGTGCTGCTGGCGCTGATCGGTATCTGGTACAACAACTTCTTCGGTGCCGAAACCGAAGCGATTCTGCCGTATGACCAGTATATGCACCGTTTCGCGGCTTACTTCCAGCAGGGCAACATGGAATCCAACGGTAAATACGTTGACCGTAACGGCAATGCGGTGGATTACCAGACTGGCCCAATCATCTGGGGTGAGCCGGGTACTAACGGCCAGCATGCGTTCTACCAGCTGATCCACCAGGGCACCAAAATGGTTCCATGCGATTTCATCGCGCCGGCCATCACCCACAACCCGCTGTCGGATCACCATCCGAAACTGCTGTCTAACTTCTTCGCGCAAACCGAAGCGCTGGCATTCGGTAAATCTCGTGAAGTGGTTGAGCAGGAATACCGCGACCAGGGTAAAGATCCGGCAACGTTGGACCACGTTGTGCCGTTCAAAGTGTTCGAAGGTAACCGCCCAACGAACTCCATTCTGCTGCGCGAAATCACGCCGTTCAGCCTGGGTGCGCTGATTGCACTGTACGAACACAAAATCTTCACTCAGGGCGCTATCCTGAACATCTTCACCTTTGACCAGTGGGGCGTTGAGCTGGGCAAACAGCTGGCGAACCGCATTCTGCCAGAGCTGAAAGATGGTTCCGAAGTGAGCAGCCACGACAGTTCTACCAACGGTTTGATTAACCGTTATAAGTCCTGGCGTGCCTGATAGCACACACTTGTAGGCCGGATAAGGCGTTTAGCCGCATCCGGCATTAATGAAATAAAAAGCCGATATTAATATCGGCTTTTTTATAAGAATGCTCCAGGATATCTACGTTCTAACTTCATACCTTAATTGAGCTTAATCCTAAAATAATTTTATTAATGTTATTCAATTTCTGATGTTTTCGGATTTACCGGATGTTGCATTTTAATTTTTATATTTTAATTTATTGATTTAATTGTTTTTGTTGTATTTTTTAATCATTTTTCCTTTCGTTATCTAATTTTCCTAAATTCCCGCGTGGCGTAATTTGCACACTTTGGCTTGTGTATACTCGATCTCGCCCGAAATTCTTTTGGGTAAATCTCCATTCATACAATGAAGGGAATTTGTGATGAAAAAAGTTCTGTATGGCCTGTGGGCTATATCTGCGCTTGCGGCGACTTCTGTCTATGCCGCCCCCGTTCAGGTGGGTGAGGCTGCAGGGTCGGCTGCCGCGTCGGTTTCGGCAGGAAGTTCCTCCGCAACCAGCGTGAGCACCGTAAGTTCTGCAGTGGGGGTCGCCCTGGCGGCGACCGGTGGCGGCGATGGTTCTAATACCGGAACCACAACCACTACAACCACCAGTACCCAGTAATAAAGGTACGTTTAATTCTAACCACACTTCGGTGTGGTTATTTTGAATTGCCAAAAGTATGTGGGATTTGTAGGCCGGATAAGCGTCGCGCCACCCGGCAATAATGCGGAGAAACGTCGTGAAGCGACCAGCGCTCATAATGGTTTGCCTGTTACTGCAGGCGTGCTCAGCCACCACCGAAGGGTTGGGGCATTCGCTGTGGGATAGCGTGTTTGGTACTCCCGGCGTACAGATGACGGACGATGAAATCCAAAATATGCCCTACGCCAGCCAGTATATGCAGCTAAACGGCGGTCCCCAACTGTTTGTGGTACTCGCGTTTGCGGAAAACGGACAGCAGAAATGGGTGACTCAGGATCGGGCTATTCTCGTCACGCAGCATGGGCGCATTGTGAAAACGCATCTCGGCGGGGACAACCTAATTGAGGTGAATAATCTGGCTGCAGACCCACTCATCAAACCCAATCAGATAGTCGATGGCGCAACGTGGACCCGCACAATGGGCTGGACTGAACATCAGCAGGTACGCTATGCCACCGCGCGATCGGTTTTCAAATGGGATGGCGCAGACACCATCAAGGTCGGCAGCGATGACACCCCGGTACGGATCCTCGATGAAGAGATAACTACCGAACAAACACGCTGGCATAACCGCTACTGGATCGACGGTGAAGGGCAGATTCGCCAGTCGGAACAGTATCTTGGCGCGCATTACTTCCCGGTGAAAACCACGCTGATTAAGGCGGCAAAATCATGATCAAACGAGCCGTTATGGCGCTGCTGTTGGGCCTGAGCGCAGCGTCTGTTTTTGCTGCGGGCAATGTCAAAGTAATGATTGCAGGCAGCGCTGAACCCAAAATATTGACCGGCGCGGAGCATCTGCTCGACCTGGTTGGACAGCCGCGGTTGAGTAATAGCTGGTGGCCAGGCGCGGTTATCAGCGAAGAGCGGGCAACGATGGAGGCGGGACGTCAGCAGCAGGCATTACTGGCTCGCCTGGCGACACTGGGCGCTGAAGAAAGCGGTGACGATGCCGAGGCTATCAACACCTTACGCCAGCAAATTCAGGCGCTGAAGGTGACCGGCAGACAGAAAATTAACCTTGACCCGGATGTTGTGCGCGTCAGCGAGCGAGGTAACCCGCCGTTGCAGGGCAATTACACGCTGTGGGTCGGAGCGCAGCCAACGCATATCACGCTGTTTGGCCTGCTAAGCCATCCGGGTAAACAACCGTTTCTGCCCGGGCGTGATGTTGCCAGTTATCTCGATGGGCAAAGTCGGCTCAGCGGCGCGGATCGTAGCTTCGCCTGGGTTATCTATCCTGACGGGCGCACGCAAAAAGTACCGGTCGCTTACTGGAACAAACGTCACGTTGAGCCGATGCCCGGCAGCATCATTTATGTCGGACTCTCTGATGCTGTCTGGAGCAGCACCCCGGATGAAATTAATGCCGACATTCTTCGCACCCTGACCCAGCGGATACCCGAATAATGAGAAAAACTTACCTGCTCAGCTTACTGGCGCTGGGCGTAAGCGTTGCCTGCCACGGTGAAACCTGGCCCGCGCCCATTGGACCTTCGCAGTCCGATTTTGGCGGCGTGGGGCTGCTGCAAACCCCAACCGCACGCATGGCACGTGAGGGCGAAATGAGCCTCAATTACCGCGATAACGATCAGTACCGCTACTACTCTGCGTCGGTGCAGCTCTTCCCGTGGCTGGAAACCACGCTGCGTTATACCGATGTGCGTACCAAAAAATACAGTAGCGTGGAGTCGTTTTCTGGCGATCAGACTTACAAGGATAAAGCTTTTGATCTCAAACTACGGCTATGGGAAGAGAGCTACTGGATGCCGCAGGTGGCGGTTGGCGCGCGAGATATTGGCGGAACTGGCTTGTTCGATGCGGAGTATATTGTGGCGAATAAAGCCTGGGGGCCGTTTGATTTCTCGCTTGGCCTGGGCTGGGGATATCTCGGGACCAGCGGTAACGTCAGCAATCCGTTTTGCTCATACAGTGATAAATTCTGCTATCGCGATAACAGCTACAAGCAGGCCGGTTCTATTGACGGCAGCCAGATGTTCCACGGCCCGGCATCACTGTTTGGCGGCGTCGAGTATCAGACACCCTGGCAGCCGTTACGTCTGAAACTGGAGTATGAGGGAAACAATTACCAGCAGGATTTTGCGGGCAAGCTGGATCAGAAGAGCAAGTTTAACGTCGGCGCTATTTATCGCGTCACCGATTGGGCCGACGTTAACCTCAGCTATGAGCGCGGGAACACCTTTATGTTTGGGGTCACGCTGCGGACTAACTTCAACGATCTGCGGCCAAACTATAACGACAACGCCCGCCCGAAATATCAGCCACAGCCGCAGGATGCCATCCTGCAACACTCGGTGGTGGCGAATCAGCTAACGCTGCTGAAATATAACGCCGGACTGGCCGATCCTAAAATTCAGGTGCAGGGCGATACGCTGTATGTGACCGGTGAACAGGTGAAATACCGTGATTCGCGCGAAGGGATCGAACGTGCCAACCGGATCGTGATGAACGATCTTCCCGATGGGATCCGCACGATCCGTATTACGGAAAATCGTCTTAACTTGCCGCAGGTGACGACCGAAACGGAGGTTTCCAGCCTCAAGCGTCATCTGGAAGGCGAACCGTTGGGCCATGAAACCCAGCTGGCGCAAAAACGCGTTGAGCCCGTGGTGCCGAAAACGACCGAGCAGGGCTGGTATATCGATAAGTCACGCTTCGATTTCCACATCGATCCGGTGCTTAACCAGTCGGTGGGCGGCCCGGAAAACTTCTATATGTATCAGTTGGGCGTGATGGGAACGGCGGATTGGTGGGTTACCGATCACCTGCTGGCCACCGGGAGTTTGTTCGCCAACCTCGCCAATAACTATGACAAATTTAACTACACCAACCCGCCGCAGGATTCGCATTTGCCACGAGTGCGTACCCATGTGCGCGAGTATGTGCAAAACGATGTCTACGTGAATAACCTACAGGCCAACTACTTCCAGTCACTCGGAAACGGGTTCTACGGACAGGTTTACGCTGGCTATCTGGAAACCATGTACGGCGGAGCGGGGGCAGAAGTGCTGTATCGTCCGCTGGACAGCAACTGGGCGTTTGGTGTTGATGCCAACTACGTGAAACAGCGTGACTGGCGTAGCGCGCAGGACATGATGAAATTCACCGACTACAGCGTGAAGACCGGGCATTTGACCGCGTACTGGAATCCGTCATTCGCTCAGGATGTACTGGTGAAAGCCAGCGTGGGTCAGTATCTGGCGGGAGATAAGGGCGGAACGCTGGAAGTGGCGAAGCGCTTTGACAGCGGCGTTGTGGTAGGCGGCTATGCGACCATCACCGACGCCTCGCCGGATGAGTACGGAGAGGGTGATTTTACCAAAGGGGTGTACGTATCCGTGCCGCTGGATCTGTTCTCGTCAGGTCCGACCCGCAGCCGTGCGGCGATTGGCTGGACGCCGTTAACGCGTGATGGCGGCCAGCAGCTTGGACGTAAGTTTGGTCTGTACGACATGACCAGCGACAGAAGTGAGAACTTCCGGTAATCGAGCCGTTTGCCAGCCGGATGGCGCTACGCTTATCCGGCCTACAAACTGCCTGTACTGCAGGCCGGATTAGGCATTTGCGCCGTCAGCAGGCAAGTTACAGGCGACGCAATAATTTTGCCGGGTTTCCTGCATACACGCCTTTCTCGGTGATCGATTTGGTCACCACGCTCCCCGCACCGATGACCGCGCCATCGCAGATGGTGACCGCCAGAATGGTCGCTCCACTGCCGATTGAGACATCGTTGCCAATCGAAATTCTTCCCCAACTGTTGCGGTCGGCGTTGGGTTTTCCTTCACGAAACATATCGTTGGCGAACATCACGCCATGACCGATAAAACAGCGGGCGCCCAGGGTGACATATTCGCAGATGAAGCTGTGCGACTGAATTTTGCTGCCTGCGCCAATTTGCGTATTACCCTGGATTTCAACAAATGGCCCGACAAAAACGTTGTCACCCAATGTGCAATTGTAGAGATTTGCGGGTTCATAAATTATCACGTTCTCACCGCAGGTAACGTTGCGGACAGCGGATTGTCTTAGCTGCATACTTCATCCTGTGAAATGTGTCGTGACATTCATCATTCCCCGCTGACCTTTCTTGCACAAAACATAAACAAAAAATGTAGATCTCTGTCACATTTTTGCGTTATACATGAACCTCGCCACTGAGTAAGAGGTGCTGTTATGACGTCGCTATCTCGTCCGCGAGTGGAGTTTATCTCCACCATCTTACAGACCGTGTTGAATCTGGGACTGCTGAGTCTGGGCCTGATCCTGGTTGTATTCCTCGGGAAAGAAACGCTGCATCTGGCGGATGTGCTGTTCGCGCCGGAACAAACCAGCAAGTATGAGCTGGTGGAAGGGCTGGTGGTTTACTTCCTCTATTTTGAATTTATCGCGCTGATTGTGAAGTACTTTCAGTCGGGGTTTCACTTTCCGTTGCGCTATTTTGTTTATATCGGGATCACCGCGATTGTGCGGTTGATCATTGTCGATCATAAAGCACCGATGGATGTGCTGATCTATTCCGCGGCGATCCTGCTGCTGGTGATCACCCTGTGGCTGTGTAATTCAAAACGGCTGAAGCGAGAGTAAAAGACAACACGCCGCAATCGGGCTGCGGCGTGTTGCAGGTCAGGATTACTGCGCAGAGGCAGGCTGGGTTTTCTCTGCGGCGGGTTCCCACAGTTCTTCAAGTTCTTCCAGCGTTTTGCCTTTGGTTTCCGGTACAAACTTCCACATAAACAGCGCCGCCAGAATACCCATACAACCGTAAATCCAGTAGGAGAAACCGTTGTGAAAATGGGAAACCAGCCACGAATTTTTGTCCATCATCGGGAAGGTCCAGGAGACGAAATAGTTCGCCAGCCATTGTGCGGCCACCGCAATGGCGAGCGCTTTGCCGCGAATCGCATTGGGGAAGATTTCTGCCAGCAGCACCCAGCAAACCGGTCCCCAGGACATGGCGAATGCGGCGACGTAAAACAGCATCGACAGCAGAGCAACCAGCCCGGAAGCCTGGGTATAAAACGCGGTACCGAGGCTGAACATACCAATGGCCATGCCCAGAGCGCCAATAATCTGCAGCGGTTTGCGACCAAATTTATCCACCGTCATGATCGCCAGCACGGTAAAGCTCAGGTTGATCACGCCAACAATGATGGTCTGTAACAGCGCTACATCGGTGCTGGCTCCCAGCGTTTTAAACACCTCTGGGGCGTAGTAGAGCACGACGTTAATACCGACGAATTGCTGGAAGATAGACAGCATTACGCCGATGACGATAACGCCTGCGCCAAACATCAGCAGGCGACCACCGGTTTTACGACCATGGTCCAGAGACTGATTGATCTCCTGCATGGCCTGGGTGGCGAGGGTGCTGCCCATAATTTTGCGCAGAATACCTTCCGCCTGCTCGTGTCTGCCACGCGCCATCAGCCAGCGCGGGCTTTCTGGTACGGTGTACAGCAGCAGTAAAAACAGCAGGGCGGGAATACTTTCGGACGCAAACATATAGCGCCAGCCATCGGTATTCAACCAGTTAGCGTCGCCAGAACGGGCGATAAAATAGTTAACGCAATACACCAACAATTGACCAAAAATAATGGCGAATTGGTTAAATGACACCAGTTTTCCACGAATATGTGCGGGTGCCAGTTCAGCAATATACATTGGTGAGAGCATTGAGGCTAAACCTACGCCAATACCACCAATGATACGATAAATAACAAATTCTGGAACGTATCCGGCCAAATAAACAGGTACGGAATTATCAGGATTAATCGTCGTAAAGCCTAATTCCGGCCAGGCAGAACCAATACCGGAAATAAAGAACAGCAGAGCCGCGATTTTCAGCGAGTCCCGGCGGCCAAACCGGTTACTGCAATAGCCGCCCAGTGCACCGCCGATGATGCAGCCTATCAACGCACTGGCGACGCAAAAGCCCAACAGCGAGTTGGCGGCGGATTCACTTAAATGTTGTGGTGCGACAAATACGGTATTCAGGGATTCTACCGTTCCGGATATGACCGCAGTGTCGTAGCCGAATAATAGCCCTCCTAACGTTGCCACTAATGTAATCGAAAAAATATAACTGGAATTATATTGAGAGTTCATTCAGACCTGCCTTAGAGGATACAGCTCTTTTGATCAGTGCCGTGATGTTGAATTTAACAGGCAGGGAAGACAATTATCATTTTTTACATTGCAATTACGTTTTGTCTTTTCTGTGATCTTAATTCTGTTTAATTTATCTATATTCAGACAGGGAATAGAATTGCAGTGATGGAGAGCACGAAAGGAAATAATCGTAACAGTGATGCAAAATAACATAAAAAAAGGGCGCTCCGTAGAGCGCCGAATAACAGTCACAGGTTGGGATAACATAAGTTGAGGGTTGCAGTGGCATTGCCCGTTGCCGGGCAGGTACTTCGGTAAAACTTAACCTTTCACACCACCCGCGGTCAGACCGTTGACTAGCCAGCGCTGTGCCAGCAAGAACACCAGAGTGATCGGAATGGCTGAAAGTACAGCCGCGGCGGCAAAGTCGCCCCACAAATAGTTCTGTGGGTTGAGGTACTGCTGCATACCTACCGCAAGGGTATAGCTGTTCACATCACGCAGCAGCAGTGACGCGACCGGTACTTCGGTAATAGCGGCAATGAAAGACAGAATAAACACGACCGCCAGAATCGGAACGGAAAGCGGCAACAGCACCAGGCGGAATGCCTGCCACGGCGTAGCGCCATCCAGCGCGGCCGCTTCTTCCAGTGAGCCGTCGATAGTTTCGAAATAGCCCTTAATCGTCCATACATGCAGCGCAATACCGCCGAGGTAGGCGAAGATCACGCCGCCGTGCGTGTTCAGGCCGATAAACGGAATGTACTGGCCCAAGCGATCAAACAAAGCATACAATGCGACCAGAGACAGCACAGCCGGGAACATCTGGAAAATCAGCATCCCTTTCAGCAGGGTTGCTTTGCCCGGGAAACGCATACGGGCAAAGGCGTAAGCACAGGTAGTGGAAAGCGTCACGATACCGATCGCGGTAATGCTGGCCACTTTCACCGAGTTCCACAGCCATAACAGTACCGGGAACGGCGGTGGCGTCACACGGCCATCCGCGTGTTCAACGCTAAAGCCCAGCGCCAGTTTCCAGTGTTCCCAGGAGATGTTTTCCGGGATCAGGCTGCCGGTGGCAAAGTTACCTTCGCGCAGCGAGATAGCGATAACCATCAGCAGCGGGAACATGATCGCCGCGATAAAAATCAGCAGCCCTAAGTGCGTTGCGAATAAACGTAACTTTTGTGATTTCGGTTGGACCATAGCCATTGTCGTTATCTCCCTTAATCAAACTTCATACGTGTGGCTTTCAGGTTCACAATCGCCAGCGCACCAACCAGCAGGAAGATCAGCGTGGCAATCGCCGCCGCCAGACCGAAGTCCTGACCACCGCCGCCTTCAAAGGCGATACGGTAGGTGTAGCTTACGAGCAGGTCGGTATAACCGGCTGGTGTGGTGGTACCAAGACGGTCCGGACCACCGTTGGTCAACAACTGAATCAGCACGAAGTTGTTAAAGTTAAAGGCGAAGCTGGCGATCATCAGCGGCGTCAGCGGTTTAATCAACAGCGGTAGCGTTATCTTAAAGAAGTTCTGGAACGGACCTGCGCCATCCATCGCCGAGGCTTCATACAGGTCGTCAGGAATCGCTTTCAGCAGACCCATGCACAGGATCATCATGTATGGATAACCGAGCCAGGTGTTGACGATAATAATCATCGAACGCGCGGTGGTTGGGTCGCTGAACCAGGCCGGTTTGATGCCAAACAGCGCGCTCAGCATCATGTTGATTTCACCAAAGCTCTGGTTAAATAAGCCCTTGAAAATCAGAATCGAGATAAACGACGGTACGGCATACGGAAGAATCAGCAGGACGCGGTAAATCGCTTTGCCTTTGAGAGACTCCCACTGTACGAGACAGGCCAGCACCATGCCCACGGCAACGGTCAAAATAACGGTCAGTACCGAGAAGACCACCGTCCAGACGAAGATGGCGAAGAATGGTTTCTGGATGCCTTCGTCGGTAAACACGCGGGTGAAGTTATCCCAGCCGATGGCAACGGTGTAGCCCGGGCTGAGTTTTTCGCTACCCCAGCTACCGTCAGCGTTAATCGCCTGATAATAACCAATATCGTTGTTGGCGCGGTATTTTACGCCGCTCTGGCTGTTGGTGAGTGTGCCGTCTTCAGTGAGCGTATAAAGTGGCTGCGTGCCGGAAAACTGGCGCAGCGAACTCATGATAACTTTGCTTTCATCCGGCAGGATGGCGGTCAATTGGGTAAGCGCCTGGCGATTCTGCGTGATGATACGCAGCGTTGCACGTTCGCCTGCCGGCAGCGCCTCGGCTTCTTTCAGTTGCAGTTTCTGCTCGCCGCCAAATTTAAAGGCGTCAGAAAGGTAATTCTTGCCGGTTTCACCGTCGGTGAGGGCCAGTTGCCACTCATCACCCGCCGGATACAGGCCAAAATTGTAGGTTTTACCCGCCTGATAAGAACGATCCATCAGGACTTCCTGAGCACGTTCAAATGTCAGCTGGTTGGTACTGCTGTAGTTGGTAAAAGCAATGGCGATCGTACAAACCAGCGGAAACAGGACAAACAGCCCCATACCGGCAACGCCCGGGTAAACATAGCGCCAGGCATAGGCTTTACGGTTAGCGAAAATATACAGGCCAGCAGAGCTTAAAATCAGCGTCATGATGGCAAACAGGTACTCCCCCTGAGCGTACATCAAAACAACAAGGTAACCGACCAGCAGCCCAAGCAGACCCATCACTGACCATTTCAGCGTGTCGCTTTGCCACCAGTGTTTCTTTTTAATGACATCCATGGGGTTCAATCCTCAACAACAATGAAAACCTGTTGGTCAGCGTGCCTGATGACGCTGCGCTTATCAGGCCTACAGGGTATGTAGGCCGGATAAGGCATTTATGCCGCCATCCGGCACGTTCACAACTGCATTACTTGGTGATACGACCCTGCGCGTCTTTCAGTGCGGCATCGACGGTCTGACGGCCGCTGGCTGCGTTGATCACTGCGGTACGAACGGCATACCAGAATGCGGACATCTGTGGGATGTTCGGCATGATTTCGCCTTTCTGGGCGTTATCCATGGTGGCGGCGATACGTGGGTCTTTCGCTAACTGATCCTGGAAGGATTTCAGCGCAACGGCGCCCAGCGGTTTGTCCTTGTTCACTTCATCCAGACCCTGATCGGTCAGCAGGTAGTTTTCGAGGAACTCTTTCGCCAGTTCTTTGTTCGGGCTTGCGGCGTTGATACCAGCGCTCAGAACGCCAACAAACGGTTTAGACGCTTTGCCTTTGAAGGTTGGCAGCAGCGTGACGCCGTAGTTGATTTTGCTCTTATCGATGTTGGACCACGCCCACGGACCGTTGATGGTCATCGCGGTATCGCCTTTGTTAAAGGCCGCTTCGGCGATGGAGTAATCAGTATCCGCGTTCATGTGTTTGTTCTTGATCAGATCAACCAGGAAGGTCAGACCCGCTTTCGCGCCAGCGTTATCCACGCCAACATCTTTCACATCGTACTTACCGTTCTCAAACTTGAACGCGTAACCGCCGTCGGCGGCAATCAGCGGCCAGGTGAAGTACGGTTCTTGCAGGTTGAACATCAGCGCGGATTTACCTTTCGCCTTCAGCTCTTTATCCAGTGCAGGAATTTCTTCCCAGGTTTTCGGTGGATTTGGAACGAGGTCTTTGTTGTAAATCAGCGACAGCGCTTCAACCGCGATCGGGTAGGCAATCAGTTTGCCGTTATAGCGTACGGCATCCCAGGTGAACGGATAGAGCTTGTCCTGGAACGCTTTGTCAGGCGTGATTTCAGCCAGCAGGCCAGACTGAGCGTAGCCGCCAAAACGGTCATGTGCCCAGAAGATGATGTCCGGGCCGTCGCCGGTCGCGGCAACCTGCGGGAATTTCTCTTCCAGTTTGTCAGGGTGCTCAATAGTGACTTTGATCCCGGTGTCTTTCTCGAATTTTTTGCCCACTTCAGCGAGGCCGTTATAGCCTTTGTCGCCGTTAATCCAGATAACCAGCTTACCTTCTTCAATCTTGGCGAGAGCCGAGGCGGAAAACATCATCGTCGTTAATGCAGACAATGCGAGGATGCGTGCGCCAGTTTTGATTTTCATAGTTCCCATCCTGTTTGGTGATTTTGCAGAGGTGGCTTAACGGTTACTAGTTTCTTTATACGACAACCTCTTTCCATCCTCCTTACCCCTACGCCCCACCCGCTCTTTATGTGATCTGTGTTACATAAATGTGAGTATTGCGTACTGGCGCACATAAAAACCCACCGATTTTTGCAGGCTGCATCACGAAATTCCTCTGAGGCTGGTGGCCCGGGTCTCAGACGCTGCTCTCTCATCCTCCCGCCTCCTCCCCCATAAAAAAGCCGGGGGGTGGAGGATTCACGCAGTCAAGGGATCGCGCATAGTCAGCCCATCATGAATGTTGCTGTCGATGACAGGTTGTAACGAAGGGAGAAGGGCATGGCGAGCGTACAGCTACGAAATGTAACGAAAGCCTGGGGTGACGTGGTGGTATCGAAAGATATCAATCTCGACATTCACGAAGGGGAATTCGTGGTGTTTGTCGGACCGTCAGGCTGCGGTAAGTCGACCTTGCTGCGTATGATCGCCGGACTTGAAACCATCACCAGTGGTGACCTGTTTATCGGGGAGACCCGGATGAACGACATTCCGCCCGCCGAACGCGGTGTGGGCATGGTCTTTCAGTCCTACGCGTTGTATCCCCATTTGTCTGTCGCGGAGAACATGTCGTTCGGCCTCAAACTGGCCGGGGCGAAAAAAGAGGTGATGAACCAGCGCGTGAATCAGGTTGCGGAAGTTCTGCAACTGGCGCACCTGCTGGAGCGTAAACCGAAAGCGCTTTCCGGCGGACAACGTCAGCGTGTGGCGATTGGCCGTACGCTGGTCGCCGAACCGCGCGTATTCCTGCTGGACGAACCACTGTCGAACCTCGACGCTGCTCTGCGCGTGCAGATGCGTATTGAAATATCCCGCCTGCATAAACGTCTCGGCCGCACGATGATTTACGTCACCCACGATCAGGTCGAAGCGATGACGCTGGCCGACAAAATTGTGGTGCTGGATGCCGGTCGCGTCGCGCAGGTTGGTAAGCCTCTGGAACTGTATCACTACCCGGCTGACCGCTTTGTCGCGGGCTTTATCGGTTCGCCAAAAATGAACTTCCTGCCGGTGAAAGTTACCGCAACGGCGATTGATCAGGTGCAGGTTGAATTACCAAACCGCCAGCAAGTCTGGCTCCCGGTAGACAGCCATGCGGTACAGGTTGGCGCCAACATGTCTTTAGGTATCCGCCCGGAACATCTGCTGCCCAGCGATATCGCCGATGTCACCCTCGAAGGTGAAGTGCAGGTGGTCGAGCAGCTTGGTCACGAAACACAAATTCATATCCAGATCCCCGCCATCCGTCAAAACCTGGTTTACCGCCAGAACGACGTGGTGTTGGTAGAAGAGGGTGCCACATTCGCTATCGGCCTGCCGCCAGAGCGTTGCCATCTGTTCCGTGAGGATGGCACTGCATGTCGTCGGTTGCACCAAGAGCCGGGCGTTTAAGGTGTCCCATTAAAAAAAACGCAAATCCGTCAAGGTGAAGCGTTCAAAGAAAAGCAATGATCTCAGGAGATAGAACGATGATTACTCTGCGCAAACTCCCTCTGGCGGTTGCTGTAGCAGCAGGCATTATGTCTGTTCAGGCAATGGCTGTGGATTTCCATGGTTATGCTCGTTCCGGCATTGGCTGGACAGGTAGCGGCGGTGAACAACAATGTTTCCAGGCAACAGGTGCACAAAGTAAATACCGTCTTGGTAACGAATGTGAAACCTATGCGGAAATTAAATTAGGTCAGGAAGTGTGGAAAGAGGGCGATAAGAGCTTCTACTTCGACACTAACGTTGCCTACTCCGTTGCACAGCAAAATGACTGGGAAGGGACTGACCCGGCCTTCCGTGAAGCCAACGTGCAGGGTAAAAACCTGATTGAATGGCTGCCAGGCTCCACTATCTGGGCCGGTAAGCGCTTCTATCAGCGTCATGACGTCCACATGATCGACTTCTACTACTGGGATATTTCAGGTCCTGGTGCTGGTATTGAAAACATCGATCTGGGCTTCGGTAAACTATCTCTGGCAGCAACCCGTTCTCAGGAAGCGGGCGGTTCATACGCGTTCAGCAGCCAGAATATCTATGACCGTACCAAAGACACTGCGAACGATGTATTTGACGTTCGTTTAGCGCAGATGGCTACTAACCCGGATGGTATGTTGGAGCTGGGCGTCGACTACGGTCGTGCTAACACCACCGACGACTACAGCCTGGCAGACGGCGCATCTAAAGACGGTTGGATGTTCACCGCTGAACATACCCAGAGCATGCTGAAGGGCTACAACAAGTTTGTGGTTCAGTACGCGACAGATTCCATGACCACTCAGGGTAAAGGCCTGTCTCAAGGTTCCTACGGCTCATCTAGCATTACTATTGATGGCGTGAACTATGCCAACAATGTTGTGAATAACAACGGTAGCCTGTTCCGCGTGCTTGACCACGGTGCAATTTCCCTTGGCGACAAATGGGACCTGATGTACGTCGGTATGTACCAGAACCTCGATATGGATAACGACCTGGGGACCGAATGGTACACCGTCGGTATTCGCCCGATGTATAAATGGACGCCAATCATGAGCACCCTGCTGGAAGTCGGCTACGACAACGTCAAATCTCAGCAGACCAGCGATCGCAACAGCCAGTACAAAATCACCCTGGCTCAACAATGGCAGGCTGGCGACAGCATCTGGTCTCGTCCGGCAATCCGTGTCTTCGCAACCTATGCAAAATGGGATGAAGAGTGGGGCTACGTTAAAAATGGTAACAACGTATCTAAATACGCAGCTGCAACAAACTCTGGTATCAGCACCACCAGCCGTGGCGACAGCGATGAGTGGTCCTTCGGTGCTCAGATGGAAATCTGGTGGTAATTCAGCACTAACCTGACGTAAAGACCGAAAGAGGGGCGCAAGCCCCTCTTGATTACGGTTTAGCGCGCTATTGCCTGGCCACCGCTGAACCCATGCTATCTGAGGTGATAACAATGAAAATGAAGAAAAGTCTCGTTGCCCTTTGTTTATCTGCAGGGTTATTTGCCAGTGCGCCTGGCATCAGCCTGGCCGATGTAAATATTGTTCCGCAGAACACCACCGCGGCC
Organism: Citrobacter sp. Cpo071; assembly: GCF_030332765.1. NCBI lineage: Bacteria > Pseudomonadati > Pseudomonadota > Gammaproteobacteria > Enterobacterales > Enterobacteriaceae > Citrobacter > Citrobacter sp. Cpo071. Next base: position 98,455 of record NZ_JAOWHE010000086.1, on the reverse strand, counting down.
CCAACAATCCCCACTGCTGCGCTGCAACAGTTAACCTGGACGCCGGTTGATCAATCTAAAACTCAGTCCACACAGCTTGCCAATGCAGGTCAGCGTTTAGATGTTGCTGGTATTACTGGCCCTGTAGCGGCCTATAGCGTACCGGCGAACATTGGCGAACTGACCCTGACGCTGTCCAGTGAAGTCAACAAACAAACCAGCGTATTTGCGCCAAACGTCTTAATTCTTGACCAAAACATGACGCCATCTGCGTTCTTCCCCAGCAGCTATTTCACCTACCAGGAGCCCGGCGTGATGAGTGCCGATCGTCTGGAAGGCGTAATGCGTCTGACGCCAGCGCTGGGCCAGCAAAAACTGTATGTTCTGGTCTTTACCACAGATAAAGATCTCCAGCAGACCACGACCCTGCTCGACCCGGCAAAAGCCTATGCCAAGGGGGTAGGTAACGCTGTTCCTGATATCCCTGACCCGATCGCGCGTCATACCACCGATGGTCTGCTGAAACTGAAAGTTAAAACCAGCTCCTCCTCCAGCGTGCTGGTCGGGCCGCTGTTTGGTTCTTCCGGCCCTGGCCCTGTTACGGTTGGTAATACCGCCGCGCCTGCAGTGGCTTACGCGGCTCCGGCGGCAGCCGTTGCTGCTCCGGCACCACAACCCGTGAAGAAAAGCGAGCCAATGCTGAACGACACGGAAAGCTATTTTAATCAGGCGATTAAGGATGCCGTGGCGAAAGGCGATGTTGATAAAGCGCTGAAGCTGCTTGATGAAGCGGAACGTCTGGGATCCAAATCTGCCCGATCCACCTTTATCAGCAGTGTAAAAGGCAAGGGGTAAACATCTCCCCACATTGTTGATTTTGCAACAACTGGTGCGTCTCCTGGCGCACCTTTTTTTATCCTTCGGTGCTAATTGTTACACTTATGTTGCCCTACCGATCACTTAATCGTGTTTGCTCACCCCGTAATGCCTTTTCTGCGATACAATGCCTTCAGGTTATAAATCGGAGAGTAAGGCATGCCACACCCTGCGTTAACGCAACTGCGTGCGCTGCGTTATTTTGATGCGATCCCGGCGCTGGATGCCCAACTGCTCGACTGGTTGTTATTGGAAGATTCCATGACCAAACGTTTTGAGCAGCAGGGCAAAGAAGTCACCGTCACGTTGATTCGCGAAGCGTTCGTTGGGCAAAATGAGGTGGCTGAAGAACTGACTCTGCTGCCCAAAGAGTCCCGCTATTGGTTACGCGAAATCCTGTTATGCGCGGATGGTGAACCCTGGCTTGCCGGGCGTACCGTGGTGCCTGAATCAACCTTGTGTGGCCCTGAACTGGCCTTACAGAACCTGGGGAAAACCCCGCTCGGACGCTACCTGTTTACGTCATCGACATTGACCCGAGATTTTATTGAGATTGGCCGCGATGCAGCGCTGTGGGGGCGTCGTTCCCGCCTGCGGCTGAGCGGTAAGCCACTGATGCTTACCGAGCTTTTTCTGCCTGCGTCGCCGTTGTACTGAGAGGAAGATAAAGATGGAGTGGAGTCTGACGCAGAATAAGCTGCTGGCGTTTCACCGCTTGATGCGTACGGATAAGCCAATCGGCGCCTTACTGCTGCTCTGGCCTACGCTGTGGGCTCTGTGGGTGGCGACCCCAGGCATGCCGCAACTGTGGATTCTGGCGGTTTTTGTCGCTGGCGTTTGGTTAATGCGCGCCGCCGGATGCGTGGTGAATGATTATGCCGACAGGAAATTTGACGGGCACGTCAAACGCACCGCGAATCGACCGCTGCCGAGCGGGGCTGTCACCGAGAAAGAAGCCCGAACGCTGTTCGTCGTATTGGTGCTGCTGGCCTTCCTGCTGGTTTTGACCCTCAACACGATGACCATTTTGTTGTCCGTTGCGGCATTAGCATTAGCGTGGGTTTACCCGTTTATGAAGCGCTATACGCATCTGCCGCAGGTGGTGCTGGGGGCGGCGTTTGGCTGGTCGATCCCGATGGCGTTCGCCGCCGTGAGTGAATCCGTACCGCTGAGCTGCTGGCTGATGTTCCTTGCGAATATTCTCTGGGCGGTGGCCTATGATACGCAGTACGCCATGGTTGACCGGGATGATGACCTTAAGATCGGCATTAAATCGACCGCGATCCTGTTCGGTCAGAACGACAAGCTGATTATTGGTATTTTGCAGGTAGGCGTGCTGGTGCTGATGGCGCTGGTGGGCTGGTTAAACGGGTTGGGACTGGGCTATTACTGGTCTCTGCTGGTGGCGGGCGCGCTGTTTGTCTATCAGCAGAAACTGATCGTCAACCGTGAACGTGATGCCTGCTTTAAAGCGTTTATGAACAATAACTACGTTGGTCTGGTGCTGTTCTTAGGTCTGGCAATGAGCTACTGGCATTTTTGATTTTGGCTTAGCCTGCAAAATAAAAAACCGGTCATTTCGACCGGTTTTTTTATGCTTACTCGCCCTGAGTGGCGCTCTCGATGGTCAGACGCACATCTGACGTGACCAGTTCGGCCAGCATCTGATAGATCTTCATCGTCTCTTCCGGTTCGGCATCTCCGGTATCGCTGATGAATCCCTCGTCACGCAGCGTCAGCACCAGAGAGCTGAACACGGCTTTATCGAAGAATTCCGGCGCGTTAATGCCGTGCAGCACTGAGAGGCGTTGCGCCACGGTGCGGCTCTCTTTCTCCAGCGTGCCACGGTTGATGGACGGGTTCGCGCTCAGCAGCCAGAAGGTAATGGCGTAGCGCTGCAACGTCTCGCGAGCACCTGCGGCCAGCAGCTGTAGCGTGCGGGAGCGGGCTGGATTGATATGCAGTTCGTCATCGGTCAGGGTGATGAGTCCCTGGCGCTGCATTTCGCTGGCCAGTTCGTCAATCACTCCGGCAAGCTCATCACGCTCCCAGCGTAAGAACAGCTCCGCTTTCAGCATCGGGTACAGCGCATCAATATGCTGCTGCAACGCGGCGCGTGAAATACGACGATGCTGAGTCACAATGGCTGCCATCAACGAAGGCAGAACCAGCATATGCGCAATGTTATTGCGGTAGTAGGTCATCAATACCGCCTGCTCGCGCGGCAGAATAATGATGTCACCGATGGTGTCTTTCTCGACCTCAAACTTGTTCATCTGCAAGGCGTGGTCGATCAGTTCACTGGCGCTCTGTGCCGGCACAGTCGAATCCGCAGCATACGGCACATTGCGCAGCAGGCTCAGGTAGCAGTCGAGTTGTTCGGTCAGCTGTTCACGGGTCAGAGAGCGCTGGCGGGAGGCCAGTAAAGCAGTACAGCACAGGTTCATGGCGTTGGCCGCGCCTGCGTTGTTAATGCGCACCATCAAATCGGCGGCAATGTTATTCACCGTCGGCGTCAGCCAGGCCGGGCGGATAGACTCGATAGGGTCGATAGATTCACGCCACTCCGGCACATGCTGGTTGAGGTAAGTCATCAATGGCATTGGTTCACCAAAGTTGACGTAGCCCTGACCCAGGTTACGCAGCTTGCTTAAGCCACGCAGCATTTGCGGCAGGCTTTCTTTCTCTTTCGTCGCGCCACGCAGCTCTTTCGCGTAGGTGCCCACTTCCATTACGTGCTCATAGCCGATGTAAATAGGAACGAGAGTAATAGGGCGCGTACCGCCGCGCAGCATCGCCTGAATAGTCATCGACAGCGTGCCGGTTTTCGGGTCGAGCAGACGACCGGTACGTGAACGGCCCCCTTCGACAAAGTACTCAACCGAGTAACCGCGGCTGAACAGCTCGCCCAGGTATTCACGGAATACGGTGGAATAGAGCTTGTTGCCCTTGAAGGTACGACGAATAAAGAACGCGCCCAGACGGCGGAAAATCGGACCCGCTGGCCAGAAGTTCAGGTTGATACCGGCTGCGATGTGCGGCGGCACCAGACCCTGATGGTACAGAACGTACGACAGCAGCATATAGTCCATATGGCTGCGGTGGCACGGAACGTACACGATTTCATGCCCATCGTGCGCCAACTGGCGTACACGTTCAGCATTGTGAACGTTAATCCCCTGATACAGACGGTTCCAGGTAAAGCCCAGAATACGGTCCGTCAAACGAATCATTTCGTAGGAGAAGTTGGCGGCAATCTCTTCCATCAGCGCAATGGCATTTTGCTGCGCTTTTTCGTGGGAGATTTTTTTACTGCGCGCTTCATCTTCTACCGCACGAGCGATCGCTTTTGAAGCTAACAGCTTATTAAACAGATCCTGGCGGGCAGGGAGGCGCGGGCCGACAGCGGCCAGACGCTGGCGAGCAAAGTGCATACGCGCCACGCGTGCCAGCTTCTGAGCAATGATCTTATCCGTACCATGTTCATCCGCCATACGGCGCAGAGAGACCGACGGAGAGAAGCGGACAAAACTGTCGCGACCCAGCCAGGACACCGCAAAGAATTTCTGTACGCCGTTTAGCATACGTAACGGCGGATTGACCTCGCCTTTTTCACGCCCCGGCGCACGGCCAAACATCACCGAAACCGGCACCATCTGCACATCCAGATCTGGATTGCTGCGATGCAAGTCGAGATAGTTGTGGAACAGCTTGATGGACTCTTCTTTCGGCGTGTAATAGGTGAATACACGCGGACCGCCGTGAATAAACACGTAGCGCGGTAACAGCGTTCCGTCTATCTCTAGTGGTTCCAGGGGATCGGGGAGGTCGTGCACCAGACATTGGGCACGCAGCGTCAGCAAGTCAGCTTTCGAATTGTACGGTAGGACGTACATAATGGGACGCGAAGTATCGAGTCCCAATTCCGGAGCAGGTTCTGCTGGAATAGACTTGCTTTTTACCAGGACGCTTAATGGTAAATTCAGTAATTTGTAGTAAATTCGTGGCCAGCCGGACATAAACGATGTAAAGCCTCTGGTTAATAATGCAAATGCGCTGCAAGGATATCAGAAAGTTTAGTGAATTTCTGTGGTATCCGGTCATACTTCGCGCTGCTTTGCCACACCCTGAACAAACGGGGTAACGTTACAATGACATTGACGCTAATAATGTAAAAAGGTTCTTTTTGATGGCCAATAATACCACTGGATTCACCCGAATTATCAAAGCTGCAGGTTATTCCTGGAAAGGTTTTCGCGCCGCATGGATTAATGAGGCGGCATTCCGTCAGGAAAGTGTTGCTGTCCTGCTGGGCGTCGCCATCGCCTGCTGGCTGGATGTTGATGCAATTACCCGCGTGTTGTTGATCGGTTCTGTGATGCTGGTGATGATCGTTGAAATCCTCAACAGTGCGATTGAAGCGGTGGTTGATCGTATTGGTTCTGAGTACCACGAACTTTCCGGTCGGGCGAAAGATATGGGGTCGGCTGCGGTATTGCTGTCTATTTTTGTCGCTCTAATCACCTGGGGCATCCTGTTGTGGTCGCATTTGCGATAAGGCTTCCACAACTGCATAAATCTCCTGTTTTTTGTGCAGTTTGCGGTTCCAAAATCGCCTTTAGCTGTATATACTCACAGCATAACTGTATATACACCCAGGGGGCGGAATGAAAGCGTTAACGGCCAGGCAACAAGAGGTGTTTGATCTCATTAGAGATCACATCAGCCAGACAGGTATGCCACCGACGCGTGCGGAGATCGCGCAGCGTTTGGGGTTCCGTTCCCCAAACGCAGCTGAAGAACACCTGAAAGCGCTGGCGCGTAAAGGTGTGCTGGAAATTGTATCCGGCGCATCGCGCGGTATTCGACTGTTGCAGGAAGAAGAAGAAGGGTTACCGCTTGTGGGGCGCGTGGCAGCCGGTGAGCCACTTCTGGCGCAGCAGCACATCGAAGGCCACTATCAGGTCGATCCTTCACTGTTCAAACCGAACGCCGACTTTCTGCTGCGCGTTAGCGGTATGTCGATGAAAGATATCGGGATTATGGACGGTGATTTACTCGCTGTGCATAAAACCCAGGACGTGCGTAACGGCCAGGTTGTTGTTGCCCGTATTGATGATGAAGTCACGGTTAAGCGGCTGAAAAAGCAGGGAAACAAGGTTGAACTCCTGCCAGAAAACAGCGAGTTCAAACCTATCGTTGTCGACCTGCGCGAACAAAACTTCACTATTGAAGGGCTGGCAGTAGGCGTCATCCGTAACGGTGAATGGCTGTAATTTTCTGTTGAATCCCTGTAGGCCGGATAAGACGATGACGTCGCCATCCGGCAACGTGCCCGGTAGCGCTGCGCTTGCCGGGCCTGCATCACATTGTCCAGTACGTCTAACTTCTTCTCAGGCCCTCCTGTATGCCTTTCTTTACCTCTTCTGATAAAGCGCTCTGGCACCTCGCCTTACCGATGATCTTCTCCAATATCACTGTTCCCCTGCTGGGACTGGTGGATACCGCGGTGATTGGTCATCTGGATAGTCCGGTCTATCTTGGCGGTGTTGCGGTTGGTGCCACGGCAACCAGTTTTCTTTTTATGCTGCTGCTTTTTTTGCGCATGAGCACCACCGGTCTTACCGCCCAGGCATTTGGTGCGAAAAATCCGCAGGCGCTGGCGCGCGCACTGGTGCAGCCGCTCATGCTGGCGCTGGGAGCGGGGTTGCTTATCGCACTGTTTCGTACGCCGATTATCGATCTGGCTCTGCACATTGTTGGCGGAAGTGAAGCGGTACTGGAGCAGGCCCGACGTTTCCTCGAAATTCGCTGGTTAAGCGCACCCGCCTCGCTGGCGAATCTGGTGCTGCTCGGCTGGCTGCTTGGCGTTCAGTATGCGCGTGCGCCGGTTATCTTGTTGATTGTCGGTAATATTCTCAACATTGTGCTTGATATATGGCTGGTGATGGGCCTGCATATGAACGTGCAGGGTGCGGCACTGGCAACGGTGATTGCTGAATATGCCACCTTGCTGATCGGCCTGATGATGGTGCGCAAAGTCCTGCATATGCGCGGAATTTCGCTGGCAATGCTGAAGCAGGCGTGGCGTGGCAACTTCCGCCGTTTGCTGGCGCTTAACCGTGACATCATGTTGCGCTCGCTGCTGCTGCAGCTCTGTTTTGGCGCTATCACGGTGCTGGGTGCGCGTCTGGGAGGCGATATCATTGCGGTTAATGCCGTTCTGATGACCCTGCTAACCTTTACCGCCTACGCGCTGGATGGATTTGCCTATGCCGTGGAAGCGCATTCGGGCCAGGCCTATGGGGCGCGAGATGGTAGCCAGTTGCTGGACGTCTGGCGGGCGGCCTGCCGACAGTCCGGTATTGTGGCTATTTTGTTTTCGCTGGTTTATGCCCTGTTTGGCGAGCAGATTGTTGCGCTGCTGACCTCGCTGCCACAGATCCAACAGCTGGCCGATCGCTATCTTTTCTGGCAGGTGGTGTTACCGCTGGTGGGTGTCTGGTGTTATCTGCTCGACGGAATGTTTATTGGCGCGACGCGCGCGGCAGAAATGCGCAACAGTATGGCCGTTGCCGCCACAGGATTCGCATTAACGCTGCTGACTTTGCCGTGGCTGGGAAATCATGGCTTGTGGTTGGCGTTAACCTTTTTCCTGGCGTTGCGCGGGCTTTCACTGGCCTTTATCTGGCGACGTCACTGGCGTAATGGAACCTGGTTTGCCTGAGCGGGATGGTTAAAAATTCCGAATAGTAAATAAAACCCAGAATCACTGACTACACTTATTCTCACGTCCAGCAAAAACAGCATGTGTCTGGACATGGCACTCTCGCTATTCACAACCTAACGATGAGGACTTGATGATGAATAAAGACGAAGTCGGCGGCAACTGGAAGCAGTTTAAAGGTAAAGTGAAAGAGCAATGGGGCAAACTGACCGATGATGATATGACGGTCATTGAAGGTAAACGTGACCAACTGGTCGGTAAAGTCCAGGAGCGTTACGGTTACGCGAAAGATCAGGCGGAGAAAGAAGTTAACGATTGGGAAAAACGTAATGATTACCGCTGGTAATTAACCCTTCCCTCCTGAGAGTACAAGGATGTACGCTCTCCCGCTTACCTAGCGCCCAACTTTCTTCTTCACCTGAATCGTATGGTCATGCTGGCACTCGCCAGGATGGCGGCAAGATTCAACTTCTACACAGGCCGGACACAGCCCGTGGGCTTCAATAACGTTATGCCGCAGTGCAAAGCCCATTTTTGCCGCCAGCGTATGCATAATGTCTTCCACGCCTTCCGCACACTCTTCTTTTACCACGCCACAGCGGTCGCAAATGAACATTGCAGAACTGTGGGTTGGCTGATCGAACAGATGACAAAGCACATAGCTGTTGGTGGATTCCACCTTGTGCACGAAACCTTGTTCCAGCAGAAAATCGAGCGCACGATAGACGGTAGGTGGTTTAGCCTGTGGCTCAGTTTCCCGCAACAGGTCGAGCAGGTCATAGGCGCTGATCGCACCTTCCTGCAGGCTCATCAGGCGCAGTACTTCGAGGCGTTGTGGCGTAAGCCGCACGTTGCGTTGCGCGCAGAGTTTTTCAGCTTGAGCCAATAACTCTTGCGTAGTGGTTTTGTCCATTTGGCGCCTCGATTTGCGTGGAAGGTTAATCCCTTACTTTAACATGTTCTGCTTAAAACACCGAGATCCACCGTGGTGTGCTATACCTGACGCATCGCAATACTGGAAAATAACCATGAAAAGACCCGATTGTATTCGCCACTGGCGTGAGGTTGAGGGGGCTGATGACTCCACTTATCCTGACAGCGATGAGCTATTTGCTATTGGCGCGCCGCTTGCCCGCAAGTTGGGGTTAGGACGACTCGGCATTCATCATGAACGCCTGCCGCCGGGTCGGCGTACCTCGTACCCGCACGCCGAAAGCGATGAGGAAGAATTTATCTACGTGCTTGAAGGTTATCCTGAGGCCTGGATTAACGGGTATTTATGGAAGCTGGAACCGGGCGACAGCGTCGGTTTCCCGGCAGGTACAGGCGTGTGCCATACCTTTATCAATAACACCAGTGAAGAGGTGCGCCTGTTAGTCGTGGGTGAGGCGAACAAAAAATACAACCGCATTTATTATCCGCTTAACCCGGTCTATGCCGCTACACGTGAGGATCGCTGGGTCGACCATCCGCCGCAGTTTTTTGGATCTCACGACGGAAAACCGGGGCGTAAATAGCTTTTGTTTAGGGTCAGGGGGAGTGAGCCGCGAGGATGTGGCTCACTATCGTAACGGTCTATGCTATAGTAGCGCCCCTTTTTTAACCGGATGCTTGAATATTCGCCATGCTGCCTGAATCTCAGTCTACCGCTTTTCCCGCTCATCGTTTTTCTATCGCGCCGATGCTCGACTGGACGGACAGACACTGCCGCTACTTTTTGCGCTTACTGTCCAGCCAGACGCTGCTCTATACGGAGATGGTAACCACTGGGGCAATCATTCATGGTAAAGGCGATTATCTGGCGTATAGCGAAGAAGAACATCCGGTCGCATTGCAACTGGGCGGGAGCGATCCTGCGGCGCTGGCGCAGTGCGCAAAGCTCGCTGAACAGCGGGGCTACGACGAAATTAACCTCAACGTGGGTTGTCCTTCCGACCGCGTACAGAATGGCATGTTTGGCGCCTGCCTGATGGGGAATGCGCAACTGGTCGCCGATTGCGTCAAAGCGATGCGCGACGTGGTGTCGATTCCGGTTACGGTGAAAACTCGTATCGGCATTGATGACCAGGACAGCTACGAATTCCTCTGCGATTTCATCAACACGGTATCTGGCAAAGGCGAATGTGAGATGTTTATCATTCACGCCCGCAAGGCCTGGCTGTCAGGGTTAAGCCCGAAAGAAAACCGCGAAATTCCACCGCTGGATTATGACCGTGTTTATCAGTTAAAGCGTGATTTTCCGCATCTGACGATGTCGATCAACGGCGGCATTAAATCGTTGGAAGAAGCGAAAATTCATCTGCAACATATGGATGGCGTGATGGTGGGGCGTGAGGCGTATCAAAACCCAGGCATTCTGGCGTCCGTTGACCGCGAGATTTTTGCAGCTACCACCGAAGATACCGATCCAGTCGCCGTGGTGCGTGCCATGTACCCGTATATTGAGCGTGAACTGAGTAAGGGAACCTATTTGGGACATGTTACCCGCCATATGTTGGGGCTGTTTCAGGGCATCCCTGGTGCCCGTCAGTGGCGTCGCTATCTGAGCGAGAATGCACATAAAGCCGGGGCAGATATTAACGTTCTGGAGCATGCGCTGAAGCTGGTGGCAGACAAGCGTTAAGTTTTCACCAAAAGTTAGTTAATTTCACCACGCCCTGCGCTTTGTCGCGGGGCGTTTTCTTTATAAATCAACGCATTATTTTTGGCATGTTTCTTGTAAAGCAATGGAGAGAATTTCATTTCGGGAGAGAGCCATGCTGGAACTACTTTTTGTGATTGGATTTTTTATCATGCTGATGGTCACCGGCGTATCTTTGCTGGGCGTTCTGGTCGCATTGGTCGTAGCCACGGCCGTGATGTTTCTGGGCGGACTATTTGCCTTGATGATTAAACTGTTGCCCTGGCTGCTACTGGCTGTTGCCGTGGTGTGGGTGATCAAGGCGATAAAAGCACCAAAAGTCCCACAGTATCAGCGCAATAACCGCCGGTTTTACTAAGGTATTGAGCGGTACGTCACAACCTGCAACATTGCCTTTAGAACCAATTAGGAATTGATTATCAAATCTGTCACTATTGCCAGGTTAACGAATTCATCGAGCTGTACCCTACATACAGCCGAACTAAAAAAAGAAAGGGCTTCCTGCGGGAAGCCCTAATTCTTTCTTTCCCCGTCATCTTAAGGAATTAGCAAACTCGATCCCTGCGTGGCACGGCTTTCCAGTACTTCATGAGCACGCTGTGCATCGTGCAGTGCGAACGTTTGACCAGGCGCGACATCCACTTTGATCACTCCGCTGGCAATCAGCGAGAAAAGCTCATTGCTGGCTTCGGTTAATTCGCGGTGATTGGTGATGTAACCCTGTAGAGAAGGACGGGTCACGTATAGCGAACCTTTCTGGTTCAGAATGCCTAAGTTCACGCCAGTAACCGGCCCGGAAGCATTACCAAAGCTGACCATTAGTCCCCGGCGCTGTAAACAATCCAGCGAGGCTTCCCAGGTATCTTTCCCCACCGAGTCATACACCACCCGCACTTTTTTACCGCCAGTTACCTCTTTCACTCGCTCAATAATGCTCTCTTCACGATAGTTAATGACCTGCCATGCGCCAGCCTGCAGCGCAATTTGCGCTTTTTGCGCACTGCCGACGGTACCAATCAGCTTCGCACCCAATGCTTTTGCCCACTGGCAGGCAATCATGCCGACGCCGCCCGCAGCCGCATGGAACAAAAACGGCTCATCAGGTTGAATTTCATAGGTTTTACGTAACAGATAAAAAACGGTTAGCCCTTTAAGAAACGAGGCGGCAGCTTGTTCAAACGAGATAGCGTTAGGCAGGATGGCGGCTTTATCGGCCGGAACGTTATGCACTGAGCTGTAGGCGCCAAGAGCAGACTGGGCGTACACCACGCGATCGCCAGCTTTAATGTGTGTCACTTTGCTGCCAACTTTGCTGACTACGCCGGCGGCTTCGGTACCCAGCCCGCTGGGCAGGGAAGGCGGTGGATAAAGACCACTGCGGATGTAGGTGTCGATATAGTTGATCCCAATCGCTTTGTTCTCGACCTGGATTTCGTTTTCCGCCGGGTCTACGGGCGTAAACTCCACCGTCTTGAGTACATCAGGGCCACCATGCTTGTGAAATTCAATACGTGTTGCCATGCTTCCTCCAAAAGAAATGTGGTAATCTTTCGACCCAATCATTATCTCGGTAACTCCATTCACTATGGCAGGAAATAAACCCTTCAACAAACAACAGACTGATGCTCGTGAGCGCGATCCCCAGGTCGCCGGGCTGAAAGTACCGCCGCACTCGATTGAAGCGGAACAGTCGGTGTTGGGCGGTTTAATGCTGGATAACGAACGCTGGGACGATGTCGCCGAGCGTGTGGTGGCGGAAGATTTTTATACCCGTCCGCACCGGCATATCTTCACGGAAATGCATCGCCTGCAGGAGATGGGAAAACCCATCGATCTGATCACACTGGCAGAGTCGCTGGAAGTTCAGGGACAACTGGACAGCGTCGGCGGTTTTGCTTACCTGGCTGAGTTGTCTAAAAACACGCCAAGTGCGGCGAACATTAGCGCTTATGCGGATATCGTCCGCGAACGCGCCGTTGTTCGTGACATGATTTCAGTTGCGAACGAAATCGCGGAAGCCGGTTTTGATCCGCAAGGGCGCTCCAGTGAAGATCTGTTGGACCTTGCAGAATCCCGTGTCTTTAAAATCGCGGAAAGCCGCGCTAATAAAGACGAAGGCCCGAAAAATATTACTGACGTGCTCGACGCCACCGTCGCGCGTATCGAGCAGCTGTTCCAGCAACCGCACGACGGCGTCACCGGGGTGAACACCGGTTATGACGACCTCAATAAAAAGACGGCTGGTTTGCAGCCGTCAGACTTAATTATCGTCGCCGCGCGTCCGTCGATGGGTAAAACGACATTTGCAATGAACCTCGTCGAAAATGCGGCGATGTTGCAGGATAAGCCGGTTCTTATCTTTAGTCTTGAAATGCCCTCAGAACAGATCATGATGCGTTCCCTGGCCTCGCTCTCACGCGTAGACCAAACCAAAATTCGTACCGGTCAACTGGATGATGAAGACTGGGCGCGAATTTCCGGAACAATGGGTATTTTGCTGGAGAAACGAAACATCTATATTGATGACTCCTCCGGCCTGACGCCTACGGAAGTGCGCTCGCGTGCCCGTCGTATCGCCCGTGAACATGGCGGTATCGGACTTATCATGATCGACTACCTGCAGCTGATGCGCGTGCCGTCGCTCTCCGACAACCGTACGCTGGAAATTGCAGAAATCTCCCGCTCGCTGAAAGCGTTAGCGAAAGAACTGCATGTGCCGGTGGTGGCGCTGTCGCAGCTTAACCGCTCTCTGGAACAACGTGCCGACAAGCGTCCGGTCAACTCGGATCTGCGTGAGTCTGGCTCCATCGAGCAGGATGCCGACTTAATCATGTTTATCTATCGTGATGAGGTTTATCACGAAAACAGCGACCTGAAAGGGATCGCAGAAATCATTATTGGTAAGCAACGTAACGGCCCGATCGGAACGGTTCGCCTGACGTTTAACGGTCAGTGGTCGCGCTTTGACAACTATGCCGGTCCTCAATATGACGATGAGTAATTTCTAAGGAATACAAATGCAAGCGGCAACTGTAGTTATTAACCGCCGCGCTCTGCGACACAACCTGCAACGTCTGCGTGAACTGGCTCCAGCCAGCAAACTGGTTGCGGTTGTGAAAGCGAACGCCTACGGCCATGGTCTGTTAGAGACCGCGCGAACGCTCCCCGATGCGGACGCTTTTGGTGTCGCTCGTCTTGAAGAAGCCCTGCGCTTGCGAGCGGGAGGGATCACGCAGCCCATCCTGCTGCTGGAGGGATTTTTTGATGCCTCCGATCTGCCGACTATTTCCGCGCAGCGCCTGCATACTGCCGTCCACAACCAGGAGCAGCTCGAAGCCCTGGAAGCCGCTAAACTGGCTGAACCCGTTACCGTCTGGATGAAGCTCGACACCGGTATGCATCGACTGGGCGTACGCCCTGAGCAGGCCGAGGCGTTTTATCAGCGCTTAACACAGTGTGAAAACGTGCGCCAGCCGGTCAATATCGTCAGCCACTTTGCTCGCGCGGACGAGCCTGAGTGTGGCGCGACCGAAAAACAGCTCGATATCTTCAACAGTTTTTGTGAAGGCAAACCGGGGCAGCGTTCGATTGCCGCGTCGGGTGGTATTTTGCTGTGGCCGCAGTCTCACTTCGACTGGGCGCGTCCGGGGCTGATTCTGTATGGCGTATCGCCACTGGAAAATCACTCCATCGGCGCTGATTTTGGCTGCCAGCCGGTAATGTCGCTGACCTCAAGCCTGATTGCGGTGCGCGAGCACAAAGCGGGGGAGCCGGTTGGTTATGGTGGAACCTGGCTGAGTGAGCGCGACACGCGTCTTGGCGTGGTAGCGATGGGCTATGGCGATGGTTATCCGCGCGCAGCGCCTTCGGGGACACCGGTACTGGTCAATGGCCGTGAAGTGCCGATCGTCGGTCGCGTCGCGATGGATATGATCTGCGTCGATTTAGGCCCCGAAGCGCAGGATAAAGCCGGCGATTCGGTGATTCTGTGGGGCGAGGGCTTGCCCGTTGAACGCATTGCTGAAATGACGAAAGTAAGTGCTTACGAACTTATTACGCGTCTGACCTCAAGGGTAGCGATGAAGTATATCGATTAGCAGCATGATGTGCCGGACAGGTGGTTACGCCGCCTTCCGGCAATATTCCTCTCAACATCCTCTCGATCTTCTCCCACTTCCGGTTTATTGTGTTCTTAACCCCTGCCTGTAAACCCGGAGAACCACACGTGTTTCAAAAAGTTGACGCCTACGCCGGCGACCCGATCTTATCGCTCATGGAGCGCTTCAAAGAAGATTCACGTAGCGACAAAGTGAATCTCAGCATCGGCCTGTATTACAACGAAGACGGCATTATTCCTCAGCTTAAAGCTGTGGCAGAAGCGGAAGCTCGCCTCAATGCCAAACCGCATGGCGCTTCGCTGTATCTGCCGATGGAAGGTCTGAACACGTATCGCCATACTATTGCGCCGCTGCTGTTTGGCGCAGAACATCCGGTTCTCCAGCAGCAGCGCGTCGCAACCATTCAGACGCTGGGCGGCTCCGGTGCGTTAAAGGTTGGCGCAGACTTCCTGAAACGTTATTTCCCTGATTCTGGCGTGTGGGTCAGCGATCCGACCTGGGAAAACCATATCGCGATTTTTGAAGGTGCCGGATTCGAAGTAAACACTTACCCATGGTATGACGACACGACCAACGGCGTGCGTTTCAACGACCTGCTGGCAACGCTGAATACCCTACCGGCGCGCAGCATCGTGCTGCTACATCCGTGCTGCCATAACCCGACAGGGGCGGATTTAACGCCTGCGCAGTGGGATAGCGTTATTGAGATCCTGAAAGCACGCGATCTGATTCCGTTCCTGGACATTGCTTACCAGGGCTTTGGTGGTGGAATGGAAGACGACGCCTATGCGATTCGCGCCATTGCCAGCGCCGGATTGCCTGCTCTGGTCAGTAACTCATTCTCGAAGATTTTCTCCTTATACGGCGAGCGTGTCGGTGGACTGTCAGTGGTATGTGAAGATGCTGAAGCCGCCAGTCGCGTTCTGGGGCAGCTAAAAGCGACGGTGCGTCGGAACTACTCCAGCCCGCCAAACTTTGGTGCGCAGGTAGTTGCCGCGGTACTGGGTGATGACGCGCTGAAAGCCAGTTGGCTGGCGGAAGTTGAAGAGATGCGTACCCGCATTCTGGCGATGCGCCAGGAGTTGGTTAACGTATTGAATACGGAGATCTCAGGCCGTAACTTTGACTACCTGCTGCAACAGCGCGGGATGTTCAGCTATACCGGGCTTAGCGCAGCCCAGGTTGATCGTCTGCGCGATGAGTTCGGTGTATACCTGATCGCCAGCGGTCGCATGTGCGTGGCCGGGTTGAATCACGGTAACGTGCAGCGCGTGGCGAAGGCATTTGCCGCCGTCATGTAATCGACTTTGCAGGCCTGATAAGCGTCGCGCCATCAGGCCTGTTTTCCAATGTGATCGTGCTCCTTTTCCAGGACAAAACCAGAGAAAATCCTTCCTTTCCCTCCCCCTAAGGGGTAAGGTCAGATAGTTTTTTGACCAGTTGTTAATAAAAAAATGATAACTAACTGACTACTTAGGGAAAAATATGCGCAAGTTTACGTTGGCACTGAGTGCCGTTTGTTTATTGTTCACGCTAAATCAGCCAGCCCAGGCACTCGTTTCTTCTCCCTCTCAGCTCAATCCAGGCACTAACGTTGCAAAACTCGCTGAGCAGGCACCCATTCACTGGGTCTCCGTGGCACAAATTGAAAACAGTCTGACCGGACGTCCGCCGATGGCCGTCGGGTTTGATATCGATGACACTGTCCTCTTTTCCAGCCCAGGCTTCTGGCGCGGTAAAAAAACGTATTCTCCGGACAGTGAGGATTACCTGAAGAATCCGGCCTTCTGGGAAAAAATGAACAATGGCTGGGACGAGTTTAGTATTCCAAAAGAAGTCGCGCGCCAACTGATTGATATGCACGTGCGTCGCGGTGACAGCATCTTTTTCGTGACCGGGCGTAGCCAGACGAAGACTGAAACGGTGTCGAAAACGTTGTCTGATAACTTTCACATCCCAGCTGGAAATATGAATCCGGTCATTTTTGCCGGCGACAAGCCGGGTCAGAACACCAAAACGCAGTGGCTGCAGGATAAAAATATCCGCATGTTCTACGGTGACTCCGATAATGACATTACCGCCGCTCGCGACGTGGGTATTCGCGGTATTCGCATTTTGCGCGCCTCTAACTCCACTTATAAGCCGCTGCCACAGGCCGGTGCGTTTGGTGAAGAGGTGATCGTCAACTCGGAATATTGAGGACGCTGGCTGCGGATTGCTGTTTTTTTAAACAAATTTACATTGCTGGCTTTTACCTTTTGCGGACTTGCTGCACACTGAATAAAAGATGTTCTCATGAGGCAATATGCTGGTAAGGGGAATAAAGATGACGAATTCGGAGTTGCTGCAATACTGCATGGCAAAAACGGGCGCGGAGCAGAGCGTTCACAGTGACTGGAAGGCCACGCAAATCAAAGTCGAAGATGTGCTTTTTGCCATGGTAAAAGAGGTGGAAGAACGCCCGGCGGTGTCTCTGAAAACCAGCCCTGAACTGGCAGAACTGTTGCGCCAGCAGCATAGCGATGTTCGGCCAAGCAGGCATCTCAATAAGGCGCACTGGAGTACGGTGTATCTGGACGGCTCGCTGCCGGATTCACAGATTTATTATCTGGTCGACGCCTCTTATCAGCAGGCTGTGAACACGTTGCCGGAAGATAAACGCCGGATACTGACGCAGCCCTGATCCGTTTCGCCGGATGCGGCGCAAGCACCTTATCCGGCCTACAGGCTTTATACCTGGTCTGTAGTTTCGTAGGTCTGATAAGCGCAGCGCCATCAGGCACAACGGTTGCCGGATGCGGCGCAAGCACCTTATCCGGCCTACAGGCTTTATACCTGATCTGTAGTTTCGTAGGCCTGATAAGCGCAGCTCCATCAGGCACAACGGTAGCCGGATGCGGCGCAAGCACCTTATCCGGCCTACAGGTTTTATACCTGATCTGTAGTTTCGTAGGCCTGATAAGCGTAGCGCCATCAGGCACAACGGTAGCCGGATGCGGCGCAAGCGCCTTTTCCGGCCTACAAGCTTTATACCTGATCTGTAGTTTCGTAGGCCTGATAAGCGCAGCGCCATCAGGCGCAACGGTAGCCGGATGCGGCGCAAGCGCCTTATCCGGCCTACAGGTTTTATACCTGATCTGTAGTTTCGTAGGCCTGATAAGCGTAGCGCCATCAGGCACAACGGTTGCCGGATGCGGCGCAAGCACCTTATCCGGCCTACAGGCTTTATGCCTGGTCTGTAGTTTCGTAGGTGCTGATAAGCGCAGTGCCATCAGGCGCAACGGTTGCCGGATGCGGCGCAAGCACCTTATCCGGCCTACAGGCTTTATACCTGATCTGTAGTTTCGTAGGCCTGATAAGCGTAGCGCCATCAGGCACAACGGTTGCCGAATGCGGCGCAAGCGCCTTATCCGGCCTACAGGCTTTATACCTGGTCTGTAGTTTCGTAGGCCTGATAAGCGCAGCGCCATCAGGCACAACGGTTGCCGGATGCGGCGCAAGCACCTTATCCGGCCTACAGGCTTTATACCTGATCTGTAGTTTCGTAGGCCTGATAAGCGCAGCGCCATCAGGCACAACGGTAGCCGGATGCGGCGCAAGCGCCTTATCCGGCCTACAGGCTTTATACCTGATCTGTAGTTTCGTAGGCCTGATAAGCGCAGCGCCATCAGGCACAACGGTTGCCGGATGCGGTGTAAGCGCCTTATCCGGCCTACAGGCTTTATGCGTATTCTGTAGGCCAGACAAGTGTTGCGTAATTACAACAGCGGTTTGAGGAAGCGGGCCGTGTGTGAGGCTTCACACTCAGCGACAGTTTCTGGTGTGCCGGAGACAAGGATTTCGCCGCCGCCGCTGCCGCCTTCCGGACCGAGATCGACAATCCAGTCTGCGGTCTTAATCACGTCCAGATTGTGCTCAATCACCACGATGGTGTTGCCCTGATCCCGGAGTTGATGCAGCACGTCCAACAGTTGCTGAATATCCGCAAAATGCAGACCGGTGGTCGGCTCATCGAGAATATACAGCGTTTGCCCGGTACCGCGTTTGGACAGCTCGCGCGCCAGCTTCACGCGCTGTGCTTCACCGCCCGAGAGCGTGGTAGCGGACTGACCCAGTCGAATGTACGTCAGGCCAACGTCCATCAGCGTTTGCAGCTTACGCGCCAGCGCCGGAACGGCATCGAAGAACTCACGCGCTTCTTCAATCGTCATATCCAGCACTTCGTGGATAGTCTTGCCTTTGTACTTAATTTCTAACGTTTCGCGGTTATAGCGCTTGCCTTTGCACTGATCGCACGGCACGTAGATATCCGGCAGGAAGTGCATTTCGACTTTGATCACGCCGTCGCCCTGACAGGCTTCACAGCGTCCGCCACGGACGTTAAAGCTGAAACGCCCCGGCGTGTAACCGCGTGCTCGTGACTCCGGTACACCGGCAAACAGTTCGCGCACTGGCGTAAACACCCCGGTGTAGGTTGCCGGGTTAGAGCGCGGCGTACGGCCAATCGGGCTTTGGTCAATGTCGATCACTTTGTCGAAATGCTCCAGGCCTTGAACGTCGCGATACGGCGCAGGTTCAGCCAGCGTCGCACCGTTTAGCGCCGTCTGTGCAATCGGGAACAGTGTGTCGTTAATCAGCGTCGATTTACCCGAACCGGAAACACCGGTAATGCAGGTAAATAAACCTACCGGCAGCGTCAGGGTGACATCTTTCAGGTTATTACCGCGTGCGCCGGTGAGTTTCAGCACTTTCTCTGGGTCAGCCGCAACGCGCTGTTTAGGCACTTCAATCTTGCGTTTACCGCTCATGTACTGGCCGGTCAGCGACTCAGGCACTGCCATGATGTCGTCGAGCGTCCCTTCGGCGACGACCTGACCGCCGTGAACACCCGCGCCCGGGCCGATATCGATAACGTGGTCAGCGGCGCGAATCGCATCTTCATCGTGCTCGACCACAATGACGGTATTTCCCAGATTACGCAGGTGGATAAGCGTACCCAGCAGACGCTCGTTATCGCGTTGATGCAAACCGATAGACGGTTCATCCAGTACGTACATTACACCGACCAGACCCGCGCCGATCTGGCTTGCCAGGCGAATACGCTGGGCCTCACCGCCGGAGAGTGTTTCCGCCGACCGCGATAGCGTCAGGTAGTTGAGGCCGACGTTGACCAGGAACTTCAGACGATCGCCAATCTCTTTAAGAATTTTCTCGGCAATCTTCGCCCGCTGACCCGCAAGCTTCAGATTGTTGAAGAAATCCATTGCATGACCGATGCTCATGTCAGAAATCGCAGGCAGCGGCGTATTTTCAACAAATACGTGACGGGCTTCCCGGCGTAAACGCGTCCCTTCACAGCTAGCGCAAGGACGGTTACTGATGAACTTGGCTAATTCTTCACGTACTGCGCTGGATTCCGTCTCTTTATAGCGGCGCTCCATATTGTGCAATACGCCTTCGAACGGATGGCGACGTACGGACGTATCACCACGATCGTTCATGTATTTAAATTCGATATTCTCTTTACCGGAACCGTAAAGTACCACTTTATGCACAGCAGGGTTCAGGCTGGCCCACGGGGCTTCAACGTCGAACTTATAGTGTTCCGCCAGAGACTTAAGCATCTGGAAGTAATAGAAGTTACGGCGATCCCAACCGCGGATAGCACCACCGGCTAGCGACAGTTCCGGGTTTTGGATCACCCGATCAGGATCGAAATATTGCTGCACGCCGAGACCGTCACAGGTTGGACACGCGCCCGCCGGGTTGTTAAACGAGAACAGCCGCGGTTCCAGTTCGCGCATGCTATAGCCGCAGATAGGGCAGGCGAAGTTGGCGGAGAACAGCAGCTCCTCCGCTTTCGGGTCGTCCATATCGGCAACGACCGCCGTACCGCCGGACAGTTCCAGCGCGGTTTCAAAGGATTCCGCCAGTCGTTGGGTGAGATCGTCACGGACTTTAAAGCGGTCAATCACCACTTCAATGGTGTGTTTCTTTTGCAGCTCAAGCTTGGGCGGATCGGAAAGGTCACAGACTTCACCGTCGATACGGGCGCGGATATAGCCCTGGCCTGCCAGGTTTTCCAGCGTTTTGGTGTGCTCGCCTTTACGCTCTTTGATCACCGGCGCCAGCAGCATCAGACGCTTACCTTCCGGCTGCGACAGGACGTTATCCACCATCTGGCTTACGGTCTGCGCTGCCAGGGGGACGTCGTGATCCGGACAGCGCGGCTCGCCAACGCGGGCAAACAGCAGACGCAGATAGTCGTGAATTTCGGTAATTGTACCTACCGTGGATCGCGGGTTATGGGACGTCGATTTTTGTTCAATTGAGATGGCAGGAGAGAGCCCCTCAATGTGGTCGACGTCCGGTTTTTCCATCAGCGACAGAAATTGACGCGCGTACGCGGAAAGGGATTCAACGTAACGACGCTGCCCTTCGGCATATAAGGTGTCGAAAGCGAGCGAAGATTTGCCTGAGCCCGAAAGCCCGGTGACGACAATCAGCTTGTCGCGCGGGATGACGAGGTTGATGTTTTTGAGATTATGGGTGCGGGCGCCCCGAACTTCGATCTTATCCATTCATCTTTCCCGGATTAAACGCTTTTTTGCCTGGCTGCATGGTGCTACCGGCGATCACAAACGGTTAATTATGACACAACCTGACCTGAATGGATATACAGTATTGGAATGCAAAACGCAGACGTCTGTGCAACAATGTCTGGCTGGGGTTGTTTACTGGAATCAACTTCGCAACGTAGTAAAAGCGCTATTGGAAATGCTACAATCCCGCGCTTACACTTATTCAGTAACGTTTTTCAGGAGACACGATCATGGCCAGCAGAGGCGTAAACAAGGTGATTCTCGTCGGTAATCTGGGCCAGGACCCGGAAGTACGCTATATGCCGAATGGTGGCGCAGTTGCCAACATTACGCTGGCTACTTCCGAATCCTGGCGTGATAAAGCGACCGGTGAAATGAAAGAGCAGACTGAATGGCACCGTGTTGTGTTGTTCGGCAAACTGGCGGAAGTGGCCAGCGAATATCTGCGTAAAGGTTCTCAGGTCTATATCGAAGGTCAGCTGCGTACCCGCAAATGGACCGATCAGTCCGGCGTAGAAAAGTACACCACAGAAGTTGTGGTTAACGTTGGCGGCACCATGCAAATGCTGGGTGGTCGTCAGGGTGGTGGTGCTCCGGCAGGTGGCGGTCAGCAGCAGGGCGGTTGGGGTCAACCTCAGCAGCCGCAGGGTGGCAACCAGTTCAGCGGCGGCGCACAGTCTCGCCCGCAACAGTCAGCGCCGGCAGCACCGTCTAATGAGCCGCCGATGGATTTCGACGACGATATTCCGTTCTAATCCCACTGCGCTACGCTGAAAATAATGGCTACCTCAAGACTGGGGTAGCCATATGCAATTTTGTTATCAGTTCAACACCATCGGCCAATCTGGCGGTGTGTGGCTCATCACGTCAACCATTACGGTTTCAATGTTCTTCCAGATAGCGGACATATCCACCAGGGTTATGCCGAGCAATCCAGTCGCAAACCAGCAGGCAAAAACCAGCCCTAAACCGCTGCTAATGACGGCCAGGCCAATATAATCTGATTTACGAAAACGGATATTGAGCGTACTGGCTAAAAACATCAGCACCGCGCTGAGTAGTTGCCACCGCAGAAGAACCACGCCAGTTGTTATTGTCGCCATGAAAAACGTCCTCAGAAAGTCTGGATGCCCAGGACAGCGCGGGGGTGTTCACCGAGGGTGTGATACTCTGGCTATCGACGGGCAATAACATGAATGAAACATTGTTTCTGTTACATGATTTTTGTGAACTATATCACGTCTGGTCGTTTGTTCACCAGTATTGGCCGTTATTTTTGTAGGCTTATAACCACTTCAAGTGTGTGGTTTTGTTTAATGAAGAGTTGATAATAAATAACCATGTTTTAAACATGTATTTAGTCTGCTTGTTATATTTATCCTAAATTAAACGTTAAAAAAAATTAATGAATTTCTTAAATGCAGCCAGGATAATGCTCATAAAAAATTACTCCGTGGGGATAATAACGTTATGAAATAAGCATAACTTTAAGTTTGCCTTACGGAAAAATAATATCATCATCAACTATTATCAGACTTTTACATAGAGAAGTCTGTTGCTAATACTGATAGATTCATGCAACTTAATCAGTCGGTGTTTATAGCATCCTGCCTTGATGGGTTCTGGCATATACGAAACAGGGAAATAGGGCTGACATGAATCACAGTGCGCGACGCAAGATGCTGAAGTTCCTGGGAACATTCATGGTGGTATTGTTCCCCGTGGTGCTGGCGATATGGTTTGCGCACATCCGGGCGATGACCGAAACCCATAGCCAACTCCGCTCTTTTGCTCAACTGGTGTTAAATAAAACAGAATTGGTGATCCTACAAGCTGATTTGGCGCGTGATATGGCCCAGTTGTATCAGGGTAAGATGTGTACCCCGGCACATCAGAAAAGTATGCTAAATATTATTCGCGGTCGTTTATATATCAGTGAGCTAATTTATGCGCAGGGCGATCATTTTTTGTGCTCTACGTCTATGGCACCGCCTGTTACTTATATTATGCCGACACCTGACTATAAACGTACGCCGGATATCGCCATCTATTACTACCGCGATACCCCTTTTTTCGCTGGCTACAGAATGACGTACATGCAACGCGGAAACTACGTCGCAGTCATCAATCCATTGTCCTACAGCGAAGTCATGTCAGATGATCCGGATCTCTCCTGGGGCGTGTATGACACAGTAACGGATACGTTTTTCTCTGCTAGTGAAGCGGCAAATATTGCGCAATTCGCGCCGCTCATACGCGGTGAAGCCTCGACCTTTCAACAAGACGATCGCTTCTACACCATCGTGCATTCAGAAAAACGTCCAATTGCGATTATTGTGTCGACCTCAGACAACCGCGTAAGTCAGATTTTCTATCACGAGGCGGCATTAACCATTCCCTTCGGGATTATCTGCAGCATCCTGATATTGCTAATGTGGTGGCGCACGCGTCAGGAATACTTATCTCCCCGGCGCTTATTAAAACGCGCGATCAAAAAACGTCAGCTTTGCCTGCATTACCAGCCGATTATTGATATCAAGAACGGTCAATGTGTTGGCGCTGAAGCTCTGCTGCGCTGGCCGGGCTGTAAAGGTGAGGTGATGAGCCCGACGGAGTTTATTCCACTGGCTGAAAAAGAGGGAATGATTGAGCGGATCACGGATTATGTCGTTGAAGAGGTGTTCAACGATTTGGGGTATTTTCTTTCGGCGCATCCTCAGCTTTCTATATCGATTAACCTTTCCGCTTCTGACTTTCATTCATCCCGATTGATTGCCCTGATTAACGACAAAAATCGTGAGTACTCCGTGGCGGCCCAGCAAATTAAAGTTGAAGTGACCGAGCGTGGGTTCATAGATGTACATAAAATGACCCCCGTAATCCAGGCGTTCCGTAAGGCGGGTTATGAAGTGGCATTTGATGATTTTGGCACGGGATATTCCAATCTGCATAATTTGTCAGCGCTGAATGTCGATATCCTGAAGATCGACAAATCGTTTATTAGCACGTTGTCCACTAACAGCACCAGTCACTTGATTGCCGAACATATTATTGAGATGGCACAAAGCTTACACCTGAAGACGATTGCGGAAGGGGTGGAAACGAAGGAGCAAATCGAATGGCTGCTTGAACGCGGCGTACAGTATTGTCAGGGCTGGTATTTTGCGAAGGCGCTGCCGCCGCAGGAGTTCATGCACTGGATACAACGGTCGCCCGCCATACTGACGCAGAGCGGGCAATAATATTACAGACGATGGCGGTAGTCGCTGGGAGTACGATCAAATTCGCGGCGAAACACACGCGAGAAGGTTTGTTGCGACACATAACCAAGATCCATCGCGATATCAAAAATAGGTCGCTCAGTTGTCCGTAGTTCAACGGCGGCCAGCAAAAGTCGACGCTGGCGGATGTAGTCACCCAAGGTCTGGCGCGTCACCGTGCGGAACATTCTTTGTAAATACCACTTCGAGTAACCTGATTTTTTCGCCACCGCCTCAATGTTGAGCGGTTGATCGATATGTTCATCAATCCATTCAATAAGGGTCTGAATAATCTGCTGATGGGACATAGGGCTGCCTCTTTCTCAGTATTCGATTCGTCGTTTTGTCTGTGGGCGAGTATAATTCCTCAAGTTAACTTGAGGTAAAGCGATTTATGGAAAAGAAATTACCCCGGATAAAAGCGCTGCTCACACCAGGTGAAGTCGCCAAACGTAGCGGCGTGGCGGTATCGACCCTGCATTTCTATGAAAGCAAAGGGTTAATCAGTAGCATGCGCAACAGCGGCAATCAGCGGCGATACAAACGTGATGTGTTGCGTTACGTCGCGATAATCAAGATTGCTCAACGCATCGGGATCCCGCTGGCCACGATCGGTGACGCGTTAGGTGTATTACCTGAGGGGCATTCGCTTAGTGCCAAAGAGTGGAAGCAGCTCTCTTCGCAATGGCGTGAAGAACTGGACCGACGCATCCATACTTTGGTGGCGCTACGCGATGAGCTGGATGGGTGTATTGGTTGCGGATGCTTGTCACGTAGCGATTGCCCATTGCGTAACCCAGGCGATCAGCTTGGCGAGCAGGGGACCGGAGCGCGGCTGCTGGAAGATGATTAATTGGTTTAAAATATGTGACGGGTATGAAGGATATAAAACTAAAGCGCCACAGAGGGCGCTTTAGTTTGGTTCCGGTCTTTGTCTTTCACTCTATCCCGCTGGTTCACGGGAGGGTTTCCCCCGACATCAACACCCCTCAGTCGAGCACATTAGGGGAGGTTCCGGCCTGTGTTGATAATGTAAGTGTAAGCCACCTCCCTCCATTTGCCAGTGAAATGGTGATTTTTTAGCCAAAAAATTTTACGCATCTTCACCTGTTTTCTTGCGCGAGTTGCGCGAAATAAACACGCCGATGTTGTAATAACTCCGCGAAATTTGTTGCCAAATTGCGCATTGACGATAACGTTTGCGCATCGACTGGTTATTTCTTGCGCGTTATAAGAAGAAATGAGTAAAAAGCGGCAAAGTTCAGTTGAAAACCAGCGTATGATCGCTGGATAATCGTTTGCTTTTTTTTACCACCCGTTTTTTATGCGCGGAGCTAAACGTTTGCTTTTTTGCGACACCCCTATTGACGCAAACCTGGCACATGGAGAAAACGTTTAGCAGGCAGTGGATTGTCCAGCACGCATAATGACGAAAAAATAAACTCTCAGGGGATGTTTTCTATGTCTACGCCTTCAGCGCGTACCGGCGGTTCACTCGACGCCTGGTTTAAAATTTCGCTCCGCGGCAGTACCGTTCGTCAGGAAGTCGTTGCCGGATTAACGACCTTCCTGGCCATGGTCTACTCCGTTATCGTGGTTCCGGGGATGCTGGGTAAAGCCGGGTTCCCACCTGCTGCTGTATTTGTGGCGACCTGTCTGGTCGCGGGCGTCGGTTCTATTGTGATGGGCCTGTGGGCAAACCTGCCGCTGGCAATTGGTTGTGCCATTTCTCTGACCGCATTTACCGCATTCAGCCTGGTGCTGGGCCAACATATTAGCGTGCCCGTTGCGCTGGGTGCGGTGTTCCTGATGGGTGTCCTGTTTACCATCATTTCCGCGACCGGTATCCGTAGCTGGATCCTGCGCAATCTGCCGCAGGGCGTTGCGCATGGTACGGGGATTGGTATCGGCCTGTTCCTGCTGCTGATTGCGGCAAACGGTGTCGGTCTGGTAATTAAGAACCCGCTGGACGGCCTGCCGGTTGCGCTGGGTGACTTCGATACCTTCCCGGTCATTATGTCGTTAATTGGTCTGGCGGTGATTATTGGCCTCGAAAAACTGAAAGTACCGGGTGGCATTCTGCTGACCATTATCGGTATTTCCGTGGTTGGTCTGATTTTCGACCCGGCCGTGCATTTCTCCGGCATTTTTGCCATGCCGTCTCTGAGTGATGAAAACGGCAACTCGCTGATCGGCAGCCTGGATATCATGGGTGCACTGAACCCGATTGTCCTGCCGAGCGTGCTGGCGCTGGTCATGACCGCTGTCTTCGATGCAACCGGAACCATCCGCGCGGTAGCCGGACAGGCGAATCTGCTGGATAAAGACGGACAGATTATCGACGGTGGCAAAGCGCTGACCACTGACTCCCTGAGCAGCGTGTTCTCTGGTCTGGTGGGTGCAGCTCCGGCGGCGGTTTACATTGAATCCGCAGCGGGTACGGCGGCAGGCGGTAAAACTGGCCTGACAGCGATCACCGTTGGCGTACTGTTCCTGCTGATCCTGTTCCTCTCTCCGCTCTCTTATCTTGTTCCTGTGTACGCAACGGCACCTGCGCTGATGTATGTGGGTCTGTTGATGCTGAGCAACGTCGCGAAAATCGATTTCGCTGACTTTGTCGACGCAATGGCAGGACTGGTTACGGCCGTATTTATCGTGCTGACCTGTAACATCGTTACCGGCATCATGATTGGCTTTGCGACCCTGGTAATTGGCCGCATCGTTTCTGGTGAATGGCGCAAACTGAACATCGGCACCGTGGTGATCGCCATCGCGTTGGTGGCCTTCTACGCCGGCGGTTGGGCTATCTGATTCTGATTTCCTGACGATCCTAAAAACGGGTGGCTTTGGCCGCCCGTTTTCATTTTCAGAACACACTCGTTGTCTTTTGCGTTACTCTCAATTAGATAGAATTGAGGCACGACGCCTCTCATTAGCAATCATAAGAAACATCGCAAACAGGGAACGCATGGAAATCTTTTTCACCATACTTATCATGACCCTTGTGGTCTCGCTGTCGGGGGTATTTACTCGCGTATTGCCCTTCCAACTTCCTTTACCCCTTATGCAGATCGCCATCGGCGCCTTGCTGGCGTGGCCGACGTTTGGTTTGCATGTGGAATTCGATCCTGAGCTGTTCCTGGTTCTGTTCATCCCGCCGCTGCTCTTTGCCGATGGCTGGAAGACACCAACGCGTGAGTTTCTCGAGCACGGGCGAGAGATTTTCGGCCTGGCACTGGCGCTGGTGCTGGTCACGGTGGTCGGCATTGGATTTATGATTTACTGGCTGGTGCCGGGGATCCCTCTCATCCCAGCCTTTGCGCTGGCTGCTGTGCTATCGCCAACCGATGCCGTCGCACTTTCCGGCATTGTGGGAGAGGGACGTATACCGAAGAAAATCATGGGTATCCTGCAGGGCGAAGCGTTGATGAACGACGCCTCCGGTCTGGTCTCTCTGAAGTTTGCCGTCGCCGTGGCGATGGGGACAATGGTATTCACCGTTGGTGGCGCAACGCTTGAGTTCTTCAAAGTGGCGATTGGCGGCATCCTGGCTGGTTTTGTCGTCAGTTGGCTGTACGGCCGCTCCCTGCGCTTCCTTAGCCGCTGGGGCGGTGACGAGCCGGCAACGCAAATCGTCCTGCTGTTCCTGCTGCCGTTTGCATCTTACCTGATTGCGGAACATATCGGCGTTTCCGGTATCCTCGCGGCGGTCGCTGCCGGGATGACGATCACCCGTTCCGGGGTGATGCGCCGCGCGCCGCTGGCGATGCGTTTACGTGCTAACAGTACCTGGGCGATGCTGGAGTTTGTGTTTAACGGCATGGTCTTCTTGCTGTTAGGGCTACAGTTACCGGGGATTCTGGAGTCTTCTTTGGCGGCTGCCGAGGCCGATCCGAATGTTGAAATCTGGATGCTGTTTACCGATGTCGTGCTGATTTACGTGGCGCTAATGCTGGTACGTTTTGGCTGGCTGTGGACCATGAAAAAGTTCAGTCTGCGCTTCCTGAAGAAAAAACCGATGGAGTTTGGATCCTGGACGACGCGTGAAATCATGATCGCCTCTTTTGCCGGTGTACGCGGGGCCATTACCCTCGCCGGTGTGCTCTCCATTCCACTGTTGTTACCGGACGGTAGCGGCTTCCCGGCGCGATATGAGCTGATCTTCCTTGCCGCAGGCGTGATCCTGTTCTCGCTGTTTGTCGGCGTGGTGATGCTGCCGATTCTGCTACAACATCTGGAAGTGGCAGACCACTCGCAGCAGCAGAAAGAGGAACGTATCGCCCGCGCCGCCACGGCAGAAGTGGCGATTGTCGCTATCCAGAAAATGGAGGAGCGACTGGCCGCGGACACCGAAGAGAACATCGATAACCAGTTGCTCACCGAGGTGAGTTCACGCGTGATTGGTAACCTGCGTCGACGCGCCGACGGGCGCAACGATGTGGAAAGCTCGATGCAGGAAGAAAACCTCGAGCGACGTTTCCGCCTGGCAGCGCTGCGTTCAGAACGCGCGGAGCTTTATCACCTGCGCGCCACGCGTGAAATCAGCAATGAAACGCTGCAAAAACTACTGCACGACCTGGATTTGCTGGAAGCGCTGTTGATTGAGAATCAGTAAACGGTAGTGCCTGATGCGCTACGCTTATCAGGCCTACAAGACCGGCAACAGCGATGTAGGCGGCCGGATAAGGCGCTAGCCGCATCCGGCGAAGGGGTGCCTGATGCGCTACGCTTATCAGGCCTACAAAACCGGCAATAGCGATGTAGGCCGGATAGGGCGTCAGCCGCATCCGGCGAAAGGTGTGCCTGATGCGCTACGCTTATCAGGCCTACAAGACCGGCAACAGCGATGTAGGCCGGATAAGGCGCTAGCCGCATCCGGCGAAGGGTGTGCTTGATGCGCTACGCTTATCAGGCCTACAAGACCGGCATACCGATGTAGGCCGGATAAGGCGTTAGCCGCATCCGGCGAAGGGTGTGCCTGATGCGCTACGCTTATCAGGCCTACAAGACCGGCAATAGTGATGTAGGCCGGATAAGGCGTTAGCCGCATCCGGCGAAGGGTGGGCCAAATGCCGCGCAACTGGCTGCAAGAAATTATTCATCGTGTAATTTGCGAGCGGCTTTCCTGAACGAATCCATCCCTCTTGTCGATTCCCTCTTTTCTCCATACGGTTGAGGAAAGGGGGAAACATGTCCAACTATCGACGAAATTACATCAATGGGGGAACCTGGTTTTTTACGGTAAATCTGCAGGACCGTCGAAGCCATCTTCTGACAGACAACATTCACGCGCTTCGGTGTGCAATCGCTGCGGTCAAAAAGGTTAGGCCTTTTCGCATCAATGCGTGGGTCGTTTTACCCGAGCATATGCATTGTATATGGACGTTACCTGGCAATGATGCGGATTATTCCTCTCGCTGGCGGGAAATTAAGAAGCATTTCACCCACTCATTGTCTTCCCGACATATCTGGCAATCTCGCTTTTGGGAGCACACCATCCGTGATGAACATGATTATCGCCAGCATGTTGATTATATTTACATTAACCCAGTGAAGCACGGTTGGGTAAAGCAGGTACAGGCTTGGCCTTTTTCAACATTTCATCGTGATGTGAGGCACGGTTTGTACCCGCAAGATTGGGCAGGTGAAATCATGGATTTTAATGCGGGTGAACGTGCCTGATGCGCTACGCTTATCAGGCCTACAACACCGGCATACCGATGTAGGCCGGATAAGGCGTTAGCCGCATCCGGCATTTTACGACGCTTGCGGTAGCCAAAACCCTTCACAGCATTTGAGCCACGCCTGGGCGCTGTGCGACAGATAAACGCCTTCGCGCCAAATCATGCCCAACTGCCAGCGTAAGTCGCTCTCCAGAGGGATCCAGCGCAACGTTTGCTTATCCAGCCGCTGGCAAATCGGCTCCGGTAAAATGGCAATCCCGACCCCGGCTTGTACCATTGCCGCCAGAAAATCCCACTGCCCGCTGCGAACCGCGATGCGGGGCTTGACGTTGTGTTGGCTAAACAGCTCAAGCAATTGGCGGCTCAACGCGAAATCTTCGTTGTAGATAAGCAGCGGATGTTCCGCCAGCGCCTCGGGGGAAATGGATTCGCACGTTGTCCACTGACCGGAGCGAGGAACCAACACGCAGAGTGGATGGCTAAAAAGCGGTAAGGTTGCCAGACCGCTCTCTTCTTCAACTGGCAGCGCGGTCATCGCGACATCCAGGTCACCGTTCATTACCGCCTGCTGAACGGTTAAGCCGCCAAATTCAGAGACCTTCAGCTCAACGCCGGGATAGCGCTGGCGAAACAGGCCGATCGGCCCAGCCATTAACATCCCCACCATGGGCGGGATACCGAGGCGCAGCACGCCCTTGTTGAGGTGATTTATGTCACTGAGTTCCGCTTCAAGCTGGCGAAACTCGGCAAGGATCGCCAGGCCGCGTTCGAAAACGACCTGCCCGGTGTCGGTTAACAGCAGTCGCCGACCATCGCGGATTAACAGCGTGCAGTTAAGCTCGTCTTCAAGGTTCTTCAACATCTTGCTGATGGTGGGCTGGGTGACAAAAAGCTTCTCCGCTGCGCGGGTAAAGCTCTGCTGACGAACCACTTCAACAAAATATCGCAGCGTTCTGATATCCATGATTATTCCTTAAGACTATGCCTGCAATGAGTTTAATTCATTTCAGTCCTGGAAGGGGGCTCTCTATACTGGCGCTCTCTATTTTTTAAGGACATACCCTCATGGCTGTGGCGATAAGCCGCGTGACGCCTGCTGTTATTCATCGACTCCAGATTCCTGTTCAGGTTCTGTTGTACGCAGGTCTTTTTGTATTTGCTCAATATCTTGTCTCCTGGCTGCATCTACCGCTTCCTGCCAACCTGGTCGGGATGGTGCTGATGCTGGCGTTAATTGTCTGCCGGGTTATCCCGCTGAACTGGATTCGCGCAGGTGCTCGCTGGTTACTGGCTGAAATGCTGCTGTTTTTTGTTCCGGCGGTGGTCGCCGTTGTGAACTACACGCAGCTGTTGCTGGTTGATGGCTGGCGTATATTTGCCGTGATTGCGATCAGTACGCTGATGGTGCTCGGCGCAACGGCGTGGGTGGTGGATAAAGTGTATCGCTATGAAATGCGCAGGCTAAACCGTGAGTAATTTCCAGCTAAGCGTATTGTGTCTGGTGATTACGCTGGGTATCTACTTTGCCAATAAGCGTCTGTATCGCCGTTTTCGTAAATTACCCCTGATGCCATTAGTTCTCACCCCGGCCCTGCTGGTGCTGATACTGGTTTTCGGCCATATCTCCTGGCAAAACTATATCGGTGAATCGCACTGGTTGCTGTGGTTGTTAGGCCCGGCGACCATCGCGTTTGCCGTTCCGGTGTATGACAACCTTGCCGTGATTAAGCGTCACTGGATGTCGCTGACGGCGGGCGTGGTAACGGCAACGCTGGTGGCCGTCACCAGTTCCGTATGGCTGGCGCGCCTGTTTATGTTGCCTGATGAGATCCAACGCAGTCTGGCGGTGCGCTCCGTCACCACACCGTTTGCGCTGGCGGCGG
The DNA here is from genome assembly GCF_030332765.1 of Citrobacter sp. Cpo071. NCBI lineage: Bacteria > Pseudomonadati > Pseudomonadota > Gammaproteobacteria > Enterobacterales > Enterobacteriaceae > Citrobacter > Citrobacter sp. Cpo071. The sequence goes on along the minus strand of NZ_JAOWHE010000086.1, from coordinate 66,685 downwards.
CAGAACCGTTGGGCGGGCAGCCGGACCTGGTGGCATTGTTCGTGGTGGTGACCGGCGTATTTGGTATGGCGGTCGGCGATGTGCTGTTTTTACGGCTTTCCATTCGTGAAGGGATGGCGAAAGGCGCAGGATTTGGCGCAGCATCGCACGGCGCAGGCACGGCACGCTCTTATGAACTCGGTCAGCAGGAAGGGGTCGTTGCCAGCCTGGTGATGATGCTTTCCGGCGTGGTAATGGTGCTGGTGGCACCGCTGGTGGCGAGGCTGATGTTCTGAGAAAGGATGTAATCCTCCGGCCTGAAAGCCGGAGGAGAAGGGAAGTTAGTGCGCGCGACCTTGTTCTACACCGTACCCGGTCTGGGAACGGATGAACTGAGCACGGAACTGCTCGCGTTCGCGGTTGCCTTCTTCTGAGTTGTCGGTGGCAGAGAAGAACCAGATCCCGAGGAATGCTACGCTGATGGAGAACAGCGCCGGATACTCATACGGGAAAATGGCTTTTTCGTGACCGAGGATCTGGACCCAAATCGTTGGACCAAGAATCATCAGCACCACTGCCGTCAGCAGGCCTAACCAGCCACCCAACATTGCGCCACGCGTGGTCAGTTTCGACCAGTACATAGAGAGCAGAATGATGGGGAAGTTACAGCTCGCCGCGATGGCGAACGCCAGGCCGACCATGAAGGCGATGTTCTGGTTTTCGAACAGCACGCCGAGCACGATGGCAATCACGCCCAGCACCAGCACGGTGATTTTCGAAACCCGCAGCTCTTCACGTTCGGTGGCGCCTTTGCGGAACACGTTAGCGTACAGGTCGTGAGACACTGCCGATGCGCCCGCCAGCGTCAGACCGGCAACCACCGCCAGAATGGTGGCAAACGCCACTGCCGAGATGAAGCCGAGGAACAGGTTACCGCCCACCGCATTCGCCAGGTGAACCGCCGCCATGTTATTACCGCCAATCAGCGCGCCCGCAGCATCTTTGTACGCCGGATTTGCACCTACCAGCATGATTGCGCCAAAGCCGATGATAAAGGTCAGGATATAGAAATAACCCATAAAACCGGTGGCGTAGAACACGCTCTTACGTGCTTCACGGGCATCGCTAACCGTGAAGAAGCGCATCAGGATGTGCGGCAAGCCCGCCGTACCAAACATCAGGCCGAGACCTAACGACAGTGCGGAGATTGGGTCTTTTACCAACCCGCCCGGGCTCATAATGGCTGAACCTTTCGGGTGTACCGCCATCGCTTCGGTGAACAGATTATTGAAGCTAAAGCCGACGTGTTTCATCACCATAAAGGCCATGAAGCTGGCACCGAACAGCAACAGTACGGCTTTGATGATCTGTACCCAGGTGGTCGCCAACATGCCGCCAAACAAAACGTACATCATCATCAGCACGCCAACCAGTACGACAGCGATGTGATAGTTCAGACCAAACAGCAGCTCAATCAGCTTACCTGCGCCAACCATCTGCGCGATCAGATACAGCGCAACCACCACCAGGGAACCACAGGCAGACAGAATACGGATTGGCCCTTGCTTCAGACGATAAGACGCAACGTCTGCAAAGGTGTAACGACCCAGGTTACGCAAACGCTCAGCAATCAGGAACAGGATAATTGGCCAGCCGACCAGGAAGCCGAGTGAATAGATCAGCCCGTCATAACCGGAGGTAAAGACCAGCGCGGAAATCCCGAGGAACGATGCCGCCGACATATAGTCGCCCGCAATCGCCAGCCCGTTCTGGAAACCGGTGATGTTACCGCCAGCGGTGTAATAGTCATTGCGCGAACGTACGCGCTTTGACGCCCAGTAGGTAATGCCGAGCGTAAAGATGACGAAAATCAGGAACATAATAATCGCCTGCCAGTTGGTTGGCTGGCGTTGGACTGCACCGCTAATAGCATCCGCCGCGTTTGCGGCGAAGGGCAGCGTGGCGGCAAGCGCCGTCAGGACTCTCTTCATGATGCTTTAACCTCGTGCAAAACCGCATTGTTCAGGCGATCGAATTCACCGTTTGCCCGCCAGATGTAGATCCCGGTCAGGATGAAGGAGATAAGGATCACACCGACCCCAATCGGAATACCGCGGGTGACGCTGGTTCCCGCGTGTAGCGGAGTACCCAGCCAGCCTGGCGCAAAGGCAATCAATAATATAAAGCTGATATAAACTGCCAGCATGATGATGGACAGAATGGTGGCAAACCGTTGCCGTTTTTCTACTAACTCCCTGAAACGCGCACTGTCTTCTATCCGCTGATAAATTTGGTCATTCATCACAGAGCTCTCCAGAGGTCCCCCTGCGTCTTTCGTGCTACAGGTTCGTTGGCCGCACTCGCCCACCCCAGTCACATAGTGAACTATGCTCTTGGGGATGTGCTCGCTTGCCGCCTTCCTGTAACACGAAATCCTTTGGGGGAGGTTTTTTATATTTCCCTCCCGGTGAAGAGAGGGTAGGGTCAGATTTGTAGGTCGGATAAGACGCTTTCGCGTCGCCATCCGGCATTTTCAGGACTTTGTTATGATGGCATCGCGATGGCCTGCTTCTCTTCGAGCAGTTTCTCCACGACGCCAGGATCGGCGAGGGTCGAGGTATCGCCCAGATTGCTGGTATCGCCCGCCGCGATTTTGCGCAGGATGCGGCGCATGATTTTGCCGGAGCGGGTTTTCGGCAGTGAGTCGGTCCAGTGCAGCACGTCTGGCGTTGCCAACGGACCAATTTCTTTACGCACCCAGTTGCGAACCTCGGCGTACAACTCAGGTGACGGCTCTTCACCGTGATTCAGCGTGACGTAGGCGTAGATCGCCTGGCCTTTAATATTATGCGGAATTCCCACCACCGCGGCTTCGGCAATCTTCGGATGCGACACCAGCGCCGATTCGATTTCAGCCGTTCCCAGACGGTGGCCAGAGACGTTCAGCACATCGTCCACACGTCCGGTAATCCAGTAATAGCCATCTTCGTCACGGCGCGCGCCGTCGCCGCTGAAGTACATATTCTTGAAGGTAGAGAAGTAGGTTTGCTCAAAGCGTTCGTGATCGCCAAACAGCGTTCTCGCCTGGCCTGGCCACGAGTCGGTAATCACCAGGTTGCCTTCGGTCGCGCCTTCCAGCGGATTACCTTCGTTATCGACAATCGCAGGCTGCACGCCAAAGAACGGACGGGTTGCGGAACCGGCTTTCAGCTCGGTAGCGCCCGGCAGTGGGGTGATCATGAATCCCCCGGTTTCGGTCTGCCACCAGGTATCGACGACCGGACATTTTTCGTTGCCGATCTTCTTCCAGTACCACTCCCACGCTTCCGGGTTGATCGGCTCGCCAACGGAACCCAGGATACGCAGCGACGAACGGTCAGTACCTTCAATCGCTTTGTCGCCTTCTGCCATCAGTGCGCGAATGGCGGTCGGTGCGGTATACAGAATATTGACCTGGTGCTTGTCCACAACCTGCGACATACGCGCAGGCGTTGGCCAGTTTGGTACGCCTTCGAACATCAGCGTGGTTGCACCGCAGGCCAGCGGGCCGTACAGCAGGTAGCTGTGTCCGGTTACCCAACCCACGTCAGCGGTGCACCAATAGATATCGCCCTGATGGTAATCAAACACGTACTTAAAGGTGGTTGCAGCGTAGACCAGATACCCGCCGGTGGTGTGCAGCACGCCTTTCGGCTTGCCGGTTGAACCGGAGGTATACAGGATAAACAGCGGATCTTCCGCCTTCATCTCTTCCGGTTGGTGTTCTGAGCTGGCTTTCTCGATAAGATCGGACCACCACAGGTCACGGCCTTCCTGCCACTCCGTTTTACCACCGGTACGTTTGAGGACGACCACATGTTCAACGGTTTTCACGTTTGGGTTTTTCAGCGCATCATCCACGTTCTTTTTCAGTGGGATAGCGCGCCCGGCGCGTACGCCTTCGTCGGCGGTGATCACCAGGCGTGAATTGGAGTCGATAATACGTCCGGCGACGGCTTCCGGTGAGAAACCACCGAAGATGACAGAATGCACGGCCCCTATGCGGGCACAGGCCAGCATGGCAACCGCAGCCTCTGGCACCATCGGCATATAAATGGCCACTACGTCACCTTTTTTAATGCCTAAATCCAGTAGCGTATTGGCGAAACGGCAGACATCGCGATGCAACTCGCGATAGGTAATGTTTTTGCTTTGGGTAGCGTCATCGCCTTCCCAGATGATGGCGGTACGATCGCCATTTGCCTGCAGGTGACGGTCAAGGCAGTTTGCGGCCAGGTTCAGGGTGCCGTCTTCGTACCATTTAATAGACACGTTGCCTGGTGCGAAGGAGGTGTTCTTCACCTGGCTGTACGGCTTGATCCAATCAAGAATCTTTCCTTGCTCGCCCCAAAATGTGTCGGGTTCGTTAACGGATTGCTGGTATTTCTCTGCGTACTGCTCCGGATTTATCAGGCAACGATCCGCAATGTTTGCGGGAATAGCGTGTTTATGTATTTGGCTCATGGCTTTTGTTCTCCTTGTAGGATGTTAATAATATGTCTCATAAACGTTAAATGTAGGGGCTTTGAGAGTTTTGTTTAGTATTTGCGCGGCAGATCACGCAATAAACGAATTGTGCAAATTAGCGACAAACTGAATTTTGAAGGGAACTAGCAAAAATTGATTAAATCTCGCGATAACATGCAGTTATCTAAAGGATTGTTGAAAAGGTGATCTGTCTCTGAATTAGACAAAAGAGTGAGAGATTAGAGGGGTGTTATAACTCTAAAGTGGTATTTTACATACACTTACAATTGATTAAAGACAACATTTTCAGTGTGGTTTCTTGTTACAAATAGGGTGGAGCAATGTCATGACAGTATTCGTGTGGTTGCTGTTGTGGAAAACAATAAAAGAACCGCCATTGCAGATAATGGCGTCATCTGGATGAGACCCCTATGGCAAGGATAAAATCACGCGTACGCCGTTTCTTCAGCCTGTTATTACCTTTATTATTTATTTCTGCTGTTCACGCTGAACAAACTTCTGTACCTGCAAAAACCGTCACCGTTGAAGCGAAGAATGAAACCTTCGCACCTCAGCATCCCGATCAATATCTCTCCTGGAAAGCCACGTCTGAGCAATCAGCCCGTGAAGATGCACTGGCAGAAGATCCGCGTCTGGTGATCCTGTGGGCGGGATACCCATTCTCGCGCGATTACAACAAACCGCGGGGACACGCGTATGCCGTGACCGATGTCCGTGAAACCTTACGTACCGGCGCACCAAAAACGGCAGAAGATGGTCCGTTGCCGATGGCCTGCTGGAGCTGTAAAAGCCCGGACGTAGCGCGTCTTATCCAGAAAGACGGTGAAGATGGCTACTTCCACGGTAAATGGGCGCGCGGCGGTCCGGAAATTGTTAACAACCTCGGTTGTGCGGATTGCCATAATACCGCGTCACCAGACTTCGCCAAAGGCAAGCCAGAACTGACCCTGTCGCGTCCTTATGCAGAACGCGCGATGGAAGCCATCGGTAAACCGTTTGAGAAAGCCGGTCGCTTTGACCAGCAATCCATGGTCTGCGGCCAGTGCCACGTGGAATACTACTTCGACGGTAAAAACAAAGCCGTTAAGTTCCCGTGGGACGACGGCATGAAAGTCGAGAACATGGAGAAATACTACGACAACATTGCTTTCTCTGACTGGACCAACTCTCTGTCTAAAACGCCGATGCTGAAAGCGCAGCACCCGGAGTATGAAACCTGGAGCGCGGGCATTCACGGCAAGAACAACGTGACCTGTATCGACTGCCACATGCCGAAAGTGCAAAACGCGGAAGGCAAGATCTACACCGACCATAAGATTGGTAACCCGTTCGACAACTTCCCTCAGACCTGCGCGAACTGCCACACCCAGGACAAAGCGTCCCTGCAAAAAGTGGTCGCCGAGCGTAAACAGGCTATTCATGACCTGAAAATCAAAGTTGAAGATCAGCTGGTTCGTGCGCACTTCGAAGCGAAAGCCGCATGGGATGCGGGCGCGACTGAAGCGGAAATGAAGCCGATTCTGGAAGATATCCGTCACGCACAATGGCGTTGGGACCTGTCTATCGCCTCACACGGCATTCATATGCACGCCCCGGAAGAAGGTCTGCGGATGCTGGGTAGCGCAATGGATAAAGCCGCCGACGCGCGTACCAAACTGGTCCGTCTGCTGGCGACCAAAGGCATCACGCATGAAATTCCGTTGCCGGATATCTCGACCAAAGAGAAAGCCCAGGCGGCGATTGGTCTGAACATGCAGCAAATCAATGCTGAGAAGCAGGACTTCATCAAAACGGTGATTCCACAGTGGGAAGATCAGGCACGTAAAAACGGTCTGTTAAGCCAATAACCCCATTTCGCCCCGCAAGGGGCGGATAACTCAACGGAGTGAATATGAGCGTATTACGTTCGTTATTAACTGCTGGGGTGCTGGCGTCAGGCTTGTTATGGAGCCTGAGTGGAATCACTGCCACGCCAACGCCGCAGGAGTCGGATCAACGCTGGACGGTTACCCAACAGCGTAATCCGGATGCCGCCTGTCTGGACTGTCACAAGCCGGATACCGAAGGCATGCATGGTAAGCATGCGGAAGTCATCAACCCGAATAACAAACTGCCGGTCACCTGCACCAACTGTCACGGCCAGCCGTCACCGAACCACCGTGAAGGGGTGAAAGATGTGATGCGCTTTAATGAGCCGATGTACAACGTGGAGCAGCAGAACAGCGTCTGTATGTCCTGTCACCTGCCTGAGCAGCTGCAAAAAGCGTTCTGGCCGCACGATGTCCACGTAACCAAAGTGGCGTGTGCCAGCTGTCACTCACTGCATCCGAAGCAAGACACGATGCAAACGCTGAGCGATAAAGGACGGATCAAGATTTGCGTCGATTGCCATAGCGATCAGCGTAACAATCCGAACTTTAACCCGGCGTCGATTCCGTTGCTTAAGGAGCATCCATGAGTTGCTCTCGTCGCCAGTTTATCACCGGCGTCGGCGCGCTGGTGGCAGTGAGCGGGACGGCGGGGCGCGTTGTGGCGAAGACGCTGAACATCAACGGCGTGCGTTACGGTATGGTACATGATGAGTCATTATGCATCGGCTGTACGGCCTGTATGGATGCTTGTCGCGAAGTCAACAACGTGCCGGAAGGCGTATCGCGTCTGACGATTATTCGCAGTGAGCCGCAGGGGACGTTTCCTGATGTGAAGTATCGCTTCTTCCGTCATTCGTGCCAGCACTGCGACCACGCTCCCTGCGTTGACGTCTGCCCGACGGGGGCATCGTATCGCGATGCCGCCAGCGGCATTGTGGATGTGAACCCGGACCTTTGCGTTGGCTGCCAGTACTGCATTGCCGCGTGTCCTTATCGCGTGCGCTTTATCCATCCGGTGAGCAAAACGGCGGATAAATGCGATTTCTGCCGGAAAACCAACCTGAAAGCGGGCAAACAGCCCGCCTGCGTTGAGTCATGTCCGACGAAGGCGCTGACGTTTGGTAATCTGGACGATCCCAACAGCGATATATCCCGTTTGTTGCAGCAGAAAACGACCTACCGTTACAAGCTGGCGTTGGGTACAAAACCGAAGGTCTACCGCGTTCCCTTTAAATTTGGGGAGGTGAGCCAATGACATCCGCTTCTGCATTTCATTTTGAATCACTGGTGTGGGACTGGCCCATTGCCATCTATCTGTTCCTGATAGGTATCTCTGCCGGACTGGTCACGCTGGCGATTCTGCTGCGTCGCTTCCATCCGGAGGCGGGCGGTTCGGACAGCACGCTGCTGCGCACTACGCTGGTGTTAGGGCCGGGGGCGATTATCCTCGGTCTGTTGATTCTGGTGTTCCACCTGACGCGTCCATGGACCTTCTGGAAACTGATGTTCCACTACAGCTTCACTTCGGTGATGTCGATGGGGGTCATGCTGTTCCAGTTGTACATGGTGGTGTTAGTGCTGTGGTTGGCAAAAATCTTTGAAAAAGAAGTGATTGCCCTGCAACAGCGCTGGCTGCCGCGGTTAGGTATCGTGCAGAAAGTATTGACGCTGATTGCGCCGTTCCATCGTGCGCTTGAGACGTTAATGCTGGTGCTGGCGGTCCTGCTCGGGGCGTACACCGGCTTTCTTCTGTCGGCGCTGAAATCTTACCCGTTCCTGAATAACCCGATCCTGCCGGTGCTGTTCCTGTTCTCTGGGATCTCCTCCGGCGCCGCGGTGGCGCTGATCGCCATGGCGTTACGCCATCGTAGCAACCCGCACAGCACCGAAGCGCACTTTGTGCATCGTATGGAAGTCCCGGTGGTATGGCTGGAGATCTTCCTGCTGGCGGCGTTCTTTGTTGGTCTGGCGCTGGGCGATGACGGCAAAATGCGCGCGCTGGCGGCGGCACTGGGCGGTGGATTCTGGACCTGGTGGTTCTGGCTTGGCGTGGCTGGGCTTGGGCTGATACTGCCGATGCTGCTAAAACCCTGGGCCAACCGCAGTTCGACGTTTCATGGCGTGCTGGCAGTGTGCGGCGCCAGCCTGACCGGCGTACTGCTGCTGCGTTTTTTTATACTCTATGCGGGTCAGCTAACCGTTGCGTAAGGTGATATCTGGACGTTCTCCTTCCTGAAGCCGGTTTTCTGGCGCTGTTATTAAGCCTTGGGGTCAACGTGTTGACCCCGCTTGCCGTGTTGGTGGGTGTCCGCCAGCGCTGGCAAGGGGTGATGCGCCTTGCAACGGTGGGCGTGTGGGCGCAATTTACCCTGCTACTGCTGGCTTTTGCCATTCTGGTATTCTGCTTTTTGACCAGCGACTTTTCGGTGGTCTACGTTGCTCAGCACAGCTACAGTCTACTGCCGTGGGGATTAAAACTGGCGGCGGTGTGGGGCGGTCATGAAGGATCGCTGCTGCTGTGGGTGCTGTTTCTTTCCGGCTGGAGCGCGCTGTTCGCTTTACGCTATCGGCGTGATACCGACGCGCTGTTTCCGCTGACGCTCAGCGTCCTCTCAATGATTACGGCCCTGCTGCTACTGTTTGTGGTGGTATGGTCCGATCCGTTTGTGCGTATCTTCCCGCCAGCCATTGAAGGGCGCGACCTTAACCCGATGCTGCAACATCTCGGGTTAATCCTCCATCCACCTCTGCTGTACCTGGGTTACGGTGGTTTGATGGTGGCGGCAGGCGTGGCGCTGGCCTCGCTGCTACGTGGTGACTTTAATGCGCAGAGCGCCTGGGTGTGCTGGCGCTGGGCGCTGCCCGGCTGGTGCGCGCTGACGCTGGGGATTATCCTCGGCTCCTGGTGGGCCTACTGCGAGCTGGGCTGGGGCGGCTGGTGGTTCTGGGACCCAGTTGAAAATGCCTCCTTATTACCCTGGCTTTCCGCTAGCGCGCTGCTGCATAGCCTGTATATCACGCGCCAGCGCGGAATCTTCCGCCACTGGTCGCTGCTACTGGCGATCGTCACGCTGATTTTATCGCTGCTTGGGACGCTGATTGTACGTTCCGGCATTCTCGTTTCGGTACATGCTTTCGCGTTGGATAACGTCCGCGCCGCGCCCCTGTTTGCGCTGTTTACCGTGTTGAGTCTGGCGTCGCTCGGGCTGTACGCCTGGCGGGGCCAGCAAGTCCGGCAGAATGCGCGTTTTGGCGGTTGGTCACGCGAGATGCTGATTCTGGTTGCGCTGCTGCTCTTTAGTGCGGTGCTGCTGATTGTGTTGATTGGCACGCTCTACCCGATGATTTACGGGCTGTTCGGCTGGGGACGGCTCTCCGTAGGCGCACCGTACTTTAACCGCGCTACGCTGCCCTTTGGCCTGCTGATGCTGCTGGTTATCGTGCTGGCAACGGTCAGAAGCCGCAACGTGTCTTTCCGCATCCAGCTTCCGGCACTGCTGGCGCATGCCGGGGTGCTGGTGTTTGCGGCGGGGATCGTCTTTTCCAGCGGTAGCCGTCAGGAGATAAGCCTGAACCTGAGCCCTGGGCAGCAGGTTGAACTGGCGGGTTACATTTTCCGTTTTGAGCGTCTCGACCTGGAAGCCAAAGGTAACTACACCAGTGAAAAAGCGCAGATCACGCTGTGGCACAATGAGAAACGTATTGGCAGCCTGCAACCCGAAAGGCGCTTCTATGCCGCGCGCCGTCAACAGATGATGGAGCCGGGGATCCGCTGGAATCTGATGCATGACTGGTACGCGGTAATGGGTGAAAAAACCGGACCTGACCGCTATGCCATGCGTTTGTACGTGCAGACCGGCGTGCGCTGGATTTGGGGTGGGGGACTATTAATGGTCTTTGGCGCGCTGCTGAGCGCATGGCGAGGAAGGAAGCATCCAGAGTTATTGCCTGATGGCGCTGCGCTTATCAGGCCTACGAGTGAAAAGCATGGTAGGCCGGATAAGGCGTTCACGCCGCCATCCGGCAAAACGATGTTACTTGTGGCTTTACTGATTTTTCTACCTTTTACCACCCATGCCCAGGTTGTGGATACCTGGCGCTTTGAAAATCCGCAACAGCAGGAACAAGCGCTGTCCATTGCCAGCCAGCTTCGCTGCCCGCAGTGTCAAAACCAAAACTTGCTGGAATCCAATGCGCCGGTAGCGGTCAGTATGCGCCATCAGGTTTATAGCATGGTGGCGGAAGGGAAAAGCGAAGCTGAGATCACGACATGGATGACCGAGCGTTACGGTGACTTCGTTCGTTATAATCCGCCGCTGAATGAGCAAACGCTGCTGCTGTGGGCGTTGCCGTGCCTGCTGTTATTGCTGGTAGGTGTGGTGGTCTGGCGAGTGAGAAGACGTCAGCATACGGAGGAAGGTGAACAATGAACCAGTCCGAACCGCTGTTACGCCCAATGCCTGTGAAGCGGCTGACCGCTGCGGCGGTGCTGATGGTTGTGGCCTGCATTGGAGGCTACTTGTTGACGCCAAAATGGCAGGCGGTTCGTCAGGAGCAGACGAGACTGGCGGACCCTTTACATGCTTTCTCCGATGAGAATGTTCAGGAAAAACAGTTGCTTTTGCTGCAATCGCAGATTCGCGCTAATCCCCAGGACGGCGTGAAATGGGCGCAACTCGGGGAGTACTATCTTTGGCAAAACGCGTATCATAATGCGCTGCTGGCCTACGAGCAGGCGCTGCGTGTCGGCGGTGAAAATGCTGAGATCTATTCCGCGATGGCAACGGTATTGTATTACCAGGCCGGACAACATATGACGCCGCCCACTCGCGAAATGATTGATAAGGCTCTGGCGCTGGACCCGGCAGAGGTCACCGCGCTGATGCTGTTAGCCTCAGATGCGTTTATGCAGGCAGACTACGCCCAGGCTATTTCAGTGTGGCAAAAGGTTATGGATTTAAACTCGCCTAGGGTGAACCGGGCACAGCTCGTTGACTCTATTAATATGGCGAAGTTATTGCAGAATCGGCAAAAATAAATTTGTTTTTTTTGTGATTTGTATCATTTGGCCTGTTTAAAAAACAGGCAAACGAACAAATGGGCGAAAAAAACTCACACCATGACTTCTTCATTTTTGAACATATTAAAATTCTTTTATAACAAAAAGTTATTCATCAATACCGCGATAAAATTGCATTTTTATGCATAAAATCAGCCAAAAGCCCTGTTCTTAGAGGGTTGCGCGGAATGCCATGCAGATGATAATGATAATAAGCGTTAAAAAACTCCATAAACGAACGCAACACAATTCATACCCTTTCAGTATGTACTATTCCCACACACCGCATGTGGAATAGCGCTCCATCGAGGAAGTCCGTTGTTATGAAAAATTTGAAAGTCAGCCTGGCATGGCAGATTCTAATCGCCATGGTGCTGGGCATTCTGCTAGGGAGTTACCTGCATTACCATAGTGACAGCCGTGAATGGCTGGTTGTAAACCTGCTGTCACCGGCGGGCGATATCTTTATCCATCTGATCAAAATGATCGTTGTGCCCATTGTCATCTCTACGCTGGTTGTCGGTATTGCCGGAGTCGGTGATGCAAAACAGCTGGGCCGCATTGGCGCCAAAACTATTCTCTATTTCGAAGTGATCACCACCGTGGCGATTATCCTTGGGATCACGCTGGCTAATGTGTTCCAGCCGGGTTCCGGGATTGATATGTCGCAACTGGCGACCGTGGATATTTCGAAATATCAAAGCACGACTGCAGAAGTACAGAGCCACGCGCATGGTTTGATGGGGACAATTTTGTCACTGGTGCCGACCAATATCGTCGCCTCGATGGCAAAAGGCGATATGCTGCCGATTATCTTCTTCTCGGTGCTGTTCGGTTTAGGTTTGTCTTCCCTGCCGGCCACTCACCGCGAACCGCTGGTTACCGTGTTCCGCTCTATTTCCGAAACCATGTTTAAAGTGACCCACATGGTTATGCGCTATGCGCCAGTCGGCGTTTTCGCGCTGATTGCCGTTACCGTCGCAAACTTCGGTTTTGCCTCCCTGTGGCCGCTGGCGAAGCTGGTGCTGTTGGTGCACTTTGCCATCCTGTTCTTCGCGCTGGTGGTGCTGGGGATTGTTGCGCGTATCTGCGGTTTGAGCATTTGGATCCTGATCCGCATTCTGAAAGACGAGTTGATTCTGGCTTACTCTACCGCCAGCTCCGAGAGCGTATTGCCGCGTATTATCGAGAAGATGGAAGCCTATGGCGCACCGGCGTCAATCACCAGCTTTGTGGTGCCGACCGGCTACTCATTCAACCTTGATGGTTCAACGCTGTACCAGAGTATTGCCGCGATCTTTATTGCGCAGCTGTATGGTATCGACCTGTCGCTGTGGCAGGAAATCGTGCTGGTGTTGACGTTGATGGTGACCTCGAAAGGGATTGCGGGCGTGCCGGGCGTATCATTCGTGGTGCTGCTGGCTACGCTTGGCAGCGTGGGGATCCCGCTGGAAGGCCTGGCGTTTATTGCCGGTGTTGACCGTATCCTCGACATGGCGCGTACCGCGCTGAACGTGGTGGGTAACGCACTGGCGGTGCTGGTTATCTCCAAGTGGGAACACAAATTTGACCGCAAAAAAGCGCTGGCCTATGAGCGCGAAGTATTAGGTAAGTTTGATAAGACCGCCTTGTAGGCCGGATAAGGCAACGCCGCCATCCGGCAACCTGCTCCGGGTTGCCTGATGGCGCTACGCTTATCAGGCCTACAACGACTACCCGTTGGTTAACTTATCAAACTCTTCGCAGCCGGTATCGAATCCTTCCGTACAGCTCAGATTCAGCCAGTGCAGTGCCTTCTGTTTATTCTTCACGATAAAACCCTGCTCACCGTTTAAGAACATCATTCCGGCCCAGTACTCGGAATAACCGGTGCGGGAAATGGCTGAGCTACGCTTGAAATACCACGTCGCTTTCTCATCATCTGCGGGAATACCCACGCCGTTGGCGTAAATCAGTCCGAGCAGCATTTGCGCGTCGACGGCGGAATCATTTTCCAGGTCTTCGGAGGCGTTTTGCAGCAAGGTAATGGCTTTGGGGTAATCGGTGTGTCCAGCCTGAGTGTTGACCAGAATACGCGCCAGCGTAATTTCCCCAGTTTTACTGCCTGCCTGGGTCGCTTTTTCCGCCAGCGTTTTGGCCTGGGGGTAATCCAGACTGACCGGATTGGTAATCTTAATTTGTGCCAGCAATGCGTAAGCATCGGCATCACCATTGTCGGCGGCTTTTTGCGCCCAATATTCCGCTTTACCCAAATCGCCTGAGCTAAACCAGGTATCAGCGAGGAAATATTGTGCACGTCGGTCTCCGGACTCGGCGGCTTTCAAAAACTGACTACCGGGCTCTTCGGCATGGACAAAGCATGTCATTAACACCATCAAGGCGAAAAGTCGTTTCATCTTATATTTAGATTTAGTGTAGGGAATGAACAGTATAGAGAGATTATGTGCATAAAAAAACGGCCTCCGAATGGAGGCCGTCAGGGGAAGCTTAACCCATCGCGCTTTCGCGCAGGCTGGCTTTCAGCTTGGTGTACTCATCAATGACATACTGCTCGGCAGTGCGCTGATCGGCAATGCGTTCAACGTTTACAGCACAGTACTTGTACTCCGGCGTTTTGGTAATCGGACTTAAGTTCTCGGTTACCAGTTCATTACATGCGCCAATCCACCACTGGTAGGTCATGTAAATCGCGCCTTTGTTTGGACGATCGCTGACTGCCGCACGGGTAATGACCCGGCCTTTACGCGAGTTCACCCACACCAGCTCTTCATCCTGGATGCCCAGGCGTTCTGCGTCGGCGGTGTTGATCTGGGCATAGCCCGGTTCATCCGCCAGCGCGGCCAACGCCGCACAGTTACCGGTCATCGAACGGCAAGAGTAGTGGCCGACTTCACGCACTGTAGACAGTACCATCGGGTACTCCTCAGTGAGTTTGTCGATTGGCGCTACCCAGTCGCAGGTGAAGAACTGCGCCAGGCCGTTCGGGGTGTCGAACTTCTCTTTGAAGAGATAAGACGTACCCTGGTCGGCTTCTGAGGTGTCGCGGCAAGGCCACTGGATATAACCCAGTTCGCCCATTTTCTCGTAAGTGGCACCGTAGAAATCCGGGCACAGATGACGCAACTCGTCCCAGATTTCCTGGGTATTGTTGTAGTGCATCGGGTAGCCCATACGGGTGGCGATTTCACTGATAATCTGCCAGTCCGTTTTCAGATCCCACTTCGGCTCAACGGCTTTAAAGAAGCGCTGGAAGCCACGGTCAGCTGCGGAGAATACGCCTTCATGCTCACCCCATGACGTAGACGGTAAAATAACGTCTGCGGCAGCGGCAGTTTTGGTCATGAAGATATCCTGCACGATGACCAGTTCCAGATCCTCAAAGCCTTTGCGCACTGCGGAGAGTTCAGCATCGGTTTGTAATGGATCTTCACCCATGATGTACGCCGCGCGTACTTCGCCATGCGCTGCACGGTGCGGCAGTTCGCTGATGCGATAACCGGTATGAGCAGGCAGACTTTCCACGCCCCAGGCTTTAGCGAACTTCTCGCGGTTAGCCGGATCTTTCACATACTGATAGCCCGGATAGGTATCCGGCAGCGCGCCCATGTCACATGCGCCCTGAACGTTGTTCTGCCCACGAACCGGGTTAACGCCCACGCTCGGCTTACCGAGGTTGCCGGTCAGCATTGCGAGGCTAGTCAGTGAACGCACGGTTTCCACGCCCTGATAGAACTGGGTAACACCCATGCCCCACAGGATGGCCGCGCTTTTCGCCGTGGCATACATACGTGCAGCCTGACGAATATCCTGCGCGCTAACGCCAGTGATATCTTCGACGGACTCCGGCGTGTAGCCTTCGACGATCTTGCTGTACTCTTCGAATCCTTCCGTACGGGAGGCGACGAACGCCTGGTCGTACAGTTTTTCTTCGATGATGACATGACCCATAGCGTTGAGCAGCGCGATGTTCGAGCCGTTTTTCAACGCGATGTGCATGTCGGCAATACGCGCGGTTTCAATTTTGCGCGGATCGCAGACGATGATTTTCGCCCCGTTACGTTTAGCATTAATCACGTGATTCGCCACGATCGGGTGGGAATCCGCCGGGTTGTACCCGAAGATGAATACTAAATCTGTGTTATCAATTTCATTGATAGCATTACTCATTGCGCCGTTACCGACCGATTGGTGCAGACCTGCAACCGATGGGCCGTGTCAGACGCGAGCGCAGCAGTCAACGTTATTGGTACCAATAACGGCGCGCGCGAATTTTTGCATTACATAGTTGGTTTCGTTACCCGTACCGCGAGATGAACCGGTCGTCTGAATAGCGTCCGGGCCATACTTCGCTTTGATGGCGCTCAGACGACTGGCGACGTAATCAAGCGCTTCATCCCAGGAAACGGATTCCAGTTTGCCGCCACGCTGGCGACGGATCATAGGGGTTTTCAGACGAGGGGTCAGGATCTGGGTATCATTGATAAAATCCCAGCCATAGTAGCCCTTCAGACACAGGGTACCCTGGTTGGTTTTCCCCTGCGCCGCTTCAGCCCGGACGATTTTGCCGTTATCGACCACCAGGTTGATTTTGCAACCTGATGCGCAATATGGGCAAACCGTGACGACTTTTTTCATCGGTCTCGCTCCAGTTAATCAAATCGCGCATACGCGCTTGTCGTTTTTGTTATGCATCTTTTATGCCATGTTTTTATCAGGGGCATTAGTCGATATTACGGGCGAATTTTGCGCAAAACCCTGACGAAAAACAGGCTGTCGTCATATTTGACGTGACGAATCTCCAATACGTGACGCCCCGGCAGTGTGACCGAGGTTATGTTTCCCGCACATCCTTGTGCCTTATCGCTGTCACTCTGTGCAGAATCAATCACACTCATTTAAGTTGGCCAGAAATGGGGAAAAACAATGAAGCCAGCCATACTGGTTGTGGATGATGACATCGCTGTCTGCACGCTTTTACAGGATGTGCTGAGCGAACACGTCTTTACGGTGACCGCCTGTCACACCGGGCAGGAGGCGCTGCGCTGCATTGAGACTCAGCCGGATATCGCTCTGGTATTGCTGGACATGATGTTGCCCGATATCAACGGTCTGATGGTGTTGCAGCAGGTGCAAAAGATGAGACCCGGATTACCGGTAGTCATGCTGACGGGCTTAGGCAGCGAGTCGGATGTGGTGGTCGGACTGGAAATGGGGGCTGACGACTATATCGGTAAGCCGTTCAATGCGCGGGTGCTGGTGGCGCGGGTAAAGGCGGTGCTCAGACGCGTTGGCGTGTTAACGGCAGAAAGCGGCTGCCCGCAAACCACGGGGCTTTCTTTCAATGGCTGGCATCTCGATACCGCCGGTTGCCAGTTACATAATCCCCAGCAGTTGAAGGTGGAGTTGACGCAGGGGGAATACAGCCTGCTGTTGGCGCTGGCCCAAAATGCCCGCCGGGTGCTGAGCCGGGAACAGCTGCTGGAGCTGACGCGCAGCGACAGCGTTGAGGTGTTTGACCGCACTATTGACGTGTTAATCATGCGGCTGCGGCGAAAAATAGAGAACAACCCGCACCAGCCAATGTTGATCAAAACCCTGCGTGGGCTGGGTTATGTGTTTGCCGCCGACGTGCAGCATCACGATAAGGCGGCGTGATCGTGTGCAGTTGCCGGATGCGGCGTAAACGCCTTATCCGGCCTACAAAAGCGATAACAACTCCGTAGGCCTGATAAGCGTAGCGCATCAGGCGTCAGCCATTTCTGCTTTCAACTCTGCCAGCGTCTTCGCGCCATCTATCGCATTCGCGCACAGCAAGCTTGCCCGCGCACAGGCGTGTGCCAACCTGACGCTGTCCGTCAGCGACCAGCGCTCATGACAGCCATACAAAAATCCAGCGCAAAACGCATCTCCCGCCCCGACGCTGCCAACGATCTCCTCCTGCGCCAGGTACTGCGACGGGATCCAGACGCCCGGCAGATCCGGTGCTTCACCCCAGGCACCTTCCGGACAGTGGATCACCACCCGCTGGCGTACACCTGCATCCAATAATTCGCGTGCGGCGGTGGCGATGTGCGCAATATGCAGTTCGCCGTTGGGCTGGCGGATCTCCAGCCCGCTGAACTCCCCGGCTTCCAGCTCGTTAATCACCAGATAGTCGAGATGGCGCAGGGCTGGCATCACCAGCGGTTGATAGCGCGGGTCGCCCTTGCGTGAGACCAGATCCAGCGACGTTTCAAAGCCGTTGTCGCGCATTTGCGCCAGCAGCCGTGCGCTACGCGTCCCGAACTCCTCATCCGGCATGTCCAGACTGTCGAGCAGCAGCAGATATCCCAGATGGAAGATTTTCATCGAGGTATCCAGTTGCTCAAACGCAGGCAGATCGAGTAGCCGATTGGCACCGGGCGAGTGGAAAAAGGTGCGCTGACCGCTGGGATCGGTCATCACCTGCGACATCGACGTGGGGGCGAATGTGGTGCGCTGCACGTGTTGGCGATTAACGTGATACTGCTCCAGCATCGCCATGATGTAGTCGCCGTCGCTGTCCTGACCGATTAACCCCACCGCCTGCAACGGCAGCCCAGTGTGCATTTTTGCCAGCGTCAGCAGCACATTAAGCGGCGCACCGCCCGTGGCGCGTTCGCTACGGGTGATTTCCGCCAGCCAGCCACGTTCCGGCCACTGCACAATTTGATGCACGTGATCGACCAGCATGTTGCCTGCGGCGATAACGCCTTTGCGTTCCATCAGACCCGTCCCGCGCTGCCAAAAATGCGCATCTGTTCCGAAACGGTATCGGTAATGGCCTCTTCAATGCCGAGCAGCAGTTCGGCGAATTCGTCGTACAGCGGCTGGCGATTCGCCATCCGTGTTTCTACCGCCGACAGCGCCGCCTGCGACATGCCGGTATAGAAGTTGATTTTGTGAATGCCGAGTTCAATCGCGCGCTTGAAATCGTCGTCGCTGATGCCGGAGCCGCCGTGCAGTACCAGCGGGATTGCCGCCTGCTGGCGAATGGCGTCCAGACGTGGGAAGTCGAGCAGCGGTTCGCCTTTGTATTTGCCGTGGGCATTGCCAATGGCGACCGCCAGCGCGTCAATCCCGGTTCTGTCGACGAAATCACGCGCCATCATTGGGTCGGTAAATAGCGACTCGTCGGCATGGCCGTACAGCGCGCCGCCCTCATCGCCGCCGACTGCACCCAGTTCGGCTTCCACCGACACGCCGACGGCGTGGCACATCTTTACCACTTCGCGGGTCTGGCGGATATTTTCTTCATACTCCAGCGTGGAGCCATCGAACATCACTGAACTGAACCCTAAGCGTAGTGCCCGAACTACCGACTCAAAGTGCAGGCCGTGGTCAAGGTTTAGCACCACCGGAATGTCATGCCGCGCGGCTTCGAACTTGACCGCTTCGACCAGAGAATCCAGCGAGATATACTTAAAATGTACTTCGGCGATATTGATGATAAACGGCGAACGTTCCTGCTTTGCCGCGGCAAACAGCGCGCGCAGGAAGTGTGAATCCAGAACATTAAATGCCCCTAAGGCATAGTGATGCTCACGGGCATGGGCAAGGCCATCAGCGAGAGATATCAACGGCATAATGCGCTCCTTGGTTAGCGGAACAAGCGATATTCGTTACACAGCACCAGCTGCGCCGGCTCGTCTTCTTCAATGTCGTTATAGCGGGCGATCGGTTGCAAAAAGTGATTATCGTGGTCGTCGTCATTAACAGAAGAAACCTCGCCGACCAGCACGTCGCCAAAACCTTCTTCCGCCCAGAAGCTGTGATACAGGCCCGGCGGCAGGCAGATGCTTTCACCCGGCGTCAGGCGTAACTGACTGCCCGCTGCATGGGTTTGCCGACAGCCGTCAATTACCACGCTGACGTCGGTCTCCTCCGTTTGTTCCCGGATCCCCGCATTCCACAGTTCCACAATTAAATTGCCGCCGCCGCGATTGATAATGTCTTCGCGTTTGCGCCAGTGAAAATGCATCGGCGTGACCTGCGCATCGCGAACATGCATGATTTTCTCGGCGTAGCATTTCTCGTAAGGCATGCCTTTCGGCGAGCCATTACGCAGAGTGAACAGCGTTAACCCTTGCGCGGCGAAATTGTTGCCGCCAAATGCGGTGACATCCCAACCGAGCTTAAGGTCGAACACTTCGCTCCAGGCTGCAGCATCAAGCTTGCGCCATTGGGTCGGGGGGAAGCTGGCAAAAGGGGGGAGATGCACGTCGTGCTGAGAGAAAAACTGGCGCGTGTGGCCAAGGATCTCGTTTATTGCGGAGCGTTTCATCGGCTGAATCCTCCTTAATATAATGCCGGATGGCACCGCGCTTATCCGGCCTACAAATTCATAGCGATCTTGTAGGCCGGATAGGGCATTTTTGCCGCCATCCGGCGTTGTTGTGGCGGGCTATTTAACCGTCCAACCCTTATAACTGCCGACGTTGTTTTTATCGATCATCGTCACCGGGATCAGCACGGGTTCTTTCGGGGCGGGTTTCCCCTGCAATATGTCATAGCCGATTTCGACCGCTTTGGCAGCCATCACCTGCGGATCTTGTGCCGGAGTCGCCACAAATAGTGAGTTTTCGCGCTTCAGCGCTTCTTCACCGTCCGGGGATCCATCTACGCCGACAATAAAGAATTCGCTACGCTGCGCCTGTTTTGCCGCCAGATCGGCACCGATCGCCGTCGGATCGTTAATGGCGAATACGCCGTCGATCTTCGGATTCGCCGCCAGCAGCGCGGTCATGATCTCCAGCCCGCCTTCACGACTGCCTTTGGCGTTTTGGTTATGCGACAGCACCTTGATGTCAGGGTGGCGTTTAAACTCAGTCTGGCAGCCTTCCACGCGGTTCTGGACGGCGGAAACCGGCGGCCCGTTGATGATGACGACGTTGCCTTTGCCTTTCAGGCGGTCGGTAATGTACTTACAGGCCATTTCACCTGCCTGGGTGTTATCGGAGGTAATGGTCGCGTCTGCGCCTTCCGCTGCCACGTCAACGGCAACCACCACGATCCCGGCGTCTTTCGCGCGTTTTACCGCCGGGCCGATGCCTTTGGAGTCGGCAGCGTTAAGGATAATCATGTCGACTTTGGCGGCAATAAAGTTGTCGATCTGCGACACCTGTTGACCCAGATCGTAGCCGCTGGAAACCAGCGTTACTTTAACGCTATCACCTGCCAGCTTGCGTGCTTCCAGCTCCGCGCCTTTGGTGATCTGCACGAAGAACGGGTTGGCCAGATCGCCCACCGTAACGCCAATCGATTTCAGTTCTTTTGCCTGCACAAACGGAGCTGCAGCAAGCAGGGCGCCAGCACAGAGCGCGGTTACTAATGGCTTCAAACGCATACTCGTTTCCTCACGTAGGGTATTGTTGTTATACGCCTGATGGCGCTGCGCTTATCAGGCCTACGAATGAGTAGGCCAGTAAGCTTGTCTATGCACTTTGATGGTGTCGGGTACGGTATTTGTCGATCAGCACCGCTATGATGATCACCGCCCCTTTGATCACCAGTTGCCAGAAATAGGAGACGCCCATCAGCGTCATGCCGTTATTGAGCGTGGCGATTATCAACGCCCCCACCAGCGTGCCGGTGATAGTGCCGATCCCGCCAACAAAGCTGGTGCCGCCGAGGATCACCGCCGCGATGGCGTCCAGCTCGTAACCCATACCTAAGTTGCCGTTGGCGCTATACAGCCGCGAGGCGCTCATCACCCCGCCAAGACCTGAGAGCAAACCGCTCATGCCGTAGACGAACAGCAGCACCAGCCACACTTTGATCCCGGTTAAACGTGCGGCCTGCATATTGCCGCCGACCGCGTAGATATGAACGCCGAGCGTGGTGCGGCGCAGAATGAACCAGCACACCACCACCACCGCCAGCGCAATGACCACCAACCACGGAACCGGGCCGAGATAGTTGTTACCGATCCACTCAAAGCTGATATTGGAGTTAATCACCGTTGTACCGTCGGCCAGCAGATAGGCCGCACCGCGCAGCGCCGTATAGGTTCCAAGCGTGACGATAAACGGCGGTAGTCCGGCAAAAGCGACCAGCGCGCCGTTAAACAACCCCAGCACCAGACCGAGCATCAGCGCCGCCGGAATCGATAGCATGGCAAGCTCAGGAATAAGAGAAACGACCATGGCTGCGACAGCGGTGGTACCGAGAATCGAGCCAACCGAGAGGTCGATCCCGCCGGTCAAAATAATGAAGGTCATGCCAGCCGCCAGCACGATGTTGATCGAGGCCTGACGGGTAATATTCAGCAGGTTACTTTCGGTAAAAAAGTTAGGCGCGATAAAGCCAAATACCGCCACAATCAGGATGAGAATCGGTAAGATGCCGACCGTTTGCATCAGATCGCTCATCAGCATTTTTTTTGCGGAGGCGGATTTCGCCACCTGCTGGGGAGTGGTTGGATTATTCATGGGGCACCGCCTGATGGTGGGAGTCGTTCACGCCGGTTGCCAGCGTCATAATATTTTCCTGGGTAATGCTTTGTCCGTTCAGCTCGCCGGCAATACTGCCTTCCCGCATGACGTACACGCGATCGCTCATACCGACGACTTCCGGCAGCTCGCTGGAGATCATCAGGATCGCTACGCCTTTGCGCGCCATATCGTTCATGATCCGGTAGATCTCGCTTTTGGCGCCGACGTCCACGCCGCGCGTGGGTTCATCGAGGATCAAAATACGTGGGCCGATCGCGACCCAGCGTGAAATCAGCAGTTTTTGCTGATTTCCGCCGGACAGCCCGCCCGCGCGTACCTGTGCGTGCGGCACGCGGATGTTGAGCAGCTTGATGGCGTCATCGGAAATAGCCTGCGCCTTTTTGCGATCGAGCATGCCCCAGTTGGCGTCACGCTCCAGCGTTGCCATGGTGATGTTTTCTGCCGCTGCCAGCTCTAAAAATAATCCCTGTTCTTTGCGGTTTTCCGTCAGAAAGCCAATGCCGTGGTCAATCGCCTCGCGGGGGGAGTGGATCACTACCGGTTCACCGTCTACTTCAATCATGCCGCCGATGGCTTTACGCACGCCAAAAATAAGCTGAGCCAGTTCAGAACGCCCCGCACCGACTAGCCCGGCCAGGCCGACGATCTCCCCGGAGCGCACCAGCAAGCTGCACGGCTGGACTTTATGGCCGTCGGTCAGGTGATGAACATTGAGGCGTGCTTTACCTAAGGGAATGTCGCGCTCTTTGTTGAACAGATCGCTCAACGGACGGCCCACCATCATGCGTACCAGCTCCGAGGCGTTGAGCTTGTCGCGGGTCAGGCT
This sequence comes from Citrobacter sp. Cpo071, assembly GCF_030332765.1. Classification (NCBI taxonomy): domain Bacteria; kingdom Pseudomonadati; phylum Pseudomonadota; class Gammaproteobacteria; order Enterobacterales; family Enterobacteriaceae; genus Citrobacter; species Citrobacter sp. Cpo071. The sequence continues at coordinate 43,951 of NZ_JAOWHE010000086.1, read as the reverse complement.
GCCAACATATTGCCCGTCACGCAGGACGCTGACGCGGTCCGAGAGTTCGTACACTTCCGCCATGCGGTGGCTGATGTAGATAATCGCCATCCCCTCATCGCGCAGGCGCATGATCAGTTCAAATAGGCGGTGAGTTTCACGTGAGGAGAGGGCGGCGGTGGGTTCATCCATTACCAGAATGCGGCTGTTACGGTGCAGGGCGCGGGCAATTTCCACCTGCTGCTGTTCGGCGATGGTCAACGTCATCACACGGTCGCTGGCCTTAAACTGGGCACCGAGTCGGTCGATGACTTTCTGCGACTGCATGACCATCTCTTTACGCTGGACCAGCCCGCCGCGCGACAGCTCGCTGCCAAGAAAGATATTTTCCGCTACCGTCAGGTTCGGCGCGAGCTGCATCTCCTGATAAATCAGCGTGATGCCTGCACTAAGCGCATCTTTAGGACCGCGAATATGGAACGGCTGACCGTCAATCAGGATCTCACCGCTGGTGGCGGTATAGGCGCCTGCGAGGATCTTCATCAGGGTGCTCTTCCCCGCGCCATTCTCGCCCATCAGGGCATGAATCTCGCCCGGCCAGACCGTTAAATCGACCCCTTTCAGCGCGTAAAATTTGCCAAACGCTTTAGCAATGTTGCGCATCTCCAGAACCGGTGTCCTGCTCATGGCGGATCTCCTGTGGGGTGGCCGATATCAGCAGTCCATCACAGGAATGTAAATGCAAAATGTCAGAAGCCGTTCATATTTGTCATATTGCGATTTTTCTTCACGGAGCGTGATATGCCGCAACCGGGACGTCACTTTCTCGCCAGTGCGCGCGGACGATTGCTGTTCTTCAATCTGCTGGTGGTGGCTGTCACGCTGATGGTGAGCGGCGTGGCGGTGCTGGGTTTTCAGCATGCCAGTCAGATTCAGGAGCAGGTGCAGCAGCAAACCGTTGACGACATGACCGGCAGCATGAACCTGGCGCGGGATACGGCGAACGTGGCGACGGCGGCGGTGCGGCTGTCGCAGGTGGTCGGGGCGCTGGAATACAAAGGGGAAGCGGAGCGGCTGCAGGAGACGCAAAGGGCGCTGAAGCAGTCGCTGGAACAACTGGCTACCGCGCCGCTGGCACAGCAAGAGCCGGTGCTGGTCGAGCGTATTATCCAGCGCAGTAATGAACTACAAAGAAGCGTAGAAGGGATGTTGCAGCGCGGGCAGCGGCGACACCTGGAGCGTAACGCGTTGCTCAGTTCGCTGTATCAAAATCAAAGCTATTTACGTCATCTGCAAAAGTTGACCGGCGCGCAGGATGATGCGCTGCTGGGGCAGATGGACCGCTTAATTGTTGCCGCCATCGACACGCCCACGCCGCGTTCGGTGGTGAAACAACTGGATGCGGTGATGCCTGCGCTTCCCTTGCGCCATGCTAGTCCGCTGATTAGCGGTATCCTCAACGACTTCAACCAGGAGCTGCATAAGCTGGAGCCGCTCTCTTCCGCGCTGGAGCAGAGCGATTTGGCCATCAACTGGTATATGTTTCATATCAAAGCGCTGGTGGCGATCCTCAACAGCGATATCAATCAGTATGCCTCGCAGGTGGCGCTGATCTCAGAGCAACGGGTGGCGCAAAGCCATCAGGAACTGCAATCCGGCGCGTTGTTTATTTTAGTGTTTGCGCTGCTGGCGGTGGTGATCACCGGTTTTGCCGGGTGGTATATCTACCGTAATCTCGGTTCCAACCTGACGGCCATTTCACGGGCGATGACCCGGCTGGCGCACGGTGAATCAGACGTCAGCGTACCGGCCCTGCAGCGTCGTGATGAGTTAGGCGAGCTGGCCCGCGCCTTTAGCGTCTTTGCCCGGAATACGGCGTCGCTGGAGCACACCACCCGACTGCTAAAAGAAAAAACCAGCCAGATGGAAATCGATCGCACCGAACGTCAGGGGCTGGAAGAAGCGCTGTTGCACAGCCAAAAGCTGAAGGCGGTGGGGCAATTGACGGGCGGATTAGCACATGATTTCAATAACCTGCTGGCGGTTATTATTGGCAGTCTGGATCTGGTGAATCCGGAGTCGCCCGATGCGCCACGGGTAAATCGGGCGCTAAAAGCCGCCGAGCGTGGGGCGTTGCTTACCCAGCGACTGCTGGCCTTTTCGCGCAAACAGTCGTTGCACCCTCATGCGGTGGAACTGAAAACGCTGCTGGAAAATCTGGGCGAACTGATGCGCCACTCTCTTCCGGCCACGTTGACGCTGGAGATTGAAGCCCAGTCTCCCGCCTGGCCCGCGTGGATTGACGTCAGCCAACTGGAAAACGCCATTATCAATCTGGTGATGAACGCCCGTGACGCCACGGACGGGCAGGCGGGCACGATTAAAATCCGTACCTGGAATCAGCGGGTCACGCGCAGCGATGGGCGCAAGCAGGATATGGTGATGCTGGAGGTTGCCGACCAGGGTAGCGGGATGTCGCAGGAGGTGAAAGCCCAGGTCTTCGAGCCGTTTTTCACCACCAAACAGACCGGTAGCGGCAGCGGACTGGGGCTGTCGATGGTTTACGGTTTTGTGCGCCAGTCCGGAGGTCGGGTGGAGATTGAAAGCGCTCCCGGGCAGGGAACGACGGTCAGGCTACAACTGCCTCGTGCCGTTGTGCCGGTGCAGGCTCAGGCAGAACCGGTGGCGGTACATGCGGCGAACAGTGGTGAAAAACTGGTGTTGGTGCTTGAGGATGAAGACGATGTACGCCAGACGTTGTGCGAGCAATTACACCTGCTGGGCTACCTGACGTTAGAGGCTGCAAACGGGGAACAGGCGATGCATATGCTGGCGGCTTCATCCGAGATTGATATTTTTATCAGCGACTTAATGCTGCCAGGTGGTTTAAGCGGCGTGGATGTGGTTAACCATGCTCTGGCACATTATCCGCAGTTGTCCATCCTGCTGATAAGCGGTCAGGATTTACGTCCGGCGCATAACCCGGCGTTGCCGGATGTGGCGCTATTGCGTAAGCCTTTTACTCGGGGAGAGCTGGCGCAGGCGCTGCGGCATTCGCGTAATTGAGATTCCTCCGCTACCCGCGCAAATACGCTTTGATTACCGTGGGGCGAGTTTCTTGATGAGGCTGGTTTTATGCAACGCTCCGCGACATTCCTTCTTTTTAGTTTGCTAATGCTGACCACCGTATCGGCACAGGCGGATATTATCGATGACGCCATTGGTAATATTCAGCAGGCGATTAATGACGCATACAAACCGGACAACGGGCGGGATTATGATGATTCGCGTGATGAAAGCTGGCAGCGCCAGATGAGTGACGACCGGCGCAGGCAATATGACAATCGCCGCCGCCAGTTTGAAGATCGACGTCGCCAACTGGATGACCGTCAGCGCCAGCTCGATCAAGAACGGCGTCAGTTAGAAGACGAAGAGCGCAGAATGGAAGAGGATTACGATCGTTAGCGGTAACGATTAAATTTATGGGTATTTTATCTTTCTGGCAGGGATTTACCTGCTCGCCCAACAGCTCACCATTTTATGTTAATGAATGCACTTGAGCACAGTGCATGTATGCACTACAATCTCTCTATGCTTATGGAAAAGGTGCTGGCAATGGAATGTCTAAATCATTAAATATCAGAAATTTTCGGGATACATGGCTTGAAGATTTTTTTGAACGGGCGACATCGCACAGAAAAATACCTGCGGATATTCACACTGCATTAGCCAGAAAGCTGGATATCATTAATGCGGCTGTTTCGCATCGGGATTTGCGCTCGCCACCCGGTAACAGATATGAAGAGTTAACCGGAAAATTACAGGAATATTCTTCAATCAGAGTAAACAAGCAGTACCGATTAATATTTAAATGGATTAATGGTAAGGCCGAAGATGTGTACTTAGATCCACACATCTATTAGAGAAAACGTAAGGTAACGATATGAAACAGGCATCCAGAAAACCAACGACTGTGGGTGATATCCTGCAATATGAATACCTGGAACCGCTTGATCTGAAAATCAACGATCTGGCTGAAATTCTGCATGTTCACCGCAATACAGTGAGCGCACTGGTCAACAATAATCGCAAATTAACAACGGATATGGCGTTTCGTTTGGCAAAAGCGTTCGATACCTCCGTTGATTTCTGGCGTAACCTACAGGCGGCGGTTGACCTGTGGGAAGTTGAAAATGACATGCGGGCGCAAGAAGAACTGAACCGGATTGTTTCAGTTAAAGATTTTATTGCGCAGCGAGATGTCGGCGCAAAAAAAGTCGCTTAATCATCTGTTTGTAGGCCGGATAAGATGTTTTCATCGCATCCGGCAAATTTCCTTACTCCAGCACAATCTCCATTCCGTCATATCCTGCCTCAAACCCTACTGGTAGCGGATGTTCCATCATCCACAGGTCAAACTGATGGCTGATATGCGTCAGGATCACCCGTGGGCAGTGGATGACGTCGTTCAATGCGATAACGGTGTTTAAATCACAATGATTGCGCGGTGGCTCGGCGCGCGGGGCATGGCTGCAGTCAATGATAATCACCTGAGGCTGGTTATTGTGGAGAAACTTCAACGTCTTGTCGGGAAGTCCGGCGGTATCGGAGAGCCACGCCACGCGGCTATGTGCGGTCTCCAGCAGATAACCAAACGTCGGCTTTGAATGGTTGAGCGGTAGCGGCGTTACCTGCAATCCTTGCAGGTCGAACACCACGAACGGTGCCACGGTATGGCTAAAATCGAGGATGCCGGGATGCTTAAACAGATCGTCGCAACCCTGTTCATCCGGCGGACCGTACACCGGGATGGTCGCCCCGACACCCCAGCGCAACGGAAACAGCCCTTGCACATGATCCATATGATAGTGGGTCAGCAAAAACTGCTGGAAGCTGCCCGCCGGCCAGTCGTCCATCAGATGCGGGATCCCCGCGTCCAGCAGCGTCACCGCATTATTGAACCTGACCACTCCGCTACAAGGGCGTCGACGGTATTGCGCCTGTAAGTGTGCTCGTTGGCAGGCCGCACAGTCGCAGCCAAATGTCGGCACCAGCTGCGCGCCGCCCGTTCCCGTCAGCGTAATGGTCAGACTCATGGCTCCCCCTACAACGGTTTAGTGAAGCGAAAATGGCTCTGGGTATAGCCTTCGCGCTGATAAAAACGGTGAGCGTTAAGGCGTTGAGTGCTGGTGGAAAGCTCGGTCATCTCTGCACCCGCTTCGCGCGCGGTGGCTTCGGCCCAGGCCAGTAACTGACTGCCCACCGTTAATCCTCGCGCCTGCGGCATCACCACCAGTTCCTGTATTTCGCCAATCCAGTTAGCGTGGTGCAGATGAAACTGCAGGTGCAGACCGATCAAGCCGACGACCTGTCCGTCGAGCTGCGCCAGTTGGTAGTGCATATTGGGATCTTGCAGATTTGCGGCGTATCCGGCACTAAAGGCCTGCAGGTCGAATTGACCCTGTTTCAACTCACAGATGAGCGCATAAACCGCATCGGTATCGTATAGCGTAGCGCGGCGTAATTCACAGACAGACATGTTTCTTCTCCTTGCGTCCCATCAGTGTGAGTAGTGTATCGACAGACTGTAGCAAACTTCCATCGTTGTTCAGGACGTGGCAGTCATACGGGGCGTAGCGGGCTGCGCGCTCAAGACGGGCGGCGATTTCCGTTTCGCTCTCCCGTCCACGAGCCTGCAAGCGCTGGCGTAAAATCGCCGGAGAAACCTGTAAGCAAATGGGGAGTAAAGATGTGCCGTAACGGGCCTGCGCCTGGGGCAGATGCGCCCGTGAGCCGTTGACCACCACATCAAAACCGGCGTGTAGCCAGAGGTCAATCTCCACGCCAACGCCGTAGTAGAAGCCATTGGCGTGCCAGCTCAGTGCCAGCAGGTTCTGCCCGGCGCGGGTAAAAAATTCTTGTTCGCTCAGCGCAATATGATTTTCATTCCCGGCGTTGGCGGCGCGGGTGATGTAACGGTGCGCCACCAGCAGTTGCGCCGGTTCCTGCTGGCGGAGTTCGGCCAGCAGACTGTCCTTACCGGAGCCGGATGGCCCCATCAGCCAGATCAGTTTACCCATAGTCAGAATACCCTTTTGCCCTGACGCCAGACGTGGTCGATATGGATGTTGCCGCCTTTGCGGTGTGCCAGCACCAGATCCGCGCGTTTGCCTTCGGCTACAACGCCACGATCGTCGAGATTTAATGCCCGCGCCGGATTGCGGGTCACCAGACGAATGGCCTGCGGCAGGGTAAAGCGGTTGGCGTCGTCATCCGCCACGCGAAATGCCGCGTCGAGCAGGCTGGCGGGGTAGTAATCGGAAGAAAGAATATCCAGTAGCCCCAGCTCAGCCAGCTTATGCGCCGCCACATTGCCGGAATGAGATCCTCCGCGCACGATGTTCGGCGCGCCCATCAGCACGTTCATACCATGCTGGCGCGAGGCTTCAGCCGCTTCGAAGGTGGTGGGAAATTCGGCGATCACGCTGCCAAGCTGGTGCGATTCCAGCACATGATCATGGGTGGCATCATCATGGCTCGCCAGCGCAATCTGGCGCTCACGACACATCTGGGCAATCGCCGTGCGATTGGGCTGTGACCAACGCGCCGCCAGCGCTAACTGTTCTTCTTCATAGCGGGCCATCTGCTCGTCGGTGAGCGAATACTTGCCTTGATAATACTCGCGGTACTTCTCGCGATTGGCGAACTGACGCTGGCCTGGCGAGTGATCCATCAGTGACACCAGCGTTACCGGCTCGCGGCCGACCAGCTTTTCAAACAGCGGCAGGGTAGTGTGATGCGGCAGCTCACAGCGCAGGTGCAGGCGATGCTCGGCGCGATTGACCCCGCGCTTTTGCGTCTCTTCGACCGCATTGATCATCTTCTCCAGATTTTCCAGACGGTCGCCGCCGTCGCGCACATCGCCAATTGCCACCGCGTCCAGCACGGTGGTAATGCCGCTGGCGACCATTAGCGCGTCGTGGCTGCTCATCGCCGAGTGGGCAGGCCAGTCTACCTTCGGGCGCGGGGTGAAAAATTTGTCGAGATTATCGGTATGGAGCTCGATAAGCCCTGGTAACAGCCAGCCGCCTTCGCCGTCCAGCGCCTCAGGTAGGCTGCTCGGACTTTCTGCAAAGGTGCGAATGACCCCGCCCTCGATTTCCAGCGATCCTTGCACCACTTCATCTTCCAGTACCAGCTTTACATTATTGATAATCATGCTGTTGTTCCCATCAGATGCAGACGATCCGCTACGCGGTCGCGCACGGTTTGATCGTGAAAAATGCCGACAATTGCTGCGCCGCGGGCTTTCGCTTCTTCAATCAATGCAACGACGGCGGCGCTGTTTTTGGCGTCCAGCGAGGCGGTAGGCTCATCGAGCAGCAGAATTGGGTAATCGACGATAAACCCGCGGGCGATGTTGACGCGCTGCTGTTCGCCGCCGGAAAAGGTCGACGGCGCCAGGTGCCACAATCGCTCCGGCACGTTCAGGCGGGTAAGCAGGTTAGCTGCTTTGGCTGCACACTCCTCACGGGAGACCCCCAGATCCAGCAGCGGTTGCATCACCACGTCCAGCGCGGAAATCCTCGGGATCACGCGCAGGAACTGGCTCACCCAGCCGATGGTTGAACGGCGAACTTCCAGCACTTTGCGCGCCGGGGCCTGCACCAGATCGACCCATTCATCGCTGTGGCGGATGTGGATGTGTCCTTCATCCGGCAGGTAGTTGGCGTACAGCGAACGCAGCAATGTGGATTTGCCGCTGCCCGAGTGACCGTGCAGCACCACGCATTCGCCGCTTTTAACGTCCAGAGTGGCGTTTTGCAGCACAGGCAGACGCACGCCGTTTTGCTGATGCAGGACAAAGGTTTTACTGACATTTTCAACGCGGATCGCGTTCATTTTTAGCCTCTTTAGACATTTTTGCGTTCAATTGCCTGATGGCGCTTCGCTTATCAGGCCTACAACCAATGCCGCTCCGTAGGCCGGATAAGGCGTAGCCGCCATCCGGCACAAGCGATGCCGCCCCGTAGGCCGGATAAGGCATAGCCGCCATCCGGCACAAGCGATGCCGCTCCGTAGGCCGGATAAGGCATCGCCGTCATCC